>NZ_SSGF01000022.1 GCF_008015755.1 Methylophilus sp. | reverse complement strand
TATCCAGGTGGCGCGGTCTTGCACATTTACGACGCACTCTATAAACAGAATGGTTTCAAACACATTCTGGTGCGTCATGAGCAGGCGGCCGTTCATGCCGCTGACGCTTACTCACGTGCAACCGGCGATGTCGGCGTTGCCTTGGTCACCAGCGGTCCAGGCGCGACCAATGCTGTCACAGGCATTGCCACCGCTTATATGGATTCGATTCCGTTGGTAGTGATCAGTGGTCAGGTGCCAGTCCCCGCGATTGGTATGGATGCTTTTCAGGAAGTCGACATGGTTGGCGTGACCCGCCCCTGTGTAAAACACAACTTCTTGGTCAAGCATGTTAAAGACATTGCGCCTACCATCAAGAAAGCTTTTTTTATTGCGAAAACTGGCCGTCCAGGCCCGGTCGTGGTTGATATCCCTAAAGATATCACTGCGCACATTGCTGACTTTATCTACCCAAAAACGGTAGAAATGCGCTCTTACAACCCGATTTTGAAAGGTCACAGCGGCCAGATTAAAAAAGCGGTGAAATTGCTGCTGGGTGCAAAACGCCCCATGATTTACACCGGCGGCGGCCTGGTATTGGGTAATGGTGCAGTAGAGCTAGTTAAACTGGCAAAAGCGCTTAACTTCCCGGTCACCAATACGCTAATGGGCCTGGGTGGTTACCCAGCCACCGACAGGCAATTTGTCGGCATGTTGGGCATGCACGGCACCTATGAAGCCAACATGGCGATGCAACACTGTGACGTATTGTTGGCGGTAGGTGCGCGCTTTGATGACCGCGTGATTGGCAACCCCAAACATTTCACCGGCCAGAAACGTACCATTATTCATATCGACGTTGACCCTTCCAGCATCTCCAAACGCGTGAAGGTCGATGTGCCGATTGTGGGTGATGTGCAATCAGTGTTGGCTGACATGAATGAAATCTTGTCGCAGGAAGAAAATCAGACCACGGATACCGCTGACTGGTGGACGCAGATTAACGAATGGCGCGGCATCCAGTCACTGGATTACGCCTATTCAGATACCGTGATCAAACCACAATACGTGGTGCAAAAACTGTGGGAAGTCACCAAAGGCGAAGCCTATGTGACGTCTGACGTGGGCCAGCACCAGATGTGGGCAGCGCAATACTACAAATTCGACAAACCACGCCGTTGGATCAATTCCGGCGGCCTCGGCACCATGGGTGTGGGCTTGCCCTACGCCATGGGCTGTCAGTTTGCGGATAAAAATGCGCAAGTGGCCTGTATCACCGGTGAAGGCAGCATCCAAATGAATATTCAGGAGCTGTCGACCTGCGCGCAATATGGCTTGCCGATCAAGGTGATCTTGCTCAATAACCGTTATCTGGGCATGGTGCGCCAGTGGCAAGAGTTCTTCTACGAGAACCGCTACTCAGAGTCTTACATGGACAGTCTGCCTGACTTCGTCAAACTGGCGGAGTCTTATGGTCACGTGGGTATGAACATCACCAATCCGGCTGATGTAGAAGGCGCGCTCAAAGAAGCATTTGATAAAAAAGACAAGTTTGTATTCATGAACTTTTTAACTGACCAAACTGAAAACGTCTTCCCGATGGTTGAAAACGGCAAAGGCTTGTCCGAAATGGTATTGAGCCCAGGCACCGCCAGCCGTCTGAAAGGGGAAGAATAATGCGTCATATTATTTCACTGCTGATGGAAAACGAAGCAGGCGCCCTGTCACGCGTGGCCGGCCTGTTTTCTGCGCGCGGTTACAACATTGAATCACTCACCGTTGCGGTCACCGAAGATCCAACCCTGTCACGCATGACGATTGTGACGACCGGCTCCGATGATGTGATTGAACAAATTATCAAGCAACTCAACAAGTTGATTGACGTGGTCAAAGTGCTGGACCTCAACGATGGCAAGCACATTGAGCGCGAACTGATGCTGGTCAAGGTCAAAGCCACCGGCGTCCATAAAGACGAAATGAAGCGTATGTGCGACATTTTCCGCGGCCGTATTATCGATGTGGCCGACAATAGTTACACCATTGAGCTTACCGGCTCTTGCAGCAAACTGGATGCGTTTATTGAAGCCATAGACCGCAGTGCGATTCTGGAAACCGTGCGTACCGGCGCGTCCGGCATTGGTCGTGGCGACCGCATCCTCAAAGTTTAATCGACAGTATTTTTACACTATACCTAAGCATTTGTATTGAAAGGCAAAAGCAGACATGAACGTTTATTACGACAAAGACGCCGACTTAAGCATCATTAAAGGCAAAAAAGTGACTATCGTGGGCTACGGCTCACAAGGCCATGCACACGCAGCTAACTTGCGCGACAGCGGCGTCAACGTCACTATCGGTTTGCGTAAAGGCGGCGGCTCATGGGCTAAAGCTGAAGGCGCTGGCCACACTACTTTAGAAATCGCAGCCGCAGTGAAAGAAGCTGACGTTGTGATGGTATTGCTGCCAGACGAAACCATGGCAGAAATCTTCCATGCTGAAATCGCGCCTAACCTGAAAAAAGGGGCGGCGTTGGCATTTGCCCACGGCTTTAACATTCACTACAACCAAATCGTGCCACGCGCCGATCTGGACGTGATCATGATCGCCCCTAAAGGCCCAGGCCACACTGTGCGTTCTGAATACCTCAAAGGCGGCGGCGTACCTTCATTGATCGCGGTTTACCAAAACACTTCCGGCAAAGCCAAAGACATCGCTTTGTCTTACGCGGCGGCTAACGGCGGCACCAAAGGTGGCGTGATCGAGACTGACTTCCGTGAAGAAACAGAAACTGACTTGTTCGGCGAACAAGCGGTGCTGTGTGGCGGCGCGGTTGAGCTGGTTAAAGCGGGCTTCGAAACGTTGGTTGAAGCCGGTTATGCCCCAGAAATGGCCTACTTCGAGTGCTTGCACGAACTGAAACTGATCGTTGACCTGATGTACGAAGGTGGCATCGCCAACATGAACTACTCCATCTCCAACAACGCGGAGTACGGTGAGTACGTGACTGGCCCACAAGTGATCAACAGCCAATCTAAAGAGGCAATGCGTCAGTGCCTGGCTAACATCCAGAACGGTAACTACGCGAAACAGTTCATCCTGGAAGGCCGCACTAACTATCCAGAAATGACTGCACGTCGTCGTTTGAACGCTGCGCACCCCATCGAGCAAGTCGGTAACAAACTGCGCGCCATGATGCCTTGGATTGCGAAAAACAAACTGGTTGATCAGTCCAAAAACTAATTTTTGGAATTTAACCAAGCTGACCGCTGTTTAATTAAACAACGGTAGGCAAAAAGCACAGGCTGTTGTATCGCCTGTGCTTTTTTATTTGTAAAATCACGAATGAATACATGATAAAAACAAGTTCCTGCAACCCACTGGAACTGCTTAAAAAGGGATAGAAGTGAAACTCGCCATTCTGCTGCAATACATCGCCCCCAAACAATTACTGACGGCCACCGCCGGCAAGCTGGCGCACTGGCGAGCGGGTCGCCTGACCACCGCGTTTATCGGCTGGTTCGTGCGTAAATACCACGTCAATATGGAAGAAGCCCTTAACGGCGATATTAGCAGCTACGCGACTTTCAACCTGTTCTTCACCCGCCCACTTAAACCCGATGCCAGGCCGCTGGCAAACAACGCCTTTGTGTGTCCAGTGGATGGCGCCATCAGCCAGTTTGGCAACATTGAAAACGGCCAGATTTTCCAGGCCAAAGGTCATCATTACACCGCTCAGACACTGGTCGGCGGCGATGCGACACTGGCTGCAAACTTCGATAGCGGTAGCTTTGCTTGCCTGTATTTAAGCCCCAAAGACTACCACCGCATTCATATGCCTTGCGAAGGTAAGCTAGTGAGCATGACTTATGTGCCAGGCGACTTATTCTCAGTGAACCCACTCACCGCCGCCAATGTGCCCGGCCTGTTTGCGCGTAATGAGCGTGTAGTGTGTACGTTTGAATCCGCCCAACATGGCAAGTTTGTATTAGTGCTGGTAGGTGCGACCATCGTCGGCAGCATGGCCACCGTTTGGCACGATGCAAAAGACCGCATCATCAACCCACCGCGCCCAGGCAAAGTCGTGAATTGGAATTACAGCGACCGCAATATCACCTTAAAACAAGGCGAAGAAATGGGCCGCTTCTTGTTGGGTTCTACCGTGGTGATGCTATTTGAAAAAAATGTACTCGCCTTTAATGATAGCTGGCATGCAGGCAAACCCATTCGTCTGGGTGAAGCGATGGGGAAATAACTTCCGCCTGATTAGAGATACAAAAAAGCGGAGCCCACTTGGCTCCGCTTTTTTATTAAGCATTGAGACTCTTGCTCACAATCTCAAACACATCTCCAGACAAATTCGGCGTGGCTAGAATGGCTTCCAGCGCGGCTTTCATGTGCGCTTGCAATTGAGGGGTGTAGCGCTTCCACTCACGCAACGGTGTCACCATGCGCGCGGCAATTTGTGGGTTGATGGTATTCAGCTCAATAATCACATCGCGCAAGAAAGCATAGCCTTTGCCGCTAGCATCATGGAACTTCACCGGGTTATTAATCGCAAACGCTGAGTACAACGAACGCACGCGGTTAGGGTTCTTGATATTGAAGTCTGGATGATTGCGCAACATGGCGAGGTCGTCAAAAATTTGGTCACGGTTAGCAATCGCTTGCAGCGAGAACCATTTATCCACCACCAGTGGATAATTCTTGAAGCGTGCATAAAAGTCAGCAAACACCTCAGCACGCTGTGGCTGGCTGCTATCAGACAAGCAAGCCAACGCAGTGACGCGGTCAGTCATATTATCCGCGGCATCGTAATGCGCTTTCGAGCGCGAGGCGCAACCAGTGCCATTGGTCACTGTGAGAATCTCCAGCACGGCATGCTTCAAAGCTCTGCGCCCCATGGCTTCTGGCGTAATAGAGAAAGCACCGATGTTAGTGTTGGCATCATACAAAGCCGCCAGCGCTTCTTTATGCGTGCTTTTGATTTGCTTAAGCACAGCCGTGCGCGCGGCATCAATCGCGGCAGGATCAATCACCGGCAAATGCTGACCAATCACGCCTATCATCGGCAAACTCAATGCACGCGCCAGCAAGGCTTTATCGCCCTTGCCAGTTAGGCCTTGTTCAATCAAAGTGCCGACATCAGCCACAAACTGTGCAATATCTGCAGCCGGATCAGCCATCACACGCTGGATAGTACGCAGAGCCAAGGTCTGGCCCGCTTCCCACTTATTAAAGCCATCGGTGTCATGCACTTGCAGCAAGCGTAAATCGTCATCGCTTAAATCGGTTTCGAGCTTAACGGGTGCAGAGAAGCCACGCAAAATCGAAGGCACTGGCTTGGCGCTGATGCCATTGAAAGTGAATGTTTGCTCACGGGCTGTCACTTCCAGCACGCGGGTTGGCAGAATCTCTTTACCATTAGCATCCAGCAAGCCCAGCGCCACTGGAATATGCATCGGCTGCTTGTCGGTTTGCCCTGGGGTATCGGGTTGTGACTGCTTGAATGTCAAAGTATAGCTTTGCTGCGCAGCGTCATACTGGCTACTGACTTGCAGCGTCGGCGTACCGGCTTGCTTATACCAACGGAAGAACTGCGACATGTCGCGGCCAGACGCATCGGCCATGCATTGCACAAAATCATCACATGTCACGGCGTGACCGTCATAGCGGTCAAAATACAAATCGGTGGCTTTACGGAAAGTCTCCGCGCCCAGCAAGGTATGCTGCATGCGGATCAGCTCGGCCCCTTTGTCGTAAATGGTCTTGGTGTAAAAATTACTGATTTCGATAAACTGGTCAGGTTGCACCGAGTGCGCCAGCGGGCTACCATCTTCGGGAAACTGCAAACGGCGCAGACCATTCACATCATCAATGCGCAATACCGCACGTGAGTTCAAATCGGCGCTGAATTCCTGATCGCGGAACACCGTAAACCCCTCTTTGAGTGAGAGCTGAAACCAGTCACGACAAGTCACGCGATTACCGGTCCAGTTATGGAAATACTCGTGGCCGATCACGCCTTCCACACTCATAAAATCGCTATCGGTCGCCGTCTCCTGATGCGCCAGCACCAGCGCAGTGTTAAACACATTGAGCGAGGTGTTTTCCATCGCGCCCATATTAAAGTCGCTCACCGCGACAATATTGAACAGCTCCAACTGATACTCGCGGCCATAGACTTCTTCATCCCACTTCATGGATTTTTTCAGCGACTCCATGGCATGGCTGCATTGGCTTTCGTCGCCAGCACGCACATAAATATGCAAATCCACTTTGCGGCCCGTCATGGTGGTAAACGTATCCGCCACGCGCTGCAAATCGCCCGCCACCAGTGCAAACAAATAACATGGTTTAGGGAAAGGATCGTGCCAGACGGTGTAATGACGGCCATCCGCCAACTTACCAGAGTCATGCAAATTACCATTTGAAAGCAATACCGGAGTCGCCTTGGCATCCGCCTCAATGCGCACGGTAAACACACTCAACACGTCAGGTCGGTCCTGGTAATAGGTAATGCGCCTAAAGCCCTCAGCCTCGCACTGTGTGCAATACGAACCTTGCGATTGATACAACCCTTCCAGCGCGGTATTCGCTGCCGGGTCAATCTCGCTGACGATGATTAAGGTAAATGCATCTGGCGCATTCGCAATCGTCAGCTGTCCATCCGCCACCGTGTATTCACTAAACGGCTGACCATCCACCGTCACCGACAAAATGGTTTGCTCTTCACCATCCAACACCAGAGTATTTGAAGTACCCGCCGAGTTTTTCACGTACTTCACTTCAGACGTGACAATGGTTTTACCCGGCAACAGGTTAAAACTCAAATTCACCTGCTCGGCCAGATAAGGCGCTGGCGTGTAGTCTTTGAGATAAATGGTTTTTGGTGCAACAGCGTTTTCGGTTCGCATGAAAAAATGACCTATATAAGTATTGGCTTGATTATATTTGAGAGTTAAAACTGAGGAATAGGTTTAATCATTAAACCAGTCAACAACAACCAAATTAGGGATGCGATTAAACTCCCTGACATTATTAGTAACAATCGTGAGGTTTTGACTTAGCGCGTGCGCACCGATCATTAAATCCATCGCCCCGATGGGCGTGCCTTTTTTTTCGAGGCTTGCGCGTAAAGCTCCATAATAGCTTGCCGCAGACTCATCAAATACCATAATTTCTAAAGGCAAAATAAAGTCATCTAAAGCAGCCTGATTTTTTTCCTGAAACTGACTTTTAGCAACGCCGTAACGTAACTCAGCCAAGGTGACGCTCGAAATACAAATATCACCCACTTGAAAATCATTAAATCTTTTAAGTACAGCAGCAGGTTTTTGCTTAATCAAAGCAATACAGATATTGGTGTCCAGCATGAGCCTCATTAAAACAAGTCCTCACGCTCTTGTGGCACTGGTTGTGCACGATCATCCATAAAGTCGTCGCTAAACTTATGCAGACTGTTCAATAAAACATCCCACGAATGGTTAGCAGGCAACAAAATCACAGCATTCCCTGAACGCTTGATAATGACTTCATCACCCTCAAAACGAAACTCCTTGGGCAATCGAACCGCTTGGCTTTGTCCGTTTTGAAATAACTTGGCAGTTTTCATGACCAACCCTCAAAAAATATATATTTTAAGTATATCCCTTAAAGGGCAGCTGTCAATACATCAGCCTCTCAGGCGCATATGGCGATATGATTGTGCAAACTCAAGAAAAGAAGTGGCTGACGTTTTGCTCGTGCTAGATTGCAAGACCTGACCCAGATGCCATGAATAGCTAGGAGCTCGCGACTCCAATACTCATTCATGCTAACTTAGCTTTTGAACGTTTGGTCTGGCGTTGCTTTACTTACAGAAACATAATATATTTTTATATTTACAAACACTTATTTGATAAATAAAGCTTGCATGAATCCCTGATGACTGAATAATCAGAACCATCATTATCTTGTAGTACTTAATATCGAAGGCTTATCAGTGACGTTAAACTTACAAAACATAGGTGACGCAAAGAAAAAGTTAAATAGATGCAACGTTGCAGTATTTGATAACACTGGAAATAGCTTTCGACACTTTATTAAAAAATTAAAGATAAACTCATTTCGCCACATAAACAATATTGAACTCAGTTTTGATCATCCTGTAACAGTAATAAGTGGTACTAATAAAATTGGAAAAACAAGCTTACTTTTAATTTTAGCTTGTAGTCACGAAGAGTTTAAGAAGATTGATGCAACTGCTCCAGCGGGCGAATTAAGGAACCATGCTTGGAAAGATGTTTTATCATTCACCTCAAAGGAAAATGAAACCAAAGACTACTCATATGAAATTGATTGGCGGGTTGCAAAGCAAGACTTTAATGGCGAAGGTAAGAGGCTCGCCAAAAGTGGAGCTTGGAGCGGACTTGGTAAGAAAAGTAGCTCTAAAAGAACAAATGCAAAAATAAAAGTTCGTGAAGTAAGGCTTATTGATTTAGAAAGAATACTTCCTGCCAGAAGCTTTTCCAGTACGTTATACAGAAAAGCGAATGCCTCAAATCCCCATCGCCTAAACATTGAAATTGAACAAGCATTTGAATATATATTCAATTTATCAAATGTGAAAATCAGCGAAATGGGTTCACATATTAATAAAACTTGTTATTCAATACAGGCGGGCTCAAATTACTACTCGACTTACAATGCAGCCTCAGGTGAAGAGTCTGCAATAAACCTTCTTAAGGATATCTTTGAGTCGGCAAAAGATTCATTAGTTTTGATTGATGAATTGGAAGCTGGCTTTCATCCTTCAGTATTAAGGAAAATAGCAGATATTATTCAATATATTGCTTGGAGAGATAAGAAACAATTCATTATTACGACTCACTCTCCCTCTTTATTGTCTTCTTTTCCAAAAAACTCACGAAAATTTATCGAGAGCCACGGCGATGAAGTTAGAGTCATTAAAGGTATATCTGTGCATGCAGCACTCTCGAAAATGGATGCAATTGGTTACCCATTAATTAACTTGTATTGCGAGGATGATATTGCAAGTTACTTAATTAAAAAGATTATGATTAAAATAGCTCAAACACACGCATATTTTGATAGGTTAATTAACATAATTGAGTCTGGGCCAGTAAATGAAGTTAAAACTGATTATGAACGACATAAAAGAAACTTTCCCCAATTGAAAAATAAAGTTGGATATTGCGCAATAATTGACGGTGACTATAAAAACGACTCTAACTATTCAAACTATCATGAAAACTCGTCTGAAAAGGTAATGTTTTTATATCCATATGAAGCACCAGAGAAGTTTCTATTGAAGGCATATTTAAAAAAACATCCGAATGCAAATGTGGAAGCAGAAGCGCAATATACAGATCATCACTCTTACTTCCAAATGCTAGTAAATCATTCACTAGCTACAGATGACGCAGATGCGAAAAATAAATGCTATGAGTCTTTTAAGGACTCCGCAGAACATACAAAGCATGAAGAAGATATCATTCAATTTCTTAAAGCAGTTGTAACAGAGTTTAGTATTTAAACTATTTTCTAAGCCTTCTTCACAAACTCCGACTTCAACTTCATGGCGCCAAAGCCATCAATTTTGCAGTCGATATCATGATCGCCATCGACCAGGCGGATGTTTTTCACTTTAGTGCCCACCTTGACCACTGACGAAGAACCTTTGACTTTAAGGTCCTTAATCACGGTGATGGTATCGCCGTCTTGCAGTACGTTACCGTTGGCATCACGTACGACTTTCACTTCGTCTGAATCTGTGGCTGCGACCTTGCTCCACTCGTGCGCACACTCTGGGCAGACGTAGTTGTCACCGTCTTCGTAGGTGTATTCGGATTGGCATTGTGGGCAGGCGGGTAATGTGGACATGCGGACTTTCGTGGGGCAATTAATAAAGCCTTATATTTTACAAGGTTATTATTGAATGACCTAGTTCGCTTTTCGCGCTAAGCAATTGTGTCATAGCAGGTGCAAAAAACCGCCTCACAAGAAAGCGCTTTCTATGCGCCATCCGCACGCATTTTAGCGGCATATGTTTAAGGTCGTTTGGGCTTGGGCAGCGCGGCTTTTGCTTCTGCCAAGCGGATTTGCTTTTTGGCCTCATCCTCACGCACGGCATCTATCACTCGCACGACACTTTTTAAATCTACTGGCTTGGTGTCTTGTTTAAAACGTCCTGTCAGTACGGTTTCTGGCGTGAGTGCACCATGCGCGTAGAGCGTCCAAATCTCTTTGCCATATTGCGTGTTGATTAACTCAGGCGCAAATTGACCAAAAAAATCAGCCAAGTTGCCAACATCGCGTTCCAGCATGCTCATGGCGTGGTTGTTGCCTGCCGCATCTACCGCTTGGGGTAAGTCGATAATCACCGGGCCATGGGCGCCGAGCAGGATGTTAAACTCGGACAGATCTCCATGAACGATGCCAGCGCATAGCATGCGGACCACTTCTTTGAGCAAGGATTGGTGATGATGGCGGGCTTCTTCTGCGGTGAATACCACATCGTTGAGTCTGGGCGCGGCATTTCCTTCGGCGTCGGTGACTAAATCCATCAATAAGACACCTTCATAAAACTGATAGGGTGTTGGCACGCTGACACCCGCAGCGGCCAGCCGATATAAGGCATCAACTTCTGCGCTCTGCCAGGCTTCTTCTTGTGCTTGTTTGCCGTATTTTGAGCCTTTGGCCATGGCCCGTGCCTGACGGCTACTTTTAACTTTTCGACCTTCGGTGTAATCGACGCTTTGGCGAAAGCTACGGTTATTGGCTTCTTTGTAGACCTTGGCACAGCGCGTTTCGTCGCCACAGCGTACAACATAAACGGTAGCTTCTTTGCCGCTCATTAGCTGGCGGATCACCGCATCTATCACGCCATCTTCAAGTAACGGCTCTAATCTTTTGGGAGTTTTCATATCATACGCGAGTAGTAATGGCCGTCAGACTACCATCAAATTTAAAAAATCATGCAAGTCTTGCGAAATCTCGTCTTCAGCGGTGAAAACCAGCATAGTAATCATTGTTTGAATTCACTGCCTGGAGCCGCCCCTCGCTAGTGCATAGGGCCTTTAATACAGCCGTCTGAATAGATGCCTGCGTGCATAGCGAGAAAAACTTGTGTCCCGCCTTGGCCAAAGCAGGCTAGAATGGGGAGGAATACCCCACATAAGGATCAAGCATGTGGCTACGTACTGAATGTAACATCCTTTTTAATGTCAGTATCCCTACCCCCTTTATTTTAATGTTGCGACCGCGCAGTGGTGAGCAACAGTGGGTGGCACGTCAGTCCTATACGTTGACGCCGAGTGTGCCGGTGGTGGAATATACCGATACCTATGGCAACCTTTGTCAGCGCTTGATGGCCCCTGTGGGGCAATTTTGCATCAGCACCTCGGCGGATATTTTAACGGCAGATGGGATTGATACTGCCCCTGGCGCCCCCTTTGAGGATGTGCAACATCTGCCTGATCATGTGCTGACGTATTTACTGCCTTCGCGCTACTGTGAGTCTGACAAGCTGATTAATTTAGGTCAGCAGATTGTGGCTGATGTGCGGCCAGGCTACGACCAGGTGATGGCGATTGAGCAATGGATACGTCACAACGTTCGCTACAACACCAACTCTACGCACTTCCAACTCTCTGCTGTCGAAGTGAATCAGCAGCGTGAGGGCGTCTGCCGCGAACTGGCGCATTTGGGCATCGCCTTGTGTCGTGGCTTGTGTATTCCCGCTCGGATGGTCGTGGGATTTTTACATGAGCTGAATCCCATGGATTTTCATGCCTGGTTTGAAGCGTATGTGAATGGCAGATGGTATACCTTTGACCCTACCCAGCCTTTTCCGCGCGGCGGACGTGTGACTGTGGCTTATGGCCACGATGCTGCCGATGTTGCCATTTTTAACCAGTTTGGCCCAGCCTTGCATCCTGAACAGATGCATGTCAGCGTGACGCAACTCACAGCACCACCAGGCTAAATTTACCGGATGCGCATCTGATGAAACGTCTTAAAATCAAACATCTGACCGAGTATGTGTTCTCATCCCCAGTGACCCTGCAACAACATTGTTTGCTGATACGTCCGCGTGAAGGGCACGACTTACGTATTGAGTCCTCTCTGCTGACCATTTCACCGTCTTATCATATCCACTGGTCGCGCGATGTCTTTGATAACTCTCTGGCAACTGTCACCTTTTTACAACCCAGTGACAAGCTGACCATTGCCAGCGAGGTTGTGATACAACATTATGAAGAGGCGCCGTTTGATTTCTGGATGGAGGCTTATGCAACTAACTATCCGTTTGCTTATGCGCAAGCCGAATGGGCTGATTTAGCCGCTTATCAGCGGTTGATTTTCGAACCAGACGGATTTCGTGTGAACCAGTGGTTGCAACAACTGGGCTTGCTCAATGGCCAGCGCAATACGGTGGAGTTGCTGAACAATTTGAACCAGGCAATTTATACACAATTTAGATATCAGGCACGTGAGGCGCCGGGGGTGCAAGCGCCTGCTACCACCTTAAACAATGGCAGCGGCTCCTGCCGCGACTATGCCACACTGTTTATTGAGGCCTGTCGCAACCTCGGACTCGCCAGCCGCTTTGTCAGCGGTTATTTACATGCCCCCGCCACCGAGGCTGGCAACGCCACCACGCATGCCTGGGCAGAAGTCTATCTGCCAGGTACCGGCTGGAAAGGCTTTGACCCGACCTCAGGCCAAGTGACCGGCACACAACATATTGCCGTTGCTGTCGCGCGGGACCCGGAATCAGTACCGCCGGTGGCTGGCAGTTTTATTGGCCCCAATATCACGCCCGCACTGCATGTAAATGTTCAGGTTAACTTGCTCACTGCTTAGTTGCAGTGATCTGTTGATTGGCCAAAGCAGGCAGGCCAAAATTGCGCAATAGTGAAACGATCACGCCTATTACTTTGCACAGATTTAAAAACGCTTTCGCTGCGCATTTGCCTATATATGGGCATAAAAAAACCGCCCCACAAGGAGGCGGTTTTTTATACTGCGAATCTGTTTAAATTACAGAACAGATTTAACAGTAGCGACTACGTTCTCAACTGTGAAACCGAAGTGTTTCAACAGTACGCCGCCTGGTGCGGATTCGCCGAAGGTATCAATACCAACCACTGCACCTTCCAGACCAACATACTTACGCCAGAAGTCTGGGTGAGCAGCTTCAACAGCCACGCGTTTAACGCCTGGTGTCAACACGCTGTCTTTGTAAGCTTGGTCTTGACGGTCGAATACGTTGGTGGATGGCATAGAAACCACGCGCACTTTAGTACCAGCAGCGTTCAATTCTGCAGCCGCTTGAATCGCCAAATCTAACTCAGAACCGTTAGCGATGATGATCACATCAGCCTTGCCAGCGACGTCAGAGAATACATAGCCACCCTTGCGGATCAGCTCGAAGTCTTTGCTGTCGTGCTTGATGCCTGGCACTGCTTGACGGCTTAATACCAAGCTGGTTGGGCCTTCAGTGCGCTCTACTGCAGCAACCCATGCAACGGTTGTTTCTGTAGAGTCAGCTGGACGCCATACATCCATACGAGGAATCAAACGCAGACCAGAAGTGTTTTCTACTGGTTGGTGGGTAGGACCATCTTCACCTTGACCGATAGAGTCATGGGTCAGCACATAAACCACACGTTGATGCATCAACGCAGACATACGCATACCATTTTTCATGTAGTCAGAGAACATGTGGAAAGTACCGCCGTATGGCAACAAGCCACCGTGCAATGCCATACCGTTCATGATCGCAGCCATACCGAACTCACGTACACCGTAAGAGATGTAGTTGCCTGGCTCTTTACCGCTCACGTGTTTGAACTCTTTAGCGGCTGTCAGGTTAGAACCTGTCAAGTCAGCTGAACCGCCCAAGAACTCTGGCAAGATTGGCGCCAACGCAGTAATGGCTTTTTGTGAAGCTTGACGAGTCGCCAATTTCTCAGCTTTTTCGTTGGTTTCAGCAATGATTGCGTCAGTCAGTGCTTTCCAGTTGGCTGGCAATTCGCCGGCCATACGGCGTTTGAATTCTGCAGCTTCTGCTGGGAATGCTTTTTCGTAAGCAGCGAACTTGTCGTTCCATGCAGCTTCACGAGCAGCACCTTTAGCTTTTTGATCCCAGCCTTCGTATACGTCAGCAGGAATCACGAATGGCTCGTGCGCCCAACCGATTTCAGCACGGGTAGCAGCCACTTCAGCGTCGCCCAATGCAGAACCGTGACAGTCGTGTGAACCGGATTTGTTTGGTGAACCTTTACCAATGATGGTTTTGCAGCAGATCAGTGATGGTTTGTCAGTCACTGATTTCGCTTCGTCAACCGCTTTTTGGATTGCCGCCTGGTCGTGACCATCAACTGAAACCACGTGCCAGCCGTAAGCTTTAAAGCGGCCTGCGGTGTCGTCTGTGTACCAGCCTTCAATGTGGCCGTCGATAGAAATACCGTTGTCATCCCAGAAAGCGATCAGTTTGCCCAGGCCCCAAGTACCAGCCAGTGCACATGCTTCGTGAGAAACGCCTTCCATCATACAACCGTCGCCGAGGAACACGTATGTGTAGTGGTCAACAATGTTGTGGCCTGGCTTGTTGAATTGGTCAGCCAGCAGTTTTTCTGCCATTGCAAAACCAACGCCGTTAGCGATACCCTGACCCAATGGACCAGTGGTGGTTTCTACGCCTGGTGCATAACTGTACTCAGGGTGACCAGCACACTTGGAATGCAATTGACGGAATGTTTTGATGTCGTCGATAGACACATCGTAACCAGTCAGGTGCAGCAAGGAGTAAATCAGCATAGAGCCATGGCCGTTAGACAACACGAAGCGGTCACGGTTAGCCCATTGTGGGTTAGTTGGGTTGTGGCTCAGATTGTGGTTCCATACCACTTCAGCAATTTCAGCCATGCCCATAGGTGCGCCTGGGTGGCCGGAGTTTGCTTTTTGTACAGCGTCCATGCTCAGAGCACGGATGGCGTTGCACAAGTCGACACGAGTTGCCATTGTTATCTCCCTAGAGTGAAAGTGAGCGGTCTTACACAAAATGCTGCAAAACCTTGATTGAATTCTTTAAAAAGGCCAGAAAACACGCCTTTTACGGAAAGGCTAGATTATTCACTAGAACCCGTTTTTCTTCAAGCCTTAATCACCTTTTTCTGAGGATGGTTTTGTGATGGCGAACCGATAAAAAAGGCCATTCTGCTGCCTGCAAAGGTAGCTTTCAACCCAAGTTTCCCCTACCATGACAAAACATTGATAGCAAAGGAAGTAATGATGTCTGACGAACGAATTATCATGCGCGTAGGTGAAGCACTGGTCGCAGGCGGCCCACCCGGCACCGCAGCAGAACCAGAAGTTGCGATTGGCGAAATGAATGGCCCCATGGGCACGGCATTTGCCAACCTGCTCGGTGACCAGGTCAAAGGCCATACCCGTGTGCTGGCGATTATGAATACCGACATTATGGTGCGCCCGGCGACACTGATGGTGAGCAAGGTGACGGTGAAAGACCCGCGTTATACCAATATATTGATGGGCACGGTGCAAGGCGCGATTGCTAATGGCGTGCTCGATGCGGTGCGTAGCGGCGATATCCCGAAAGAGAAAGCCAACGACTTAGGTATTATTGTCTCAGTGTGGTTAAGCCCGGCGATTTTGGAACAAGAAAAAATCGACCACAAAGCGCTGTTTGATATTCACCGCGAAGCGACTTTCAAGGCGATTCAGAAAGCCTTGCGCAATGAGCCTAGCATTGACTGGTTGTTAGAAAATCAGGAAAAAATCGTGCACAAGTATTATCAAATGGGCCTCGATGGCAAAATCTAAATAATAAAAAAGGATGCTCAGGCATCCTTTTTTATGGCACAAATCCTTTGTCCCTAGCGCTTCAAGGCAGCAATCACCGCTTCAATCGCCTTGCAATTACCACGCGCATCGTCAAAACTCAGCAATGGTGCTTTGCCGTAGCGCACGCAATCAGCAAAGTGCTCAATCTCTAAATTAAAGTGATTGGCTTTGGGCAAGACAATCGTCTCTGACTTGCCACCCGCCTCCCAACTGATCACTGGATCATCACCTGGATACGCCCACATATTGTGGCATTTGATCCAACCCTTATCGCCAATGAATTCATACTCGGCTTTGCGGCCACGCTCAAAGCTCACATCAAAATGGCCAAAGCGGGCGCGACCCTGGGCATCCGGCCCAAAATCCAGCACACCACTGGCAACCACATCCGCGCCATGTGCATTGAGCTTGCCGTAAGCCACGACATTCACTGGCTCAGCGGGCGCATCGCCGCCACCAAAACACCAGCGCAGCGCATGAATCGCATACGGCCCGATATCCCACATGGCACCGCCACCATTGGCCATATCGCGGTTAATCCGGTACATACGTGCAGGCGCCATGAGGAAAGAAAAGCTGGCGCGGCAAGACAGCACATCGCCAATCAGACCGCTGCCAACCAACGCTTTGACTTTGGCATGCTGCGGATGAAAGCGGTACATAAAGCCTTCCATCACGGTCACGCCCTTGGCTTTGGCGGCGGATTCTATGGTGTCTATATCGGCCAGGCGCGTGGTCATCGGTTTTTCGATCAGCACATGCTTGCCTGCCGCAATCGCTTTCAGCGCCCACTCTGCGTGCTCTTCGTTGGCCATCGGGCAATACACGGCTTCCACTTCGCTATCGGCCAGCAGGCTATCCATGTCGTCATAACAGGTGACACCGCCAAGGTTGGGCGCGTATTTATCCAGCGTCGCCCTGGCAGCGCCTGCGCGACGGCTGGCAATCGCCACTAGTTGCGAATTACTGGCCTCGACAATAGCGGGCAGCAGCCGCTCATTGACTCGCGCAGCCCCGAGAATGCCCCATTTGAGTTGTTTTTGCATGCCAGCTTCCTTTCCTGCGCGGTTCTAAAGAGTGCCATTCTAACGCCAGTTTGCAAATACTGCTGCGTTTGCCCATGCAACTAAGCTGCCTGATTTAAACTTTCCGGCCCAAATACTTCACGGTGGATATGCTGCGGCGGGATGCCCATGGCCAGCAATGCCTGCCACTGCGCGACCATGAATGGCAGCGGGCCACACAGGTAATATTGCGCGTTCAAGGCCGCGTTGAATGGCCACTCGTTCACACGCATATGCCCCTCACGCACCAGGCGCTCTGTCGCAAAACCGGGTTTATCTTCAATATACAAAGCCAGATTCAGTGACGACAATTGCTCGGCGCTTGCCATCAATTCATCCAGATGCGGCACATGCTGCATGGTACGGGCTGCATGCAAAAACCACACCTCACGCTTAGTCTGCGCTTGCTGCAATGTTTTCAGCATGGACAACATCGGCGTGATACCCACGCCCGCCGAGATCAGCACCAGTGGCGTGCTGGCTTGCAGTACAGGCGTCAATTCGCCATAAGGATGGCTGATGCGTAACTGCCCGTCCACCTGGGCATATTGATGTAACCAGCTAGACACCGTGCCTTGCGGTGTTTGCGTATCGCCAGCCTCGCGTTTCACACTGATGCGGTAAGTGGATTTTTGCTCGGCATCTGACAGGCTATATTGCCGGATCTGGCGTGCGCCATCGGCCAGGGTCACAGCCACACTGATATATTGCCCGGCCTTGAAAGCAGGCAATGCCTGCTCTTCTGCTGCCAGCACAAGTGACAGGATACCGTCTGCGGCGGGCGTCACCTCCGTGATGCGCGCGTCTATCCATTGGTCTGCGGCATATCCGGTGCGTTGATATAAGCGGGCTTCTGCAGCAATAAACTCACCCGCCAGCAACCAATAGGCTTCATCCCAGGCCGCAATAAGCGGTGGTGTAGCCGCTTCGCCCAGCACTTCAGCAATGGCCCCCAACAAATGGCGCCCCACAATCGGGTAATGCGCGGGCTTGATGCCTACCGCAGCATGTTTATGCACAATACGGTCAATCACCGGTTGCAGCGCCGACGCGTTATCAATGTTGGCGGCATATGCAAACACCGCCGCGGCCAGCGATTGTTGCTGGCTGCCATTAGCCTGATTGCCCATATTAAACAGGTTTTTCAACTCAGGATGCGCTTGAAACATATTGCTATAAAACGTGGTGGTGATCGCTAAACCATGCGCTTGCAATACAGGCACGCTGGCTTGGATATACGGACGGGCAGCACTGGATAACATAAAAACTCCTTTTAACTAGCATTTAAAATGAAACATTTAATGTAAGAAATTGGCCTGCATTAACAGGCCGCTCCCCACTTAGGCTGCGTGATTTAGGCCGCGTGGGTTTTGTGCATGGCAATAATTTTTTCCCTGGTGTTGTTATTCACAATATCAAACAGACTGTGCTGGTTCATGTGCGCATAAAAAGATTCCAGCCCGGTTTGCAAAGCGTCTTTTAGCAGGCAACCGCCGTGAAACCGGCACACCGGTTTCTCACAGTTAATGAGCTCAGTCGTATTCTCCAGCTCGCGCAAAATATCACCTATGCGCAATTGCAGTGATTCAGGATTCAGTTCCAGACCGCCATTGCGGCCACGCGTTGCCTTGATCCAGCCCAGCTTGTTCAGGCGCGTAATCACTTTAATCAAATGGTTACGCGGCAGGTCAAACGTGGTGGCGATCTCGTCTATGGTCACTTGCTGGTCAAAGCGCGACTGCGACAAATACATCAAGACGCGCAAACCAATATCGGTAAATTTGTTTAATTGCATGTTGTGCATTCTAATATATGTTTCATTTACAATGCAACTTTAATGAATTATGCTGATGACCATAGACCTCAAGGAGCATCTTTTATGCAGCCGCTGATTCAAATCTCCCCGCCCAGCCGCAAACTGCCCGTGCAAAGATTTGCGTTATGGAACCTGGGATTCCGGCCATTTTTCCTGCTGGCCGCAGGCTTTGCCGTATTATCGATGACGGCCTGGATGACAGGCTATTTTCAACTTTGGCCGCCACTATCCCCACAGGCACTCCCCACCATTTCGCCTTCGCAGTGGCATGCGCATGAAATGCTATATGGCTTTGCTTTTGCCGTGATTGCCGGTTTTCTGCTGACGGCAGTTAAAAACTGGACCGGCATACAAACCCTGCATGGCCGCCCGCTACTGGGTCTAGTCGCGTGCTGGGCCATTGCCCGCAGTGTGATGCTCATCGCCCCCGGCCAAATATTGGTAGCAGCAAGTTTTGACCTGGTATTTAACCTATGGCTCATTTTTGCCGTGGCCCAGCCGATCATTAAAGTCAAACAGTGGCGGCAACTTGGCGTGCTATCAAAAATCATTTTCCTCACCATGGGCAACCTCGCTTTTTATACCCAGGCACTGGGCTGGACCAGTAATGGCGCACACGCCGCGCTATGGATAGGCTTGCTGCTCAATGTGAGCCTGATTATGGTTATCAGCCGTCGTATCCTGCCGATGTTTATTGAGCGCGGCGTAAAAGAAGAGGTGACCTTGAAAAATGCAGCCTGGATAGACCGCTTACTCATGGTGTGCCTGGCCGCCTTGCTGATCAATATCCTGACCATGAACACTGAAATACTCAATGCAGTGTTAGGGCTCACTATCAGCTTAAGCGCCGGATTCAGATTATGGCGCTGGCATACGCCTGGCATTTGGCAAGTGCCACTGTTGTGGAGTTTTTATTGTGGTTTGTGGCTGATCAACCTGGGGTTTCTACTCTATGCTGCCAGCTTTCTGGCGCCCCATCTCCCGGTCATTCTGGCCATCCATTGCTGGGCGATTGGCGGCATAGGCCTGATTACACTGGCCATGATGGCGCGCGTTGCGCTGGGCCACACCGGCCGCAATATCCACACCCCACCACGCAGTGTAAGCTGGGTATTTGGCCTGCTTATTTTCGCGACCCTGAGCCGGGTATCTTTGCCTATGCTGCTGCCTGAATTTTACCGCTTATCTGTGATGCTAGCCGCCAGCGGCTGGATAGCCGCATTCGGGCTATTTTGCATCACCTACTGGCCGATACTCAGCAAACCACGCATTGATGGCTCGCTAGGTTAATGGTTATTCTTTCCACTTAATCGAGCAACCGATACTCGGTATTTGTTGCTCGGGCCCTTGCCCACTCTCCGCCACCAACTTCATGGCCTTAAACAAATCGCGCGTGCTGTCAGGCGCCGTTTCTTTGCGGCTTTCGTCAAAACGACCACGGTATTGCAGCTCAAACTGGTGGTTAAAGCCAAAAAAATCTGGCGTACATACCGCATCATAGGCTTTGGCCACTTGTTGGGTTTCGTCCAGCAGATAAGGGAAAGGTAACGCCAGGTCTGTTGCCAGTTTTTTCATGTTTTCCGGGCTGTCTTCAGGATAATCAGATGGGTCGTTGGACATGATGGCGACGGTATTCACGCCCAGCACTTGCAGTGCTTTCACATCGGCAATCAGGCGCGGCAAAATCGCTTTCACATACGGGCAATGGTTACAGATAAACATCACCAGCAGGCCATTACGGCCCATGCTGCTTTCCAGATTCACCAGTTTGCCATCAACATCAGGCAAGTTGAATGCCGGGGCTTTCCAGCCAAAGTCACATACGGGTGGGCTAATGCTTGCCATCAGAGTTGCTCCTGCCATTGAATGTAAACCATGATGGTACGTGATTAAAGCGCCAAGGTGAATCTCCTGCGCACAGGCATTTTGGTTACAATGCCAGTCATGAGTAATTTACGATTTCATAGCCCGACGGCATTAACGGTCGGTCAGCAAATAGCACTGAGCGACAATGCCATGGCACATGCGGTGAGGGTGATGCGCCTTAAAGTGGGCGATACCTTGACCCTGTTTTGCGGCGATGGCTTTGATTACCAATGCGCACTGAGCAGCATAGAAAAAAAGTCCGCCCAGGTGGAAGTACTCAGCCGCGTGCCAGTCAGCAATGAGTCACCACTTGCGATTCGATTGCTGCAAGGGATTTCCAGCGGCGACCGCATGGATTACACCATCCAGAAAGCCGTCGAACTCGGCGTGACGGAGATTTATCCGCTCAGCACCGAGCGCTGCGTCACCAAGTTAACGGGCGACCGTGCCGAAAAACGCACTGAACACTGGCAAGGCGTCGCCATTGCCGCCTGTGAACAAAGCGGCCGCGCGGTGGTGCCCACCGTGCATGCACCACTCACGCTGGCGCAATGGCTTAGCCAGCACGCAAGTCCGAATGACCTGAATTTATTACTGAACCCGATTGGCGCCAAACGGCTGGCCGCTTTAAGCAAACCAGCGAGCGCCATTCAGTTGTTGATTGGCCCGGAAGGCGGCCTAAGCTCGGCTGAAATCGAACTCGCCACACAACACCACTTTCAATCGATCGTCCTCGGCCCCAGAATTTTACGCACCGAAACCGCCGCGCTCACAGCCATTGCGAGCATGCAGTCGCTGTGGGGCGATTTTTAAATTCGCTAGCCAAAGGAGTTACCTGATGGAAACCCGTCCACCGTTACCGCCATTTACTTTAGAAACTGCCATCCAGAAAGTGCGCCTGGCAGAAGATGCCTGGAACAGCCATGACCCAGACCGCGTGATTCAGGTCTATACCGAAGACACCATTTGGCGTAACCGCGCCGAGTTTCCTGTGGGCCGCCAAGCAGTGCATGGATTTTTATCACGCAAATGGGCGCGCGAGCTGGATTACCGTTTAATTAAAGAAATCTGGGCTTTTCTAGACAATAAAATTGCCGTGCGTTTTGCTTACGAATGGCACGACGATGCCGGCCAGTGGTATCGCAGCTACGGCAATGAAAACTGGCTGTTTAATGAGGCCGGCCTCATGATGCAGCGCCATGCCAGCATTAACGACCTCCCCATCAAAGAAACAGACCGCAAATTTTTCTGGCCACTGGGCAGACGCCCGGATGACCATGCTGGGCTGAGCGACTTAGGATTGTAAGCCACGCATGCTCGCAGTGATGTTGCAAATGGCGCTATTGATCGCCGCGGGGATGCTCTGGCAGCGCCTGGCGCCTGGGCATATGTCGGCGTTGTCGCACCGGCGCGCGCTGACAGACCTAGTGTTTTATATCCTGCTGCCAGCGCTGGTGCTGGATATTTTATGGCAGGCACCGTTTGACGCCAGCACCCTCGCCTTTGCCATGACTGCGCTCAGTCGCCTGTCAGTTGCGGCTTTATGCATGTGGCTGACGCTGCAACTGTTGCAGCGCGTGGTGACTATTTCACGCTCCCAACAAGGCGCATTGATGCTGGCAGCCACGTTTCCTAACGCCACCTATCTTGGCCTGCCGGTCACCAGCGAAGTGCTGGGCGACTGGACACACGAAATCGTGCTCAAGTTTGACCTGTTTGCCTGCACACCAGTGCTGCTAACACTGGGTATGCTGATGGCACAAAGCTATGGCCAGTCTGAGCATCAAACACACCCAGTAAAAGAATTATTAAAAGTGCCACCGTTGTGGGCACTGTTGCTAGCCACCCTGCTCAACCTCAGCCACACTCCGCAGCCTATCATGATCGGCCACGCGCTACATACCTTGGCCGGTGGTGTGGTGCCGCTGATGCTGATTGCGCTAGGCATGAGCATCCGCTGGGATACTTTTAAACTCAAATTGATTCCTTTGCTGCTGCCTGTGTGCGTGATTGGTTTACTGATTGCACCATTGGCGGCGCGATATACTGCCATCGCGCTCGGCCTGTATGGCTATCAACTCACTGCCTGCGTACTGCTGGCAGCTATGCCCACCATGGTGTTTGGCATTGTGATTTGCGAACGCTATCGGCTAGATGGCGCCTTATACGCCGCAGCGGTATTTCTGAGCACCTTGCTTAGTATGGGCAGCTTATCACTCTGGTTTGCCCTCTTGCAGCCATAAAAGCGGCCTGTTATCTCTCAGCCAACTCCCTAAAATCACGCAATCCGTGTGAATTTTTATGCTGCATGCTGTCATACGTCATATGACGAGTTGTCAGCAACATCGACTCTTTTTAAGATGCTGTTAAGCCGTCATTCTTTCGTTTTGTGTTATTTGGGATTATCAGACGATTATGCCGAAAACCACGATCCACCACCCGCTTGCGCAGCAGCCTGCGCCACCCGAGACTCTGACCCGCCTGCTGGCCGCAACGGGCGTGACTATTAATGGCCATGCGCCGTGGGATATCCAGGTCTATGAAGAAAGTGTTTACCGCGATGTGTTGACCAAGGGCACGTTGGGATTGGGGCAGGCTTTTATTGAAGGCCGCTGGGACTGCAAACGGCTGGATGAGTTTTTTCACCGCGTGATGCGCGCTGATATTGATGAAAAAATGGGCGGCATGGCCAAGCTCACCTTGCTGGGTGAGGTCATTCGCCATAGCCTGTTTAACTTGCAAGCGCCGCACCGCGCCTACCAGGTCGCGCAACAACATTACGATATTGGTAACGACGTGTTTGAAGCCATGCTAGACAGCAGCATGAGCTATTCCTGCGGCTACTGGCAGCATGCCAGCACGCTAGAAGAAGCCCAGTTTAACAAGCTGGACATGATTTGCCGCAAGCTGGACTTGCAACCAGGTGACCGCGTACTTGAAATCGGTTGCGGCTGGGGCGGCCTGGCCAGACATATGGCCAAGCACTACGGCGTACAGGTCGTGGGTATCACCGTCTCGGTTGAGCAACAAACCGTGGCCAAAGAACGCTGCGCCGAATTACCGGTAGATATTCAGCTCAAGGATTACCGCGACCTGCATGGCCAATTCGACAAAATTGTATCCGTCGGCATGTTTGAGCATGTCGGGCAAAAAAACTATGCCATATATTTTGCAACAGCACACCGCCTGCTCAAAGATAACGGCCTGTTTTTACTGCATACCATCGGCAACCATAAAACCGCCTTGCATACCGACGCCTGGATCGATCGCCACATTTTCCCCAATGGCAAAGTCCCTTCGGCCAGCGAAATCACGCAGGCAATTGAGCAAAAATTCCTGATTGAAGACTGGCACAATTTTGGCCCTGATTATGACCGCACGCTGATGGCCTGGTGGGATAAATTCAATCGGGCCTGGCCAGAGTTACAATTTAAATATGATGAAAGTTTTTACCGGATGTGGAAATACTACCTGATGTGTTGCGCAGGTTATTTCCGCGCTCGGCAAGGGCAACTCTGGCAGCTGGTATTGAGCAAACGGCAGAGCAACCGTGTGTATCGCTCAATGCGCCCGCTGCCAGTAAGTTGATGTTGACGTAGTCCTCTGTGTTCTCTGACCTTATATGACGGCGATTGCCGTCATTTTTTTGTCTATGCAGACCCCTACAAAAATCATAAAAACCTTATTATTTGCAATTAAAACCATTTTTAATTATTATTTTGCATATTAAACTTAATAAAACGACCAATGCTTGGATTAAACATTAGAGATTTGCGTAAATCGCAAAATTTAACCTTACAACAACTCGCTGCCCGCATGGGCACAGATGCGAGTAATTTGTCACGTATTGAACGCGGTGAAATCGGCATCTCTGAGACCCTGCTGCGTGCCGCAGCGCAGGCATTAAATACCACACCGGGCCGCTTGTACGATGCCAATCTGACGCCAGTCTCGCTGACCAATACACCGCCTGCCATTCTCTCCAGCGCCAACAGCAAAGACTTTGTGCACTGGTTTCGCTCAGCAGCGCCGTACATCCATGCCTTTGGCGGCAGCACGTTTGTGATTGCCTTTGGCGGTGAGGTTGTCAGCGAGCAGCAATTTGTCGCCCTATCGCACGACCTTAACCTACTGGCCAGCCTGGAAGTCAGGCTAGTGCTGGTCCACGGCGCCCGTCCGCAAATTGAACAGCGCCTCAAACGCGACAACCTGACACCCAAACTACACAATGGCCTGCGGATTACCGACGATGCCGCCATGGAGGCGGTCAAAGAAGCCAACGGCGCCATCCGCGTTGAAATTGAGTCGCTACTATCTATGGGCATCGCCAATTCGCCGATGGCAGGCAGCGATATCCGTGTCGCCAGCGGCAACTTTGTCACCGCCAAACCGCTAGGGGTGCGCGACGGCGTAGACCTGCAACATACCGGAGAAGTACGCAAGATAGATGCCATTGGCATCCAAAAGCGGTTAGATGACGGCGAATTGGTGTTGTTATCCCCTATGGGCTACTCGCCGACCGGTGAAACCTTTAACTTAACGCTGGAAGACGTGGCAGTGAGCGCGGCCAGCGCGCTGGATGCTGAAAAACTGATTTTTTTGATGGACTCGGGTGGCGTACAAAACCTGCGCGGCGAGTTATTGCGTGAAATGACCTCGGCCAAAGCCAAAAACCTGCTGCGCAATGTGCAAGAGAGTGATGAGCCCATCCACTACTCGGAGGACGTCAACTATTACTTACCTGCCGCTGTTCGCGCCTGCGAACATGGCGTAACGAGAACGCACCTGATTTCGCGGCACATCGATGGCGCCATTATTCAGGAGCTCTTTACGCGCCAGGGCATAGGCACCATGATTACCGAACTACCGCTGGAAACCATGCGCCAGGCCAATATTGACGATGTTGGCGGCATTTTGATGCTGATAGAACCACTGGAAAATGAAGGTATTCTGGTGCGGCGCGGACGCGAGCGCATCGAGATGGAAATCAATTACTTTTATGTCATGGAGCACGACAACCGGGTGATTGGTTGTGCCGCACTGTATCCGTTTGCCCAGGAAAAAATGGTGGAATTTGCCTGCCTGGCCATAGACCCGACTTATCGTGGTGGTGGCCGTGGCGATAAATTGTTTAACTATTGCCAGGAGCAGGCTAGTCAAAAAGGCTATAAAAGGCTATTTTGCCTGACCACACGTACCGAACACTGGTTTCTCGAACGCGGCTTTACCGAGCAAAATGTCGACCAATTGCCGCACGAGAAACAAAAACTCTACAATTTTCAGAGAAAATCCAAAGTTTTCATCAAACCGTTATGAGTTTTGGCTAAAATTCAGCCTGTACCCGATTGACTGCAATCGCCCGATGATTGAATGAAAGTTTGACCTATGCAAACCTCTACCGCTAGCCAAAAAGCGCAAACCCTGTCCGAAGCGTTGCCTTATATCAAACGCTTTTTTGATAAAACCATCGTCATTAAATACGGCGGCAACGCCATGACTGACGAACATCTCAAGGAGTGTTTTGCGCAGGACGTAGTGCTGCTTAAGTTAGTCGGCATGAACCCGGTGGTGGTGCACGGCGGCGGCCCGCAAATTAATGAGATGCTGGATAAGCTGGGCAAAAAAGGCGAGTTTATTCAAGGCATGCGCGTCACCGATGAAGAAACCATGGACGTGGTCGAAATGGTGCTGGGCGGTCAGGTGAATAAAGAAATTGTGAACCTGATTAACCGCCATGGCGGCAAAGCCGTTGGCCTCACCGGGCAAGATGGCAACTTTATTCACGCGCACAAACTGCTGATGGAAGACCTCAAAGACCCGAGCAAAATGATAGACGTCGGCCAGGTGGGTGAAATTACGGCGATTGATCCTAGCATTATCAACTTTTTGGATAGCGGCGACTTTATCCCCGTGGTGGCGCCGATTGGTGTTGGTCGCGATGGTGAAACCTACAACATTAATGCCGACGTCGTGGCAGGCAAACTGGCAGAAATTCTCAATGCCGAAAAGCTGATTTTGCTCACCAATACGCCAGGCGTGCTGGATAAAAACGGCCAATTGCTCACTGGCCTCACGCCTAAACAAATTGACGATTTAGTCGACGACGGCACACTGAGTGGCGGCATGTTGCCTAAAATCGGCTCAGCACTGGATGCGGCGCGCAGTGGCGTTAAATCGGTGCACATCATTGATGGCCGCGTTGAACACGCCTTGCTGCTGGAAGTGCTCACCGACGAAGGGGTCGGCACCTTGATCAAAGCAAAATAAGGATCAAAGCAAAATATCGATCCAGGCAAAATAACCAGTGACAACATGATCCGTGATGGCAGAGATCGTTCTTTATAGCCATAAGCGCACTCGTGGCCGTGCTGTGCACTGGTTGCTCGAAGAGCTCGCAGTGCCCTATCGCGTAGAGTGGCTGGCGCTGGGCCCGACACTGCAATCGGAGGCGTTTCTGGCCATCAACCCCATGGGCAAACTGCCAGCGTTAACGCATGGCGACGCAGTGGTAACTGAAACGGCCGCTATCCTCACCTATTTGGCCGACACCTTTGCCGACAAAGGCTTCATTCCGGCTGGTGGCACGGCTGCGCGGGCGGCTTTTTTCCGCTGGCTATTTTTTGTGGCTGGCCCGCTAGAGGCAGCGACCACCGCCGCACTGATGGATTGGAAAACGCCGGAAACCACGCGCATGGGCACGCCAGCCACAGGATTTCTCGGCTTTGGCTCACTGGCGCTCACCATCGATACGCTGGCAGCGCATTTGCAGCAGCAGCCGTTTTTATGCGGCGAGCAATTTACCGCCGCCGATATTTATCTGGCCTCACACTTGCAAATGGATATGTACTACACGAAAACCATCGCCCCGCGCCCAGTGTTCAGCGACTATCTGCGCGTTGCCTTGCAGCGTCCGGCCAAGCAACGCGTCGATGCGGCCTGATTCAATGCCGCGACGCCAACAGGTGTGGATTTTTGACCTCGACGACACACTGCATAACGCCTCCGCGCACATCTTCCCGGTGATGAACCGGGCAATGACGCAATATATCCAAACCCATTTACAGCTTGAAGAGCCTGCTGCCTGTTCACTGCGCCAGCATTACTGGCGCATTTACGGCGCAACCCTCAAGGGCTTGATGCGCCACCACGGCATCAATCCACACCATTTTTTGGCCGAGACACACGCCTTTTTAACCGACGACATGGTGCAAACCACCAAGCAGTTGCGGCAACTGCTCAAAGCCCTGCCAGGCCGTAAATGTGTGTTTACCAACGCCCCACGCGTGTATGCCTTGCGCGTGCTGGAGGTACTGGGCATCGCCGATTGTTTTTCACTGGTGTTTAGCGTCGAGTCTAGCCGTTTTCATGCCAAACCCAGCGTGCGCGGGTTTCAACTGCTATTACGGCAATTGCGTTGCCGGGCAGCAGATTGCACCTTGTTTGAAGACAGCCTGCCTGCCCTGATGACCGCCAAGCGTTTGGGTATGCGTACGGTATGGATCAGCCGTCGCCTGCATAAACCAAACTTTGTGCAATATAGGTTGCCGCATGTGTTGGCGCTCACTCACAGTGCATTGAAAAAAGCGCCACATACATTCCCGAGCTGAGCGAATGCGGTTAAAATACCTGCCAAAATAACAACACTCACATGGGTTTGGTCTAGGAAATCACAATGGCAACCATCAATAAAGAAGCACGCGCAAACCGCAAACAGCAAATTCTGGAAACCCTGGCAGGCATGCTGCAAACGCCGCGTGGTGAAAAAATCACCACTGCCGCGCTGGCAGCCAAGCTGGATGTCTCCGAAGCGGCCTTATACCGCCACTTTGCCAACAAAGCCAAAATGTTTGAAGGCCTGATTGAGTTTATTGAAGGCGCGCTGTTTGGTGTGATGAACAAAATCACCACTGACGAAACCGACGGCCTCAAACAAGTACAGCTTATGCTGCAAACCATGCTCAAGTTTGCCGAGCGCAACCCAGGCATGTCCCGCGTCCTGATAGGCGATGCGCTGGTCAACGAAGACGATGCCCTGCAGGCGCGCATTAACCAGTTGCTGGATCGCTTGGAAGCCAGCCTCAAACAGTCATTACGCATTGCTGAGGCACAAGGCAATAAAATCACCGATGCTGGCATCGCCGCCAACACCATGATCAGCTTTGTGCTTGGCCGCTGGCATGCTTTTGCCAAAAGCGGATTTAAACGCAAACCCAGTGACAACCTTGAGCAGCATGTCACACAACTGATCACCGGCTGCTTGCAATAAAAGAGATGTAGAAAGTTTTAATCGATGGAAACCACCGTTTTTGGCATGAATGAAGCCCAGCTCACCGAGTTTGGCATGAGCTGGGGCCTGGCCGGGCTGATCTTGTTTATTGTGTTTATTGTTGGCAACCTGGCCTGGAAATCCAAAGCAGGCAAAACCGGCACATTTGCGCTGTTTCTCGCGCTCACCTTAGGCATGGTCGGTTTTCTGGCCAAGCTGGTGATTCAGCATTATCTGAATATCCATTAAAGCTGCTGCGATAGCGCTTAGACCAAACTATGCGTTAACGCTTTATTACCTGCATGGCGCCAGTGGACTATTGCGGTGTCTGTTGCAGTCCGCTAATCTAAACCATAGATAGTGATAAATACTTGTGTGATATGGACAATTCACCCCCTAACGACAGCGATACCTACAAAACCCTGCTCGAATCGACCAAGGCGATTCCATGGCGGATAGACTGGGCGAGCAAACAATTCACTTACATCGGCCCGCAAATCGAGCCCTTGTTAGGCTGGGCACCTGCAAGCTGGCAATCGGTCGAAGACTGGGTCAACCGCATTCATGAAGATGATCGCGAGCGCGTGTTTCATTTTTGCGTGCAGCAATCATTGCAAGGCCTGGATCATGAAGCGGACTACCGCGCACTGACAGCTACCGGTGACTTTGTCTGGATTCGTGATGTGGTGCATGTAATACGTACGCCCAGCGGCGAGCCTGAAGCCTTGGTCGGTTTTATGTTTGATATTAGCGAACGTAAAAAGACCGAAGAGCAATTGCTCATCATGCAAAAAAAACTTGAAGAGCTGTCTTACAAAGATGGTTTAACTGGCGTTGCAAATCGCCGCATGTTTGACAGCGTGCTAGAGCGAGAATGGCTGGAAGCCAGGCAGCACCAGCAGCCGCTCTCACTGATCATGATAGATATCGACTATTTCAAGCAATTTAATGACTTTTACGGCCATTTGCGCGGCGATGAAGTGCTCAAGCAAGTAGCCAATACGTTGGCACATGCTGGGGTGCGCGGCAAAGACTTTTTTGCCCGCTTTGGTGGTGAAGAATTTGCATTGATTTTGCCGGAGACGAATGAGGTATCCGCCAGTAAAATTGCCGAGCGCTGCCGTAACCTGGTCTTCAAGGATCAAATTCCCCACGCAAAATCTGAAGTCAGCCAGATTCTGACCATTAGCGTAGGCGCTGGCAGTATCACGCCTAGCCAGCATGATGAACTTAAAACCTTTGTGGAGTCTGTGGATGCGCTGATGTATGAGGCCAAACGCAATGGCAGAAACCGTATTGTAGTGAAAGGCGCCTAAAGCAAATCAGCGCGATAAATGCAGTGCAGATTGTATGGCATGTATGCGTGCTTCAGCCACTGAGTGCTTAATATGTACGGGGGAGCTACATTGCTTGGCAATTGCGCCCGCATCAATAGTGAGCGCCGCTTGTAAGGCGTAGGCTAGATGTGCTGCATCGTCTAAAGGACAATTTCCCAGTCCTAAACGCCCACGGCTATCACACTCGCAAGCCAGTAAAAAATCCTCGAAACGCGCACGCTGGCGAAATGCATCCAGTTCCTCTAAAAACTGTAGCAAGGTACTGGCTTTCATCTGCCGCGCAGCGTGCAGTTTGCCATGGTATTTTGCCACCACCAGTGCCAAGTCTTTGCAATCATTGGGGACGTGCAAGCGGGCAACCACGTCACGAATCAAATCAACACTACGCAGTTCATGGCCGATGTGGCGTGGCAACACATCAGCGGGCGTCGTGCCTTTGCCCAAGTCATGCGTGAGTGCTGCGAACCTGACCGGCAAGCTATAACCTTGTTTGGCAGCATAATCAATCACCATCATGACGTGGATGCCGGTATCAATTTCGGGATGATAGGTCGCTGTTTGTGGCACGCCCCATAACCGGTCTAGTTCAGGGAATATCACCTTGAGGGCGCCACAGTCGCGCAACATTTCAAACATGCGGCTGGGTTGTTTCTCCATCAGACCTTTGGCAATTTCCTGCCACACCCGCTCAGGCACCAGCGCGTTCACCTCTCCAGCCGCGACCATCTCACGCATCAGCAGCATGGTTTCGGCGGCAACGCTAAAGTCAGTAAAGCGTGCCAAGAAACGTGCGGCGCGCAAAATACGCACCGGGTCTTCGCTAAAAGCGGCGGTGACATGCCGCAGCAGTTTTTTCTGGATATCCAGTTGGCCGTTAAAAGGGTCGATCAGGCTGCCATCTTCGGCTTGCGCGATGGCATTGATGGTGAAATCGCGTCGGGCAAGGTCTTCTTCCAGCGTCACGTCTGGGTCTGCGTAAACACTAAACCCTTTGTAACCCTTGCCGGTTTTGCGCTCGGTGCGCGCGAGCGCGTACTCCTGTTGCGTTTGCGGATGCAGAAAGACCGGAAAGTCTTTGCCGACGGCACGAAAGCCCGCGGCCAGCATGTGGGCTGGCGTGGCCCCCACAACCACATAATCTCGGTCTTTGACCGCCAAGCCCAGCAGGCTGTCGCGGACAGCGCCTCCTACCAGATAGCTCTGCATGGTGCGTCAGGGCCAGACATTAGCGTCTGGCATTAATCACCCGGCCAGCCGCGGCACGAAACTGATCGTAAGCCCCGCGTGGATTGTTCTTGACCAGGTAGCCTGAGATCACGGCAAACATATCGGTTGGCACCACACACAATTCGTTGGCCATGGGTTCCTGGCAGACATTATCCACCTGCATAGACTTCACATTGTCGCGTGAGAGCAATTTGATCGGTAACAACTGCATAAAGCTGCCTTGCAACAAGGACATATTCAGACTCAAGCCCATGATAGGACGCTGCACATGGATGGTTTTCATCACCGCCTCCATGATTTGTTGCAAGGTCATGATAGCAGGGCCACCGAGTTCATAAGTCTTACCATAGGTTGCAGGCTCGTCCACCGCATTGACCATGGCCGCCGCCACATCCTCGACCCAAATCGGCTGAAACCTTGCTTGCGGCATGGCAAGCACCAGCACCGGAATCATTTGAATCAGCTTGGCAAACAGGTTGATAAAACGGTCACGCGTACCAAAAATGACCGAGGGCCTGAAAATGGTCACATGCAGTTTTTTGCTGAATTCCAGCACGGCCTGGTCACCCGCGGCTTTGCTGCGCAAGTACTCACTCGGCGCACTCACAGACGCTTGCAAGGCACTCATATGCAACAAACGGGGCACCCCCAGCTCTTCACATAACTGTGCCACGCGGCGTGGAAACTGATGGTGCATTTTTTCAAAGCCGTTATCGCTGGTCTGATGCAAAATGCCAATCAGGTTAATCACCACATCACTGCCTTGCAATTGGGCTTTTAATGCAGACTGCGCGTGAATATCACACTCCACCACTTGCACATTAGGTAACAAAATCAGGTGCTTGGCCTGTTCACGGCGCCGCGTCAGCACTTTTACCTGATATCCTGCCTGATCCAGCCTGGCAACTACACTACTGCCTACAAAACCGCTACCACCTAATACAGTGACTGTTTTCATCATGCTTATTCCTGATTCGTCTTGCAATGAATGATATTGTACCCAAAAACCACATCGACACTTAACTTGCTGTCATGACGGATTTACTCTTGCTCTGAAATGCTGATCGTCGTCGTCACGCTTTCACTCTCGCCGCTACTACGGGCCGGGATCGTGCCCAGACGTTTTTTAAGCGTGAGCATCGGCAGGCCAAGTCGCGGGGCGTACATATGCGCATTGGCCAGCACTTTTTTGACATAATTGCGTGTTTCGCTAAACGGGATGGTTTCCGCGTAAATAGCGCCTTCTAACGGCGTGTTCGCCGCCCAACGCCTGGCACGGCTGGGACCCGCATTATAGGCGGCGGTCGCCATCACTTCCTGGCCGTTAAAGGTGTCCAACGTGTAGCGCATATAGTAAGTGCCCAGGTTCACATTGGTATCAATATCATGCAACATGCCATCATGATAGCTACTCCAGCCCAGTTTCTTGGCAATCCACTTGGCGGTGGCTGGCATCACCTGCATCAGGCCACCCGCGCCCACAGACGACTTGGCGTAGTGCATAAAGCGGCTTTCCTGGCGAATAATGCCATACACCCAGGCCTCATCAATGGCCCGGCTACGCGAGGCTTTTTGCAAATAATCACGATAAGGCGTCGGGTATCGCAACTCAAAGTTGTGCGTGCGACTGGTTTTGTCTGCCGCCAGCACCGCGAGGTCATACCAGCCCTTGAGGAGCCCATATTGCGCGGCGACGATGCGGGTTGGGTCATCCAGCGCTTCGAGCAAATACATCCACTCCAGCCTGGCTTCATAGCGGGCCTCGACATCAAACAAAGCCTCCATACGTTTGACTGCCGGTTGTCTGGCAAATTGCCGCACTTCTTCATCTGTAGGCTGATAAGTGGCCATGGGCTCACCCGCGACCGGTCCTAAATCTTCTGCCGCCAGCCAGCCGTAAAAATGCCTTTCCTGAGAAAGCTTGGCCAGTATCTGGTTGGCATCTGCGACCTGGCCTTTGGCCATCAGCGCACGCGCTTTCCAATACCGCCAGGTAGATTCATCAGCCAAACCTGCAGGCATGTCATTAATCACCTTTAACACCAGGCCCCAGTCTTGCTGGCGCAAGGCGCTGCGTGCATACCACTCCCATTGTTCGTTGCTCAACAAGGCAGCATTGACCTTGCCAAAGCCCGCCAACGCCTCCGGCTCATGCTTGCGCGCCGCTTCTAAGGCGATGTAGGCCTGGGCCAGTTGTTTTTCATCGTTATCAAGCAAACCGCTGTATTTCTGGTAGCTGGTTTTCGCCACACCAGTATCTGCCTTGGCCTGACGATGGATGGCATACATATACAAGGCGCGCGCATACGGCGAGCGCTCTTGAATGCCGCCTTTTTTCAGCGTGAGCGTCGGGTTCTGCGCCATGTCGTCGATTTGTTTCAGCAAGCTGGCATCGGTTTTATTGCTGCGTTTGGCCAGCACTTTGGCCAAGCCTGTTTTATTGCTGAACAAGGCATCGCGATACAAGGTGAGTAATAATTTTTCATCCAGCACGCCTACCTGCTGTAACGCTTCGAGCATGCCCTGGCAATCTGCAGGTAAATCTTTACCAGCCAGCAACAACTTTTTGCCGTCTTCATAGGCGTTGGGATCATCCAGCGCTATGCCAGCCTGCACCTGATAGCACTGGTTACCGACATCATTGATGCTGTAATACATAGGCATCTGCGCCTGCATCTCGACAAACTGGTCCCAAAACTGTAAACGACCCAGCCGCTTGAGCCACAGTTCACGCACACGTTGTGACAACAAGGACTCGTTATTTTCTTGCAAGAATGCCTGTACCTGATAATAAGATAACTGGTCCATGGTCAGGATCATTTGCCAGTATTGCAGGTAAGGTAGCAGCGGTGAACGACGCTGCTTGAGTGTTTCAGTGGCTTCGATTAACTGCGGCAGGTTCCTGGTTTGATAGGCCTGTTTTGCTTGCGCATACGTATCGCTGTCGCCAGCAGAGACGGTGCTGGCCAGCCCCAGTAAACAGGCAGCCAGAAGAAGGAGGGAAGTGAGTCTAGTCTTCATGTGTCAACCATCACGTGCAAGACGTGAGGACAATTAAATTCTGGCCAAGCGACTCAGAAAGAAAAACAGCAACAGCAGCAGTAATAATACAAAGCCACTACGCCAGATGGTTTTGAGCCAACGCCAATAACGTGGCTGGCCAGTTTGCCACCCTAACAGCACCAGTATCAGCGTACTGAGCACCAGCACTGTAAACAAAATACGTATCCACCACATGATTAATCTGCTCGCCGTTTTATGCGGGCAACAGTGGCACGGGACTAAAGTAGTCGCGCTGTTTTAAAAAGCCGACCGGGGCGTGAGCATCATTATCAAAGCTGCAATATTCCCAGGCGCTCTCATCGGCCAGCAAAGCACGCAACAACTGGTTATTCAGGGCATGGCCAGACTTAAAGGCCGTAAACTGACCAATAATCGGATAACCCAGGATATACAGGTCACCAATCGCATCCAGCACCTTGTGTTTGGCGAACTCGTCGTCATAGCGCAAACCACCGCCATTGAGCACTTTATATTCATCCAGCACAATCGCGTTATCCAGACTGCCGCCTTTGGCTAAACCGTTGGCGCGCAGGTATTCCACCTCATGCATAAACCCAAACGTGCGCGCACGGCTGATTTCATCGACATAACTCTGGCTATCGTAATCAATGGTCACGGTTTTGCCGGAGAACTCGAACACAGGGTGCGCAAAATCAATGGTAAATTCGGCTTTAAAGCCATGGTGCGGCGTAAACTTTGCCCATTTATCGCCATCAATCACTTCAACCGGTTTAAGGATGCGCACAAACTTCTTGGGCACGTCCAGCTCTTGCAGACCGGCTGTCTGCAGCAAATAGATAAACGGCCCTGAACTGCCATCCATGATGGGCACTTCAGCGGCCGTCAGCTCTATCAGCACATTATCCACCCCCAAACCGGCGAGGGCAGACATCAAATGCTCCACGGTAGCAACGCGCGCACCTGAAAACTCTAGGGCGGAGCTCAGGCGAGTGTCATTCACTGCCGTCGGGGCGACCCGCATGGCAGGCGTATCGGGCAAATCGACACGCTGGAACACCACTCCATGATCAGCGGGCGCAGGCTTGAGCGTCAGCGTGACTTTCTCACCGCTGTGCAGCCCAACGCCAGTGGCGCTGATCGATTGTTTAAGCGTGCGTTGCTTTAACATGGTTTTCTCTGTGTTAACTAATCACTTCTATTATAAGCCAATCCGTCATCACCAATGAATTAGTCAAGCCATGCATGGCTCTAACCAATGATTGGTTAAACGATTAGTCAGCCTGTTTACGCAAAAACGCTGGGATATCATATTCTTCAATCCCGGAATTTTTCATGGCCTCAACCTGTGCACGACGGCTGTTGCTGGTAAATACGGCTGGCTCATCTTCTTCAACTGCACTGAAGATAGGCTGGTTAGTCGTACCATCACGCAACGTTGTCATGACCTTCAACTCAGGTTTAGCCTGACGTTTACCCAGTGAACCGTTCAAACCGGTCGCCACCATGGTCACACGCAGGTTGTCACCCATGCTTTCGTCCATCACGTTACCCACAATCACCGTTGCGTCTTCTGCGGTGAATTCTTTGATGGTGTTCATCACATCATAGTATTCGCGCATTTTGAAGCTGCCGCTGGCGCTGATGTTCACCAACACACCACGCGCATTCGCCAGGTTCACATCTTCCAGCAATGGGCTGGCAACGGCTTGTTCAGCCGCAATACGTGCACGGTTAGGGCCGCTGGCTTCTGCGGAACCCATCATCGCCATGCCCATTTCAGACATCACAGTGCGTACGTCAGCAAAGTCAACGTTGACCATGCCTGGGCAATTAATGATTTCAGCAATACCAGACACTGCGTTGTGCAATACATCGTTCGCGGCACGGTAAGCTTCTACCACCGTCACATCTTCGCCCAACACGTCCATCAATTTTTCGTTAGGGATAACGATAAGAGAGTCGACATACTGTGAAAGTTCTTCCAGGCCTTCTTGCGCCACTTTGGCACGCTTGCCTTCAAACGCGAATGGCTTGGTCACCACAGCCACCGTCAAAATACCCATTTCACGCGCCACTTCAGCAATAATCGGTGCCGCGCCAGTTCCCGTACCACCACCCATACCCGCAGTAATAAACAGCATGTCAGCGCCATCAATGGTTTCTGCAATGCTGTCGCGGTCTTCTAGCGCAGCTTCGCGGCCGATTTCTGGTTTCGCGCCAGCACCTAGGCCTTTAGTGATGTCAGAGCCAATTTGCAGCACGACTTTGGCATGGCTCTTTTTCAGCGCCTGCATGTCGGTGTTGGCGCAAATAAACTCCACGCCAGTCACGCTCTTGGTCATCATGTGTTCCACGGCGTTACCACCGCAACCGCCGACACCAATTACCTTGATTACGGCGCCGTCATTCTCTTTGTCAAAAATCTCAATCATACTAACCCTCCATTGCCTATTATTTGAGTGCTTGGTTTGCCCCGTACACCCGCCCTAAAACAGTTTAAAAAAACAACAAAAACTTAAAAATTACCGGTAAACCAACTCTTCATCCGCTCTAGCAATCTGCCCACTGACCCAGATTGCAAATTACCCACCATTTGTTTTTCTACCTGCTGCTTGGCCATCAGCAGCAAGCCTATGCCGGTGGCATAACGTGGGTTGCCCACCACTTCAGACAACCCTTCCACACCCCTGGGCACGCCCAGGCGCACCGGGGTATGGAATATCTCTTCGCCCAACTCAACCATGCCGCGCATCTGTGCCGCGCCGCCGGTAATCACGATGCCAGAGGCGATCATCGATTCCATGCCGCTGCGGCGCAGCTCTTGCTGCACAAACTCATAAATTTCTTCCACGCGGTCTTCAATCACCTCGGTCAAGGCCTGGCAAGACAACTGGCGTGGCTCACGGCCATCGACCGCAGGCACTTCCACCACTTCGCGCGGATCGGCCAACTGGCGCAAGGCACAGCCGTGCTTCACTTTAATTTCTTCCGCCGACTGCGTTGGTGTACGCAAGGCCACAGCGATATCATTGGTGATCTGGTCACCGGCAATCGGGATCACCGCCGTATGGCGAATCGCGCCATTTTTAAATACCGCCAGGTCCGTCGTGCCACCACCGATATCCACCAGGCACACGCCCAGTTCTTTTTCGTCATCGGTGAGTACAGACTCACTGGAAGCCAGCGGTTGTAAAATCAGATCGCTCACCTCTAGGCCGCAACGCTTGATGCACTTGACGATGTTTTGCGCCGCCGCAATCGCACCAGTCACAATATGCACGCGTACCTCAAGACGGATGCCGCTCATGCCCAATGGCTCGCGCACATCTTCCTGGCCGTCGATAATAAATTCCTGGGTCAGGATATGCAGAATCTGCTGGTCGGCTGGCAAGGCAATCGCACGCGCGGTTTCGACCACACGGTCGATGTCCATTTGTGAGACTTCGCTCTCTTTAATTTTCACCATGCCATGCGAATTCAAGCTCTTGATATGGCTACCAGCAATGCCTGAATACACTGTATTAATTTTGCAATCGGCCATCAGCTCCACTTCTTCAATCGCGCGCTGAATCGCCTGCATGGTAGAGTCGATATTGACCACCACGCCTTTTTTCAAGCCGCGGGAAGCATGTTGCCCAACACCGATCACCTTCAATGTACCTTCCGGCAAAATCTCAGCCGCTATGGCAACAATTTTGGAGGTGCCGATATCCAGCCCCACAATTAAATTTTTATCTTCTCTGACTCTACTCATGTCTTTTCCTTGAACTTCTTTCTGGCAGTCTTATTTCTCAGGCGCCACCACGTGGCATGCGCAAGGCAAAGCCGTTGGGATAACGCAAATCGGCATAACGCCAGTCACTTTCCGCGATACTTGCCTGCTGGCGATACGCCGACACAAACTGTTGTAATCGCTGCTTGGCCGCTTCGCGACCCAGCATCATTTGTCGACCATCCACGGTCTTGATCTCCCAGGCGCGACGTGAAGACAAACTCAACTGCTGGATTTGCAGCGGTGTATCCACCAGCATCTGGGCAAAACTGGCATAGCCTTGTGCCACCTCTTTAATCGCATCGCCCGGACCGTAAAAAGTCGGCAATTGTTCGTCAGAGGCGGCCTGGAACAACTCGCCATAGCGGTTCACCAACGCCACGCCGCCCCAGCGGCCCAAGGCCTGGTGTTCTTCAATCTGCACCACAATGGTGTCTGGCCATTGGCGGCGCACACTGACCTTGCGTGCCCAGGGTAACTTTTCAAACGCAGCCCGTGTACGCTGCAAATCCAGCGTATAAAAATTGCCTTTGAGATACTTGCTCACGATCAACTGGATCTGCTCGTGATTGACGTGATCCAGATTGCCTTCGACCTGCACCTGCTTGACTGGGAAGATGGGCAAATGCAACACCACAAACAACAGGGCGTAAAGCAGCATCACCACTGCCAGCGAAAACAGCAGGTTGGCGATCCAGTTCAGCAATGTTGGTCTATCCCACATCGAGTCCGTTTTCCTCTTTATGCGTCACGCACGGTTTGTTGCAAAATGTGAATCACCAGCGCTTCAAAATCCAGGCCAGCGGCTTTGGCGGCCATCGGCACCAAGCTGTGATCGGTCATGCCGGGGCTGGTATTCACCTCTAAAAAATAATGTTTACCAGCGTCATCCATCAAAAAGTCGACCCGGCCCCAGCCCTTGCAACCCAGCACCTTAAACGCCTGCAAGGCTTCTGCCTGAATCTGCTTTTCCTGCTCGGCAGACAAGCCGCTCGGGCAGCGATATTCGGTGTCATCACGCAGGTATTTGGCTTCGTAATCGTAATATTCGTTTTTAGGCACAATGCGCACGATAGGCAGCGCGGTGTCACCCAAAATACCGACGGTGTATTCGCCGCCACCGACAAACTGCTCGGCAATCACCAATGGGTCAGACTGTTTGGCCAAGCTATAAGCCGCCATTAAATCCCCTGCCTGCTTGACCTTGCTCACGCCGATGCTGGAGCCTTCGTTGGCCGGTTTCACAAACAGCGGCAAACCCAGTGCCGTGACCACATTCTCGGCATGTGTACTGTCATCCATCAGCACATAGTTAGGGGTGGTCACGCCAGCAGCGGTCCACAACAATTTGGTACGCCATTTATCCATGCCCAGCGCAGAAGCCATCACGCCGCTGCCGGTATAAGGGATATCCATCAGTTCCAGCGCGCCTTGAATGGTGCCGTCTTCGCCATAGCGGCCATGCAAGGCAATAAAGGCACGGTCATACGCTTTCAGTGCCGACAGGTCCTGGGTTGCAGGGTCAAACGCATGCGCATCCACGCCCTGACGTTGCAACGCGGCCAACACAGCCGAACCACTCTTGAGCGACACTTCGCGCTCGCCAGAACGGCCGCCAAACAATACCGCGACCTTGCCAAATGTATATTGACCTACACTCATGCCGTTAAAACACCTTCCCCAATGACTTTCACTTCCTGTATTAATGCCACGCCCTGCTTGCTATGCACCGTCGTTTTGACGTGCTCAATCAAGGCTTCAATATCTGCAGCGCTGGCGTTGCCCAGATTCACAATAAAATTGGCATGCTTTTCAGACACCTGTGCGCCACCGATGGTGTTACCTTTTAAACCTGACGCTTCAATCAAACGCGCGGCAAAGTCGCCTTCAGGGTTTCTAAAAGTCGAACCAGCGCTTGGCATATTCAGTGGCTGACTCGCTAGGCGTTTTGCCAGCAATTGTTTAATCTGCTCAGCAGACGCCTTGCCATCGCCTGCGGGCACCGCAAACCAACCGCCCAAAAACCACTCATCGGCCGCCGGATGTACCACATGCCTATAAGTCGGCTGGTACTCGGCCCGAGCGCGTACTTGCACGTCACCGGCACGATTAATCGTTTTCACCTCATCTACCCATTGCCAGGTTTCTCCACCATAGCAACCGGCATTCATCGCCAGCGCACCGCCGACCGTGCCTGGAATACCGGCCATAAACTCAGCACCGGCGCGATTGTGGCTGGCGGCAAAACGCGCCAGCTTGGCGCAAGTGACCCCGGCATCGGCATACACACGCTCCCCTTGCATTTCCAGTGCTTGTAAGGCCTGGTGCATGACTACGACCGTGCCGCGCACACCGCCATCACGCACTAGCAAATTGCTACCCAGGCCAATAAAAGTCAGCGGTTCACTGGCTGGCAATTGCTGTAAAAACTGTTGCAAATGCGCGACGCTGTCAGCCAGCACCAAACGGTCTGCCGGACCACCAACGCGCCAGCTGGTATAACGCGCCAATGGCTCGTTGTTCAGCACTTGCAGGCCAGTCGCTTTTAATCCCGAGGCGCTCATACGCTAGCAAACTCCCTGGTTTTGGCGGCCACGCTACCGATACTGCCTGCGCCCATCACCACGACGACATCCCCTGGCTGTACGCTTTCCAGTATGGTTGCTGGCAATTCATCGGTCGTTTCCACAAAGCGTGGCTCCACCTTGCCATTGACGCGGATGGCACGAATCAAACTGCGCGTATCAGCGGCCACAATCGGCGCTTCGCCTGCGCTATAGACTTCGGTTAGCAGCAATGCATCGACGGTAGATAACACTTTGACGAAATCCTCAAAGCAGTCACGCGTACGCGTGTAACGGTGCGGCTGAAACGCCAGCACCAGCCTGCGATCAGGGAAAGCCCCGCGGGCGGCAGCAATGACTGCCTGCATTTCAATCGGGTGATGACCGTAGTCATCCACCAGCGTGAAATGGCCACCGTTGACCGGGATTTCGCCATAACGCTCGAAGCGACGACCCACGCCACGGAACTCAGCCAGCGCTTTCAAAATGGCGGTATCCGGGACATTCAACTCTGTGGCAATCGCAATCGCCGCCAGCGCGTTCAGCACATAATGATGACCAGGCAGGTTCAGTGTTACTTCGTTGCGCACGGTGATGCCGTTTTTACGCACCAGCGTGAAATGCATCTTGCCGTTATCAGCCACAATATTTTCGGCGCGAATCGCGGCCTCTTCGTGGGTGCCGTAGGTCGTCACCGGGCGCGTCACGCGCGGTAAAATTTCGCGCACGTTGGCATCATCGATGCACAACACGGCCATGCCCCAGAATGGAATCTGCTGCAAAAATTCAACGAACGCAGTTTTGAGTTTTTCAAAACTGTGTTCATAGGTGTCCATGTGGTCCTGATCGATATTGGTCACTACGGCCATGATCGGCGTCAGGTGCAAAAAGGACGCATCCGATTCATCGGCTTCCACCACAATCCACTCGCCAGTGCCCAAGCGCGCATTGGCGCTGGCCGCTTCCAGCTTGCCACCAATGACAAAGGTCGGGTCCATATCCGCTTCCGCCAGAATGCTAGCGATCAGGCTAGTGGTCGTAGTTTTGCCATGCGTACCTGCGACCGCAATGCCCTGCTTGAAACGCATCAACTCAGCCAGCATCACTGCCCGTGGAATCACCGGCACTTTGCGCGCACGTGCAGCAATGATTTCCGGATTTTCTTCATTAATGGCACTGGAGACCACCACCACATCAGCATCATTCAGATGCTCGGTGGCGTGGCCCTGAAACACTGTGGCGCCAAAGCCTTGCAAGCGTTTGGTGGTGGCATTGCTGGCCAGATCAGAACCACTGACTTCAAAATCCAGGTTCAGCAACACTTCGGCGATGCCGCTCATGCCTGAGCCGCCAATACCGATAAAGTGAATTTTTTTAACTTTATGTTTCATACTGCCCCTGGTGTTCCTCTTTTATTGCCTGTCGCCAGTTGCTGGCAAATATCCGCAACCTGACTGGTGGCCTGCGGCCTGGCCAGTGCACGCGCTTTTTGTGCCATCATCAAACAGGTCGGTCTATCCAACGTTTGCAATGTTGCCGCCAGTTGGACGACTTCCATGTCGCGTTGCTGTATCAGCAACGCTGCCCCCGCCTGCTGCAAGTAAGCGGCATTGGTTGTTTGGTGGTCATCCACCGCAAAAGGAAACGGCACCAAAATGCTGGCAGCACCGACATTGGCCAGCTCGGCAACGGTCAATGCGCCCGCGCGGCAAATGACTAAATCTGCCCAGGCATATACTTCGGCCATATCGTGAATAAAAGCACGGCAATCTGCGGCGACACCGGCCTCGGCATACGCCTTTTTCAACGCCTCAAACTGTTTTTCACCGGCCTGGTGAATGATCTGTGGACGCGTATGCACAGCCAATTGCGCAAAAGCCTGTGGCAACAAGGTATTCAACGCGACTGCGCCCAGGCTACCACCGACCACCAACACGCGCAGCACACCATGATGCTCGGCAAAACGCTGCTCTGGTGTGGGTAAGGTCGTAATGCCTTCGCGCACCGGGTTACCGACCATCTCGCCTTGTGGGCCCAACGCGCCGGGGAAACCGGTTAATACACGGCTAGCGATCTTGGCCAACACTTTATTGGTCAGGCCAGCAATGGAGTTTTGCTCGTGTATCACCAGCGGAATCCCTGCCAGTTTGGCCATGACACCGCCAGGAAAAGCGGCAAAACCACCCATGCCCAGCACGACATCTGGTTGATGCTGACGAATCGCCTGTCTGGCTTGGGCAAAGGCACGCACCAGTTTCACTGGGAGTGTCAGCCAGCCCTGCAGACCTTTGCCACGCACGCCTTGCATGGTCATCATCGCTTTGTCATAAGGCTTGTCAGCGATCAGACGGTTTTCCATGCCCCCCTCGGTCGCCAGCCAGACAATTTTCCAGCCTTGCGCCTGCAGCGCATCAGCCACGGCCATGGCTGGATACACATGGCCACCGGTGCCACCGGCCATCACCATCAATGTGGATTGACCGCTCATGTCGTCAAGCCCTTTTGCAGCCGTCTATTTTCAAAATCAATACGCAGCAACACAGACAGCGCAATGCAATTGGCCAAAATGCCGCTACCGCCGTAAGATAGCAATGGCAGAGTCAGGCCTTTGGTTGGCAACAGGCCCATGTTCACGCCCATATTGATAAAACCTTGCACGCCCATCCAGACCCCAATGCCTTGTGCCAGCAATGCAGAGTAGTAACGTTCATTGGCTACCGCTTCTTTGGCAATGCTAAAGGCGCGGATGACCAGCCAGGCAAACAGCAACACCACCACCAGCACGCCGACAAACCCCAGCTCCTCAGCCACCACCGCCAGCAAGAAGTCGGTATGCGCTTCTGGCAGGTACAATAATTTTTCTACGCTGCCGCCTAGACCGACGCCCCAGAACTCGCCACGGCCAAAAGCAATCAGCGCGTGTGACAACTGGTAACCGGTATCAAATGGGTCATCAAACGGATTCAAAAAGCCTTTCATGCGCTCAAGGCGATAAGGCTCCATCACCACCAGACCAAACACGGCCAAAGGCAACGCGCCTAGCATGGCAATAAACACCTTGAGGTTGACACCGCCCAGCCACATGATGGAAAACGCAATCGACGCCGTCACGGCAAATGCGCCGAAATCGGGTTCTTTGAGTAGCAGCACACCCACAAACACCATCACCCCCAGCATGGGCAAGAAGCCTTTTTTAATGCTGTGCATGCTGCTGGCCTTGCGCACGGCGTAATCCGAGGCGTACATGGCGATAAACAACTTCATGAGCTCTGAAGGTTGCAGATTCATGATGAGTAAAGAGATCCAGCGGCGGCTACCGTTGACTACTTTGCCTATGCCTGGGATCAGTACCATGATCAGCAGCACAATGCCCATAATGAACAGGTAAGGCGACATTTTTTGCCACCAGGCCATAGGCACCTGGAACACAATGACGGCAGCGACCAGACCGACCACGATATATAACGCCTGGCGCATCAGGAAATAGGTGCTGTTATGGCCAAACATCTTGCTTGAATCGGCATAAGCAATCGAGGCGGAATACACCATGACCATGCCAAACGCCAGCAAGGACAACACCACCCACAACAGCGACACATCGTAGTTGGGCGAGTTATACCGCTCGCGGTTCATCATTAATGGGCCGAGCATGCGGCCTCCATGGCTTTGACAGCCTCAACAAATACCTCAGCCCTATGCTCGTAATTACGGAACATATCAAAGCTGGCGCACGCCGGGGACAACAGCACGGCATCGCCCGCTTCGGCCAGCGTGTTGGCAATATGGACGGCCGCCGTTAAATCGACCGCATCGACCACTGGCAATTGCAAGTTGTGTAAAACCTGCTGGATTTTTGGCCCATCACGACCAATCAACACCACGGCCCGCGCATGATGCAACACGGCTTCACGCAAGGGACTAAAATCCTGGCCTTTACCATCACCACCGGCAATCAAGACCACTTTTTGCGGTTTGCCTTGCTTGAGCATGCCACTAATGGCTGCGCAGGTCGCCCCGACATTAGTGCCTTTAGAGTCATCGTAAAAATCCACCTCATTGATGCTTGCCACCCACTCCACGCGATGCGGCAAACCAGCGAAAGATTGCACGGTGTGCAGAATAGACACTTTGTCGATGCCGATGGCTTGCGTGAGGGCAATGGCCGCCAGCGCATTGGCGATATTGTGTTTGCCGCGAATCTGCAAGCTATCCGCTTCAATATAATGACGGTGGCCAGCACATAACCAGCCAGCATCGTTCAGACCGTAATCGTTAATCGTCGGCGCCGGATTCACGCCAAACGAGACTTGTGGCAACTGACCAGCCAAGGCAGCACTGGCCGGGTCATCACGGTTAACGATGGCAATGCGCGCGTGTTGGTAAATACGTGCCTTGGCTTGCGCATAAGCCTCCATGCCGTCATAACGATCCATATGATCCTCTGACAGATTCAGCACCGTCGCCGCGTCGACCTGCAACTGATGCACGGCTTCCAGTTGAAAGCTGGACAGTTCCAGCACATAGACATCTGGCGCCGTCATCTGCAAGGTATCCAGCACCGGCAAACCGATGTTGCCTGCCACAATGGTATTAAGGCCTGCCTGCTTGCAGATTTCACCGACCAATGAAGTCACGGTGGTTTTACCATTGGAGCCAGTGATCGCAATCACTTTGGCATAGGGTGCACGAAAGCGCGCAAACAACTCCACATCACCAACCAGGGTTTTGCCTTGCGCCATCAGTTGCGCAATGACCGGCTCTTTGAGCGACACACCGGGGCTGGCCACGATTAAATCCATATTCGCGAGCAGGTTGTAATTAAACGGCCCCAGATGGCATTCCACCTCTGGGTGCTCGGCCTGCAGGCGATCAAGCCCGGCCGGATGCGGACGCGAGTCGAACATCACGACGTCTGCGCCCATATGACGCAGCCAGCGCAAGGCTGAGAAGCCGGTATCACCCAGTCCCAGTACCGCAACGCGCTGTTGTTCAAACTGTTTTTTCATGTTCGAGGCCGACCTGTTAATTCCGTTTATCGCAACTTGAGGGTAGACAAACCAACCAGCACCAGCATCATGGTGATGATCCAGAAACGCACCACCACTTGCGTTTCTTTCCAGCCTTTTTGTTCGTAGTGATGGTGCAAAGGCGCCATCAAAAAGATACGCTTGCCGGTGCCGGTCATCTTTTTGGTGTATTTGAAATACAGCACCTGTGCCGCCACCGAAAAAGTCTCAATCACAAACACACCGCCCATGATGAACAATACGATTTCCTGGCGCACAATCACCGCCACCACCCCCAGCGCAGCGCCCAGTGCCAGCGCACCGACATCGCCCATAAACACTTCTGCCGGATACGCGTTAAACCACAAGAAACCCAAGCCAGCACCGGCCATCGCCGCACAAAACACCATCAGCTCACTGGCCCCTGCCACATATGGAATGCCCAGGTATTTTGAAAACACCGCATGCCCGGCAACATAAGAAAAAATCGCCAACGCGCTGCCTACCATCACCGTCGGCAAAGTGGCCAGACCATCCAGGCCATCGGTCAGGTTGACGGCATTGCTGCTACCCACAATCACCAGGTAGGTCAGCACGATAAAGCCCACTGCGCCCAACGGGAATACCAGATGCTTAAAGAAAGGCACGATCAATGTCGTTTCAACTGGCGTGGTAGACGTGGCATATAAAAACCCTGCTACGCCTAAACCGACCAAGCTTTGCCAGAAATATTTGGCTTTGGCAGACAAGCCTTTCGGGTTTTTGTAGACCACTTTGCGGTAATCATCGACCCAGCCTACCGCGCCAAAACCGAGCGTGGTGATCAATACCACCCAGATAAAGCGGTTATGCAGATTGCCCCATAGCAAGGTTGAAATCGCAATGGCGACCAGAATCAGCGCGCCACCCATGGTTGGCGTCCCGGCTTTGACCAGATGTGTTTGTGGACCATCATCGCGCACGGCCTGGCCAACTTTGTACTCGGTCAGTTTGCGGATCATGGCAGGCCCGACCAGAAACGAGATGGCCAATGCCGTCAGCGTCGCCAGGACAGCACGAAAGGTGATGTAGTTAAATACATGAAATCCGTGTACATCCGATGCCAGCCATTTGGTCAGTTCTAATAACATATGCTTCCCTATTTCCCCACTAATTCAGTGGCTTGTGACTCTACCAACGCATTCACTACGCGCTCCATCTGCATAAAGCGCGAGCCTTTTACCAACACCACGTCCTTCGCGGTGGTTTCTGCCTGCAATGCCGCCAACAGGGCTTCAATGGTGGCAAAATGTTGCGCGTGCGGGCCAAATGTCTGTGTGGCAGCAGGCGTGAACCTGCCCAAAGCATACAAACGACTGATACCACTGGCTTTGGCATACAAGCCAATCTGTGCGTGCATGGCCTCGGCATCTGGGCCAAGTTCTCCCATATCGCCCATCACAAACACCGTGCTGGCGCCTGCCGTTTTTAAAACGTCGAGGGCGGCCTGCATAGAATCCGGGTTGGCGTTGTAAGTGTCATCAATCACTTTGGCGCCGTTGGCAGCCACTTTCACTTGCAAGCGGCCTTTAACCCCGGCAAACCCTTGCAGGCCCTGCGCAACATCGGCCAAACTGGCACCAGCAGCTAAACTCGCAGCCGCAGCCGCCAAGGCATTCATCACGTTATGCGCACCAGGCACCGCCAGGGTTAACGTGATCACCTCACCTTGATAATGCAATTTGAAACCGGACCCATCGCCCAGCACTTCACCGCGGATATCGGTCGCGTGATGCAAACCAAAGCCCAGTACACGGCGCCCGCCGTTCAAGCCGCGCCAGTAGTCAGCAAACTCACTGTCGACATTGATCACAGCGATGCCACCTTGGCTCAACCCGGCAAAAATTTCGCCTTTGGCTTTGGCGATGTTTTCACGTGAGCCAAGCTCGCCGATATGCGCCGTGCCCGCGTTGTTAATCACCGCCACATTGGGCTGCGCCAGGTGGGTTAGGTAATCAATCTCACCCAGATGATTCATGCCCATTTCAATCACGGCGCAGCGATGTGTATCGCGCAAACGCAGCAATGTCAGTGGCATGCCAATATCGTTATTAAAGTTACCAGCGGTAGCCAACACCTGGTCCGCGCCGCCAACACGCACTTGCATGATGGCCGCAATCATTTCCTTGGTGGTGGTTTTGCCATTGCTACCGGTGACTGCAATCAGAGGCAACGCTAGCTGCTGACGCCACCAGCTGGCCAATTGGCCCAACGCCAGGCGGGTATCTTTCACCAGCACTGTTGGCAGAGGCACCTCCACCGGTTTGCTGATCAAGGCGGCGACAGCGCCTTGTGCCGCCACTTGCGACAAGAAATCATGGCCATCAAACTTGTCGCCCGGCAAAGCGACAAACAACTGGCCTGGCACCACGCGACGGCTATCGGTATCGACTGACGTCACACTGACCTCAGCACCTTGCCCATTCACAGCATGCAAGGTGCCGTGACAAACTTCAGCAATGGTTTGCAGCGCAATCATGCGTTTACCTTCGCCTTCAAACTGTGCTTTTTCAAAGCGCTTTGCACCCAGTCCGCATCACTGAACGGATAACGGATGCCTTGCATCTCTTGATAATCTTCATGGCCTTTACCTGCCACCAGCACCACATCGCCTTTGCCAGCCTGGCTCACCGCGAGTGCAATGGCTTTAGCGCGGTCGGTTTCCACCGTCGCCTCACGCGCCATGCCTTCGGCAATCGCCGCAATGATCGCGTAAGGATTTTCACTGCGCGGATTATCATTGGTGACAATGACACTATCGGCCAAAGTGTCAGCAATCCGGCCCATCTCGCGGCGTTTGCCACTGTCGCGGTCGCCGCCGCAACCAAACACGCAGCTCAATTTTCCTTGTGCTTGAATGCGCAAGGTATGCAGTGCTTTTTCCAATGCGTCCGGGGTATGCGCGTAGTCAACCACCACCAATGGCAAGTCACCGCCGCCAAACATCTGCATGCGTCCCGCCACTGGCACCAGGCCAGACACAGCCTGTAACGCCGCAGGTAACGCCACCTCATTCGCCAGCAGACAAGTCAGCACCGCCAGCGCGTTATAGACATTAAACTGACCCAACGCATGCAACTGGATGTCGCCATTGCCTTGTGCTGTGCGCACCTGAATTTCAAAACCGGTGGCATGCATGGTGACGGCTGTGGCACACACATCCGCCTCCTGATGCAGACCATAACTCAATACTTTTTTACCTTGTTTGCGCAGGTCTTCAATCAGCGCCAAGCCAAACGGGTCATCGGCATTCACCACGGCCGCCGCCAGGGTTTGCCAGTCAAACAGTTTGCGTTTGGCAGCCTGGTAAGCTTCCATGGTCAGGTGGTAATCAAGGTGGTCACGCGTGATATTCGTCAGCACCGCGACATCAAAAGCCACGCCATTAACACGGCCTTGATCGAGGCCATGCGAGGAGACCTCCATGGCAACCATGCGCACATCATCGAGCACAAAATTAGCCAGCATTTTTTGCAACTCTACCGGGCCGGGCGTGGTGTTTTGCGTCGGTTGCAAATCATCCAGCGCCCCATTGCCCAGGGTGCCAATCACGGCAGACTTTTGCTGCAAAAAGTGGTAAGCCTGAGCCAGCCAGTGGGTCACTGTGGTTTTACCATTCGTGCCGGTCACGCCCACGCACCACATCTGCTCGGATGGATCTTTATAGAACTGGCTGGCAATATGCCCAACCTGTGACTTCAAGTCAGCGATGGCGATGTTATGGACGGTCCATGCCGGGTTCCAGTCAAAGCCCTGGCTATCCCAAATCACGGTATTCACGCCTTTAGCGATGGCGTCCTCAATATAGTCTCGGCCGTCACTATGCTGCCCAGGGTAAGCCAGGAACAAGCCATGCTTTTCCACCTGGCGGCTGTCCGCGGTGATGCCGTGTACCGGCGCTGGAATAATGTACTTACTCACATCGCCTCCTTCACTTCAGCCGCGTCAGCCGGGGCGGCCACGGGCAAGGCATTGCCATCCTGCGGAATCACCAGCATACGCAGCACATCATTCATCACGGCACTAAACACCGGCGCAGCGACGCTGCCACCGTAATACTCGCCATTGCTAGGCTCATCTATCATCACGGCCATAATCAGGCGCGGATTAGACGCAGGCACCATGCCGACAAAAGAACCGACGTATTTGTCATGCTCGTAACCATGATCGCCCAGCTTGTGCGCGGTGCCGGTTTTACCCGCCACGCGATAACCAGTGACTTGTGCTTTCAAAGCGGTGCCGCCAGGTTGCACGACCAGCTCCAGCATATCTTTGACTGAGTTAGCCACTTTGGCCGAAAACACTTGACGCCCAACGGGTGGCTCAGAGAGTTTGGTCAGCGTGACAGGCAGTAATTCGCCTTCATTAGCAAACACCGTGTAGGCGCGTGCCAATTGCAATAAGGTCACGCTGATACCGTGACCATAAGACATGGTGGCCTGCTCAATCGGGCGCCAGGTTTTATAGTCGCGCACTTTGCCTGCGGCCTCGCCAGGAAAGCCAATTTTGGTCGCGGCACCAAACCCCAGTTGCACATAGGTGTTCCACAATTGCTCACGATTTAAATCGAGCGCCATCTTGGCTGAGCCAACGTTAGAGGATTTCTGAATCACTTGCGCAACAGTCAGCACCTGATTGGGGTGTGCATCATGAATCGTCGCAGTGCCTATGCGCAGATAGCCAGGCGCGGTCTGAATCTTGGTATCCGGCTGATAAGGGCCAAACTCCATGGCCGCGGCTGCAGTGACCGGCTTCATGGTCGAGCCGGGTTCAAAAATATTGACAATCGCCGAGTTGCGCAACTTGCTGGCCACATTGACGGGATTGTTCGGGTTGTAGGTTGGAATATTCACCAGCGCCAGCACTTCACCGGTTTTGGCATCCAGCACCACTGCCGCGGCGGCTTTGGCCTTGTGTTTTTCAACGGCACGTGAAAGCTCGCGATGCACCACATATTGCACGGTGCGGTCTATGCTCAACACCAGGTCTTGGCCATCGTGTGGCAATTTCACGGCCACCAGGTCTTCTACCACATGACCTTTGCGGTCACGCACAAAGTCACGTTTGCCTGGGCTACCAGACAACACGTGGTTGCGATAAAGCTCCATGCCCTCCACGCCGGTGTCATCGACGCCGGTGAAACCGACGATATGCGCCGTCACTTCTGCCGCCGGGTAGAAGCGTTTGTATTCCTTTTGACTGAATACGCCGGGCACTTTCATCGCCATCACCTGTTTTGCCACATCGGGCGCCACTCTCCGTTTAACATAAACAAATTCTTTTTTCTTTTTTTGCAGCTTTAGCTGCAACTCTTTTGGCCGCATATCCAACAAGGTGGACATTTGCTTCAACTGCGCGGCCGAAATCTGCACATCGGTCGGGTTAGCCCACACCGACTCCACCGGCAAACTGATCGCCAATGGCTTGAAATTACGGTCATAAATCTTGCCGCGATGCGGCATCAACACCACTTTGCGCCGCGAAAACGCTTCGCCTTTTTTAATCAGATAGTCTTTATGCAGGGTTTGCAGGTAAAACCCGCGTCCCAGCAATAAGACAAAACTCAATAGCAGCAACACCAGCAGCGTTCTTCTGCGCCAGGCCGGCAATTTCACCAGCTTGTGTTGACTCTCTTTAAGCAGCATGACCATTCACCTCGCAATATCGTGGGCTATGGCGCAGGCGCCACATCCACCATAATCACTTGCGTCTGCTGCATGCTCGGGCTATGCATATGCAAACGTGTGGTGGCAAAGTCTTCCAGCCGCGAATGCATGGCCCAGGTGCTTTGCTCGATCTGCAACTGGTCATGTTCCGTCATATACTGCTTGGTCAACACCTCTTGTCTATCCAGCTCAAAATACAATTTGCGCGCTTTGTATTGCGCCGTCACCACACCCAGGGCCATGGCAATCGTCAACGCAAATAAAATCAAATTGAGCCGAATCATCCTGCAACTACTTACTGCACACTTGTGCGCTCAGCCACGCGCAACACGGCACTGCGTGAACGCACATTGGCTTTTACTTCAGCAGCACTTGGCTTGATCGCGCGCCCAACCGACAACATGCGCGGCTGCGGCAACTCACTGGCACGCACCGGCAATCCGGCTGGCAGATTGTCTCTATCCACTTCAGACTGGATAAAGCGTTTGACGATGCGGTCTTCCAGCGAATGGAAGCTAATCACCGACAAGCGGCCTTGCGGACGCAGCAACTGCAAGCAATCTGGCAGCACTAGCGAGAGCTCCTCAAGCTCTTGATTGACGAAAATCCGTAGAGCTTGAAATGTGCGCGTTGCAGGGTTCTGGCCCGGCTCATTCTTGTGGATGGCGCTTGCCACGATCTTGGCAAGCTGCCCTGTAGTGGTGATGGCATGCCCATCTTCGCGCTCTTTAACAATCGCCCTTGCAACCTGCTTAGCAAACCGTTCTTCACCATAATCCCTAATCACCTCAACCAATTGTTTTTCAGACATCGTCGCCAGCCACTCAGCGGCGGTTTTGCCCCGACTTTGATCCATACGCATATCCAGCGGCCCGTCAAAACGGAAACTGAACCCACGCACACCCTCATCAATTTGCGGTGACGAAATACCCAAATCGAGCAAAATGCCGTCTACCGCCTGCACACCTAACTCTGCCAATACCGTGGCCATGGCAGAAAAATGTGCATGCACCATCGTAAAACGCGCATCGGCAATTGTTTGCCCATGCGCCACCGCCGCCAGATCGCGATCCAAGCCGATCAAACGCCCATTGCTGCCTAATTTGGAAAGAATGAGTCGGCTATGCCCACCACGACCAAAGGTGCCATCGACATAGATGCCATCGGCCTGCACATTCAACGCATCCACCGCTTCATGCAACAACACGGTGATATGACTGGCGGCGACTGGTGACTCTGACGTTTCCGTCAAGGACGCGGGCGCTGACTTCGCGCCCCGCGTCATAGCGAGAATCCTTCTAGCTCTTGCGGGATCTGCAACTGGTCGGTCGCCATCAGGCTTTCCAACTGCTGATCCCATGCGGCCAGATCCCACAATTCAAAATGACTACCCTGCCCGACCATCATCACGTCTTTATCGAGCTTGGCAAACTTGCGCAGGACGGCATTCACCAGCAAGCGACCGGCAGAATCCAGATGCATCACATCTGCCTGACCGACGATCATGCGTTGAATACCACTGGTTTGAGGATTAAAACTGGACAAACTGGTCAGCTTGGACTCAATCGGCTCCCAAGCTGCTTGGGGATACAAAATCAGGCAACGGTGCGGATGGGCGGTGAGCACAACCTCGCCCTGCCCGCCAGCCGTCAGGGCGTCACGATGCTTGGCCGGCACACCGAGCCGTCCCTTAGCATCCAAACTTAACTGTACCGCCCCGCGAAACATCAATATTGACCTTTATCTGCCCATTTTGTTTAAAAGAGGGATAAATTCCCCACAATTCAACACAAAATCACCCTTTTGCACACTATAGTTAAAAAAAAAGTGCTTGGCAAGCACTTTGGGTGAAAAAATCTCTTTTAAAGACAACGACTTAGAGCATTTTAACAAAGCAATTCAAATCAACATATTGGCGCAGTAAACACATAAAGTTGTTTAATAAAAATAGCTATCTCATTGAAAATATTGAATAATTAAAAAATGTTATTTTTTGATGAATATTGATGCAAAAAACAGGTCAACTTCAGCATGTCCCTCATACTACATAGACGATTAAGATGCCGCGTTCACCACGATTGAAATTCCTGATCATCGGCGCCGTCATTTTGCTGGCGATGGAATGGCGCACATGGTGGTTTTACCTGACGCCACCACCAGATTTTAGCCACGGACAAGTGGTGCTCTACGCCACCGACTGGTGCCCATATTGCGAAAAAACACGTGCGCTGCTGGCAGCCAAAGGTATCCCATACCAGGAAATGAATATTGAAACCTCGGCGGAAGCACGCAGCCAATACCAACGACTGGCCGCGCAGGGCGTCCCGGTATTACTGGTGGCTGGGGAAGTGGTGCGAGGCTATCACCCACAAATAATGGAAGCGGCACTGGATCGCTGGCAACGGCAAGCAGCCATCTCGGTGAAATAACGGCTGAACATCATAGACAGAGTGCCATCATCAGCGCCTGTGAGCGTCAAGCAGTCACCGCCGACTGACGCGCGCGCTTATTTTCGTACATACGCTCATCTGCCAACTGCATGAGTTCGGTGATGTTTTCAGCCTCATAATAATAAGCTGAGCCTGCGCTGGCGCCAGAAAACTCAAAGCCGTCAAGGCGGACACTTTCAATGGTTTTTTGCAAGGCCTGCTCAACTACCAGTACCTCGCCTTTGTGACTCAACACTGCAAACTCATCGCCGCCCAGTCTGTACAACACAAGATGGCCACCCAAATAATGCTGGTAGTGTTTTGCGAAACTCACCAGCAACGCGTCGCCACGCGCATGCCCATAATGATCGTTGTAGAATTTGAGTCCATCCAGATCAATAAAGGTCATGGTGCCATGCAAAGGCATCTGCTCCAGCGCTTTGACGAAAGCATAGCGATTCGGCAAGCTGGTTAAAGCATCCGAATGCGCCACTTTTTCTGTCATGCCCAGCGCTTCCAGCGCCTCTTCTTTTTCTTGACGCAATTGAGAAAACTGAAAGGAAAGTACCAATGCCAGCAGCACCACCTCAATGGCCACACTCACCAATCCCAGATGCTCAATATACAGATCAAACTGCTCATGCAATCTGCTCAGGCTAATCGCCATAATGCCACAGACAAAAAACAGACTGATCGCAATTAAATAGCGCTTGGCGGTTGGATTGTTACGTTGACTGAGCCTGATTGCTGCGGCCAGCCCAAAGCATAAAAACAAGCCCACCTCATAGCGGCAAAACTGCAGCGCCCAATTCGGGTAAACCATGGCCAGCAGCAGAAATAAGGCCATCACCACCAAGATCACCACGCCCGCATGATACAGCTGCCGATGCTGATAACGGTTGATTTCCAGCAGATGAATCACAAACAGCATGTACGCCATGCTGGAGATCAATACTGGCATCGATACCCAATAAATCGAGTGCATATTAAACAGGTCGGAGAGAACCAGTAGCGCCGCACTGTTATAAATAAAATTACCCGCAATAAAGATGGCATACATGGCTTCGACGCTGCGGTTACGGCTTGTTGCGAGTACCGCATAATAGATGCCAAGCCCGCAAAAGATACCCAGCGCAAATAGCGTCAGCGCATTGCCACGCTTGATCGCATGCATATAACTTGCCTGGTCTTGCAGATAGGGTTCAGGAATGGCCAGATAATTAGTAGAGATCACTTGCGTGGCCAGGACGTATTTGCCTGGCACCAAGCTGACACTGCGCCCATGCCGCAAGAAAAAAGGATTCTCTATGTGACGACCAATGCCACCCTCGAGGCTGGCCACTTCGCGCCCTTGCTGGTCATACACCTGATGCCTGAAATATTCTATGGTGCTGGTGTTTTTGAAATCAAACACATAGGCTTGCGCAGTATGGATTTCAAAAGAGCCTTTATAAAGATAGTGGCCACCCGTCAGGCTGACTGCTTGAGAAGAGGGATATTGCTGATGTAGCGGATTAGCAAGAAATTGCTGGTGACTTTGCGCGCCGTGATACGGGCTTACAAGATGCCAATCACCCGCGATAGACTGCGGGGAAGCGTGTGCGATGCTAACAGATAGCAAAGCAATCATGACCGCCCCCAACACACGGCCCAAAATACTTAACATCCCCATGATAAAGTCACCGCTGATTGCGCATTCGTTCGTATCACTATACAAGAAAGTCATGCCAACGCACAGCGCAATGGCCCGCTGAGCTGAACCAAGCAAACGCTCAAGGCGGCGGTGCGCAAGCTCATTCAAATTGAGGCAGCTGCCTCAGGCAAAAATGGTGAGGCAAGAGAAAGTAAAGCCAACCGATAAGCCGGGTTCTGTATCCACTTGCGTGGCGACAGTCATTCATCTAGGCGTGCAATTGCTCACACGCTCAAGCTATCTACCCGCTGGCAGCGCGAGCCACGCCTTATTACTTGCGTAAAGTGCCAGCCTATTTGATATTGCTGCAGATGGAGGTTACCGCGTTTCACCGTAACTTAATACGCTCGTCTCTGTGGCCCTATTCCTCACCTTATACTGTTACCAGCTTTCAGCGTACGGCCGTTAGCCGTCATCCCGCTCTGTGCAGCCCGGACTTTCCTCCCCCTAGCAAACACTAAGCGGCGACTGTCTGGTTGGCTTCATGACTATTTTACCACGCTTGGCTGAAGCGCCTATAATGCACAAAACCCTTTATTGATATTGCTGACATGATCACACAGGAAAAACCCGGCCAGCTAGACCCTTCGTGGCAAGCCGTGCTCGGCACAGAATTCGACAAACCCTATATGCAATCGCTCAAGGCATTTTTGCAGCAGGAAAAAACTGCTGGCAAAACGATCTACCCACCCGGGCCACTGATTTTCAACGCGTTTAACCATACGCCGTTTGATCAAGTGCGCGTGGTGATTATCGGCCAAGACCCTTACCACGGCCCGGGGCAAGCACATGGACTCAGTTTTTCGGTGCAGGCTGGCGTGCCACTGCCGCCGTCACTGATGAATATTTTTAAAGAGATTCAATCCGACCTCAACATCCGCATGAGCGGCAGCGGCGATTTAACGCCATGGGCAGACCAGGGCGTATTGTTATTGAACGCGACCCTGACGGTGCAAATGGCCAATGCAGGCTCGCATCAGAAGCGCGGCTGGGAAACATTTACCGACGCCGCCATCGCCGCCCTCAATGCACAGCGCGAAGGCCTGGTGTTTGTGCTGTGGGGCAGTTATGCACAAAAAAAAGGGGCCGTGATCGACCCCAATAAACATCTGGTTTTAAAATCTGTACATCCTTCGCCTTTATCGGCACACCGCGGCTTTTTTGGGACGCGCCAGTTTTCACAAATTAATGAATACCTGACCGCGCACGGACAAACACCGATTAACTGGCAATTGTAAATCCAAGCCCTCACCTTTAACCGTTAGGGCTTGACGACCAGTGCATTCTTGACCGACTTGACGCCGCTGACACCCATGGCAATTTTCTCGGCACGGGCTTTTTGTTCTTCGCTATCGACAAAACCGCTCAAAATCACACCATTGTCCTTGGTTTCAACACTGACCTTCAAACTGCTGAAGTTTTTTTCTACCAGGTATTTGGATTTGATTTTGGCGGTGATGGCGCTGTCCGCAGCTGTTTGTTTGTTTTCTGCGTTATCGACCTTGGACTTATATGCGGCAAACTCATCCTGATCCAGACTGCCATTATGGTTTTTATCCGCCTTGGCAAACGCGCTATGCGCAAAATCTTTATCTTTAACAGCTTCTTTCTTCGATAACTTACCATTGCCATCACTATCGAGTGCTTTAAACGCTTGTGCATACGGCGTTTGCTCACCACGCATGTCATCAATCGTGACCGCAAACACCTGAGTACTTAACATGACACCGAATCCTGCAACCAACCATGTGTTGTTCATCGCTTATTCTCCAATGTTTTAAAGTGTTACACCAACTTCCAGGCAATCGTTTGACCGGCGCGTAACGGCACCAGCACATCATCGGCAAACGGAATGCTCTCCGGCACCAGCCAGCGCTCTTTGCGCAAGGTCACTTGATCCGTGTTGCGCGGCAAACCGTAAAAGTCTGCGCCATAAAAACTGGCAAAGCCTTCCAGTTTGTCCAGCGCACCGGCCTCTTCAAAGGCTTCAGCATATAACTCAATCGCCGCGTGGGCGGTATACATGCCCGCACAACCACAACTGGCTTCTTTGGCCGATTTTGGATGTGGCGCACTGTCGGTGCCCAAAAAGAATTTGGCCGACCCTGAAATCGCGGCTTTCACCAAGGCCTGACGATGTGTTTCGCGCTTGAGCACTGGCAAACAATAATGATGCGGGCGGATACCGCCAGTAAACATGGCGTTACGGTTCATCAGCAAATGGTGGGCGGTAATCGTTGCGGCCAGGTTGGCCGGGCCAGCCGCCACAAATTCAGCTGCGTCTTTGGTGGTGATATGCTCAAACACGACTTTGAGGCCTGGAAAGTCTTTTAACAATGGCTGCAAATGACGCTCGATAAACACCTTCTCACGGTCAAACACATCGACATCACCATCGGTCACTTCACCGTGAATCAGCAAAGGCATGCCTTGTTTTTCCATCTCGGCCAGTGCCGCGGCACATTTATTTAAACTGGTCACACCAGAGTCACTGTTGGTGGTCGCCCCGGCCGGATACAACTTCACCGCCTGCACCACACCACTGGCGCGAGCGGCCGCAATTTCTTGCGCGGGCGTATTGTCGGTTAAATATAAGGTCATCAACGGCTCAAAGCTGAGCCCGGCAGGCAAGGCCTGCTGGATACGCTGATAATACGCCAGCGCCAGTTCGGCAGTCGTCACTGGCGGGCGCAAATTTGGCATCACAATCGCGCGCGCAAATTGTTTAGCGGTATCTGGCAGCACAGCCTGCAAACCGGCACCATCCCGCAGGTGCAAATGCCAGTCGTCAGGACGGGTCAGGGTGATTTCAGTGGTCATAACTTGTTACCTTTTAATCTGGGCTTGCGGCTTTAAGCGCAAGCGCTGCTTCATATAGTTCGTTCTTTTTCTGGCCGGTAATATCCGTCGCCAACGCGACTGCCTGCTTGAGCGGCAGCTCTTGCAACAATCGCTGCAAGACTCTTAATGTCTCCTCATCCAGGCCTTCGGCTTTTTCCTGCATGTCTGGATGCACCAGCAGCACAAACTCACCACGCTGCTGATTTAAATCAGCTTTTAACCAGTCTACCGCGTCTGTCAAGAGGCAGGTATGGATGGTTTCAAAGGTTTTGGTCAGCTCGCGTGCCAGCGTCAGTTGCCGCGCACCACCCAATACATCATGCAAGTCTTGCACGCATTCAACAATGCGGTGCGGTGCTTCATAAAACACCAGCGTAGACGGTATGCCTTTGAGCAGTTGCAGGCGCTTGCGACGTTGCGAGCCACTGGCAGGCAAAAAACCATCAAAGTAAAAACCGGCCTGGGTGATGCCTGCTGCTGACAAGGCCGTAATCACCGCACTTACGCCAGGAATAGGCACTACGTTGACCCCAGCCTGGCGCACGGCCTGCACCACCACGGCACCCGGGTCACTCACGGCTGGCGTACCGGCATCCGTGATCAGCGCGATAGATTCGCCTGCCAGCAAGCGCTTAATCAAGCCCTGTGCCGACTGCTGCTCATTATGCTCATGCACCGCCAGCAAGGGCTTGCTAATGCCAAAATGCCGCAACAAGCCCACACTATGGCGCGTATCTTCGGCCGCAATCGCATCCACCTGTTGCAAGGTGGTGAGGGCTCGCTGGGTGATATCGCCCAGATTGCCGATGGGCGTTGCCACCACATATAATGTACCAATCTCGTTCATGCTGGCATTTTATGTCATCACGCCAGTTTCGCTAAGCATTAAAGCAGGCAAGCATCACGACCACAGTCAGGCGCACGATGAAACTTAACTCAAACAATCAGGGCTTGGCCGCAGAGACGGCTGCCGCCCACTTTTTGCAACAGCAAGGCCTGGTGCTGATCACGCAAAACTACAGCTGCCGCTATGGCGAAATTGACTTGATCATGCGCGACAAACAAACACTGGTCTTTGTCGAAGTGCGGCTGCGTAGCCACCGCGCGTTCGCCAGTGCGGCCGACAGCATAGACCATCGCAAGCAACAAAAATTGATCCGCGCCGCACAGTATTACCTGCAGGCAAACGCGCTCAACAGCCCTTGCCGCTTCGATGCCATTTTGTTTAATAACACCGAATACCGCGCACCTGACTGGATTCGTAATGCAATCGACACATAAAAAGCGTAGAATTTTATTAATCTTCTGCTGTCACACCCAGCATCTTTAGTTTTTGTCGTCGATCAAGGAAGTTTCATGACCCAACCAATTTTCACCAGAAAAGTTTCTGCCATTGCTTTGTTATTGATCAGCACCCAATTGAGCGGCTGCTTTCCAGCCGTGGTCGGTGGCGCAGCCGCAGGCGGCGCGATGGCAGCAGATCGCCGCACCTCTGGTATTTATGTAGAAGATGAAAACATCGAATTAAAAACCCTCAAACGCTTGTCGCAATATATGGATAAAGCCTCGCATATTAATGTCACCAGCTACAACCGCATTGTGCTGCTGTCTGGCGAAGTGCCTAACGAAGGCCAACTGACACAAGCAGAAACGCTGACACGTGAAATCTCCAATGTGCGCAACATTCACAATGGGCTGACCGTTGCCCCTGCCTCGTCGATTGGCGACCGTAGTAACGACACTTACCTCACCACCAAAGTCAAAACACGCTTTGTTAGTGAGCGCCTGTTCCCAGCCAACGTGGTGAAAGTCGTCACCGAAGGCAGCGTGGTTTACCTGATGGGCATTGTGTCTGAAAAAGAAGCCGCGGACGCCGTTGAAATCGCCAGAACCACCGAAGGCGTGACTAAAGTCGTCAAAGTATTTGAATACACCAATTAATTGTTAACTTCGCTTTTAAGGAATCTGCATGGAAAATCAGGAAATTATTATTCAGGGCATTACATTGGCCGGCAAGCCTTTTCGCCCGAGTGACTGGGTGGACCGCATGTGCAGTACCTACGCCACGTTTGGCGATGACAAAAAACTGCGCTACTCGCCCTACCTGAAACCAAAGTTGGTCAATAACGTGCGCAGTTTATCGGTGGATATGAAATTAAAGGACGTGAACCCGGCTGGATTTGAGCAGCTGATTCAATTTGCCAAAGAAAACCAGCTCAGCGTCATTAATCCAGCTGGCGAAACTGTCACCATTTAGTGTTAAACGTTATTTAGGCGCTGACGCGGCGGCTTTAAGCAAGCTTTCTAACCATTGCCTGCTTAACGCGCCGCGTTTGACTTTGTACAGCGAGCCATCCGGCGTATAAATATAAGTGGTGGGCAGCACTTCTGGTGTCGGTATCGCAATTTTCTGCGCATCGCCGAGTATAATCGGATAAGAAATCAGCATATCGTCGGCATACTTTTTCACGCTTTGCACAGTTTCGTATTGCACCGCCACCCCCAGCAACATGACATTGTGGTTTGCCTGCGCATCGTAAAACGTCACCAGCTCCGGCATTTCTTCCAGACATGGCGGACACCATGGCGCCCAATAGTTCACCACTACCCAGCGTCCTTTGTATTGCGAGAGCTGATGTGTCTGCCCAGCCATATCCTGCATTACCCAGTTCGCCGCCGGCGCTGCTGCCAGACAATGACCCTGCATGCAAACACTCAACACCGCTACCAACAAATGTGTGAACAGAAGATTTAACAGACGCCAGCCCTTGTTTTTATTCAAAACACTCCCCATACTGAATACCAGTGACCGAAAAAACTTGATTATGCTTGAAAACTGTTGCTATACTAGTTGTTATCTCGTTTGGTAATTTCATCTTTCAGCAAATTACTAATTCAAACAAAATTTAGCCACACTTTCAAAAATTTTCTGTTTAAATCCAGTCTACATTTGATTTAAATTCTTCACCATTCTTAAGAGGCAATAATGAGCGACAACATTACCCATTTAAGCGACGCCAGCTTTGAACAAGAAGTATTGCAATCCACGGTTCCTGTCCTGGTGGATTATTGGGCAGAATGGTGCGGCCCTTGTAAAATGATTGCACCGATTTTGGACGATATCAGCAAAGAATACGCTGGCCGTCTGAAAGTGGCAAAACTGAACATTGATGATAACCAGAATACGCCGCCAAAATACGGCATTCGTGGCATCCCAACCCTGATGTTGTTTAAAAACGGCAATGTAGAAGCGACTAAAGTCGGCGCATTGTCCAAGTCTCAACTCAGCGCGTTTATCGACAGCAACATTTAATCTACTTACCCGGTTTCCAGTCTGCGAAACCGGGTTTTCTTTTCAATCTCTCCGCCGTTTCTCAGTCTAGCGAGTTACTCAATGCACTTATCCGACCTCAAACATCTCCCCGTGACCGAACTGGTCGACATGGCCATTGCCAATGACATTGAAAATGCCAGCCGCATGCGCAAGCAAGATCTTATTTTTGCGATCCTTAAAAACAAGGCTAAAAAAGGCGACAGCATTTTTGGCGATGGCACTCTGGAGGTATTACCAGACGGATTCGGCTTTTTGCGTTCTCCAGATACATCCTACCTGGCGGGCCCGGACGATATTTACGTCTCGCCTTCGCAAATCCGCCGCTTTAACCTGCACACAGGTGACAGCATCCAGGGTGAGATTCGCACCCCCAAGGACGGCGAACGCTATTTTGCATTGGTCAAAGTGGATAGCGTCAACAACGAGGCGCCAGAAAACACCAAACATAAGATTTTGTTTGAAAACCTGACGCCGCTGTTCCCGACCGTGCCATTAAAGCTGGAACGAGAGATCCGCGGCGAAGAGAACATTACCAGCCGCGTCATCGACATGATTGCGCCGATTGGTAGAGGCCAACGCGCATTGCTGGTCGCCAGCCCGAAAAGTGGTAAAACCGTCATGCTGCAAAACATTGCGCATGCCATTACCGCCAACCATCCTGACTGTATCATGATCGTACTGCTGATTGATGAGCGCCCGGAAGAAGTGACTGAAATGACGCGTTCTGTGCGCGGCGAAGTGGTGGCATCGACGTTTGATGAGCCTGCCACCCGTCACGTACAAGTGGCCGAAATGGTACTAGAAAAAGCCAAACGCCTGGTAGAACACAAAAAAGACGTGGTGATTCTGCTGGATTCGATTACTAGACTGGCCCGTGCTTACAATACCGTGATTCCTTCCTCAGGCAAGGTATTGACCGGTGGTGTGGATGCCAACGCCCTGCAAAAGCCGAAACGCTTTTTTGGTGCTGCGCGTAACGTCGAAGAAGGTGGTTCACTGACCATTATCGCGACAGCGCTGGTGGACACCGGCTCACGTATGGATGACGTGATTTACGAAGAGTTTAAAGGCACCGGCAACATGGAAATCCATCTGGATAGACGTATGGCCGAGAAACGTACCTACCCTGCGATCAACGTCAACAAATCTGGCACCCGCCGCGAAGAGCTGCTGCTGGATAAAGACGTACTGCAAAAAATATGGGTATTGCGCAAACTGCTCTACCCAATGGACGACCTCGAGGCGATGGAGTTCTTGCTCGACAAAATCAAGGCGACCAAGAGCAACAACGACTTCTTCGACAGCATGCGTCGCGGCTAATGTCGCCCTAGATGCGATTATTTATGATTTAACTATTGATAAATCCATAAAAATCATAGATAATCGCGCGTTTACTGCAACTGCTTACAGATTAGAGAGAAAAGCATGAAAGCTGACATTCACCCAAATTACCCGGAAATCAACGTCACATGTAGCTGTGGCAACAAATTCCAAACCCGTTCTACTACAGGTAAAGACCTGAACATTGAAGTATGTTCACAATGCCACCCGTTCTACACTGGCAAACAGAAGATCGTGGATACGGCAGGTCGCGTTGAGAAATTCCGCCAAAAATACGGCATGTAATTTCGGCGAAGTTGGTCCAGAAAGGCAGCATGGCTGCCTTTTTTGTTTTTATAGCGTGGCATTTCAGGCGTAATATCACACTGTCATAATGCAGGCATTCTGCGACGCGCACTCAACCAGATAGGTTTCAACCAGACAGCTTCACATCCATGCAGTTTTATATTGATCACGACTGGCAAGAAAACATGGCCACGCCTCGCGCCAAAGTGGGCGAACGCGCAAAAACGCATTTGCTAATTTTGCTATGTGCCATCTGGCTGTGCGTCGGATTAATCGGCCACTCGCCATGGAAACCTTTTGAGTCGCAATCAGCCAGCATCATTCAAACCCTGATCGACTACCCGTTTCTGTCTGCAGATAGTTGGACGCACGGCCACTGGATCGCCCCAGTCTCTGCCGGACATCCCTTGCTGGAAACCCCACCCTTGTTCTATTGGGCGGCCACTGGCTTTGCTCATTTATTATCTCCCCTATTGCCTACGCACGACGCCGCCAGACTCAGTGTCGGTATCTGGATGCTGGTCACCCTGATTATGACCGGCCTCAGTGGCCGCGAGTTATGGAATCTTGGCGTCGGCCGTCAAACCAATTTTATTTTCATCGGCTGCCTGGGGCTGGTCGTCAGCGCGCACACCATGATGCCCGCGGTGGCTGCACTCAGTGGCATCAGCATGGCTTTTTACGCGCTGGCGCTGGTCATGCGCAAACCGATACGCGCCATGTGGTTGCTAGGCACAGGCCTGTTAATCGCTTTTTTAGCAGGTGGCATTGTGCCTGCACTGACCATCATGCTGTCAGTCATCTGCCTGTTATTGGTACCTGATATACGCCAGCATCGCCCGACCTATCGTGCCATGCTGGCGGGCACGTTGCTTGCCATGCCAGGGATATGGCTCTGGTGCTGGCTTTGCCAGCAATGGGCGCCTGGGCTATGGCACGCTTGGTGGCAATCGCAATGGCAATTACAGCTACCTGGTAACCATGGCTACTTTTTAAGAACGCTGGCCTGGTATGCCTGGCCAGCACTGCCATTTGCCATGTGGGGCGTTTGGCGATTCAGACACTCCGTATTGACCACCTACCGTTTTCAGCTAAGCCTCATTTTCTTGAGCATCGCGTTTATATTGATTGGCTTTATGAGCGACCGCAGCGAAGTCAGTGCATTGCCGCTGCTGGTGCCATTAACAGTGTTGGCTGCGGGCAGTATAGAAACGCTCAAACGTGGCGCCGCCGGTGCCTTAAACTGGTTTGGCTTGATTTTGTTTGGCATTTTGATTGCCATGGCCTGGCTGGGATGGTGGGCCATGCTGAATGGTTCACCGGTAAAACTTTACCAGCGCCTGAGTTATTTATCCGGCTTGGAAACCATCCGCTTTAGCCTGCTCTATGGTGCGATTGCCGTCGCCGTAACGCTCATTTGGCTATCCATCGTGTTGCGCGCCAAACACTCCAACCGCTCCAGCGCGACCAACTGGGCGATCGGCATGACCTGCGCTTGGACAGTTTTCATGAGCTTATGGCTACCGATGATAGAAGCGGCACGTACCTACCAGCCGCTGTTTGAAGACTTACGCAAACATCTGCCTGCGCATTACAACTGCATACACGCCCAGAATATAGGCGCCTCACAAGAGGACCTGCTGCATTATCACGCGGGCATACACCTCAAAGATAATGAACAAGCAAAATCAACGCAATGTGATTTATATCTGATTGAAGACCAGCCAGGTAAACGCCATCTACTGCCTGGCGAAGAATGGCGTGTCATTTGGGAAGGCGAACAAACCCGCCAAAATAGGGAGTCTTTCAGGTTACTACAGCGCCATTAAGGATTTTTTAAGGCGGAGGGTTTGACGCACATCGCGCTAAGTAATCATACGCGCAGACCGAAATCACTTATGCCTGCACGTGTTGCTGGATGGCAGCGAGCACTCTGGGATGCAGGCCCTGCCCTTGATGCTGCTGCACATGCGCAACCAATGATTTAATCATCACTGAATTCCAGAATTTTTTCAGGTGACTGGCAATCTCCAGCTTCGCCTCTTCCACATCTGGATTGGCTTCGAAGAAATCACCAATCTGGTTGGCCATCTTAATCAGTTTTTCCACTTCCATAGGCTTACACTCTTTCTAGCAAGACTCACGTGCGTCAGTTTCTGACAGGGCGCCGCTATACACCACGCACTGCCCGATTTTGGCAAAACCCACCAGCAAAAATCCATACTCTTGTGCCAGACTCACCGCCAGTGCGGTAGGCGCAGACAAAGCAATCAAGGTCTGCCCGCCAGCCATGGCTACTTTCTGCACCATTTCGTAACTGGCCCTGCTGGTCGTCAACACCCAATGTTGCGGCCAAAACATTGAAAAATCACAGTCCTGCCGCAACAGGCTGCCAATCAGTTTATCCAGTGCATTATGCCTGCCCACATCCTCGCGCACGCATACCACCTGCCCACTGGCATCCGCAATCGCACTGGCGTGGGTCGCGCCTGTCAGTTGCTGTAGCGGTTGTTGTGACTTCAAGCCCAGCATTGCGGCATCAATGGCCGACGATGACACGGCCACCAACGCACTGGTGGCTGACTTGGGCTGTTTAAATACTTGCTGCAAACTCTCTGCACCGCATAAGCCACAGCCTGTGCGGCCGGTTAAATTGCGGCGCTGGGCCTTGAGCGCCGTAAATTGCTGCGTCGCCAATTCAATATGCAGCTCTACGCCTTGCAATTGGCCCTGCGCATCAAACAAAGCTTTTGCTTCTACGCCATAAATCTGGCCACGATGCGTGATAATGCCCTCAGTAAACGAAAAGCCATAGGCAAAATCCTCAAGGTCGGCCGGCGTCGCCAGCATCACCACATGCGAAATACCGTTATACACCAGCGCAATCGGCACTTCTTGTGCCACGGCATCGGGCACAAGAACAGGTTGCCCTTCGCGCCAGCGGGTGACGTTCAGCGTACTCACCGCCTGCTCGGCAGACATCGATGACCACTCACTGCTCACTGGCAATGGGCAATCTTTCACATCGACTACCTCTGTCATCAAGACACAACCGTGTGCGGATCCATTCCCGACAATTCAACTTGCGTATCGCTAAATGCGCGGTAATGCTGTTGCCAATCAGATAACTGGTTCACTTTGGATACTTGAACGGCCGTGACTTTATATTCAGGGCAATTGGTTGCCCAGTCGGAGTTGTCAGTGGTGATCACATTGGCGCCTGACTCAGGGTGGTGGAAAGTGGTATACACCACGCCTGGCTGCACGCGCTCGGTAATTTTGGCACGCAACACGGTTTGACCCGCACGGCTGCTAATGCCTACCCAATCGCCCTCAGCAATACCGCGATCTTCAGCATCGTGCGGATGAATTTCAATCACATCCTCATGATGCCAGGCCACGTTATGTGTTCGGCGGGTTTGTGCGCCTACATTGTATTGCGACAAAATACGACCGGTGGTCAAAATCAGTGGGTATTTCTGATTGACACGCTCCGTGGTCGGCACATATTGGGTAATAAAAAACTTACCCTTACCGCGCACAAATTCATCGACGTGCATGGTCGGCGTGCCTGTCGGTGCTTCATCATTACATGGCCATTGGATACTGCCCAGTTCATCGAGTTTTTTGAAACTAACGCCGGTAAAGGTCGGTGTCAGCGCCGCGATCTCATCCATGATTTCGCTGGCATGCGCATAATGCATAGGGTAACCCAACGCTTCTGAGAATTTAGCTGTAATTTCCCAGTCTTCCATCCCGGCCTCATGCTGACCATTGTCTCTGAGACCATTCTTGGGCGTCATCACTTTACGCACGGGTGAAATGCGACGTTCGGCATTGGTAAAGGTGCCGTTTTTCTCCAGGAAAGACGCACCTGGGAAAAACACGTGGGCAAATTTAGCGGTTTCGTTGAGGAACAAGTCCTGCACAATCACGCACTCCATACTCTCCAGTGCATGTGTCACATGCTGGGTGTCAGGGTCAGATTGCGCAATATCCTCACCCACGCAATACACCGCTTTAAAGCTGCCTTCGGCGGCCAGGTCCAGCATATTAGGAATCCGCAACCCAGGATCGGCACTCAGCTTGACGCCCCAGGCTTGCTCAAATTGCGCCCGCGTTTCGTCATCCGACACATGGCGATAACCCGGGAACTCATGCGGCATGGAGCCCATGTCACATGAGCCTTGTACGTTGTTCTGGCCGCGTAACGGGTTCACGCCCACGCCTTCGCGACCAAGGTTGCCCGTCGCCATGGCGAGGTTGGCAATGCCCATGACGGTGGTAGAGCCTTGGCTATGCTCAGTCACGCCCAACCCATAGTAGATCGCTGCATTACCGCCAGTGGCATATAAACGCGCAGCCTCACGCACGATATCGGCTGGCACACCTAACTCTTTTTCCAATGCTTCTGGTGAATTTTCAGGCTTGGCAGCAAAGTCACGCCAAGCCACAAATGAATCCCACTCACAACGTGCTTTGACAAAGTCTTCCTGCACCAGGCCTTCGGTCACAATCACATGTGATATGGCCGAAATGATCGCCACGTTAGTCCCAGGACGCAGTTTCAAGTGATAGTCGGCACGCACGTGCGGCGAGTTGTCTACCAGGTCAATTTCACGCGGATCGACCACAATCAGTTTGGCGCCCTCGCGCAAACGGCGTTTCATCATTGAACCAAACACCGGGTGACCATCGGTCGGATTGGCGCCCATGACAAAAATCACATCTGACTTCATCACGGAGTCAAACGTCTGCGTACCAGCGGATTCACCCAGGGTTTGTTTTAAGCCATAGCCAGTCGGGCTGTGGCAAACTCGGGCGCAGGTATCTACGTTGTTAGTGCCAAACACCGCACGAATCAGCTTTTGTGTGACATACACCTCTTCATTGGTACAGCGGCTGGAGGTAATACCCCCTACTGACTCTTTGCCATATTTAGCTTGAATGCGTTGGATTTCGCTGGCAGCATAATTAAACGCCTCATCCCAGCCCACTTTTTGCCAGGGGTCATGAATACTTTTACGGATCATAGGCGTGGTGATGCGGTCAGCATGGGTGGCGTATCCCCAGGCAAAACGTCCCTTGACACAGCTATGACCGTGGTTGGCGCCACCCTCTTTACTCGGTGTCATACGCACCACCTGCTCGCCTTTCATTTCGGCATCAAAGCTGCAACCGACCCCGCAATAAGCACAAGTCGTGGTGACTTTATGTTCTGGTGTACCCGCCTCAATCACGGTTTTTTCCATCAAGGTCGCGGTTGGGCAAGCTTGCACACAAGCACCACAAGACACACATTCTGAGTCTAGAAAATCGGTGTTACCGGCAGACACCTTGCTCTCAAAACCACGGCCCTGAATGGTGAGCGCAAAAGTACCCTGGGTTTCTTCACAGGCACGTACACAACGCGAACAGACGATGCATTTAGACGGGTCAAAGGTGAAATACGGATTGGATTCATCCTTGGCTTGACCGAGGTGATTTTCGCCATCATAGCCATAACGCACTTCTCTCAGCCCCACAGCGCCTGCCATGTCTTGCAATTCACAGTCCCCATTGGCAGCACAGGTCAGGCAATCCAGCGGATGGTCAGAGATATATAACTCCATCACTCCGCGACGCACATCAGCCAGTTTCGGCGTCTGCGTTTTGACCTTGAGTCCAGGCGCGACTGGCGTCGTACAAGAGGCTGGGTAACCACGACGGCCTTCAATCTCGACCAAACACAAGCGACAGGAGCCAAACGGTTCCAGAGAATCTGTTGCACACAGCTTGGGCACGGTCACACCACCTAACTGTGCCGCATGCATAATCGAGGTTCCATCAGGCACCGTCACATCGACGCCATCGATATTCAGCGTCACCATGGTGGTGCTGTCTGACTTGGGCGTACCGTAATCCTTGTCAGGATCATACTTCGGTGCTTGCGGTTGGGAAGAGGTGTAGTTGATGTCATCCATAACGTCATCCTTTGCTACCTTCAGGCAGCAGCTTCTTTATTACTCAGACCAAAATCTTCAGGGAAATGATTCAAGGCGCTCAGCACCGGGTAAGGTGTCATGCCGCCCAGCGCGCACAAAGACCCGTTGAGCATCGTGTCAGACAAATCACGCAGCAAATGCACCTGCTTGGCACGGTTCTGGCCTGCCACAATCTTGTCCATCACCTCAACGCCGCGCGTCGAGCCTATGCGGCAAGGCGTACATTTGCCGCAACTTTCAACGGCACAAAATTCAAAGGCGTAGCGTGCCATTTTGGCCATATCGACACTGTCATCAAACGCCACAATGCCGCCATGGCCCAACACCGCCCAAATTTTGCTAAATTCTTCATAATCCAGCGGTGTATCAAACTGACTCTCCGGCAGGTAAGCCCCCAATGGGCCGCCGACTTGTACGGCACGAATCGGCCGCCCTGATGCAGAACCACCGCCATATTCATACAGCAGCTCGCGCAAGGTCGCCCCAAAAGCCAACTCGACCAAGCCGGTCTGTTTTAAATTGCCTGCCAACTGGATAGGCAACGTACCGCGCGAACGGCCCATGCCGTAATCAGCATAATATTGCGCGCCCTTGTCCAGGATAATCGGCACGGTCGCTAGTGAAATCACGTTATTAACAATGGTCGGCTTGCCAAACAAGCCTTCAATCGCAGGCAACGGCGGTTTAAAGCGTACCAGGCCGCGCTTGCCTTCCAGGCTTTCCAGCAAAGAGGTTTCTTCACCACACACGTAAGCCCCGGCAGCGCGGCGCACTTCGAGATGGAATGTATGGCCAGAGCCCTGGATATTGTCGCCCAGATAACCTGCCAGATTGGCTTTGCGGATCGCCTCATTCAAGGTTTTGAGCGCATGCGGATATTCGCTGCGCAAATAAATATAGCCTTGTGTCGCGCCCACGGCAATCCCCGCAATCGTCATGCCTTCAATCAACACAAAAGGATCATCTTCCATGATCATGCGGTCAGAATAGGTACCAGAATCACCTTCATCAGCGTTACACACCACATACTTCTGTTCAGCCGGGGCATTAAGTACGGTATTCCACTTGATACCGGTCGGGAAAGCGGCGCCACCACGACCACGCAACCCAGAGTCGGTCACCGCCTTGACAATATCGGTGCCGGACATGGCCAGGGCATTCTTGAGACCTTGGTAACCGTCATGCGCCAGATAGTCGTCTAGCGACAATGGATCAGTAATGCCAACGCGGGCAAAGGTTAAACGTTGCTGTTTTTTCAGCCAGGACAGTTCATCGGTCAGGCCTAAATACAAAGGATGCGCTTTAGCTTTGTCAGCCTGCGCTTGAGTGAAGTCTGCATCAAACATGCCAGCGACATCTGAGGGCTGCACCGGGCCAAAAGCGACACGGCCTTGCGCCGTTTCAACTTCCACCAGCGGCTCGAGCCAGAACAAGCCGCGTGAACCGTTGCGCACCAGCGTGATTTCGATACCGCGCGCCTGCGCCTCTTGCATGATTTTTTTCGCCGTGCTTTCAGCCCCTAATGACAGCGCTGTCGAGTCAATCGGCACATAGATTTTAACCATGGCACACCTCGGCAATTAAATCAGCGACTTTTTCGGCGCTCATGCGTCCGTAGACTTCATCGTCAAGCATAACGGCTGGCGAGCAACCACAGTTACCCAGACAATACACCGGTAACAAGGTCACATTGCCGTCAGCGGTAGTCTGGTGGTAATCAACCCCCAGATTGGCTTTAAGCGCAGCCTCCAGTTTGTCAGACCCCATGGATTGACAAGACTCCGCGCGACAGATTTGCAGCACATGCTTGCCAATAGGATGCGTACGAAAATGATGGTAAAAAGAGACGACACCATGCACCTCGGCCACCGACAGGGCCAGCGCTTTGGCGATCTCTGGATAAACGGCTTCTGGCACGTAGCCGATATCGTCCTGAATCGCGTGCAACAAAGGCATGAGCCCACCTGGCACATGCTGGTGTGCTTGAATATGCGCCTGAATTTTCGCGTGTTGCTTATGGCTTAATGTGTTATCCAAACCGACCTCACATTTAACTAGTTACAATTTAGTTACATTCCATCACCCTCGAATCATATCCTCTATTTATGCCTTGTGAAAGCCTAAAAAGGGCATAAAATACGAATTACTTTAGACCTTGATACCGTCATGCAAACCATTGCCAACATTCCTTCACAATTGATCGACCAGTTTGGTCGGCGGGTGGACTATATCCGCCTGTCGATCACTGACCGTTGTGATTTCCGTTGCCAGTACTGCATGGCAGAAGACATGACTTTTCTGCCGCGCGATGCCGTGTTATCACTCGAAGAATGCGCACGCCTGGTTAAACTGTTTGTCCGTATGGGTGTGCGTAAAGTTCGCATTACGGGGGGCGAGCCTTTGGTACGCAAGAATGCCTTATGGCTGTTTGAAGAGATTGGCCATTTGCCCGGGCTGGATGAATGCGTACTCACCACCAATGGCAGCCAATTGGATAAGTATGCTGTGGCACTCAAAGCCGCTGGCGTCAAACGCATCAATATCTCTATCGACAGCCTGCAAGCAGAACGCTTTAAAACCATTACCCGCGTGGGTGAATTATCCAAAGTGCTGACCGGGCTAGACGCAGCCAGGTCTGCTGGTTTTGACAACATTAAAATCAACAGCGTGCTGATGCGTGGCATCAACGACGATGAGGCCGAAGCATTGGTCAACTTTGCGATTGAAAAACAGGTGGATATCAGCTTTATTGAAGAGATGCCGCTCGGCGCCGTGGCGCATGACCGCGAACAAAGCTGCGTCAGCAATACTGACACGCTCGCTCTGCTAAAAAGTAAGTTCTCACTCACACCCAGCACCCACAAAACAGGCGGGCCAGCACGCTATTGGCAGGTCAATGGCCAGCCAACCAAAATTGGCTTTATTTCGCCGCATAGTCACAACTTTTGTGAGAGTTGTAACCGTGTGCGCATTACCTGCCAGGGCGAGCTGTTTTTGTGCCTGGGGCAAGATCACCAAGTAAATTTACTGCCGCTGCTACGTAATCACCCTGACGATGATCAACCGCTGATTGAGGGCATTTTGCATGGCATGCGCATCAAGCCTGAAGGCCATGATTTTGATTTGCAGCGGGCCACGCCTGCGGTGATCCGCTTTATGTCGCATACAGGTGGTTAATGCAGATTACCGCAGTGATTCTGGCCGGTGGTCGCGGCATGCGTATGGGTGGCGTGGATAAAGGCCTGGTCGACTATCAGCATAAACCCGACCAGCCGCATAAACCCATGGTCGCGCACGTGCTGGAACGCATACAGCCACAAGTAGACCAGGTCATCATTAACGCCAACCGCAACCTCGATCAATACCAAGAATACGGTCTCCCCGTGGTCACCGATGCGAACGATCAGTTTGATGGCCCACTCGCAGGCATGCTGGCAGGCATGCACCATGCCACCACCGACTGGGTGCTCAGCGTCCCTTGTGACTCGCCGTTATTACCTCTGGATTTGGTCAGCCGCTTACGCCGCGCGATAGAACAGGCATCCGCTATTCACAACACGCCCACCATGCTGGCCATTGCGCGCAGTGCCAGTGGTACGCACCCAGTGTTTTGCCTGATGCCACGACAATTAAGCGCAGACCTTGATGCATTTCTGGCACAAGGCCAGCGCAAAGTCAGTGCTTGGCAAGCCCAACATCCCCACGTATTTGTGAGCTTCGAAGATGAGCAAGCGTTTACTAACATCAACCAATCCCCCTCTTAGCCGTCATGAATAACCAACCCCTTTTGCAGCAACTGGCCAGCAACCCTTCCTGCGCAGACGATTACGACCCTAACGCGATGTCGGTGACGCAAGCGCGTCAGTATATCCAGCAATTTTTATCGCCCGTACAAGACACCGAAACCATCGGTATCAAGCAGGCGCTGGGGCGCACACTGGCAGTGGCCGTGACTTCCGGCATGAATGTGCCCGGGCACAACAACTCGGCCATGGACGGCTTTGCTTTTAGACATGCAGAAGCCACGCAGCCACTGAAAATCGTCGGCACTGCATTTGCGGGCAATCCCTTTAGCGGTGAGTTGCCTACAGGCGCTTGTGTCAAAATCATGACCGGCGCAGTGATTCCGCCCGGTGTGGATACCGTTGTGATGCAGGAACATACCGCAACTGAAAATGGGAAGGTCACGCTGCTCAAAACGCCAGCCGTTGGCGCCAACATCCGCCTGACCGGAGAAGATATTGCGCTGGGCCAGTCTGTGCTGTTGCGTGGGCATCAAATACAAGCCGCCGACATGGGCTTGCTGGCCTCCCTCGGCATTGCCGAGATTCAGGTTTATCGCCGCCTGAAAGTAGCTTTCTTCAGTACCGGCGATGAGTTGGTCAGCGTCGGTCAGCCCTTGCAAACGGGCCAGATTTACGACAGCAATCGTTATAGCTTATGGGGCATGTTGCAGGCGCTGGGCACAGACGTGCATGACCTCGGCAATGTCGCTGATAATCCTGCCGCCCTCGAAAAAACATTACTAGATGCAGCCGCAGCGCATGATGTCGTGATCACCAGTGGCGGTGTTTCAGTGGGTGAAGCTGACTTTATGAAGCAACTGCTGGCAAAACATGGCCAGGTCTTATTCTGGAAAATCAATATGAAACCGGGTCGTCCGCTGGCCTATGGCAAAATTGGCCAGTCACATTATTTTGGCTTACCCGGCAACCCGGTGTCTACCATGGTGACCTTTTACCAGTTTGTACAAGCCGCGCTTAAAAGTCTGATGGGTGTCAGCGCATTGACCCAGCCTGCATTTCGGGTCGAGTGTGTGAGCGCGATTAAAAAAGCCGCCGGACGTACCGAGTTTCAGCGCGGCATATTATTCAAAGACGGCGAACACTGGAAAGTCAAAACCACAGGCGAACAAGGCTCCGGCATTTTGAGCAGCATGAGCCAGGCCAATTGCTTTATTGTGCTAGATGAATCCACGACTGCACTGGCAGCAGGCAGCATGGTTGAAGTGCAACCTTTTCACGGCATTTGCTAACCTCCCCCAACGCGCGCAAGCTGGCATGAATCATAAAAAATAGCTTATAGTGTCGGCTCGCAGTGGGGGTTAATCATAAGGGTGTTGGCGTGCAAGCCGTGTTAAAAGAATCAAAACAGTTCAATCATGTATTAGAGTGGTGCTTGATCGCTTCACTGCTCATCCATGCCGCGATCATGTTTACCATGCCCAAGCCAGACTATGACCTGCCACCGCCCAAAAAACAGGAAATCCGCATTGAGCTGGTAAAAGAACAACCGCCCGCGCCTGCAGTGCCCGTGGCGCCAGCGGAGCCTACGCCAACACCCCCTAAACCGGAGCCTGTTAAGCCACCACCGGTAAAGCAAGCAGCCAAACCCGTTGAGCAAAAGCCAGTCACGCCACAAAAGCCTTCCATCACCCCGGAACCACCCTCAGACACTGCACACCCGGTGGTTGAATCGCCTGCGCCGGCAGTGATCGCAGCCAAACCAAGCGTCAGTGAAGCGAAGCCAGAAGTGGTGGTGCCGCCACCTGCGCCCCCGGCACCGCCACCTGAGCCGGTGAAAGCCACCGGGCCGAGTGAAGGCGATTTAGAAGCGGCGCGCAATGCTTTTAAAGAAGCGGCACAGCGTGAAATCCAGAAAAACCTGCGCTATCCTAGAATTGCGCTAGACCGTGGCATCGAAGGCGTGACTAATCTGCACATTACTTTTGATGACCATGGCAATGTCACCAGCATTGAAGTGGTGGAGTCCAGCGGCAATAAGGCACTGGATGAAGCCGCAATTGCCACCATCAAAAAGTCGCAGTTTAAATCCCTGTTTAACGACATCTTGCGCGGCAGGTTGAAGTCGACCAATGTGCCGGTTAGCTTTAAGCTGGCCAGTTAAGCAACCATGTTTTTCAAGCGCTCATCCTTAGACTCCTCAATCAGAGACAAACCGCTACGGCACCTGCTGCTGTTTCATGACCTGTATTTTATTGCTCTTATCGTGTTGGCCGTGGCCAGCGGTGGCTATGGTATTTACTTGTGGGACAAAGCCTCCAAGCAATCACAACGTATTAACTTTGTGATTCAGGAAATCTACTTGGTGCGCGGGGATCTCTATCGCCAGACCAAAGAGCTGTTTGATGCGTTTTTTTTGCAGGAAGAAAATGCATTACAGGAGTACAACCAATACACCACTTCCATTCTCGACCATCTGGAGCGCTTACAAAGCATCGCCATCGACCAGGAAGAACGCGATGCCTTGATGGAGATTGAACTAAAATACCGCAATCTGGTGAACGAAGCGCCCGCCTTGTTTTACCGCTACCAGCATAATCCGGATCGTAAAGCACAAAAGTCTATTTATCAGGATATTGAAACCGGCATTTTCAGACACTACGAAGAGGTTTCCAAGCGTGCCGAAAACCTGCTTTTTGTGAAGCAAGGCGAAATTAAACATCGGCTGGATGACGCCAGAAGCAACTCAATCGCGGTGCTGTCATTGCCACTGATTCTGGCATGCATCCTGATTGTGTATTCACGGCGCATTCTGAAAAACTCTATTGTCAGGCCTATTAACGACATCATGCAGGCTACTAACGCCATCAGTGCTGGCAACTTGACTCATCAAGTTCCCGAAGCAGGCGCAGAAGAGCTGGCCGTGCTGTCGAGGGAAATCAACAAAATGGCGGAAGACCTGGCGGCGAGCCGTGACGCGCTGGTTAAAAGCGAAAAACAGGCCGCACTTGGACTGCTGGTGCCCATGCTGGCACATAATATCCGCAACCCGCTGGCCAGCATCCGTGCGACGGCACAGGTGATTGATGACCCACTGCTCGACAAAGACACGCTGGAATCGATTCAGGGCATTATCCACACCGTAGACCGGCTCGAACGTTGGACAGGCAGCCTGCTGTCTTACCTGCACCCGATCAAACCCATGCTCAATCAGCTATTGCTGTCTTCTATCGTGCAGGGCGCCATCAGCACCTTGCAGCCCAAGCTGAATGAAAAACAGATCAAGGTAATTGAAAACAGCGCTACTATCAAACGGCTGGTGCTCACAGATGAACATTTGCTGGAACAAATGCTGTACAACCTGCTTCTAAATGCTTCAGAAGCGTCACCCAAAGGGACTGAAATCCAGTTAATGTGCGCGTTGGTGAACCATCTGCTGACGATTACCATTAGCGACCAGGGACCAGGCATGCCCTTCAAGCCAGAGCCGCATGCCTTGACACCAGGCCCGACCACTAAACGTTTCGGCACCGGCCTCGGCATTCCGTTTGCGTTCAAGGTCTGTGAAGAGCTGGGCGGCGCCATGGCATTTGACAGCGAGCCAGGCCAAGGCACCCGTATTACCATCACCTTGCCGCAGTAAATGACAAGCGCGACGGCTAAAATGAAAATGTGTGTTTTGTGCTTGCTTAATTTTGTATTTTTATAAACAATGTGATGAAGTGATTGTCATGACTACTATGTTGAATTCACCTGTTCCAGAACTCTCCTTACCGGCCACCTCCGGCCTGCAATTTAATAGCAAAGACTATTTAGGTAAGTTTCTTGTTGTCTATTTTTACCCCAAAGACGCGACCCCTGGCTGTACAACGCAAGGCATGCAGTTTCGTGACCTGCATGATCAGTTTGTGGCGGCCAATGCGGTGATCTTTGGCATTTCACGCGACAGCCTGAAATCACACGAAAATTTCAAAGCCAAGTACACGTTTCCGTTTGAGTTGATTGCTGACACCGAAGAAGTCGCCTGTCAGGCATTCAACGTCATTAAAATGAAAAACATGTACGGAAAACAGGTACGTGGCATTGAACGCAGTACATTCCTGGTCAACCCACAAGGCATCATCGTGCGCGAATGGCGTGGTGTCAAAGTGGATGGGCATGCCGCCGAGGTCTATGCCAGTATTCAGTCTTCCCACTCATAAAGTGATTTTCTATGGCCAGTGCTCTACACACCAAGCTGTTTGTTCTTGATACCAATGTGCTGATGCACGACCCCTCGTCTCTGTTCAGATTTGAAGAGCACGATGTTTATTTGCCAATGGTGACATTGGAGGAACTAGACAACAACAAAAAGGGGCTGACAGAAGTCGCCCGCAATGCCCGTCAGGCCAGCCGTTTTCTCGAAGAAATCATCGGCAGCATAGACACGGACAAACTGGAAGAAGGCTGCCCACTGGGCATTCAGGGCAATCGCCACCTCACCGGTAAGCTGTTCTTCCAAATGGAACATGTGCCGACTGATCTGCCAGGCCTGGCAGGCAGCAAGGCAGATAACCAGATCATCAGCGTTGCGCTGTCTCTAAAAAAACAGTTTGCTAAACGCAATGTCATTCTGGTCAGCAAGGATATTAATATCCGCATTAAAGCGCGCGCCATGGGCGTGCCGTCTGAAGACTACTTTAACGATAAAGTGCTCGAAGACAGCGATATGCTGTACACCGGCCTGCGTGAACTGCCGGAAGATTTCTGGGATGCACACAGCAAAGACATGCACTCCTGGCAGGAATCTGGCCGCATGTTTTATAAAATCAACGGCCCTATCGTCAAGTCATTGCTGATCAATGAATTTGTGTTTTATGAATATCATAAACCTTTTCACGCCATTGTCCGCAAAATTGAAGACAACTCGGCAGTGCTGGAAATCGTTCATGATCACCAGAACCCGAAACACAGCGTGTGGGGCATTACGGCACGTAACCGCGAGCAGAACTTTGCACTCAACCTGCTGATGGATCCTGATATTGATTTTGTTACCCTGCTAGGCCAGGCCGGCACCGGTAAAACCTTGCTCACGCTGGCAGCGGCATTGACACAAACACTGGATAAAAAGCGCTACTCAGAAATCATCATGACCCGCGTCACCGTGCCGGTGGGCGAAGACATCGGCTTTTTACCCGGCACCGAAGAAGAGAAAATGGCGCCATGGATGGGCGCACTCGAAGACAATCTGGACGTATTGAATAAAACCGATGAGGATGTCGGTGAGTGGGGGCGTGCAGCTACCCAGGACCTCATCCGCACCCGCATTAAAATTAAATCGTTAAACTTCATGCGCGGACGTACCTTCCTCAATAAGTTTTTAATTATCGACGAAGCACAAAACCTGACGCCCAAACAAATGAAAACCCTGATTACGCGCGCAGGCCCGGGCACTAAAGTCGTTTGTTTAGGCAACATCGCCCAGATCGATACCCCCTATCTGACCGAAGGCAGTTCTGGCCTGACGTATGTGGTTGATCGCTTCAAGAACTGGTCGCACAACGGCCATATCACCCTGGTGCGTGGCGAACGTTCGCGCCTGGCCGATTTTGCAGCCGAGGTCCTGTAGACACAGTCTGCTTGAATGTGATGGTTAAAGGCTTTTATACCTTACTGGTTGCCCAGTTCTTATCGGCAATCGCTGATAATGCGCTCTTGTTTGCAGCGATTGCGCTGCTGGCTCAGCTTAATGCACCGAGCTGGCACGAACCGCTGCTGCGAGAGTTCTTTGTCATCTCTTACATAGTGCTGGCGCCTTTTGTCGGCCCATTTGCTGACGCATTGCCCAAGGGCCGCGTGATGTTTTTAAGCAACGGTCTGAAGTTTATCGGCTGTTTAATGGCACTGGTCGGCGTCCCACCTCTATATGCTTATGCCATGGTCGGCGTCGGTGCTGCTGCTTACTCCCCGGCAAAATACGGCATCCTGACCGAAATGCTGCCATCCAAGCTGCTGATTAAAGCCAACGCCTGGATGGAAGGCACCACCGTCACGGCCATTATCCTGGGACCTGTGCTTGGCTCTACCTTGTCGGCAAATAACCCTTATATCGGCATCGCCTTCATCATGCTGCTGTATTTGCTGGCGGCGGGGTTTAACTATTACATTCCAAAAGTGCCGATTGATCACAAGGTTGAGCAAAAAACACTGCGCTTTTTACTCAAAGACTTTTGGCATGCGTTTGTCACACTGTGGAAAGATCCGCAAGGACAAGTCTCACTGGCAGTAACCACCTTGTTTTGGGGCGCAGGGGCTACACTACAGTTTGTCGTACTACAATGGGCTGATGTCCGCTTAGGGTTTTCGCAACAGCAAGCAACCTATTTGATTGCCATTCTAGCGGTTGGGATTGCGGCTGGCTCTATCATTGCGTCGCGCTATGTTGAGCTGGAAAACGCGGTCAAAGTATTACCTGCAGGTATTTATATGGGCATTCTGGTCATCAGCATGATGGTCATCCACAGCGCGGTGCTGGCCGGTATTTTGCTGTTCGTGATTGGCGTACTGTCAGGCTACTTTTTGGTACCGCTCAACTCGCTGTTACAACATAGAGGACATCATTTGCTGGGTGCTGGTCATTCCATTGCGGTGCAAAACTTTAATGAAAACATAGGCATATTACTGCTATTGGGTGCTTACACTTGGATGGTAGGCGCAAAACTCGATATCAACACCATTGTCGCTATTTTTGGTGTGTTTATTATCGTCAGCATGTCTTTGATTACCGTGATTTACCGCAAGCAAATTCAAAAATAAGGCTGTAATACTGCACAACAAAAAAGGCGCATATGGCGCCTTTTTTGTTGTCATGCGAATCGAACTAGTTAGTGCAATTTGACATGCGGTTCAGTCCGTCTGGAAATAATGCGTCCAATTGTATGCACAATCACTGCCAGAATGCCATGCAATGCCATCAAATGCATCTTGTACAACGAGCGATACATCACTCGCGCAAACAGGCCTTGAATATACATGCTGCCACCGGCCACGGCGCCCATCAGGCTACCCACGGTAGAGTACTTACCCAGGTTCACCAATGAGCCGTAATCCGTGTAATGAAACTCAGGTAATTGTGCTTTGCCAGCCACACGCGCTTTAACTGTTTTAACCAGCAGTGAAGACTGCTGGTGCGCTGCCTGCGCACGCGGTGGTACTGTCGTATCATGGCCCAGCCATGGACAAGCCGCGCAATCACCAAAGGCAAAAATATTCTCATCACGCGTGCTTTGCAGGTGCTGATTCACCACCAACTGGTTAATACGGTTGGTTTCGAGGCCATCGATATCTTTTAAGAAATCTGGTGCCTTGATGCCTGCCGCCCATACGACCAATTCTGCTGGAATGGTACGACCGCTATGCGTCGTAATCCCTTTCGCTGAGACTTCGGTCACGCGCTCGCCAGTGAAGACGTTGACGCGCAATTTACGCAATTCAACATCCACCGCATACGACAATTTAGCGGGTAATGCAGGCAAGATACGATCGCTCGCTTCAATCAGTGAGATTTTCACATCACGATCTGCGTCAATTTTATCCAGGCCATACGCTGCCAACTCACGTGTTGTATTATGCAATTCAGCTGCCAACTCAACACCAGTCGCGCCTGCGCCCACGATCGCGACTTCCAGCTGACCTGGTTTTAATGGCTCAGGCTGCGTTTGTGCACGCAACAAAGCGTTGTGCAGATAACGGTGGAATTTCTGGGCTTGTGACTGGGTGTCCAGCGCCATTGAGAACTCACGCGCACCTTTAATCCCAAAGTCATTGGTGGTACTACCCACGGCAATAATCAAGGTGTCATATTTGAACGAACGGCGCGCAATAATCTCATTACCATCTTCATCATGCACTGGCGCTAGCAACACTTCACGCGTGCTGCGGTTCAGTCCATCCATGCGGCCAAGACGGAATTTAAAATGATGCCAGTGCGCCTGTGCCAAATACTCCAGCTCATGACGATCCGGGTCCATGCTACCCGCTGCAATTTCATGCAGTAGCGGTTTCCATACATGGGTTCTGGTTGCATCAATCAGCGTAATGCTGGCTTTTTTCTTTTTGCCCAGAGAGTCACCCAGTTTGGTCGCCAACTCAAGGCCACCGGCTCCGCCACCTACAATGATGACATGGTGTAAATCATTTTCGTCTGTCACGCTTCCATCCTTCAATAAAAAAGCGCGCCTGCCGTACTGCCAAGCGCGCACAACATCTCAATTATACCGTTATTCGTTACCAGTAATTTTGGCATGACTACGAATAAAAGCGATGACCTTCAATACATCATCCGGCTTCAAGCCATCATCCGGCGCCATCAAACCAAAGCCTTTGGCACCCATGCCACCATTCGTGCCATGCCAGATGGTTTCAAACATGCCTTTGTTAGTCGCATTCTTGGCGTAACGGAAATTTTCACCAATCAAGCCTGGACCAACAGCGCCTTCGCCATGTCCACCGTGGCAAGCCACACAAGAGAACAAGTTAAATCTTTTTTTACCCTCTTTAATCGCTTCTTCATTACCAATGTAAGGGTTTTTACCCGTTGCCAAAAACTCCTTGGCAGCAGGGGTATCAAACATTTTTTGATCAATTACCAACGGCTGACCATCTTGTGTGGTCACAAACTGAACCGCTTTGATATCACCGCCGGCATCTGCGGCTGCACCAGATTGACCACCGTTATTACATGCTGCCAGCATCGTGGCGAGCAGCGCTGTCAAAAGCATACTTCTCATGATTACCCCCAACTTTCTTAAGATCCATGTTCTTTGAAATAAAACGGTTTTTATTTGTTTTTTATAATCAAACCGACTGTTTTTATTGTGCCACAAAAACAAAAAACGGTCACCTCAGTGACCGTTTTTATTCGTAACGAATTATTCGTTACCTGTCGTACCTACATTGCTATTGCTGCGAATGAAAGCAATCACTTTCAGCAATTCGTCTGGTTTGATGCCGTCATCTGGAGCCATCAAGCCAAAGCCTTTAGCACCCATACCGCCGTTAGTACCGTGCCAGATGGTTTCAAACATCCCTTTGTTAGTTGCGTTTTTCGCATAACGGAAGTTTGCACCGATCAAGCCTGGACCAACTGCGCCTTCACCTTTACCACCGTGACAAGCAACGCAAGAGTACAAGTTAAAAATCTTCTTGCCTTTTTTGATCGCTTCTTCGTTACCGATATAAGGGTTTTTGCCTGTAGCCAAAAACTCTTTTGAAGCATCTGTATCAAACATTGCTTTGTCGATGTTGATGGTTGAGCCGTCTTGAGTAGCTGAAAAAGTGATATCAGCCATCGCACCTGTGGCAAATGCCATCAAGGAAATCAACAATGCTGATTTAAATGTGTTGCCTAACATGTTTTCTCCTAATCCTAAACAAAATGAGCGACGTTAATATCTAGACCCAACCAACATTAACGCATGCTCATTTAACGAATCGTTCCAGAAACGGTTGACGAATATTTCCGAATTTAATAACAGAAAGTTTCACTGCGCCATCTCAAAACAAGGCAACGATTCTACTGCGTTTCTTTTGCCTTGTCATTAGCAACTGTCTGTTTTTAAAACTTTTTCACGATGAGTGTTATTTTTTATACACACTGTCGCCTTCAACCACAGGCACAGTTGGAATGCCGTAGTCTTTGAGGATCGCATCAATCTTGTCTTTGTTGCGTTCCAGCGCTTCATTGATCATTTTCATACGATCTTTATCTTTCATGCGAACAGCCACTGAAATGTTCCAGTATTCCTTACCTTTCAGGTTTACTTTATTGTATTCAGGAATCAAACGCACTTCCAAAGGCACTTTAGACTGCTTGGCAAAATAGCCTGCTATCGGACCCCACATAACGGCGACATCGATATCACCTTTAACCAAGTCATCGATAATAAAGCTGGTTGGTAAATTCAAATCACGCTGCAAACGGTAAGGGCGTGCGTTTGTCATCAAGTTGAAGTCGTTTAAAGGAATGGTTGCAGGGCTTTTATCGACAATGCCAATAATGCCTTTTTTAAGATCTGGGGAATCCCAGTTATTGATGTCGTAGTTACTGTCTTTACGCCAGACAAACACATGACCAGAGCGGTAATATGGCTTGGAAGTTCTCAAACCATCAAAATCGGAAGTCATGCCAATAATCACATCACAGCGCATGGCGTTAATGGTGTTACGCAAAAAACCTTGACGATTGTACGCATATTGAAAGGTCAACTTTTTACCCAGATCATCGGCCAACACTTTAGCGATCTTGTCTTCAAACCCTTCAAGTTTGATGTTGGAGTAAGGCATATTGTCGGGGTCTGAACAGACTTTAAACTCTGACTCATCCGCCACACGACGCACTTCACCAATACGGCCTTCGTCCGGATTAATAGACGGGATATCAATTTCTTCGGCAAACACCACACTTTGTGTGGCAAACATCATCGCAAACGCACCCAGTATATTCCATGTAGTTCTCATTTTGACTTCATCCTTGTTGTGATTGTTTCCTGTCGTTTTTGGAGCCTCGCATCGCGCAAAAGTTCTGCCAACCAACGACAATCTGAATCATCTTATCGTGAATGCGTTTTCATTTGTAGCCAAAACACATTTAATTTTATTCCCATTGTTTTGAATCATGATATTCATGAAAAAAAACACCCTGCCGAAGCAGGGTGTTGAGGAGTCAACGTATTACTACGTGTAACTTAAGACTAGCTCAAATTACAGTGAGAAAACGTTCAGTGCACCGCCGCCAGGAGCAGCGTTGTACTTGGTCAACTCTTTGTAACCACCAGCAGCACCCAGTGCGTCTGTGTCGTTGGTCATACCCAAGTTCATCGCAACACCAGCCCAACCGCCGATACCGGACAGTACGCCAACGTATTGTTTACCCTTGTTGCCGTATGTGAATGCGTTACCAATCACGCCGGAACCAACTTGGAATTTCCACAGTTCTTTACCGTTTTGTGCATCAACAGCTTTGAACCAACGATCCAGAGTACCGTAGAACACGATGTTAGAAGCTGTAGTCAGAGCACCGCCCCATGCAGAGAATTTCTCTTTGTTGTACCAAACTTTTTTGTTGGTCATTGGATCGTAAGCGCCGAAGCCACCCATTACGCCGTCAGGACCAGCAAACATAGTCAAAGTAGCACCAACCCATGGTTGACCAGCAACGTATTTAGACTCAACTGGCTCGTAAGTCATACATACGTGGTTCAATGGTGTGTACATCAGACCAGTTTTTGGAGAGTAAGCAGCTGGCTGTTGGTCTTTAGTACCCAGAGCAGCTGGGCAAACACCCTTAGCGTTGTAGTCTTGGTGAGTAGAAGCAGATGCCAGTTTGTTAGGCACACCTGTTTTCAGGTCAACATCAGTTGCCCAGTTAACGAATGGGTGTACTTTTTCAGCAGCTACCAATGTGCCGTTACCAGCTTGCCATGTGTAGATGAAACCGTTACGGTCATGGTGCCATGCGTATGTTTTGCCACCTTTGTCGAACAGGATCACTTCGTTAATACCGTCGTAGTCCCACTCATCGTGTGGAGTCATTTGCATGCCCCATTTAGCCACACCAGTGTCCAAATCACGAGCAAAAATTGTCATGGACCATTTGTTGTCGCCTGGACGTACATCTGGGTTCCATACGGATGGGTTACCAGTACCGTAGTAAACCAGGTTTGTACGTGCATCATATGGCCACCAGCCCCATACGGAACCGCCACCATGTTGCCAGCC
>NZ_SSGF01000039.1 GCF_008015755.1 Methylophilus sp. | reverse complement strand
GTGGCGTATCCGGCAACAATTTCACCGTAGTGATTTGTTTTTTATGCGTGGCGCCACCAGAAAACAGTTTTTTCATGCCATAGCCTATGCCTGCCAGCACAGCCAGCACCAGCACCGCAATGACGATGCGTGTCGTCCATAAGCGCGCGGCAGACACTGGCGCTTCTTCTGTCACGGCATCCATCTCATGCAATGCCATGCTTATGTCCCGATCTTGCCGGTCACCAGGCCGACATTTTCAATTTGCAAGCGGTTGACCAGATCAATCACACCAATCACCCCGGCATAAGGCGCTTGCGCCTGGCCCTTGATCATGACGTTGAATTTCGGGTCCATGGCCTTGGCCTGGTTGAGCTGGGTTTCCAGCTCGGCCATGCTCACGCCCACGCCATTAATGGTGAGCGTGCCGCCCTGCTGCACCTGCACAATTTTGATATCGTGTTTTTCAGTGCTGGGCTTGTTGGATGGCTTGGGCAGGTTCATGGTCAGGCCCTGCACGCCAGCGGTGGTCATCAGGATAAAAATCACCAGGAGCACATAAGCCAGATCTAGCATGGGCGTGATGTTGATGGTGTCGTAAGGTTGGGCGTCGTTTTGAACTTGCATGCTTATTCCACAACCTTTTTCGTGACCAGGCCGACTTCGGTGATGTCCAGCCGTTTACAGATTTCGAGCACTTCGGACACCTTTTCATAATGCGCAGCCGCGTCACCTTTAAGCACTACCGGCAATTCAGGATTACTGCTTTTATATTCCGCCAGACGCTGTTCCAGTTGCGCCATATCCACCGGAAAAGCATCCAGGTAAACACTGCCATCACTGGTCACCGTGATGGCGCGCATTTGCGGTTTGGCCAGCGCGGCAGAGTTGACGGTATGCGGCATATCGACTTTGACACCTTGCACCGAGGCCGTGGTCATGATGATAAAAATCACCAGCAATACGTACGCCAGGTCCAGCATGGGCGTAATATTGATTTCATCGTATAGCTGGTTCTCTTCTTTGACGCCTTCTGACATGGCTTAAGCCTTATTCCTTACCGTACAGTTCAGCAGTACGGGTAATGAACTCATCGACAAAAATCTGCATGGCGATGGTGATGTTTTTGACGCGGCTGGCCAGGTAGTTGTAACCAAACAGGGCCGGAATCGCCACGCCCAGGCCTGCCACGGTGGCTAACAACGCCGCGGCAATACCAGGCGCAATCGCGTTCACGTTGACGTCACCCGCCGCCGCAATCGCCGCAAAGGTAATCATCACACCGACCACCGTGCCCAGCAGGCCAAGGAAAGGCCCCCCGGAAATCGCGATAGTGAGCAAGACCATCATGCTGTTCAGACGCTGGGTTTCACGCACCTGGTCAGCATCCACTGACGCTTTAATCGCATCAATCGAGGCACCACTTAATTGCACTTTGCCATCATGCTCACGCTTTTTAATTTCACGCAAACCGGCTTGATACAAACCGAACAGGTTGGAGTTGGCATAGGCGCCGGTTTTATCCAGGCCTAATAAATCCTGCGCAGAAGCCTGCTGGAAGCGCTTGAGGAACAAGGCATTGTCTTTATCGGTACGGATCACCAAGCGGGCCTTGCTAAACATGACCCACACGCTGATAACAAACATCACCGCCAAAATACCAATCACCACTTTGGCATCCATCGTCAGGCTGTCGATCAAAATGCCCATGTAGTTAGCTTCACCACCCTCGCCCTCTTCTTCACCATCGGCGGCGATGACTTTGACCATGCTGGCATCTGCGCCTTGTGATTTCGCCACCAGAGTCAGCCAGGCGGGACTACGCGCCGTCGAAGCCAGTTGTAACTCATCCACTTCTGCATTCAAGTTTTGCCCTAAAGTGAACTCCGCGTTCGCCTGCGCATCGCTCGCTTCCACTTGGCCAGCCACTTGACCATTCACATACACAATGGCCTGACCTGCCTGAAATACCACGGCAAGATGTTGCCATTGGCCAGCCTTCAACTCACCAGCTTGGGTGCTGGCGGCACCAGCATGTAGCGCCAGGGCGCTCCCCTCCAGGGTTAACTTGACGTTACCACTTTTGAAAATCTCAGCAGTTTGTGGCAAATTGGCCGGCTTCAACCAGACAGACCAAGTCATGCCATTGGCCAAGACTGGTTCAGCGGGCAAGGCAATCGTTAACGGGCTATTGCTTAAAGTGGCACTTTCGGCAATCAAACCCGCTTTTTGCAACATAGCATTGCCTCTTGCGGTCAATTGCGCAGGACCACTGTCTTTGAGCAAGGCGTTATCGGCAAACGCAAAGCGGGCCAGTAAAGCCGAATCATTCAGGGCTTGACCATCACTGGCCGATTTGGCACCTTCATTCCCGGTATACAAACTGATAGACAAGTCCTTATTCGCAGCAGACACTTGCGGCAGTACCACCCAGGCCACGGCCAGCTCGTTCACGGCATCGTATTTTTCCAGAGAGAATTTGAGTTCTGTTTTATCATCTGCAGCGATAAAACGCAGGTCAGCACCATCGACATTGGCACCAGTAAAATCAAAGTTGCCAGAATGCAATCGCACCAATACCGGCGCCTGATTCACAGCCTCTTTAATATTGGCGGTTTCTATCGTAATTTTTTGTTGTGTGGCCCAATCTGCATTCCAGGCGGCAAACACGGATGTAGAAAGGCTGAGCCCTAATAATCCAACCAATAAACCAAGTGTTTTCTTCATAGCTTCGCTGACGAGTTAATTCGAGCAGCAAGTCTATAGAGCGAATGTTGCAGACAAATTAAGATCGGACTAGTCGGACTAGGTATTTCTGACACACGCTTTTTTGCCAGAATGACAGGCAACAAAAAAGCCCGGCGAACCGGGCTTGGTCGTGCATTGCGTACGGTGATGCAGTTAAGATTGACGGCGGGCTGCGATCCAACCAATCAGACCCAAACCAGCCAGGATCAGGCCGGATTGTGTCGGCTCTGGCACGGCTGCAGCATAGGCCAGACTACCAGTGCCGGACAGGCCCAGCGCCGTGTCGTAAGCAAAGAAAGCGTCTGAAGTATCGGCATACCCGGCAATCAGGCTAAAACCAATGGCTGGGCTGTTTGAGTCCACAGACCATTCCAGGCCTGTAAATACGCCATCCTGAAACACGGCCGTGGCGTCTGCCAAGGCTGGCGTGCCCAGGTTAAACAGGCTGCCACCAAAGTTAAAGTTCAAGCTGCTCAGGTTGATCAGTTCAGTGCCTGCTGCCAGCAAACCGGCATCATCAAAACTGAACTGGCCCTGGTAGCTGGTACCGTTGTAATAGCCTGACTCGACCTGGCCTGCAAACTGCAGGGATTGAATGGCAGCCTGGGCTGGCATGGCCATGCTTACAGACGTGGCCAGCAAAGCAACCAGTGTGATTTTTTTCATTAAATAATTCATTGCAAAATTCCTTTAGTAAACATTAAAGTATGAAATCTCTGGCTGGCGACACTTGTTTTGCGGTCAAGCCTTTGAGCGTCACTAATGATTTGGCAGCGGCTGGACCGGCGGCACCGTCTGCATCAACCATCACTTGTACGCCACCCGTCACATCCACCGGGCGCAAGTAATTGCCAGTGAGTGCGGTGTTGGCAGAAATGCCCAGCGAGGACAGCAAGGCCGTCAGCTGTAACTTGTCGGCATACGGCGTGAAGTCAGTGATGGTGTCACCAGCGTCGCGCATGCTGCTGTAAACAAACACATCGTTGCCCGCGCCGCCAGTCAGCGTATCCACACCCAGGCCACCGTTGATGATGTCATCACCAGCCGTGCCCACCAGCACATCGCGGCTGGCGGTGCCCGTGCGTGTCACGCCAGGCGTGGTCGTTGCAATGGCCAGGTCAATCAGGCGGCCGCCTTTGTCGTACTGGTTTTCCAGGCCGTACAGGTTGCTAGTGATTTCATCGCCATCGGCATTGCTCAGGCGACCGAGGCCACCTTCGGCTTTAGGCGATTGAATATAATTCGCCAGTGCCTCTTGGTAGGTGATGGTGAACGGGCTATCTTCAAACACCACGGCATTGGCGGCAAACGGGAAGCCATCGCCACCAGCGGCAGTAAAGTCGATAGTGGTGAAGGAGAAGGTACGGCTATTGTTCACAACGACACCGTTATCAATCAGCACCGTGCCGTCATCCAGCACGACACGTTGAATACGGTTGCCCGTGCCCTGTGTGGTTCTGGCGGTGTTACGGCTGTCATATACCACTTGCATGCCAGAGATTTGTGGGTAACGGCCATTGGCGCGGCCGGTCGGGCTGGTGTCGCCATAACCGTGTTCCAGCAGATCTTTGAGCTGCGTGGCATTGACTTCAGGCGCACGCTTGACCAGGTTGGTAAATGGCAGCACATTGAAGGTGTCGCCGATAGACACATTTCCCACTGTCGCGATATTGGTACGGATACCGCCACCGTTCTGGATTGCGACCTCGGTTTTGCCAGCAAAGCGCATCGCGTCCGCCACCAGGTTGCCCAGACCAGTTTCCGCGTTACGTACCCCTGCCACAAACGTGCAAGGCAACGCGGCACACGTGGTATGGGTCGGGCCGTTTAACTTCACGGCCGTGGTGCCAATGATTTGTGCGTTAAGGGCAGAAATATAGTTGAGCACCGGTGTGACCACTTGTGCCTGAATCGTCGCATCACCGTTCACACGGTCTGCATCGGCAGTAGCACCACTCACACGCATCATTTTGCTCGATTCAATACCAACAAAGGTGCCGTGTGTGTCGTCAATGGTGAAGTTCACCTGGCCAACATAACGGTTACCAAAGTGGCTGGTGAGGACTGGCACGGTGCGGCCATGCGCATCCGTGGCATTCACTGGGTGAGAGGTGTAAGTCGCGGCGACACCACCATTGATCAAGGCATCATCCGGGTCGACCATCAACTCATGGCCGCCGCCTGACAATACCAGGTCTACGCCGGTCAAGGCTGGTACCACGACGCTGATTTCATTGGCCGCATTTTGCAAGTGGCTCATCAAAATCACCGTGGTCACGCCTTGCTCGCTGCGCAGGCGGTTCACTTCGGCCTGAATCAATGGAATCAAAGCTTGGAGGTTTTGTGCTTCGGTATTGCCTGCCTCGTAACCAATCACATTCACCGCACCTGGCGAAGAAATATTCGGCAACAATGGGGTGGTTGCGCCCACTAGGCCGATTTTATGCCCTGCAGTGGTGGTGATGACTTTGGAAGGCGCCACTTTACCGCTGGCTTTTAAGGCGCTGAATTCAGCCGTGGCATTGAAGTTGAGGTTGCTGGAAAGATAGGTGCTGCCAGAGACTTTGGCAAAACGGGCCGCCACTTGCGGACCTAAGTCAAACTCGTGGTTACCAAACACCATGGCGTCAAAGCCAATCTGGCGTAAGGCAATCGCATCATAAAAGTCCTGGCCGCCATCAGTGTAGCTATTCGCCAGGTTGTTCAGACTGGCGGTAAAACGCGGGCCAGGCAAAAAGGCATCACCAGCGTTTAATTTCAGCACAGTGCGGCCCTGGCCCACTGCTGTAGTTTCTGCGTTTTTAATCACGGCCGCCAAACGGTCTATGCCACCATAAAACGAAATTGCTTGACCAGCGTTATCGCGCAGGTTGCCTTGTGCAGACAGCAACCAGCTTTCCTGATCGCCCACATGCAGTACCGTGACACCCTCCGCCCAGGCAGCACCGGCAGTCAATGCCAGGGCAACACAAGCGGTTAATTGTTTCAGTTTAAACATTGTATTCTCCATGGCGTGCCGTGACGTATCACAGCACGCACTCACTCAAGTATTAGTGTGATTAACGAGCTTGACGACGACGTACCAGGGCCAATACGCCTAAGCCAGCCAGCAACATGCCGACGCTGTCAGCTTCTGGTACTGGTGTCACAGCCGCCACCGTAAAGGCAGTGGTGTTAGGCACAATAGTCGCTGAAACGCTGTTATTGACGGTGTCTACGTTCCAGTTGTTGACGTTAGCCACTTGCGCTTTGTAGTCAGCAAAGTTGTTCAGGCCATCGCGCACACCGTTATATTCGGCGTAGTCTGGCTCGCTGGAAGCACCGGCTTTAGCGGTTAACTCAATGGCATTAACACCTGCTGTCAACCCGGTGTTGGTCAAAGAACCATCATTCACAAATTTGCCGTTAGTGATGGCAGACAGGAAAGTGGTTGGTGCTGTTGCACCAGAACCAAGGTAGGCGTAGACGGTTTCGTTGCTGTTAGAGATACCCCAGTTGCTGCTGCCAGATACGGTCACGCGGGACAACACACCTGTAGATGCCGACAAGGTGGTTTTGTCGTAAGCAGAGAAACGCACCACCGTACCAGCGGCAACCACATCGCCAGACACCCATTGGTTGTAGCTTTCGCCAGTATTGAACGCACTGCCAGTCCACTCGTTATCGCTGAAGTAAATGGTGGTGTTAGCGGCAATATCGACAAAGGTCACGAAAGACAAACCATCTTCGTCGGCATTAAAAGCAGTGAACATAATGTCACCGGCATTGAGCGCCGCATTAGCCTGGCTGGACAGCAGCAACGCTGCGATTAAACTGATCTTTTTCATAAAACTATCCTCTCACTAGATATTTGAAACATTGATTGATGATTGATATTGAATTACCAGCGCACATCTTTGTGTGCATCCAGTTGGTTCATGGCAAATCCTTTTAAAGTCACCAGCGGTTTGGCAGTCGACGCCCCCGCAGTGCCGTCGGTGTCAATTTGCAACTGCACGCCACCGGCCACGCTCACCCAGCGAGCCACACCATCGGTAAACGGCTGGCTACCGCTGTAACCGATGCTTTGCAGCAGTTCAACGATGTCCAGTTGATCTTCGCCCGGCGTAAAGTCAGTAATGGTGTCAGTCGCATCACGCATGCTCTGATAGACAAAGGTGTCACGCCCAGCCAGCCCGGTGATGGTGTCAGCCCCCACACCACCTGTGATGACATCGTCACCCACGGTGCCTACCAGCGTGTCGCGCTGGCTGCTGCCGCTGATGGTTTTCACCAGTTGCACGCCGACGATGACCGGGTCATGGTCTGAAGAACGGTAAGGGCTATCGCTGTAGAGGTCTTGCGGTTTGAACTCAGTGTTGTAATCAATCACAAACGGTTCGTCGGCGTTGATATGCCAGTGCTCAGTGCCTGTCACTTGCGCGGCCATGCTGCTGCTGGCTAAGGCATGGTCGATGTAACCAGACTCACCATCAAACACGTAAGAGTAGTCACTCTCACCGTTAAAGCGGGCGATCTGGTCTTGCAAACCACCTGCCGCCAGGGTCAGGATAGGGTCTTCTTTACCATAGGCATTGAGGTCGCCAATCACCACCACGTCAGTATCACCAGACTGCGTTTGCACCGTATTGATAAACTGCAGCAAACGGTTGGCCTGCGCCACGCGCTGCGGGTTGTAGCAGCCTTGGCCATCGCCCTGATCCTGGTTACCGCCTGCAGCATCCGAGCAGCTCTTGGATTTAAAGTGGTTGACCAAGACAGAGAACTTCTCGCCATTAGCGGCTTTAAAGGTCTGCGCCAGGGTTGGACGGTTGTTGATACTGTCGTTATCAGACAGTGCCGCCGCCGTCGGGGTCAGTTTGGCTGGTTTGTAGATCATGGCCACCTTGATCGCGTCAGTACCCGTGCCGGTCACCGGGTCAGCAATCACAGCGTAGGTATTAGCCCCTAAGATGCCATTCAAGCCATCTACCAGGTTTTGCGCCGCAGTGGTGCCGTTGTTCTGGATCTCCATCAAGCCCACCACGTCGGCATTCATTGCCGTCAAGGCACGGATGATTTTGTTACGCTGGCGGTTGAACTCGACCAGGTTATTGGCACCACGGCAGTTAGACGCCGAGACGCTGCTACCCAGGCTGCAACCCTGCCCGCTTTGACCGCTGGCAGTGGCGCCATTGGTAAACGTGGTGAAGTAGTTGAGCACGTTAAAGCTGGCAATTTTCAGATTGCCCTGTACGCTGGCGGGGGCGGCCGTGCGGTGATTTTCACGCGTAAATTGCACAGCCTCTGTGGGGTGCAGTTTGTAATCACGTGGGCCCGGGTTAGAGGCCGTGATTAGCCCGTGGTCTATCACCCCGGTCAGGTTTTCAACCACGTCCCCGGCGCGCAAGGTGTCATCTTCACCAATAAACGGGATTGGATTCGGGTTTTGCACACTGCTGCCGTCATCCAGCACCAGACGGCGGCGTGCGTTTTCATCTGCCTGTTGGGCGGCAGCCGCTGAGTTGGCCGGATAAATATTGCTAGGTTTGATCATGCGGCCATCGGCAGACAAGGTCACCTGGCCATAACGCCCTTGAAAGTAATTCTGTGAGGCGGTCATTGGCGTAGTGATACGCACCAGCATGCCTTCGTAAGCCTCTAAATCACCTTCTGTCACTTCTGGCAGCGTGATATCGGTTGGCAGAATCACATTGTTGTTGCTCAACACTTGCAAGCCGCTGATATTGATCAGCTCAGTGATGGTATTAAACTCAGTCACGCTGGCGGTCATACGGACTTTTTGGCCCTTGCTCACCGTTGGTGTCACACCAGTGCCCAAGTAAACAAAAATACCATCTGACGTTAATGGGTTACCATCACCGCTGGCATCTTGCAGGTAAAAACCATTCAACCCTGGGAACACAGCAGTCACTACGCCTTCAGTCGTCACGGTCTGACCGTTAAGCGGGCTGACAGAAGCCACCCCTAAGGCACTGCCCTGAATCTCAAAAATACGGGTAATGCTGCTACTTTGTACCGTCACACTCACACTGCAAGTAGCGGTTTGCGCTTCATTGTTGGCAAATTGCACATCTACCGCATAGTTACCTGCGGGCAAGCTGCCATCCAGTTGCAGGCTGGTGCTGGCAGATTGGCCATCGCTACCGGCAGCCACAAAGTTGCTCAAACTGACCCCGGCTGGCGCAGAGGCAGACAGCGTGGCCGCATTGACGATGCTGTCCGCATCAGACGCATGCAATAACACCGTGCTAGCTTCGCCAACTTGCAGCGTCACAGCCGGGCAAGAAGTCACTATCGGCTGGTTAGTGCCAGTACCGCCACCACAAACATTGACGGCACTACTGCTGTTACGTGGCGCAGGCGCACCGGTAACAAAGTCACTGCCGTTCTGGTTGGTATCCTGACAGCCATTATTTTTACGTAATAAGGCCGTGCTGCTGTTGATGGCCGAAGCCACTGCGCCTTCAAAGAAGTTAGCCGTACCATAGCCGACCAGGTCCACCATCTGTGCCAGCTGCGCCGGGCTACACACCACAGAGCCGCCATTACAGGCCAAACCAGTGCTGTTATTCACCAGCACCACCTTGCCATTGGTGCCGCTCATGTCGGTGGCGTTATTGCCGACATCGGGCGTCGGTAATGCCAGGCCATTGGCGGCACTGCGCAAGCCCACCAGGTAGTATTGACCAGGTTGCAATACGCCAGACAGTGTGGTCACGCCATTGGCAGCGAAGTTGCCGGTACCGGTCGCACTGCCATATTGCACAGACCAGCCATTGATATTCACCGCGGCAGAACCAGCATTGAATAGCTCAACAAAGTCCTGGTTATAGACACTGCCCTGGCCGCCATAAATCTGACTAATCACCACCTCGGCATAAACGGGAAGACTGAGGGATGACAGGCCAAGCCAGGCCAGCGCCCAATGGATTTTTTTTAATTGCATGCAGGACTCCGAAGTTTTCTGATTCGATAAAAAGCCTGAGTACTGTAGCAATTTAGATTGCCAGCAATATTAAGTTTCACCCCGGCAGGCTAGGCAATTCGGACTAGAAAATCAGCGCCATTTGCATCATTTGAGGTCAATGACCAGCCCGAAAGTTCTAGTCATAGGGAGGGTGCGCATACCACAGCAGCTTGTGCAGTATCGGTTGCCTCAGCGGCATGGCAGATCATGACGCGCGATGCATACCAGCTTTGCCCATCACCAGTCTCTGCCCCAATAAAAAACGCCCACCAATGGTGGGCGCTAGCAAAAGTAATTTTATGTTGATGAGGTGTTTTATCGACCAAAGCCGATCACATCGACAGAAATAATCGAAGGTAAGACTGGTTTGACCATGGCACTGCTGGCCGCCGAGTTGGCCACGTTCTGCGCCACTGCCTGGCTCGCGGCATTGACGCTATCCGGGTTAGTGGTTGTCCCAATGCCAGCAATGGCTGTCGTGGCAGCCACCGGGATACCAGTTGAACCACTGCCCGCCTGGATATTGCCAGCATTCAGCACGACCGGCGACACAATCTGAATAATGCCCTGAATCCCGGCCTCACCCGCATCCACCACCGGCGCGGTCAGGTAAACATTGCCTTGTGTCGGCGCTTTTTCCGGGCCATTGGGGCCATCTGGGTCATACGTCTGGGCACGAATACCACTGCCAGAGGCAACCCCGCGCACTTCCACCCGTGTGTTGCCATAGACATCGGTCTGCACAATACGCTCCGGCACAGAGGTGGCCGTTTTAGAACCGCGACCTGCATCAATGGTGCCATTTGTAGACCAGATAGCAATATCACTACCGAACTGCGTAATCACTTTGGACTGGTTCACCGAGAAATCCCCATCGGCAATGGCACGGATCTCACCGCCTTTTTCAGTGATGATGCCAATATCATCACCGCCTTGCCCAGGCACCCCGACGTTAATCAATCCGCCAGGGGCTATCAAATCAATGCTGCCGCCACTATTGGTTGATATCTTGGAGTTAAACAGCAAAATATCCCCGGCATACTTGGTCGGATACAAGGTAGCAATCGCATCATACCCCCGCTGATGACTGTCTGTTTTGGCAAAGTTTTGAGCCGAATTAATCAACTCCGTCGTCAAATGGCGATTGACGAACACGGTTTTAATCGCTGTAGACTGCGCATTAAACTGCGTATAGGCCTGCGCTTGCGTCAAACTGTCATCGCCGGTGAGCTTTTTCATAAACGCCAGCAAATACGCAGCTGTTTTTTGTTTGTAACTTGCTAACGCAGTCGCATCACTCTCAATCACCTCTGGCCCTGCACCAGTGGGTGAAATGTAACGATCAATGTAATCCTGCACCTTGCCGCCTGCGCCTACTCCCGCTAACAAGCTGATAGACGAGCCGGTTGTCGGTAGCAAGGTATTGGCACGATAAGCCGGGGTAAACTCAAAGTCACCATTGCTGGTGCCGGTGCTACCTGTCGCCTGGATGCTGCTCACGTCATTGTAGACCAGGTCCACATTTCTACCGGCTTGCACCAGCAACTCGCCTGGCCCGGCAATCACCACATTTTTGGTATTCACATCACGTCCAGCGGCAATCACGCTGATGTCACTGCTACGGTTATTTTGCAGTGCGATATTCAGGCGAGTCACATCTTGGCCAGCCACGATCTGAGTCACTTTTGGCAAATATATCAACCCAGGAATCAGGCTGTCATAGCCGCTAATATCACCTGATCGCGTGACGATTAGAGAAGTTTGAACATCGTTAGCATGTAACAGACTGTTGGCATGGTTGTTGAAGTAGGGCAGATCATTCGCCAGCAATCTCGTTTCGTCATTCAACTCTGAAGACCTGACAGGGGTATTCACTGTAGGCACGTCGCTGACATTGGCATCCGACATCATCAACCGGCCAATCTGTATGTTCTGATCTGCCAACAACGACAGATTGCCCTGGCTGGCAGAGACCAGATAGGCCTGCCCCAGTGTAATGCTGCCGTTATGCGCTGCCATGGATAAGGTCCCCGGATTCAAACTGACTCCCCCGAAGACATTGGCCCGCAGTCCTGCAGAAGCGGCTATCAAATCATTGAGTTGTGTTGCGTAACTGATACTACCCGTCAGCGCAGTCAGACTGACTGCCGCTGTTTCACTGTAAGTATTGAAATAGCTGTTGTGCGCAGAACTGTCACTATTGGGTGAATTGGTGGTTGATTGCGGTAATAGCGTCGGATTAAACGTGGCCTCTATACGCACATCTTTACCCGCGCTGACATCAAACTTGCCATCCATCATCGCCAGCACCGTGCCATAGAGTTTATCTACTTGCGCAGTGACACTGCCTCCAACCTTGATCGTCCCCTCCCCCTTGCCGACAAAATAGACACCGCTATACAAATCACCACCGGCCGTGATGTGCAAATCGCCACCACCATTCACCACACTATTGCCGGTGGCGCCATCACCGAAATTGTCATACCGGGCAGAAGTGGGCACAGCCGCTGAGAAGTTTGCAATATTACCGCCTGCGTTGATGGTCACATTCCCGCCACCCAGTGCACCCAGACTTTGCTTGAATTGATCATTACGTATCCACCAGGAGGCATCTTTCAATTGCGAGTTACCCGCTTGACGGAACAACCATTGATTAACCATCTGACGGCTATCATTTTCTGAACCATTGATATTACCGTTTACATTCAGCGTAATATCCCCCCCATTGTCGAGGTACAACGGGCGTTGTGCGGCAATCGGTGCCGTGAAACCAGGTAACGCAGCCGCTTCAACGCCTGCGGTATAAATCACAGAACTGGCATTGCCCATCACCAGATCGCCCCCCGTGGCAATCTCAATATCACCCGTGCCAGTTCTCACCATCTTGTTACTGGCCAACGTCAAATTGCCTGACTCGCTATTACCATCGACCCCAATGGTCGCGGGAGTGGTATTCATGACATTGGCCGACGTCATATCAGCCCCTGACACTAGGCGGTAGCTCCATGAGTTACCCGTACCAATAGTGGCAGTGGTCGCCGCATTCGCAAAGCCATCACTGAGCGAACCGTTCAGAGTGAGATTATTGGCTGCACGCAAGGTGAGAATGCCCGGCTCATTACCGGTACGTGAATCCGAGTACAAGTTCCAGTCGGTACTGACTGTCAGATTGCCATTAGAACGAACCTCCTGACCGGCTCGCAGATGAAAACGGCTATCCCCCGTTTTGCCCAGGCTAGCCAAAATGTTGGCCTGATTGCCCATAAAGCTGCTGACATCGTTTGCCAGGGTGGTATAACCCAGCGTGCTGCCATTGCCACTACCAGTGGTCAAGGTCGTCACATTGTTAAACACCCTGAAGGCTTCCAGCACCACAGACTGTGCACCAGTGATTGTGGTGTCTAAATGATTGACCGCCACACCCGTGCCAGAACCTGCCCCTGTACGTGGCGCGCGCAAACCCACAGTGCCACCGGCCCCATTATTGCCACCTGCCACTTGTATACTAGAGCCTTGATTGAGGTTGAGTGCACCGTTGCTGGTTGCCAACGTCACTTTGCCGCCCTCTGCACCTGCAGCAGAAGAGTTCGCACTCAATTGTGCGGTGCTTTCCAGTGTGAGGTCACCACTGGCATAGAGCCCAATACTACCTTGTTTGTCGCTGTTGGCGTTCACGGTGCCAGACACATTAATAGCCCCCTGATCTGCCGTCACCGTCACCTGTTTGGCCGTGAGCGCGTGTGAACCGGTGCCATCAATATTGACATCGCCGGTGCGCACACGATAACTGCGGCTTTGGCTAAAGCCTTGTGCCTGCTGATCAACCGCGACAACAGAAGGTAATGTGCCAACATCCACCTCAAGCGCCCCACCCTGCCCGCTGCCCAATGCACGACCATCTAACTGCCCCTGCAACTGGAGATTGCCAGCAGTCGCTGACACAGTGACTTTGCCTGCATCGGCATCGCCTTGTGCGCTCACGTTGACCACGGCACCGCTATCGACAACGATATTGCCGCCACTACTGAGCTGTACCTTGCCAGCATCAATATAGGTTGTTTTATCTGCATAGACTTTGCTCGAAGAGGATGCAACTACCGCCGCCTGGCTACCCAATTGTAACTGGCTGCCACCCTGCAGATTAATTTGCCCAGACAAGGCTTCGATACGGCTGTTCACATGCAGTTGATCCGCTTGCAAGGTCAGCGCGCCGCCAATATTGCTATTGGCCGACAGGCCAGTGGTATCGCCTTGCGTCGTCGTCAACGAGCCTGCTGTCGCCAAGGTGTAGTTGGCTGAACTCTCAGTGGTGATTCTGCCCACATTCAATTGCGTTTGATTGACCTGTAAATCAAGCGCGCCACGCTCGGCCACGGTTAAGGTTTTGGCATTGATTTGTACGCCGTCAAAACCACCGATGGTATTTTTATCGACGCTGGCAACGGCATTGTTTTCAAGCACGCCGGATGAATCACCTTGCAGGCGTACTGACTCAGCGTTAATTTGCAAGGTTCTCCCTGATGGATCGGCCACCCCGCCGTAATTAGCGTCTACCGTATTTTTCAGGGTAAAGGTCTTGGTATTAAAGGTCACGGTACTACCTGCAGGCGCCGTTGTTTCACCGTCTGCCAGATGACCGGCAATGCCTGCAGCATTGACGGTGAGATTCAGTTTGTCATTACCAAACGTCACATCGCCATAAGTATCAATCGTGCTGTAACTATTCAATGTCAGGTTAGCCACATTATCCAGTTGCGACAGGGTTTGATCATTGACATGCAAGCCAGACTCGCCGACTGGTGCATCGCCAATCAGGATGCGGTTAGACCCCAGGGTGGCGCTGGCGCCATCGGCCAGCGCAATGTTACCGGCAAAGTTGACATTCTGGCTACCATCCATCACCAACGCATTACCGGCAGAAATCTGTGCATTTTGTGCAATATCCAATACACCGCTTTGTGCGTTAATTGACGCGCCGGTGCGGGTGTATTGCAGCTGATTCACCGAAGAAGCACCAAAAAATGCACCGTCACCACTGGTATTGATATTCACTGTTTTAGCGTTTGCAGTGCGCGTACCAGTATCAATCTGTGCTCCGGCCGCCATGCTGACGCTGTCACGCGCAGTGGCCATAAACTCTACAGTCTGTAACCCCTGGCTAGCATCGTTTTCGATACTTACCGTGCTGGCTATGGTATTGATATTCGTCGTGTTATTGCTCTGGCTACGTATCCCACCCAGCAGAATGCTATCCGCATTCAGCGCATTTAACTGGCTGGCCTGTAGCTGCAAACTGCTCTGATCACTACTATCTACGTGGCTGACGACACGGATATTATTGGCACTGATATCGACCATCAGGCCATCTGCGCCCGTGATTTTGCGCGCCGTCACGCTCGCATCCAGGGTGAGCTGTTGGGCCTGTAACGTGAGCTTGCCTGCATCCTGCGTGTTTTTCACATCCGCGCCAGCGGTATTGAGTGGGTCAGCAAAATACGTGCTGGCATTGGTAATCACATATTGTGAAGGCGCTTTTGAAACTGCGCCCTCAGTGGGGCGTAGCACACTGCCGTCAATGACACGGAAGGTAGACCATTGCGCGTCTTTAGCGCCCGTGTTCAAATCAGCCATGTAACCGGTGGTGAGCATGCTGCCATCCTGCATGGTAGAGGTCTGGCCTCGGACCAAGGTGGCATCGCTACGCTGCACAATAAAGGCCCCTGGGACCAGTGCATATCTGGCAGGCATTAAGGTATACGTGCCTGTCGGGATACCGGCAACACCGGTAATATAAATGCTCTGCCCGACGTCAACACCCGCTGAGCTGCCGCTGTAAGTACGATCGGTCGCAGCGTAATCAGACGCCATGCTCGGAATCAGGGCATAGGTATTGGGTTGTGCCAGAATATCCTTGGTGCCGCCCACCCCGCCACTGACCCATTCGTATGCAAACAGCTCGCCACCACCCGACAGATCGACTGTCGCACCGTCGCTGAGTTTGGTATCCGGCGCTTCGATTGAAATTTCCTTGTCAATCAGACCACGGCTTTCACCATTACTCGGGTTGAATACTTTACCTGCAGACACGGTGACGCCAAACGGAATATTCTGGCCAGTACCAGCAACAGTGGTCAGACTGCCTGCGCCCAAGGTGACACTCTCACTGCCTATGAGGTGAATTTGGCCAAACGGTGCTTTGAGAACACCATCTTGTTGAATATGGCTGGCCTGCAAAGTGAGGATGCCGCCGCCGGAGAGCACATTAGCAGGGGCTAATCCACTGGAACGCACATTAATCTGACTATTGGTGCCTTCAGCAACAAAGCTCAACTGCGCGCCAGAATCAGGATAGATTTGTCTCGCGGTGAGATTGAGTTCGCCTTGAGTGGTTAATCCTGCCGGTGTGGCATTCAAGCCGAACTGCACATAGGTTGATGCTCCCTGGCCGTGGATATCGCGTAAGGCGTTGAGGTTGGTGCGGTTCACACCACTGGTCGCGACCAGACCATCCAGATAGATCTGGTTGGCGTTGAGGGTCAGCTCACCATTGCCGCCCAGCACTTGTATATCCACATCGCTCTTGCGGCTATAAAGCTGCAAATGGCCTGCCGTTAATTGGGCATGGCCGTTATCCAACACCTGCAACACCGGGCTATCCAGGCGTAAATTACCGGCGACTGACAAATTCAGGTCTGATGCCAGCAGCAGGCGGTTATTGGCGTTTGTTTCACCCGTAATAAAACTGCCTAAATGCACATTATCAAATCCACCAGATTCAATTTGAGCGGCAGAAATTTGTGCCCGTTGCCATTGCCCGGTCGTCGCAGTCACCGCCGTCGAGGTATCTTTCAAGGCATCGCCTGCCTGAATATTCGTTGTCAGCAATTGCTGATCGTTGGTGACATGGAAACGGCCGCTGTCATTGACATAGGGGTTGCTGATATCATAGGCCACCGACTCAAACAACATATTAAGGCTACCGCCGCGACCGGAGCCTTGCGCATGCCCGGAGAGGGTGCCATCGACCAACAGGCTGCCATAGCCATATAAATTAATCTCACCGGCATCGCCATACAGCGTCTCGGCAATATAGCCACGATTAGTCAGCGTATTGGTGGCAACACTGGTGGCAGAGACATTGAGCAATGCGCCTTGCTTGATGACCACGGCACCTTTTTGTGCGTTGTCAGCACTGTTGATGGTAATCGTGCCTGCATTGATGATTTGATTCTGCTCCAGCCCCGCACGCGAGTTTGGCAAGCGCAAGCTGGTGCCGGAGACATCGAGTGTCGCCTGGCTGCCCACGAACACCATTTGGCTTGGATCTTCAGGCAATGTCGCATCATTATCATTAATCTTAAGGGTGATATGTCCGCCTTTGGCAGTGACATCGCCTAAGACATTGACCTGCTTGCCTGCCGACAATTGCACGCTGCCACCCGCATCGGTCTTGATATGGGCATTTTCATGCACGGTAAGCACGCCGAGCAGGTCGCCTTCTCGCTGGCTGGCAAAATCGAAAGAAACTGCCTGTCTCAAGTAGTCAGGCAGGGTGGTTAAGCGCGTCACATTCAACAGGTTGTTGGCACTGGCAGCCGTCGCGTATCCTGACTTCATCTGCAGTGTCTGTGCTACGCCATACACCAGGCTGGTGGTGCCGACGTTATCGGCACCAATGTGTACATTAAAGGCCCCCAGATGATATTTGGAAAACCCGCCCCGGCTGAAAAAACTGTTATTGAGGCTGAAATTCAAGGCATCGGTAGAGATACCATCGACCCCGATATATAAATTGGTAGGGCTGCCCTGACCAAACTGGATACTCAGCTCACCACCATGATCGAAGCCATACGCGCGCAGGGCCAGATTCGTCGGTAACTGGCTCTGGGTGGTAAACCCGATATTACCCGCGTCGCCTGTATGCACCGTCCCGCTACGATCCACATAGGCACCGGCAGAGGCATCCAGCGTGACATTCTGGCCAAACTCGACCAGACCAGCTTGAATGCTACCTGCATTCTCAGCGGTTTGTTGGGTGAGCGCCCCCTTCATGCCGATTTTGTTATTGATAAAATTGCCTGCGGTCGAGATTGTCACATTGTCTGCAATCTTGGTCAGACCAGCATCCAAATGCACATCAGCGCCACTGGCTGTGATGTTCTGGTTGATATTGACCGTATTTAACCCACTCCGCCCAAGCCTGAGTGAGCCATTGGCATCTAGCGTCAGTGCTGTATTCACATTGAGTGTTTGCACATCATGCAAATCAATCTGGTTAAATCCTTGTCTCAGGAAACCGGTGCCTATGCTGGAAACAAAATTGTCGTCACCCGCAATCACATCCTCAAAAGCAAAGCCATTGGACAGACGCTGTATTGAGCGCACCAGGTCAAGATTACGCGCACTGGCCTCCAGCGACGCCCCCAGTGGCAGCTGTTGGGCCAGTAACTGCTGCTGGCTGACTTTGGTATTGCCAAGCAAACTACCATCCAATACCAGTTTTTGCACATAGCCCCCTGACACGGGCGTGACTAACTTGACGGCACCGGCATTGCCACCCTCAAAAAAGCTTTGAACCTTGTAACTGAGATTGCCCAAGGTAAACGTTTCTGACGTGCCCCATTTGGCATCATAAACGGTGGTGCTATCGCCCAGCCCACTGTAAGCCACCCCGACCTGCGCCTGGGAGATGGGCACCAGCTTGCCGTTAAACAACAATTGTGATTCTTTGAGTGCGCCGCCGGTATAGGTTGTTGAGCCCCCTGATACATCAATCGTTGAGCCTTTAGCCGCGATAATTTCGTTCGGGTTAGACAGCGTCACGGTACCGGCATTGGTCATCTTCTCAGACACTGTCGCCATGCGCGTCGAATCGATATAAGGCTGCAGGTCAAACAGGTCAGTGCCTTTGCGGGCATCCACAAAGACTTTTTTACCAAACAGGTTAGAACCACGCAGCACTGGGTTGTCTTTTAAAGCGTCGGAGTTTAATTGCACCTCTAACTGGAAGCGCGACATGGGCGCCACCGCATCCACACCTGACACATCTAGCCTGGCATGCTCACCGAGGTAAATACGCTGCGCAACAGCACTATTGAGTAGCGAGGAGGCGTCATACTCGCTGCTGACTGAAATATTGCCACCCTTGGCGCTGACCAGCCCGTCAATATTGACCAAACTGCCTTCAATCTTGATATCAGAGGTTTTAAAAGCCAGCGATGCCAGCACCTCCTCAGTATCATTCACCTCCGGCTTTACCTCTGTGACACTGCCAGTGCCCAAGGTCACCCGCCCATTACGGATTTTAGATGCTTCGCCGTTACTCACGGTGACATCCTCTTGCGCAATCAATCTGATGGAGCCGTTGGCCCGTACAGAAGTGGTTGCTGAGAGCGTACCCATCTGGTTCACAGCCAGGCCCATCATGGTAATGTTGCCGCGTTCTGCGACAATTTTACCCAAGTTGGTGGCTGTACCACCAGCCGCCACTTCTACCAGCATCCCGGCCGGATCCTGGCTGCCTTTGAGGTAGATTTTTTTACCTGCGGCCAGAATGGTCTGACCATCTGGCGTTTTGATTACAGCATCTTTTTCGACTTTAACGTTAGGGGCAAACAGCATCACTTTGCCGCCTTTAGCCGCGTTGATCTGCGCACCAGACTCTACCCGGACTTCGGCATTATTTACTTTTGTCGCCTGGTCTGGCGTCAGGTTAATGGTGTCGACTAACTCGAAGACACTGTTATAGCCAGCCTCATTCACAAACCCTGACTGAAACAGAGCATCGGTAATATTCAAGGTCCCGGCAAATAATGAGCCGACATTGAACACGGCGTCTTTACCAATAATCACGCCATTGGCATTGATAAAGTAGATATTGCCCGCCGCATTCACGTTGCCATTCAATACGCTTGGGTCCACGCTATGCACGCGGTTCAGCATAGACCAGCCTGCCTGCATATTGACATTAAAGTTCTGGCCTTTGGCCAGGTCTAACTGGTTATAGTTAACAATCGCCTGCGGCTTGAGTTGCTGGAAAGTAATATTATTGACATTGGAACTGATGACGCGCGTAGAGTCGTTGACGATATCGCGAATGCTAATCCCTGCAGGCATCTCGGCCCAGGCACTCATCACCGCCCATGGCCCCGGCAGCATGCTTAAAGACAGCCAGATGGCTGCACTGCGGCGTGTTCGACTGCGTCCGTCACCTGCGCATGAGGAGGCAATCTCGGCGACCACCACCAGCGCATGGTGAATTTTGCTAAATACCAGCTTATACAATCCCTGATTCATTTCCCTACTCCAATCACTCGCTCGCAGTTACCACTCATAGCCAACACGAAAGTGCAGCCTGTAATCTCCATGCTCAACCTGCGGCGCATCGTTCATGGCCTGTGCATAATCGAGATAAGAGAACCAGCCAGTCGTCGTCTTCAACTTGAAACCCAGACCAGCAGAATACAATTCATAAAACGGCTCCAGTCCGGCTGCATTTCTGACTTGTACTCGCCCAGCATCGACAAAGGTATAGGCGTACATATCCTTGATATAGTCAGCGAATGCATATTGCTTGAAGGCCTTCGCCAACGGTGGCGTACGCAACTCAACAGAACCGGCAATACCGCTATCACCCAGTCGGCTGGATTCCAGATAGCCGCGCACCGACTCCACACCGCCAATACTGAACTGCTCGGTCGAAATCAACGGGTCGCTGGCCAACTGCGCAGCTACCTTGGCTTGCATCGCCCAGCCAGACGCAAAGGTATACAGATGCTTGGCATCGGCACGCAGATAGAAAAAGTTAGCTTTTGCCTTGTCACGCTTGAGATCAAACTCAGCATTGCTATTGCCCATTAAACGGGGAGCCATATTCAGCACCATACTGGTTTGGGTCTGGCCCAAATATGACTGGATGTTGGTGTCATAGCCGACGGAAGTCGCCCAATAGCTAATTGGCGTTTTAGAGGTCAGAGGACCAGTAGATGTCGGATCAGTGCTTGGCAAAAACAGCGTTTCTTTGAACTCTTTATAGTCCATGCCAAACGTAAGGCTATGGTAGAAACCGTCTGATAATGGCAACGGATGAATATAGCGCGCGCCCAGAATATAGCCTTTACCAATCACGTTGATGTCGCCCACCGCAGCAATATTACTGTCTGAGACGACGGCATAGGCCGCAAAGTAATCACCGTTCAAACGGGGAATGACGTAGGTGCCAGAGAGCACCTTAACCTCGTTGGTGTCTTCCGGTGACACCTGCAAGTTGAGCCCCAGACTGTGGTCTTTCTGAAACAGGTTTTCGTATTTGACGCCAGCGTTCAGACGCAACTCGGTGGTGTTAGGCGAGTAACGGTCATTTAATTCCAAGTTGGCGTGTAAAGGCAGCTTGTCTTTCACCTGCAAATCAATCTCAACCGTCCCTGGTGACTTGCCGGGACGCAGCACAGGCGTTACCTGACGATTCTGGTTACGGTTGAGTGTTCCCAGCTCTTTTTGCGCTGTTGGAAAATGGGGCACCGAGCCCTCGGCAAATTCTGGTGTGCGTGATTTGATTTCACTCAGGGTGTGATACTGGGCATCGACCACCTGCAGGCGATCGACCTTGCCCTCAGTCACCAGCAACCGCACAATGCCCTGATCCACATCCTGCTGGGGAATACTCACCGATACTGTCAAATAGCCAGCTTCCTGATAGGCTTTCTCCAGCGCGGCCCTGGCCTGCTCAACCTCTTTAATGGTTTTGTGCTCCCCCATAAAAGGATAGACCGTTTGCTCGATCGCAGCACTGTTGAGCACAGTGTTGCCGTCCACCTGAAACTCAAAGACATTAAATGTGAGCTCATCTGCGGCGACACTTGCAGGCGCAACCTCTGTCATGACTAAATCAGGCTGCTGTTCAGCCAAGAGCGTTTGCGACATCGCACACGCCAGTACAGACATCCATAGCAATGGAGATTTCGAATTCAAGTTAAAGACCTTTGTAAAATCAAACGTTTGGCAATTTCAACAGACCTGCATTTTCTTAAACTTTTATGTCATGCACATGAAACGGACTAGTCCTCCAACACCCTCCCACCAAAAGAAAAACGCACTCCCTTTTGAGGAGTGCGTTGATGGGGTGTCTACGCTGGTTAAGCGTAGATTTTTAACGATTACTCGTACAATACTGCTGGTGCGCAGTTGTTGCCAAAGTTAGTGAACTTGGCTTTTACAACACCAGCTTCACAAGTAGTGTTGCCACCGTCTGGGTTCAATGTCAAACCACGTGGCAAGGTTGCACAAGCAGCCGCTGTTGGGTTTTTCAAAGCGTTCACGATGGTACCAACGATGTTTCTCTGGAAGCCAGCAGGTGCAGTGTTAGCCACGAATGCTTTCATTTCCATATGGAATGGATACAAACCTGAAGCAGCCGCAAGACGGGCATTTGAACTATCTCCAGCTTCTGGATGTACGCCGTCAATTTTAATAAAGCGATAGCCGCTGTTAGCTGCATTCTCTACGGTTGGATCATTTTCCAAAGACAACACACCGATAGCATAACGTGAACCTGCAGCTGCGTTAGAAGCAGTTGTGATGTTGGTTTTTACGTTACTTGAGCCTGAGTTGAGAACAACCTGATAATTACCAGTGGTAGTATTTGCTGGCAACAATTGACCACTACCCAAACATGGATTGCCCAAGAAAAATGCATTAGAAGAAGCTTGTGTACCAGAGGTATCCACACGGCGCTGAATAATTACTTTTTCGCCATTGTCTTCACCAATAATAGGCAACCAGGATTCAGCCGTTTGTACAGCAGCACCTTCAGCCAAGATGGAAGCGACTTGACCTTTAGTCAGGGATGGTGCCAATGCTGCTGAAAAAGCTGTACCAGACTCAGAAATACCCTGCACTTCTTGCAGTTTGCGGTACAGCGGTGTAGACACAGCAACACCAAAAGCCTGGCCTATGAACGCATTGCTGACATTACCGAAACTGGAAACGTTACCGCCACCAATAGTGGTAGAGAACAATGCTGGCTCAACATCAGAGAAACCACCAACTGTTTGTTGAGGTGCCAACGGATTAGCCGCTATTGCTGCAGCATTGGCTGAGTTGCTGGCCGCTGTCTGTACACCACTTGCATCCACAACAACTGCCGCACCTGTTTGTGCGCAGCCTTTGTATACATCAGCGTTGTTAGCAGTATTAGTCGCATCGGCGTAACCTGTTGCCATCTTAGTACAGGATGCGTTACCCAAGTAAGCCACGCGAGCTAATTTTGTGCCTTTGGTAAATGGTGTAAATGCATTTAGCGAACCACCATCCAATGTCTGATACAGCACAGAAATTCGAGTACCACGGGTACATGCGTATGCAACAAAATTACCCAGTGAGCCTGGTGTTAATGAGGTATTGCTTGCTGCTTGAGAAGTAAAAATAGAACCTGTACCCGCTTGGCAACCCTTTACCCAGCCTTCATAAATAGATTTGGTTGGTGCAGTAGCACCTGAAATCCAAGCTTGATCTAAAGTACCTGCACCACGTGCAGTTTCAATTTGAGCTGGTGTCACACCTGCTGCGGCCAATGTACTCACAGACAGTGCTGCCAGTGCCATTGCAATTTGGTTGATTTTCATCATAGTTCCCTTAAATGTGCTGAATCAAATAGCGTGAAAGAGCAGAGGGGCTCCTAAGAGCCCCTTTTTTAATTATTTTGCAGATTGACGACGACGTGCAGCAGCCGCTACAACGCCCATACCCAAAGCCAGCAAAGCAAAGCTTTCTGGTTCTGGTACTGGCGTAGTCACAGCTACAGAAGAAATCGTCAACAAACCAGCTTGTGAGAATGTCACTTTGGTGTTGTCGTACAGGAAGTTGGTGCCCGCGCCGTTTGTTTGTTTTTGAACGGTTTGGTACAGGCTCATTTCGCTACCCAGCAAAGCGATAGAGGTTGGGCCTTGGTTACCATTGTTATCGTTCGCAAAGTAAGTGAATGGGTCATTGTTTTGGTAAACAATCTGGTTGAAGTTACCAACGGCAGTCACCAGTGGTGTCTTGGAAATAGCCAGCGCCTGTTCATTAGTTGGGTCGAAATAAGTCTTATCGTAGGAAGAAATGATGCCGCGAGCACCAGCCGCTGCACCAGCACCCAAAGTGTCACCAGCAAGAACGTTGTAGTAAGTAGTGCTCAGGTTTGCACCGCTGATGAATGACTGGAAAGCTGAGTTTGAGCTCAGATCAAATGTCAATGCAGTGTTAGCACTGTCAAAACTGGAATCAGCAACATCTGTACCGATTTCATTCAATGTGCTGTAAAAATAGCCAGTATCAACTACCAAAGCGGTGCTGGTAGAACGATCAAAAATGGTCAAAAATAAAGAACCATTACCACTTGCTGGCACGCTAGTCGCGCTAGCCACACCTGACACTGTTAAAGCCAATGCAGCCACTAATGCTTTTACTTGAAATTTCATATACTTCTCCTTAAATTTTTTTGAGCAAACCGATAGAAAGAGCAAACTACTAAATACCTGAGCGAATACGATGAACCTCATCACGGAAAAGTATGGGGTCACCAGATGACAGCCTTATTTTGAAAACCTAGTCCGCATGGACTAGGTTGACCGCGTTAAACACCAAAATAAAAATCCTAATGAGTATAAAAATCGAAAATGACAGCCTAAAAGTGAAAACTAGTCCGTTAGGACTAGTTTTATTCACAGCAAAGCAGAGGTAGGAATGTGGTTTATTGTTTGCGGGCAATAAGGCCTAGTTTGAGGGCTTTGCTGGCGGCCTGGCTGCGGTTCTCTACATCCAGTTTGCGCAAGATGTTTTGCACATGGTTTTTAATCGTGAGCGGGCTGACGGTCATGATGTTGCCGATCTCCCAGTTGGTTTTGCCTGCCTGCAACCATTCAAGTACCTCGAGCTCACGTTTGCTGAGTGGCTTGATGCGACCATTGCGGGCAGTCGTGGATAACACCGAGGGACATTTATTAGCGGTGACTTTAACAATCGCGCAATGCAGGTGCGGCATCAGCAGCTCTAACAGATGGGCAGTTTGCGCATTCACGGGCGAACTCAAACGGCCAAACATGACCATGGTAGCAATGCGGCTGTGCTCGTTACCAAAGCCGTGCACGACAAAGCGCTTGAGCTCGGAGGCCAGCATACGCTCGGCATCCACATGCTCAATGGCATAATGATTATATTGCTGCGCAGTGAGCTCGGTATGATAAAACACCGGCATCCCCAGCTTGCTCCAGCGCGTAAAGGCTTCGTTCACCAGGCCATCTTCTTCGTTCAGTACTTGGTCAAACTGCGTGTCTCCAAAATAGCGACTCGACGTCAGGTACTCATAGTCATAGCTGGCACGCTCCAGGCCACGCACACCGATAATGACTACCTCGTGCGCCAGCAAACACTGAAACCCTCGCTGCAACCAGTTAAAGAGGTGAGAGCGATGCTGCAGGCGCAGCGATTCCTCAATCACCTCCATAAATAAGGCGCGTTGTTCCTCATTCAGCGCCAACGTCCACTGGTCGTTAACCTGATCTATCCCTGTTATTGTTGTGTCCATGTGTTAACCACATTGATATAAATGCAGCAAGTGTGCTCAGAATTTGTGACATAAAAATGATTCTTACATGTCAGCCAATTGATACATTCATGACAACGGATTAGCTGCGCGGACTAGCTTGAAAAACACGGTTTTTTTTGGCAGCATGTACACCAGTCAACAGCCACGCGACATATGACAATCGTGTGAATAGACTGGCAAATGTTGGTTAAGCACCGCCCCTGCTGCTGTCTTAGCCATGTCACATGACCATGGCACAATGCACCCATGACAAAGACACCGACTCACCGCTTACATGGCATCGCACAGGCAGTATTGCTGGCGACGATGGCCGTGTGCACCAGCGCTGACGCAGAGACATCGGCACCTGTTACTGGCGCGATGGTGCAGCCGCTGGCCGAGCAGATTGTGCTGGATAACTCGAATGACCTGGAGTTGGTGATTAGCAATACTAATAGTGAAGATGCTGACAGTGCGCCCGCCGCCCCATCAAGCCGGGCCAACCTAAGCAAGTGGAAAAACGGCACAGTGCCTTATCAGGCGGAGGTACAAGCCGCCGCAGAGGCTACCAGCCTGGACCCGGCGCTGATCCATGCCGTGATTGCCACCGAGTCCGGTTATAACCCGAGCGCCCTGTCTCGCAAAGGCGCTTATGGCCTGATGCAAGTACTACCAGCCACGGCCCAAACCATGACGGCGATCCCGGTCAGGCAGTGGTCAGTGCCGCAGCAAATCTTGTGGGGCTCGCATTATTTAAAAAAAATGCTGGATATGTTTGAGGGCAATGTGACACTGGCACTGGCCGCTTACAATGCCGGGCCACAAGCCGTGAAAGCGCATCAGCATGCCGTGCCACCGTTTGCTGAAACCAGGCAATATGTACCCAAGGTGTTGGGGTATTATCAGACATTCAAAACCCGGCTCACCGCTGCCAGTTACGCTGGCCAGCGCGGCAACTGAGGCTATTTAACGGTTGACCCAGGCCTGCTCCAGATCAGCCAAGGTATTCGGTTCATACACAAACTGCCAGGCACGATAATGCTTGGCACCATGAAAACCCGATTGAGACTCCTGGTAACCGGTGCTGCGTATCGGCGCTAACAGCGACTGACCATGCACGCCAACGATACGGCCATCGCGGATGATCAGCGTCATGCCCTGTTTGACATCAAACGGGTCTGGATACAATTTTCGTAAATGCCGTTTGGGCACTGGGAATCGCTTGTCTTCGATTAACTCGTCCAACCTTACCGGGTATTGCTTTACCGGCTGTGGCGTCGATTCATAATACCGCCCAATCGCCAAGCGGTAAGCCTCGCCAGTTTCTAGCAACAAGGCCTCATTTGTGCGCTGTGACTGCTGCTGCCACATCACAGCGGCGCCCTGCATGGCAATGGCCGCGAGCACCAGCGTCACCATCACGCCTATGTAAGAAAAACCGTCTTGCCTGCGCATGCCTTCGCTTACCAATCGGTATACGCCGAGCCATCTGCGGCCTGGCCGGTGGCACTACTGTGCACACTGTACACCGCGCCCACCAAAGGCAATTCTGGCGGCGTAATCACCCAGACATCATTACGCTCGGCAATCGGGTCCCAGGGCAACTTGTCTAAATAGTGTTTATCCACCAGCTCCTGCAAGGTATCCGGGTACTGGCCCTGGTCGGCATAGTATTCGTCGAGGGCTTTGCGCGTGGTGGCCAGTTGCTGCTTGAGTGCCTGCTCTTTGGCGCGCTGCACGCCAGAAAAATAACGCGGCACGGCCAGTGATAATAACAACGCCAGAATCGACAGCACCACCAGCAGCTCGACCAGCGTAAAACCGCGGCGTTTACCATTGCGCATAAGCCACTCCATTAATGCCGGTTTGTGTGCTTAGTGAATACACATCGTAGACATCTTGCGTATAGCGCGGTTGCTCCGGTGGGCTGTCGTAACTGCGCAGACCCCAAGCCTGATTCAAAGGGCCAGCGCCCGGATTTTTCATCATCGGGTCTTGAGGAATGCGACGTAAGAAACGTATGCGCTCATGCTTGGTACTTTTGGCATCTTCCACACCGTCTACCAGCACCTGCAAATTAGGCGGATAACCGCTGGCATCAGCATTCTTTTTCACCCTGCCCTCATCCGCTGCCTTTTTGTAAGCATCAATCGCACGCCGCATTTCACGCAAATGCTCGCGTAATTGCTGTTCTTTTTGCCGCTGCACCGTCAGCTGTATCATCGGCGTGGCGACGCTGGCCATAATAGCGACAATCACCAGCGATACCATCAGTTCAATCAGGGTAAATCCAGCTAAGCGTTTCACTGTACCCCCCTCAAGGAATCACCTTGGGTGCCGGTAAGGTGGTCGTGCCCTGCTCAGAAATCCCGTTAACGTTATTGGACAAGCCCGGCATGGCTGAAGGAGGCTGCATAGACTCAGTCGTCGCCGGTGGCGTATCTGGCGCTGGCAAGGCGGCCGGTTCTGGCGCCGGCGCAGATTCAGGCGTGTCATTCACTGGCACCTCTGCAGCGTCATTTAACTCACGCTGACGTTGCTGTTGTTGCTCACGTACTTGCTGACCGCGTGTGAGGGTGTTACTTGGCGTGCTGTTTAATAATGGCTTGTCAGAAATCACGGTGTCCGTCCCGCTCCAGTATTCTGAGAACGTCGCCTCAGGCAGGGTCACATTGCTGATGACCTTGGGCGTGATCGCCAGCACAATTTCGGTTTTATTTTTCTCATCAATATGGCGCGAGAACAGGCGGCCTAAAATCGGAATCTCGCCCAGGCCTGGTAATTTGTCGGCGTTTTTACGCTCCGAATCCTGAATCAGGCCGGCCAGAATTTGTGTTTCGCCATGCTTGAGGCGTAGCATGGTGGTCGCGTTACGGGTGCCAATGTTATACACCTTGGAGTTATTGCTCAGCGTAATGGCCTCGCCCAGTGAACTCACCTCCAAATTGACTTTAATGCTGACGAAATCATCCAGCATCACACGCGGCTCCACCTCCAGCTTGAGCCCCACATCCACATAAGACACGCTTTCTGAGGTGCCGACGTTAGCCGTGGTGTTGGTAGTAATCACCGGCACTTTGTTACCCACCAGCACCTTGGCTTTTTCGTTATTTTTCACGCGTATACGTGGATTAGACAGCAAGTTCAAGTCAGTATCGGTGGTTTTAAATTGCAAGCTAGGATTAGGGCTGACGCCGATATCAGACGATTTGATGCGCTTGAGCGCTTCCAGCGTCAACTGGCTATCCAGCACGGTGAGTGACGACGGATAGACAATCCCCAACTGGTTCATTTTGCCGCGCGTGATTTCCATCACCTCGATTTCCAGCATCACTTCCGGGTCAGCAATATCCTGTGCCTTGATCATTTTCTCCGCCAGCGCCAGCACTTCCGGCCGATCTCTGAGCACCAGCATGTTCAAGCGCTCATCCACATACACATCGCGGATTTTTAAAATGGTGCGCAACATATCGGCACACTGCTTGGCGCTGGTGTTGGCAAAGTAAAAGTTGCGGATCAGCAAGTCCTGATAGTCTTTATTCTTTTGCTGGGTAGCCGGATAGACCAGCACGCTGGTGGCAGACAGCACTTTCTTTTGCAAACCATTACTGGCCAGCACCATGTCTATCGCCTCTTCAATCGGCATTTTTTTCACGAATACCGAGGCCTTGGTTTCTGGCTTGATGTCTTTATCGAGCACAAAATTCACACCCGTCGCACGTGACAAGGCCTCAAACACCACCTTGATATTGGCATCGCGTAACTCCAGCGTCACCGGCTTGCTCAAGCCAGTTTGCAACTGCGGCAACGCGGCGCGCGCTTTGGGCTCCATCGCAATCAGTTGTTTTTCCAGCGCCTGTGCTTGCGGATTAGTCGGCTGCTCCAGCAATACATCACGCACCTCTTTTAAAGCTTGTTTGGGGTTATCCATATGCTGTTTGGCGGCTTCAAGCTGCTTGCGCAAGGCGATTTCACGTGCACTGGCATTCTCATAAGCCAATGCTTTGATGTGGTGCGAATCCAGCGTCAGAATACGCGCATACACCTGTTTGGCCAGGACAATATCGCCCCTGGCATCGGCGGCCTCAGCCTCGGCTGACAGCGCATTAATTGCTTGCTCTCGCTCACGGAACCAGCGGTTACGCAAGGTCACATCGGCCGGACGCTCAGCGACTTGCTGTGCCAGCTCATGCACTTTTCCTTCTGGTGTGGTGGCAGTGAGCTTGGGCGGAAACAGGCCGCACGATGACAGCAGCCATGCCGACACACTGATGACGACATAGCGTGGAATCGCAGTCTGCCAGGGCGCACTTAAGTTAAAAGCATTCATTGGTTAAGCATTTCTTCTTGAGGATTGTTGTCAGCATCGGCCATCGCCTGGCGTTGGCCAGCTGCTGTTTTGGTTTTACTCAGCACCACGGTTTTATTCAGTGGCAAATAGGTGAAATACACCGCCTGCATATCCTCGCGGTCTACGCGCCACTGTGTGGTGACATTGCTGCCCAGCTTGGGCAATAACATCTTTTTCTGCTGCATTAAAATCACCGCGTCGCCACCCGGCACATCCTGCATACTGCCCACATAGGTATAAGGCAATGGTGGTGCCTCAGGCGGCGGTGGCGGTTGTGGTTTTGGCGGTGGCGGCAACCATTCGTGTGCCGCGAATAAGACATGGCTTATTTTTGCAGCAGGCAACTGGCGTGTGAAATAAGTCTCTTCACGGGCAGGCGTAGTGGCCACCGAGTCTGATGCCGTTGCAAGTGCCGCTGCGGGCTGGCTGTCAGGTGCTTGCGGCATGGCAGCGGCTACTACGCTTGGCTCTGGTCTGCTCACCCTCGGTTTGGCAACCTCCACGTTAGTCTCAGTAGCAATCTCCTCTTGCGACCATTGCCAATAGACAAGGCCCAGCGTGAGCAACAGGATTAGCCACAACAGTGGTCGTGTGGATGGTTTGGACTCAGACACCATCTACGCGCCCTCCGCGAATAAACACCGAGAATGTCAATGTGGCATCAACAACAGGTTGTACCGTTTCATTTTTGCGCAGCTCCAGCCCGGTGAGCGCCATAGAGGGATACTGTTTGAGGACATCCAGCATAAATTGACGGCACGTCGCGTAGTCGGCCTGAATGGTAAAGCGCATATCAAACTGCTGAATAGCTTGTGTTGTGTTGCTGGCCTGATGCGCCTGCCATTGATAGTCACCCACATTGAGCGCAATCTGCCGCTTTTGTGCCATGCGGGCGATGGTGATCATGCGGGGGGAAAGGTCCGCAAAGACCGGCAGTTGTTGCCACAAGGTGGCTAATTGCACAGGCTGGGCTGGCAACGGCTGCTGTGGTGCAAGCGCCGCCACTGCAGCTATGGGCATAGCCTGCGCCGGGCGCAAAGGTGAGGCCGCCAACTGGTGAATCTCTTTTTTCAGCGCATCCAGCTGCGCCACTTGGGTGGACTGCTGCTGTGACAACACGCCCCACAGCGCCAATAACAGCACAGACAACCCCATGGGTAGCCAGCCGAGATACCATGCACAACGGCGCAGCAGCCATACCAGCGTCATGGGGGCAGGTAAACGTAATGCAGTCATGGTTGCCACCCGCCTTGAATCTCAAAACTGACCGGACGTTGCGGATGACTTTCGTTCACCTGGTGTTTTTGCAGATGCACTTGGCTGAGCGCAGGCAGCGCTTGCAACTGGCTCACATACTTGAGCAAATCCTGATAACTTTTTGCTTCGCCTGACAACACAAACTGGCCACGGTTGGCATCTGGTAACAATTGCAATAGAGCAATCTCGGCCACTTGTTGCGACTCCAGCGCCTGCAATAAATCAAACCAGCGTACATTAAGCTGCTGCACAATTTTTTCGGCCGCTTTTTGCTCTGGCTGGCTCAATACCTTGACCGCTTGCCGGGCGACCACTTTGCTGACAGGTGGGTGTGCGGCGGTTGTCGCCGTTGCCTGTTGCTGCATCAACTGCTGCTGACGTTGTGCAAGCCGCTGCAACTGTGCCTCAGTGTCAGTGACCCCTGCATACTGTACCGCTACCAGCATGCCTAATAGCATGACCAGCACCGCGCCAGGCCAGCGCAATAGCTGCCAGGCAAACATTGGCCGTGAAAACTCCAGTAGATAATTCGGGTTAGGCCACATGCGCAAGCTCCTGTCGCCATGGGGCAACCGCACGGCTGGCTAGCAACACTTGCCAGGACACCTGGCCGGACAAAACCTGTTTTAACTGGCGCCCAGTCTTTTCGACTGCCTGGCAACCAGGCTCTAACAACCAGTAGCACGAAGAAGCCTGCACGCCCAGCAAGGTACGTTCGCGCATGAGCCAGGCAGCCATGGTATCCACATCAGCCATCTCCGTCGCCAGGCTGGCAACATGAATCATGCGACCGTGATCCAATTGCAATAATCGCAACATCTGTGGCTCGGCCGTCAGCACTGTCCCACTCACTGGCAAACGCGTTTGCGCCCACAAAGCGCTGGCATAAGGCTGTACCGACCACTGCATGGCATGGCTAGCCAATAATGCAGAGATATCCAAAGATGCCAAGGCAGGAATCGCCACCAGTAAGCTGTCTTGCGGCTGCTGGATATCCTGCAAACGAAACGGCCAGGCCCGAGCGGCCTCACCATAGGTTTGCATCAACATCGCGCGAGCATAGGCCTGCTGCTCCTGCCCGGACACATCCAGCGACTGTACGCTGTGCGTCATGGCAGGCAAGCGCAACAGATGCACATGCTTGTCGGCCATATAGACTTCTATCCGGCGCCAACGACTGGCGGGGAGTTGTGACAACAGCGCTGGCAGCGACGCTTGCAAATCCGTGCCATTCCAGCTGCTTTGTGCGGTCAGGCTGCGCGTGCGCAAGCCTGCAGGCCTGTGCTCCGCCAGTAACCGATCTGCGGTCACCAGCACGTTGGTCAGGCCACACCATGACCACTCAGGCAATAAACGTGACACGGTTAATCTCCTGTAAGCTGGTCATGCCTTCGGCCACAGCACTAATGGCTGCCTGGCGTATGGTACGCATGCCGTTTCTGGCTGCGGCTTCTTTCAACTGCCGGATTGGCTGCCTGGCAATAATCATCTCGCGCAGCTCGTCATTGAGTACCAGCATTTCTGCCACGGCTTTACGTCCTTTGTAGCCGGTGCCACGGCAATGGCCGCAGCCCTGCGCATGCTGAAACTGCATGGCCGCGGCTTGCTCTGTGCTCAGGCCAGAGGCGCGCAACATGTCTGCATCTGGCACAAAAGGCTCGGCACAATGCGGGCACAAGGCGCGCACCAGACGCTGGGCAATAATGCCGTTCACTGCCGACACAAAATGGTAAGGGTCGACGCCCATATGCATAAAGCGGCCAATCACATCCAGCACACTATTGGCGTGCACCGTCGAAAACACCAGGTGACCGGTCAGTGCCGCTTGCACGGCAATTTGGGCGGTGTCGGCATCACGGATCTCACCGACCATGATCTTGTCCGGGTCGTGACGCAAAATCGAGCGCAAACCACGCGCAAAGGTCAGGCCTTTTTTCTCATTGACCGGAATTTGCAGCACACCAGGCAACTGATACTCCACGGGATCTTCAATGGTGATGATTTTGTCAAAGCCGGTATTCACTTCTGAAATCGCCGCATATAAAGAAGTGGTTTTACCGCTACCGGTGGGGCCAGTGACCAGCACCATACCATAAGGCTCACTGGCCAATTTTCTAAAACCAGCAATCACCTCGTCATCAAAACCCAAAGCTTTTAAACTTAGTCCTTGCGCCTGCTCGGTCAGCGCCTTGCGATCCAGTACACGCAACACGGCATCCTCACCAAAGGCACTTGGCATGATAGAAACGCGGAAATCGATCAATCTGCCCATGGCGTGTACTTTAAAGCGACCATCTTGCGGAATGCGGCGCTCGGCAATATCCAGTTGCGCCATGACCTTGATACGTGAAATCGCCTGTTCTGCGCTATCCAGGCCCGGGCTATTGGCAATACTGGCCATCACACCGTCAATGCGGTATTTGACTGCCAAACCGCCAGGATGGGTTTCCAGGTGGATATCGCTGGCGCCGGTTTTCAGCGCGTCGTACAAGGTGGAATTAATCAGCTTAACAATCGGGTTGGCGTCTTCATGGATGGACTTGAGCGACAATTGCATGACGACTTCTTCGTCGCCTTCTGCCGCGTGCTCGGTCGAGAGGCCGACGCCATCCATGGCACGCATGGTTTCTTCTTCACCGGCGAGGTAGGCACTGATTTCCAGCCGATGCGCCAACCGCCACTCAAACGGCACTTGCACCGCATGCTGCGCCCACAATGGCAACTGGCGGTTAAACGGGTCAGCAAACACCAGAATGAGGGTTTGTGCCGCATCATAAAACGCCAGACACTCTTTCTGCTGCGCCTCGTTATAGCTCACCACGTCAAAGGCGACCTGCCACTCACGCATGTCGCGCATGGTCGCCAGCGGGTAATGCAGCAACTGCGCCAGTTGGCTCACCAGCATTTCACTGTCTGCCGGGGCGAGGTCTTCCAGCACTTCAATCACACGGCGCTGCTGTTGCAAAGCCTGTGTTTGCGCAAGGGATAACGAGTCGGCCGATAACATGGGCAAAGCCTGGTTCATTGGATTTGCCCCGCCAGTTCAAAAATAGGCATATACAGTAGCAACACGACGACACCGATGACCAGACCGATAAACAGCATGAGCAAAGGCTCAAACAACTTGGTAAACCAGTCTATCCAGCGCGCCAGTTCTTCATCATAAAACCCGGCAATGCTGTCCATCATCTGTGCCACATTGCCACCCCGCTCGCCCACCAGCAGCATGCGCTCGCCAATGGGTGTGGTCATTCCCACGATCTGAAACGCATGGGAGAGCGGCTGCCCCTGACTAATCATGGTTTGTGCCTGTTGCAGACTGCGCGCCATGCTGCTGTCCAGCAAGCCGCCCAGCGAATCGAGGGCCGTCATAATTGGTGTACCGCCTGCCAGCAACATGCCTAAGGTGCGGTAAAAACGGGCGAGCTGGTAGAGGTGGAGTTTTTCACCGATGGCCGGAATGCGCCAAATGGCTTTGAGCATAGACTGTCGCGTCGCCGGTGTTTTGAACAGCAGTACCAGACCAATGACCATGGCTACCACTATCGCCAGCATGGTCTCGCCATGCTGTGAAATCAGCGTGCCCCACTGCAACATCACTTTGGACATCCAGGGTAAATCGGCGCCGGTGCCTTCATACACACTGCTAAATTTAGGCACGACAAACCCCATTAAAAAGGCAATCACCAGGCCACCCACCACCATCAACAACAAAGGATAAATAGAGGCACTGACGATTTTCTTTTTGAGCAATGAGACCTGGTTGTCGTAGGCAATGTAGCGCGTCAAGGCATTGCCCAAGTCACCGGTGCGCTCAGCGGCCTTGACGGTCGCGATATACAGCGGCGGAAACACCGTCGGCTGGCGCTCAAGCGCTGCTGAAAAAGACTTGCCTTGTTGCAGCGACTGCAAAATCGCTTGCAACACCGTGCGCGTATGATCCTGGCGCAGCGCCAGTGCATCGACCGCTTCCACCAGGTTCAGGCCAGAATCCAGTAAAGCCAATAGCTCCTGACTGAACAAGGCCAGCGGAAACGCTTCGCGCTTGGAGACTTTGGCCGCCTTTTGCGCATGCAGCGACACTGGCATCAGGCCTTTAGATTTCAGTTGCGCATAGGCATCCTGCTCATCATCGGCCTGCAGTTCCACCATTGCCAGCGTAGAACCATTGAGAACTTTTGCCTGATAATGCATGGCAGTTACCAGTTGGTAATGTCCTGCGCTTCGTCGCTACCACCGACCTGGCCATCTTTGCCCAGGCTGAATAAATCATATTCGCCATGCTGGCCGGGGGTACGGTATTGGTAAGGCTTGCCCCATGGATCATTCGGCACGGTTTTTTTCAGGTAAGGGCCACTCCAGTGCGTATTGTTATCGGCATTGCTCATCAGCCCCTGCAAGCCTTGCTCAGTGCTCGGATAATGACCAACATCGAGCCGGAACTGATCCAGCGCCTGCTCCAGCGCCGCAATTTGTGCCTTGGCTGTTTTGACTTCAGACTTGCCAATCTGCTGAAAATACTTGGGCCCGACATAGCCTGCCAGCAAGCCAATAATGACCATGACAACCAATAACTCCAGCAAAGTAAAACCGCGACTGTTCCAAACAGAACGACAAGGCATCGCTAACACTCCATGAAAATTTGATGACAATACTAAGCAGATTAGATTGCAGAAAAGTGGCGGCAATATGACAAGGCGTCACAATTGTAATGTTGATTTAACATTACAAAGCAGCTATGAAGTGGCGTGAGATAGATTTCTGGGCGAGGCACACCCAGAAAATAATAACATATATTAATTTATTTTTAAATAAATTAATAATTTACCGGAAAAAGGGGCGACAATCGCAATAGTGCTTACTCGCCCAAAAAGCCGCCACTCTGATGTGCCCACAATTTGGCGTAAATGCCCTCTTGTGCAAGCAATTGGTGATGAGTGCCAGTTTCGACAATACGGCCCTGATCAAGCACAATCAGCCTGTCCATGGCGGCGATGGTCGATAAGCGATGCGCAATGGCGATCACCGTTTTGCCTTCCATCAGTTGGGCAAGGTGATGCTGAATCGCCAGTTCGACCTCAGAATCCAGCGCACTGGTCGCTTCATCCAGCACCAATATAGGCGCATTTTTGAGCATGACACGCGCAATCGCAATCCTCTGGCGTTGGCCGCCAGAGAGCTTCACACCGCGCTCACCCACATGCGCATCATAGCCAGTGCGCCCCTTGGCATCGTGCAGGGTGAGTATAAATTCATGCGCTTCGGCACGCTTGGCCGCGATGATCATTTCATCATCACTGGCATCCGGGCGGCCATATAAAATATTCTCGCGCACCGAACGATGCAGCAAAGAAGTATCCTGGGTCACCATGCCTATCTGCTGGCGCAAAGAATCCTGTTTTACCGCATCAATCGCCTGCCCATCAATGCGGATATGCCCGGCCTGAATATCGTAAAAACGCATGAGTAAATTCACCAGTGACGATTTACCGGCCCCAGAGCGCCCGACCAGGCCCACCCGTTCACCAGGCTGGATATGCAGGTTAAAATCCTGCAACAGTGGTGCTTGTTTGTCATAAGCAAAATCCACATTCTCAAACGACACCGCACCTTTAGGCACAGCCAGCGTCAGCGCGTCAGGCACATCCACCACGCGATTTTCCACAGACAAGGTATTCATGCCATCTTGTACGGTGCCAATCTGCTCATACAGCGAGGTCAGCTCCCACATCACCCAGTGCGAAATCCCGTTCAGACGTAACCCCATGGCCATGACAGCAGCGACCGCACCGGCAGCAACCAGGTTTTGCGACCACAGCCACAACACCATGCTGCCACTGGCAATGATCAGGCACATGTTTAAAAAGTGATTAATGCTCTCAACACAGCTGACCATGCGCATTTGCCCATGCACCGTATCCAGAAACTCTTGCATAGCGGATTGCGCATACCCTGCTTCACGCCCGGCATGCGAAAATAATTTAACGGTCGAAATATTAGTATAGGCATCGGTAATGCGACCTGTCATCAGCGCGCGCGCATCTGCCTGATGCTGTGAAACCTTGGCCAGACGCGGAATAAAATAGACCAAGGCACAGGCGTAAAGCAGCAACCAGCCCAAAAACGGCAACACCATCCACGGGTGAAAACTGCCGACCACCGTCACAATCGTGGTGAAATAGAGCAGCACGTACACCATGATATCGGCCAGAATAAACCACACTTCGCGCACGGCCAGCGCGGTCTGCATCACCTTGGCAGAGACACGACCGGCAAACTCATCTTGGTAAAAGCCCATGCTTTGGTTGAGCATATGCTGATGAAACTGCCAGCGTAAACGCATCGGAAAGTTACCCGCCAGCGTTTGGTGCTTGATCAAGGTTTGCAGCACAATCACCAGAGTACTACCCATTAAAATCGCGGCCACCAGCCACAAGGTGTCATGATGCGTGGTCCACAATTGGCTAGGCACAATTGCGGTCAATTTATCAACCACTTTGCCCATCAAAGCGAACAATAAGGCCTCAAACGAACCGATACAGGCAGTGAGTATGGTCATGGCCAAAATATAGCGACGCATGCCATAAGAGCATGCCCACATAAAAGGCCAAAAACGGGTGGGCAGCTGATTGAGTATCTCGCGCGGAAACGGCGATACCAATGCTTCAAAACGGCTAAATAATCGCATGATCACTACTTGGAATAAATGGTACAAACGGCTTCGGCAGCAATACCTTCGCTGCGCCCGGTAAAGCCAAGTTTTTCTGTGGTGGTCGCTTTGACATTCACCTGGTCAATGGCAATCTGACAATCCGCCGCAATATTGGCGCACATTTGCGCCGTATGCTTACCCAAGCGTGGCGCTTCGCAAATCACCGTCGCGTCCACATTACCAACCAGATAGCCTTTATCGTTGAGCAAGGCCACCACATGCCTTAACAACGCGCGCGACTCTATGCCTTTAAAGCGTATATCGGTCGGTGGAAAATGTTTGCCAATATCGCCCAAGGCGGCAGCGCCTAACAAAGCATCGCAGATCGCATGCAGCAAGACATCGGCATCTGAATGTCCATCTAGGCCATGACTATGTGGGATAGTCACGCCACCGATAATACAGTCACGGCCCGTGACCAGCGCGTGCACGTCAAAGCCGTGACCAATTCTAAAGGGGATCATTCTGCATCCTGTTCGCTCTGTGTCGCCCGCATCAGCGCCTTAACAACGGCCACATCATGCGGATACGTAATTTTTAGGTTTTTTAAATCGCCCAGCACGAGCTTGGGGACGTAGCCCGCCCATTCCATGACCTGCGCTTCATCGGTAGGCTGACGCTGCAAATGTGTCGCCAGTGCCTGCTGCAACATGCCCGCTTTGAACATTTGCGGCGTCTGCGCTTGCCACAATGCTTCGCGTGGAATCGTCTCTGCGACCTGCTGTGTTGCATCGGCGCGCTTTAAGGTATCTGCCAGCGGTAAGGCGAGCAAACCGCCGACATCCGTCGAGCTGATAGCAGCGATTAAACGCTGTACCATCGTAGCATCTAGGCCAGGGCGTGCCGCATCATGTACTAATACCCAATCGTCCTCGTCAACGTGTGACGCCATGGCTTGCAAGCCCTGATACACCGATGCCGCCCGGCTATCGCCACCACAAGACAATACCTGTGTTTTATGACAACCCTGTAGCAGGGTATTGGACCAATAAGCATCCTCAGGCGCAATCACAATAAAAACCTGGCTAATTTCGGGCATCGCCTCAAAAGTATCGATCGCGTGACGCACGATCGGTATCCCGTTGAGCGGCAAATATTGCTTAGGAGCCGCACTCTGCATACGCGAGCCGCTGCCTGCACTGGGGATCAAAACATGATATTGACTCATCTCGTTATTTTATCATGTAGCCATGCACTTCTTTTGCAAGCCTTAAATCAACAAAATGATTACCTAATCGCTTTTGTTTGAGCTGAACTAAATATCGCTTAAAAGTCACCCGATTATCCAATAGTACTTCGTAGACAAATTACGTCATATAGCAATGTTGGCATTATCACGAGTAAGGGTTTCAACAGGGCAATTACTGTAAATCTTGGCTACTTAATCGATAAGATAATGGGAAATCAGATCGCAAAAATTATTCCTCAAGATGACCAAAATATCTTGTCGCGTACTGGCAATTGAACCAATTTATTAGTGTGGAAGGTATGCAGTCTGATATTGGCATCGAATTGAACTCACACAGAGCAAACCTTTACCAAGCTAAATAGGCAAATAACAAATGATTAATAAATCAGCCCATTTAAATAAAATCCAATTGAATGCAGCAAACTTTTTGCTTGCGATTGCACTAAGTAAATCGTCTATTTAGACAGTTTTGTGCAACTTACGTGGTTGCTTTATGTGGTCTGTTTTATTTATTTTGAGCAATAAAAAACCCAGCACTATTGTGCTGGGTTTTTATGTAAGGAGCTTGGGGATGACCTACTTTCGCATACGAAGAGTACACTATCATTGGCGCAAGTTCGTTTCACGGCCCTGTTCGAGATGGGAAGGGGTGGTTCCAAACCGCTATTGTCCCCAAACATAACTGGTAATGTTATGCATGGTGCTGACGTGAGTCAGCCTGCTTTAACAAATTGGAAGAAGTAAAGGATTTAAGCTCGCAGGCTTAAGTATTTCAATGGGATTAGGGT
>NZ_SSGF01000017.1 GCF_008015755.1 Methylophilus sp. | reverse complement strand
CTTTTTTACCTCTTAAAAGAGGCGGTATTCGTTTCGCTTTACTTACATAAATGTAAGTACTCAAATTCATTTCAAGGTATGTGCGTTGTTACACTGTACATACTTGTCATAAATCTAAGTGTAAGCATTTGTATTTTCTGAGTTTCTACGCATTAAATGCGCTTCACTCAACGACAAACACCCACACTTATCAGTCATCCTAATTTTTAAAGAACAGTCAGCTTTTAAGCTGTTTTCGTTACCGTTATTTCGTAACGAGGTGCGCATTATACAGAGGTTTATTACTTCGTCAACAGCAATTTAAAAACTTATTTTAAACTACCATCAACTCGCCCTGCTTAACCACATTCCCTTTCACTCAACGATGTCGTTTCGTTTAAGGAAGCCGCGCATTTTACAGCGCTGAGCTTTGCGGTCAACCCCCAAATCAACACTCTTACACTTTTGTTACAAATTGATGACTATTTCTTAAAAGCGGCTTTGAGTCGCAACCAGGATTGCGTCAAGACATTGCCATCAAGATGATAATGCTTATGCAAAGGCTGCTTCACTTCCCAGCTCACTTTGAGGCCGGCAGGGAATACAACAAAGTCGCCCTTGCCAAAACGCACAGGTGCGCCACCTACCGGGGTGACCACACATTCGCCTTCTAATATATATGCCTGCTCTTGTTCATGAAATGTCCAGTCAAACACTGAGACTTCTTTTTGCCAAGTTGGCCACTTGGCAACACCCAGGCTACTTAGTTGTGTTTCGGCAGGATTGTGTTGAACTTGAATCTGCATGTTGTTGCTCCTTAGACTGAAGCGCGCATTTTATAGGAAGCCATGCTTTAGCAGTCAGGCTTTTCAATAGTAAAATAGGTTTTTTTACAAAACAGGGTGCGTGATGCGTATCAGCCCGGCAAAGGCAATTGAGCTGTTACGGTGTGGCGAAGTGGTGGCCATTCCGACAGAGACGGTGTATGGATTGGCCGCTGACGCGCGCAACGAGTCAGCGATTGCCAAAATATATGCGACGAAACAACGCCCAGCCAATAACCCGCTGATTGTGCATATCGCCAGCGCGGCGCAAGTGACCGAGTGGGCAAGCGAGTTTCCGCCATTGGCGCAACAGCTGGCAGCAGCCTTCTGGCCCGGACCGCTGACCTTGGTATTACCAGCGCGCGCAGAAGTATCGCAGAGTGTTCGGGCTGGCGAACCCACCGTTGCCTTGCGTGTGCCTGCACACCCAGTGGCACTGGCCTTATTACATGATAGCGGCCTGGGCCTGGCGGCACCTTCTGCCAATCGATATACGCAATTGAGCCCCACCACTGCCGCGCATGTAGAATCTGGCCTAGGCATCGACATTCCGGTGCTGGACGGCGGCGCTTGCCAGGTTGGCATAGAATCCACCATCGTCAGCGTGCATGGCGATGGATGGCAATTACTCCGGCCAGGCATGATCGCGGCCACAGCAATCGCGGCCATTGTAGGCAAGCCAGCAGCGCAGCTAGGCACGCAAACCCCAAAAGCACCAGGACAGCACTTATTGCACTACTCACCGCGCACCCCGTGCCTGCTGTTTACATCTAAAGCGGCTATGCTGCGCTATGCGCACACTAAGCCAACGGCAGCAGCTTTACTGTTTGGCGATGAGCAGCAGATCACACAGCATGATGTCTACCTGCCGCATGACCCGGCGCTAGCGGCTGAGCAATTGTATGCAGCCCTGCACCAACTGGACGCCGCACAGGCAGACGTCATCTTGATTGAAACACCGCCTGCGGCGCCTGCATGGGAGGCTTTGCATGACCGTTTGCAGCGTGCGGCTTACCAAGGACACGACCAAAATGATTGAGTCGATTGGGCATGACTGGCACAATAGGGTGCAATTTGATTGACAGCCTCTTATTAGAACAAGATACACACAATGAAAAACTTCTCTCAACGTTTAATGATCGTCATCACCTCAACTGCCTTGTTTGGCTGCGCCAGTTTTGAATTTCCAAGTATGTTTGACAAGGGCACCAAAGAGTTACCGCGCTATGGCAAAGAAGCGATCCATTATCAATGCGAGAACTACCAGACTTTTGGACTGAAGCTCTCGGCCAATGGCGACGAAGCATGGGTCATGCTGCCTGACCATGAAATTGGATTAACCAGAGATGCCAATGACAAGCAGCTGTATCACTACGGCACCATGGATTTACGGCTGAATGGTGATCAAAGCACGCTGGACGACAGCGACCATTTACACCTCAAAGGCTGCAAACCTGCAGAGATCAAGAAATAACGCCAGAAAAAAGCCGAAAAAAAAGCCCTGCAACGCAGGGCAAATACATCGGAGGGGAAAAACCGACTCTGTTACAGGCTGACCAAACCGCCAACCAAACCAAGCACGCTGCCCAATAAAGGGCCAACCAATGGAATCGCGGACAAGGTACTGACCAGGCTATTCACTGTACCGCCGGTCGTGCCAGTCGCGCCGCCCAACAAACCGCCTAACAATGGAATGCCACCGAGCAAACCACCCAGATCCAATCCTGCGCCACCAGAAACTGCTTCAACTTCCACTTTTTTCAAGCTTTGAATTGCCATTTACTTCTCCTTATTTAAGTGTTGAAAGTACGACTTCAAAGCATGCAGTCCTTGACGATTGCACTGCTTATCAGCACGCACCATAATCTTGATTCAAGAGCAATTTTGCTACAGCACCGCTGCGTTACCGCAACACCACAGCAAAACAATATTAACCAAAATTAACAATTACGTAAACAAGTTAATGATAAATTTTTCAGGGCTCGACAATCGCCCACAAACCCACATTGCCCATATTGGCGGATAGCTTCAATCTGGCCGCACGCAACGCTGCCAGCGACTTGATATGCTGCTGCCTGGCGCCAGATAAGGCATTCTGCGCGCCCAGCAACTCAATCATATTGCCAACCCCGGCCTGATAGCGCCCCTGCGCCACATTGAATGCCTCTTGCGCATGCCGCGTCAGCTCATCGGTGGCGCGCAGATTTTCGCGCTCAGACATCAACGCGTGATAGCTTTTCCAAACTTCTAGCGACACTTGCTGCAAGGCGCGATTGAGCTCCGCTACACGTGTTTGACGCTCGGCTTCGGCGGACTGCACCTGATAACTGCGCGAGAACCCTTCAAACAACGGCACATTCAATTGCAAGCCTATATTTACCGAGGTCGAGTAGACGTTACTGGCCGGAAAATTGGCCAGTTGCTGATAACCCATCTGGTCTGAGCGACTGAGCTCAGTGTTAAGATTTAAGGTAGGTAGCCCTTCTGCGCGCACGGCCTTGATGTTTTCTTCGGCAGCCAGCACCTTGGCTTTGGCAGCAACAATCACTGGATGCGACTCTGTGGCCTGTTGAATCAGCACATCCACCCGATGAACAAAATCGCCCTGATCTAGCGACTGACTGCGTTTTAACAATTGAAACGGGGTGTTGGCCATCAACCCCATGGCCGCCGACAACGTGCCATGCGCATTCTTTAGATCACCTTCGGCTTTAATTCTGTCCAGCCGCGCTTGTGCATAAGCGGTTTGCGCCTGCAACTGATCAGTGAGCAAACCGACACCGGCTTGGAACTTGGCAGTCGCTGCCGCCAGGCTTTCCTTGGCCAACGACTCGGCATCTTCAAAAGCGGTCAAGGTGGCCTGTGTGGTCAGGTTATCAAAATACGCCTGGGCCGCAGTGATAAACACCTCTTGCAAGGTCGCATCGTGTGCCGCATTGGCGGCACTTAATAAAGCCTGTGCTTGCCCCAACTTAGCCGAGCGCTGCCCCAGGTCAGCCAGCAACCAGCTAAGACGAAGGCTGGCGGTGCGGTTGGTAATGTTATTGTCCTGGTCCAGCGAAGAAAACAACGAGTTTTCGACATGATTTCTGACTTTAGCCGCCCCTGCCGTGACGTTCACACGCGGTAAATAATTGGATTTTTGCACCGCCACTTGTGCCGCCTGCGCTTTGGCAACAGACCAGGCCTCCGTACTACGTGGGCTATTACATAAGGCTTGCTCGACCACATCAAGTAGCGTCAGCTGCCGTTGCGGCAAGCCTGCAGCACAGGGAGCCAATGCCGAGTCTTCTGCTGGCGTCAGCATTTCTTTGGCCGGGCTACCGGCGACGCGCCCCTGAAACTCGGTAAAGTCAGTCAATTGCAACGCCAGGGCGTTCATTGGCAACGCGCCACTCAAGGCACAGCATAGGCCCACAATCTGGCGCCAGGATACGCTCATGCGCCTGCCACCGCCGTCATATGCACTTTGCCCGCGGCCATCACGATGACACGCTTGGCCGAAGCAATGGTCTCAGGCCGGTGCGCGATAATCACCCGCGTCATGTCCAGCGCCTGTATCGCCTCGTTCACCATGGCTTCGCGGGCCACATCAAGGTGACTGGTGGCTTCGTCGAGGAAGAGGATTTTAGGCTTTTTATATAAGGCGCGCGCCAGCAGGATACGTTGCTTTTGGCCGCCAGACAGCGCCGCGCCCATATCGCCAATCAAGGTGTTAAAGCCCATGGGCATGGCTACAATGTCTTCGTATACCGCGGCTTTGCGCGCGCACTCTTCCACCCACGCCATGTCTACCTGCTGGTCAAAAAACGCTATGTTGTCGGCAATCGAGCCAGCAAACAATGCGTCGTCCTGCATCACCGTGCCGACCATATTGCGCAAATGCGACAAACCTAGCTTGGACAACGGCTGCCCGCCCACCAGCACTTGCCCCTCTTTAAAAGGCCTCAGACCCAGCATGACATTCATCAGGGTCGACTTACCGCAACCGGAAGGGCCGACAATGGCCACCGACTCACCAGCGGCAATCTCCAGGTCAATACCATCCAGCACCCAGGGCTCACCATCGGCATAACGGTAACGCAGGCCTTGAATCACAATACTGGCAGGCAGTTGTTCAATCTCCTGCTTACTCATGGTATCGACAACTGCAGGCTCCTGCTCGGCCAGCGCAATATCGGCCAGGCGCTCGCCTTGCAAATGCAGCATGCGCATCTCCACCAGCCGATCAATTAAGCCACTGACGCGGTTCACAAACTGATCTTTATAGGCAATAAAAGCCAGTAATACGCCGATGGAAAACGCCCCATCCATCACCAGACCTGCACCCAGCCAGACGATGAGAATGCGCTCCACACCAAACAACAAGCCATTCAGCAAGCGATACATCACCTGCAATTTTTGTGTGCGTAAGTCAGCATTCACTTGCTCGACAAACAAGCCCAGCCAGCTATTGCGGCGCTCGTCTAAGCGTTGAAATAACTTCAGGGCACGCACGCCGCGCACAGTTTCAATAAAATGGGTTTGCTGTTTGGCGGCATGCACGATTTGCTCTTCGGTGGCATTGCGCAAGGGCCGAAACCAGGCCCAGCGGCCCAAGCCATATAGCAGCATGGCGCCGATGGCAATCCAGGCCATGGTCGGGCTATATAAAAACATCATGGCCAAGGTGGCGATTGTCAACACGCCATCCAGAATCGCCTCGACAAAGGTGCTGGTCAGCGTATGTTGAATCTGGTCAATGGCACCAAACCGCGAGACCACATCGCCCAAGTGCCGTTTTTCAAAAAAATCGACTGGCAAGCGGATCAAATGGGCAAATAAGTTGGCACGCCACTGCACATTCAGCGTGGTAGACATATGCATAATGACCCAGGCGCGCACCGTGCTAATCGCTTGCTGCATCAACACCAAAAGGCTAAAGCCGAGTGCCAGCGTCGTCAGCAAATCCCGGTCTGCCGACACCAGCACATGGTCAACCACCCATTGCATATAAAACGGCGACACCAGCGCAAACACCTCCAGCGCCAGTGCTAACAGCAACACCTGGCCCATGGAGCGATAAAGGCCAGTGACATGCCCCATCATGTCGCGCAATTTCACGCTTTGTTTAAAGGTCACCTGCTTAAAGCCAGGGTTGGGCCACAACTCCAACGCCACGCCGGTAAAGGCGGCCGACACTTCTTCAAAGCTCAGTTTACGGATGCCCATCGCCGGGTCATGAATCACCACATGGCGAGCGCCCACCTCTTTCAACACTACAAAATGGTTGAAATTCCAGTGCAAAATACACGGGCGGCGTAAGTCTTTTAAGTCTTCCAGCTCTAGCTTCACCGGGCGCGTGGTAAAGCCTACCGCCTGCGCCATGCCCATCAAGTGGCTGAGCGTGGTGCCCTTGATCGAAATAAGAAACAAGCGACGCATGGTCGCCAGATCGGTGCGAAAGCCATGGTAATTGGAAACCATGACCAAACAGGCCAGCCCGCACTCGCTGGCCTCAGTTTGCAGTGCGATGGGCAGGGTGCGTCCCAGGCCAAAGGACAATTGACTAATAAAAGACATGACTCACTTTCACTTGCATGACTACAGCTTGCCGGTCAAACTGATCAACGGCTCCAATACCCACTCATACAGCCGCCTGCGCTCAAGCATGATGTCGGCATCGAGTAACATGCCGGTCTGCAATGGCTGCTTGACGCCATACGCCAGGATGGTTTGCTGGTCTAGCGCGACTGAAATACGGTAGTAAGGCTCGCCGCTTTGATTATTGCCGGAGAGATTACCCATGGTAAAAATTTCGCTGGCGGGCAACGCTGTTCTCGACACCGACACCACTCGCCCCGTGGCCTGACCAAACTTCTGGTAGGGATACGCCTGGTAACGTAACCGCACCGGCACGCCAGCGCGCACAAAGCCAACCGCACGGCTGGGCGCAAACAAATGCGCTTCTAGCCTGGCCCCACGTGGCACAATACTTACCAGCGGCCGACTGCCTTCCACCGCGGTGCCGACATTGGATACCACGGCCGTCGCCGTGCCGGACGCAGGCGCACGCACCACCAGTCGGCGTTTAGCTTCACTTTCGGTCAGTTGTTGATTGACGCTGGACACACTGCGCTCAAGTTGCGCAATCTGGTTTTGATGTTTGGCACGGATGCTGGACAACTCTTCCTGCCTGGCCATAAGATCGCGCTGCATGCGCACCTGCTCGCGTGCCATCGATTCAAGCCGTGAAGATTGCTCTATCCACTCTTCTTGCTTTTGCTGCGTTTGCTCACGCGAAATATAGTTTTTTTCTAGCAGGCCTTGATAGCGTTGATAGGCTTCCTCACTGAGCTTGACGCGTGTTTGCTGCGCGCTGTGTTGCGCTTGCAGCCGGGTCAACTCCTCCTGAATACCCAACAAACGTGACTGCAAGGCCTGCTGCTCATCATGCTGCTGCGCCCTGGTTTTGACGATTTCATCACGCAGCGATTGTCGTTGCTGCGCGTGCTGCGCACTAATGGAGGCCTGCACCGAGCCCTGCCCATCGGAATAACGCTCACTGGACAATACGAACAATACATCGCCCTGCTTGACCTGCTGCCCCTCCTGCACTTTCTTTTCCACCACCAAACCCAATTGCGGCGCATACACTTTCAGCAAGCCGGTTTCCGGCACCAGCTGCCCCACCACTGTACTGCGCTTGGTGTAGGTGGCACAGGCCATAAACAGTCCGACGATGACTGCAAAGATGACGGCCAAGGCCGTGAGGAACAGGTAACTGACTGGACGTGCCAGCAAGATGGTCCCTAGCCATTGGTTTTTTTGTGCGTTGAGCGCAGCTTGACGGAATAGAGGCTGATTTGCCATGAAGATCAATGCCAGTAACGGCGATAACACCCGGTAATTTTAGATAATATTTATTAACAAACCGGCAGATTATAGTGGTCGCAGCAATAAAACGTCAACAAATGTTAAGGGAGTTATCTAATCCCTCACGGCCGGCATCGTTGCTGATTGCAAGGCAGGCGAACAGCACCCTGCGGGTCACTCAGCATCCACCACTCACCGAAAATAAAGCAACCCATTGATTAATATCATTTAATTTAATGGCACACATCCTGCAATAAGTCATGTTGGAAAGTGTCTTCAATCGCGTCTGCGCGTCACGAGGACGACTGATCTCCATTGATAACCATATGACTAATCACAGAGTACACACATGAAAAATCAACCAACCCCACACAAGCCACAGCGTCTTTCTTTACTCATCAGCCTGGCGCTGCTCAGCAGCCAGGCCTTTGCCGAAGCCACCATACAGCGCAACGATAATCAGTTCATCAACATTGGCATTGCTTCCCGCATTAGTTTCAGCTCAATCAAAGACGCCGCGCCCAATGGCAAAGACCGCTCGAATGATTTTGAAGTTGAAGAAGCACGTTTGTATACCAACGGCAAACTGCACGAAAACGTCTCATTTGAATTTAACTTTGCGCGTAACACCGCAGATGACAAAGTAGAGTTGCTGGATGGTCACTTAGGGCTTGAACTCAACAACTACGCCAACGTTTGGATAGGCCGCTTCTTACCCGCCGCCAGCCGCGCCTCTGCTGCCGCGCCGCTGTATTCAACCACCTTTGACTTCCCGATTGCCGAGCAAGGCTCTTACCAGTTTGCTGGCCGTGACAATGGCGCCGTCTTTTTTGGTGCCGATAGCAGCAGTGCGTTTAAATACTACTTATCAGCCACCAATGGCCGCCAGGGCGGCTCCAATCAGGCTGATAACCTGTCTTACGCCACCCGCTTGCAATACAACTTTTGGGATACCGAGCCAGGCTTTTACAACTTATCCGGTTACGATGGCAAAAAATCTATTTTGTCGGTCGGCGGCTCTTATCGCTACCAGAAAGATGGCACCGGCACTATTTTGAATAAAGGCGATTCCAAATACTGGAACCTCGATGCGCGCCTGGAGAAACCACTGAGCAATGGCGCGGTGCTCGGTGCTGAAGCCTCTTATTACAACTATGACAACGACAACACCGGCGACACCGTGTTGCCAGAGGCCAAAGGCTTTTTCGTCAACGGCAGTTATACCTTTGCAGAAAAAGTGGGCATCGGCAAATTCCAGCCTAAAGTGATTTATCAGGAATTTAACAATGACACCACTGGCCTAGACCGTAAACGCATTGATGTTGGCGTTGGCTATTTAATCGATGGCGACAGCAATAAACGTATTGATGTGTTCTACTTTAGAGAAAATCGTAACAACTTGCCTGACATTGACGGCATTAAAGCGATTTTCCATGTAGCACACTTCTTCTAAGGGGATGCAGTCATAAAAAAACGGCCATACTGGCCGTTTTTTTATTGGGCACAACCTAATGTGCCATTAGCGACTGCCCAGATAGGAATCGCTCAATGCCTGGCTGCTGGCGATCGTTTGTGCATCGCCATGGTGAGTGATATGCCCGCTTTCAAGCACATAGGCATCGTTGGCGTAACGTAAAGCCACCGTGGCATTTTGCTCGGCCAGCAAAAAACTCAGGCCTTGCGTTTGTTGTAGCTGATGCACAATTTCAAAAATTTCTTCGACAATTTGTGGCGCCAGGCCCATGGAAGGCTCATCGAGCAAAATCAGTTTAGGATCAGCCATCAAGGCGCGGCCAATAGCGACCATTTGCTGCTCACCGCCAGAGGTGTAGCCCGCATAGTTGTTGCGTAGCAATTTTAGCCTTGGAAAAAACGCATAGACCTTTTCTAACGCATGCGCCAGGGCCTTGCTGGAAGGGCGGCGGATAAAGGCGCCGGTCAGCAGGTTTTCTTCTACGGTTAAGTGGCCAAAGCAATGCCTGCCTTCCAGCACTTGTAACAGGCCTTGCGCCACCCGTTGGCCAGGGGTCGCATGGGTAATGTCCTGACCACCATAGACAATCTTGCCTTGCAAGATTTCGCCGCGTTGGGCCGGGGCCAGACCAGAAATCGCTTTTAAAATAGTGCTTTTGCCAGCGCCATTGGCGCCGAGCAGTGCGACGATAGACTGTGGCGCGACCTGCAAAGAAATATGTTTAATGGCAAAAATGACCTTTTCATAGATCACTTCAATATCGTCTAATTGCAATAACGGCTCGCTCGCCAGCGCGGGCGGTATCGCCGCGATGTATTGTGCTTGTGACATCATCACCTCCTCAATTTGATGTAGTGGGCATATGCGCACACTGCCCACGGCATCAAACTGCCTATGCACACCGCGCGCTGCGGTGTGCATCTATTCACATCGCTACCTATTTAATTGGCAGCGACGACTTCTTTGCTGCAATCACGCGGTGTGATGCCTTTTTCTTTGGCATATTCGTGTGAGGATTTTTCAATAATCGGACGCAACAACTGGCGGTCTGCCTGCACCCAATCGGAAATCACCTTCCACTTGCTGCCATCCCACTGCTGAAAACGCACCGCACCACCGCCTTCATGGTCAGCGCAACTGAGTTTCAGTGGTTGCACCAGGCCCAGTGCGCCCAGTTCTTTCAAGCGCGCATCATCCAGCTTGATGTTCTCAAAGCCCCAACGCACTTCTTCGCCGGTCAGCGGACGTTTGCCAAACTTGGCTTGTGCCACGCGCACCGCTTCAACGTTCAAAATACCGTTGACCACGCCTAGGTTGTAATACACATTACCAAAGCGTTTAGGGTCTTGCAGATTGCCTTTTCCAGCTTTAATCACGTATTGGTTAATGCCCTGCAATACCGGGAAGCTGGTGCCGGAAGGATGGGTGGTGATCGAAATAAAGCCTTTGGCCGCATTGCCCGCAGGCGCCGCGTCGTCTTCGGAGTTACTCCAGATGTTGCCGATGATATGGTCAGCGGGGAAACCGGTTTTTTGTGCTGTTTTCAACGCCACCGGGTTCATCACGCCCCAGCCACGCAAAATCACCCAGTCCGGTTTGATACGGCGGATGCTCAACCACTGTGACTGCTGCTCATTCCCCGGATGCGGCACTTCAAGCAGCGTCAATTCAAAGCCATATTTTTTTGCCAGCAGCTCTAAAATCGGGCTGGTTTCTTTGCCGTAAGGTGAGCCGTGATACAGCGTGACGATCTTTTTGCCTTTGAGCTTATCGAGGCCGCCGGATTGCTGGGCAATGTAATTCACAATCGCCGACACTTCACTGTAAGGATTCAATTGCAGCGGGAACGCATACGGGAACACGCTGCCGTCAGTCGAATCAGTACGGCCATGGTTAATGGTGATCAGTGGCAATTTGTCCGCGGTGGAACGCTCAAGCGTGGCGTAGGCAATGCCGACAGACAGCGGATTGGTCGCTGCCGCTGGCGCGCCGTTCAGGCCTTTTTTCAGGCGCTCGTAGCACTCAACGCCTTTTTCCACCACATATTCGGTTTCGCACTCGCTCCAGGTAAATTTCACACCATTGACGCCGCCGTCTTTGGCATTGATATATTGCAGGTAGTCAATAAACCCGCCAAAAAAGCCGGAGCCGCCTGCGGCATAAGGCCCGATGCGATAGCTTTGTAGCGGAAAATATTGCTCATTGGCGGCCTGCACTTGTGTGCTCACACTGCTCACAGCCAAGCCTAATGCCAGCCACAGCCAGCGATGTTTAGCTAAAAATGTCACTCTGAAACTCCTTATTAAAAATATAAAAATAGCTACTAATCGTTTTTAGTTATATAAAAAGCCGTACGAGGCGTTCAACACATGAAAAATCTCCTTTTATTCGATGGGAATGAACGGCCTAGAAACGTAGCGGCCAGACCCGCAACCGTTGTTTGATGGTGTGCCAGACTTTGGCCAAGCCGTTAGGCTCTTTGATCAGGAAAAAGATAATCAGCGCGCCAAAAATCATCTTCTGAAAGTTTTCTAGCTGCCCTGGGTCTATCGCCCCGGCAAGCAGGCCAGAAGACAGGTTGGATAACAGGATAGGAAACAACACGATAAAGGCGGCACCCAGAAAATTACCAAGGATACTGCCCATGCCGCCGATGATAATAATGAATAAGATTTGGAAAGAGCGAGACAGATCAAAGCCATGTGGCTCAACCGTGCCCAGGTAAGTGAACGCCCACAACGCACCCGCAATGCCCAGGTAAAACGAACTGATGGCAAACGCTAACAGTTTGGTTTTCGGCACCGAAATCCCAATCACGGCGGCAGCGGTATCCATGTCACGCACGGCCATCCATTTTCTGCCCAACTCACCGCTGACGATGGTTTTGGCAAGCAAGCCCAGTGCGGTGACCACGGTCAGGGTGAGCAAGTAGCGTCCGGCCGGGCGACTCAAGTCTGCGCCGAGCACATGCAGTGGTGGCGCTGTGATCACACCAGAAGAAGAGTGATTGGAAAACCACGGAAAATTAGTGAATACCCACAACACTAAAAACTGTGCCGCCAGCGTAGACACAATCAGGTAAAAGCCTTTGATACGCAAGCTGGGCAAACCAAACAATAAGCCGACGCCGCCCGCGGTCAAGCCACCCACAATCAGGCTTGCCACTAGCGGCAAGCCTTCGAGGCGCAGATGCACGTTATAGGTGGCAAACGCACCCACGGCCATAAACGCCGCCGAGCCCAATGATAACTGTCCGGCATAACCGGTGAGCAGATTGAGGCCCAGCCCAGCCAGCGACAACACCAGAAATGGGATGAGGATGGCACTCAACCAGTAATCGTTGCCGATGACTGGCACACCCAAAAAGGCAAACGCCAGCAATGCAGTAAACGCCCAGCGCTCTTGCTTGAGCCTGAAAAAGCGTTTATCCAGGCGGTAATCGCTAATAAATTGTCCGGTTTCTTGATACAACATGGGATTAATTTCCAAGCCTGTTAGACACGTTCTATGGCTTTGTCGCCAAACAGCCCATACGGCCTGACCAGTAAAAACAGCATGGCCAGCACGTAAGGGAACCAGTTTTCTATCCCGCCACCAATCAGCGGGCCAATAAACACTTCTGCCAGTTTTTCGCTGGCCCCGACGATGAGGCCGCCGACAATCGCGCCTTCAATCGACGTGAAACCGCCAATAATGAGCACCGGCAAGGCTTTGAGCACAATCAGGGATAGTGAGAATTGCACCCCGACGCGGGCGCCCCACAACATGCCAGCCACCAGGCCGACAAACCCGGCCACCGCCCACACGATCAGCCACAGGCGTTGCAGATGAATGCCCACCGCCAATGCCGCCAGCTGATCGTCAGCCACGGCGCGCAAAGCAATGCCTATGCGGGTTTTATTGAACAAAATGCCCAGCAACACCACCAGGCCTCCGGCAATCGCCGCGGCAAACAGATCAAACTGCGACAGTAAAATGCCAAACACTTCATACGGCTCATCATCGATACCGATATCCAGCGCGTGCACCTGCGCGCCCCACACCGCTTGCGCCAGCCCTTCCACGATATAGCTCAGCCCCAGCGTCGCCATAAAGAGGGTAATTGGTGAACGATTGACCAGTTTGCGCAAGACCAGTAGCTCAATCAGCCAGGCCAACACTGCCATGGTGATTAAGGTAATAAGAAACGCACCCCAAAACGGCACGCCCCGCTCCAGCAAGCTGACAAAGGTCAGCGCCGCAAATAACACCATAGAGCCCTGGGCAAAATTGAACACGCCGGAGGCTTTGTAAATCAGCACAAAACCAATCGCCACCAGCGAATACATGACGCCAGCCAGCAAACCACCTGTGAGCACTTCGAGAAAGAAATTCATTTGTTATCCTTAGGCCTGTTATCCATGTTTTGTGCCCAGGTAAGCAGCAATCACGTCCGGGTTGGTGCGCACCTCATCCGGCGAGCCGTCACCGATTTTTTTGCCGTAATCGAGCACCACCACATGGTCAGACAAAGACATCACCACGCCAATATCATGCTCAATCAGGACGATGGTGGTGCCAAACTCACGCCGCGTCTCAACAATAAAGCGGCTCATCTCGGCTTTTTCATCGGCATTCATCCCTGCCATCGGCTCATCGAGCAGCAGCAACTCCGGCTCCGCCGCCAGCGCCCGCGCCAGCTCCACGCGCTTTTGCAAACCATAAGGCAAGCCGCCAACAATGCTGTTGCGCCAGGGTTGTAGTTTTAAAAAGGCAATCACGCGCTCGGCTTTCTGGCGCTGACGCAACGCATCGGCGGGTGCGCGGCCGAGGTTGAACACCTGTTCCAACCAACTACTTTTCACTTTAAGGTTGGTGCCGCTAAGTACGTTATCCAGCACCGACATGCCCTTGAACAAGGCGATGTTTTGAAAGGTGCGAGCCACACCGCGCTTGGCCGCCCACTGCGGCTGCATGGTGCTGCGCGACTCGCCCTGATAAGTGATACGCCCATCATCGGCCTGGTAAACACCGTTAATCACATTGAGCAACGAGCTTTTACCGGCACCGTTAGGGCCAATCAGGGCGCAGATTTCGCCTTTGTTGACGGCAAAGCTGATATTGGTAATGGCTTTCACGCCTTTGAATGACAGTGAAATATGGTCTAGCGCCAATAATGGCTGTGCAACGGTCATGTGGCGGCTCTCAATGTTTTTAAACCGAAGTAACCATCCACTGCCTCTGGCTGGCGCGGGATCACCTGCAACTGGCTGGTCTGCCAGGCTGTCGCCTCCGGCCAACTGCGCACCTGAATGCCAATCGACAAAAAGAACTGCTCGGCCTCGGCCGACAACGGCTCGCCGACCAGCAAAGGCACGCGCGTACGGCGCAGGCCGAGCACGTCTTGCAAGGGCAAAATCACCAGCCAGTTGGCCAATGTGGCCAGCACCGGCAGTTGCTGTTGGTACGCGCGCAACGCCCACGCCACTAAGCCAAATTGCCAGCTGGCAGGCAGCGGCCAACGCGATTGGGTGAGGGTATATAAGCGCTGGTAAGTCGCCGCCGTGCCCGCCACCAGCGTAGGTCCTAACTCGCGTCTGTCAGTATCGCGGGTCGCCAGATTTTCGGGGAAATTCAGCGTAAAACCGGCCAGCAACCACGGTGACAACAAATATCGGGCATGGCCGCTAGCAGCAAACGCTCGTGCCGCCAGCGCTTGCTCCTCCTCGGTCAGCGCTTCCTGCGCGACCAGCTGACGACCGTTATGCAACAACTCGGCATGCGTCAGTTCGCGGTACTCCAACTGATACTGCGCGCCCAAACGATAGAAACGGAACGCAACATCGTGGTTTTCAGCCACACTGGCCAATGCTTCGTCCACCGCATTCGCAACGATGTCACTGTAAGCCTGGATTGCCGGATGGCGGTAACCAGCCAGCCCGCGCGCATCTGCATAGATCAGCAATGACACATCCGGCTTGGCCGCCAGCACCTGGTCGACCTGCGTCTGCGCTTCAGCAAACACAAATTTAGGCCGCAGCGTATGCAGCAAATCCAGCAACTGTGGTTGCGCATAGGCCGCATCCAGCGGTGCAGAGACGCCACCCAGCCAATGCGCGGCCAGCGACAACAACAAGGCTTCCGGCCGGGGCTCGCTCAGCAAAAATAGCGTATCGCCCTTGGCGAATCCGCGTTGCTGCAGAAAGTGAGCGGCCCGCAACACGGCCTGATGCACAGACTGCCAGGGATGTTGTTGCCAGAGGCCTAATTGTTTGTGGCGGATCGCCACCCTGGCGGGGCGTTGCTGCGCCTGCAATGCCAACCAGTGGGGTAATGTATCAGCGGCCATAGCGTGATTCGTCAAGGTCCGTTAAGCCGCTTTGGCCAGTTTTTTGGCTTCGAGCTCGCGCACCAGTGGCAGCACTTTTTCGCCAAAGTAAGCCACTTCTTCCTGAAAGTGCAAAAAGCCCGCCAATACCAGGTCGACGCCGACCGCTTTTAAGGCCACGATGCGTTCAGCAATCTGTTGCGGCGTGCCAATCAGGTTGGTTTTAAAGCCATCGTTGTATTGCACCAGGTCTTCAAAGGTCGACTTCGCCCAGTTACCTTCTTTTTCCGGGCTGGCAGCGCCGGCATTTTTCACCTCATGACCAAACGCATTCACGGCGTCGGGGTTGGCTTTGGCAATAATTTCTGCCAACACGGCTTTGGCTTCTTCTTCGGTATCACGCGCAATCACAAACGCATTCACGCCGATTTTGACCTGGTGATTATTAGCCGCCGCTTTGGCGCGAATATCATCCACTTGCGTCTGAATGCCCTCAACCGTATTGCCGTTGGTGAAATACCAGTCGGACACGCTGGCCGCATTGTCGCGCGCCGCCCGTGAGCTACCGCCCTGGAAGATTTCCGGGTGCGGCTGCTGCAGTGGTTTTGGTTTCAGCGTGTAGTTGCTAAAACGATAGAAGTCACCGCGGTAGGTAAAGTTATCCTGCGTCCAGATGCCTTTAAGTGCTTCGATAAACTCTTTAGAGCGGCGATAACGCTCGTTATGGTCCAGCCACCAATGTTCGCCAATGGCGGTGAATTCGCCACGGAACCAGCCAGACACAATATTCACTGCAATCCGGCCTTCGGTCAGCAGATCAATGGTCGCCAACTGCTTGGCCGCCAGCACCGGGTTCCACGGGCCGGGCAAAATCGCTGCAATCACTTTTAATTTAGTGGTCGCCGCCAATAACGCGTGCGAAAAAGACACAGACTCATGCTGAAACTCTGCACCATAACCGGCGGTAAAACGGATCTGGCTTAGGGCATACTCAAAACCTGCTTTTTCGGCAATTTGTGCCAATTTGCGGTTGTAGTCGATATCCCAGCTGGTGCGCTGCTCAATATTACTCACCACCAGGCCACCGCTGACGTTAGGCACCCAATAGGCAAATTTAATGTTTTCTGTACTCATTTTTCGTTCTCCAAATAATCGGCTGACTTATACGGCCAGCAAATGGTCTTTATTCACCAGCTCACGGTGCTTGAGCAAAGGCAAGGCACGCTCTACGGCCAACGCAATACGCGCCGTGACGGCCGGGTTTTTCACCTGATAGTTTTCAAAGTCGGCTTCGGTGGCATACACGCCAATCGGCAAGGTGAGTGCCTGGAAAAAGCTAAACAAGGGGCGCAGTTCGTGATCAATAATTAAAGCATGGCGATCACTGCCGCCCGTCGCCGCTAACAACACAGGCACATCGACCAGCGCTTCGTAATTCACCAGGTCAAACAGGTGCTTGAACAGGCCGCTATAAGACGCACGGTAGACCGGCGTCGCCACCACCAGCAGGTCAGCGGTTTCAATCGCCTGGATATCTTGTTGCACCTTCAGTGGCAGCGCTTTCGGGTCGTAAGACGCCACCAGGCTGCTGCCGATTTCGCTCAACTCAATCACATGCAGATCAATGGGTAATTGTTCACCCAGTTGTTGGGTGATCGCCTCGACCAGCGCAGCGGTTCTGGAAGGCAATTTATAACTGCCAGAGACGGCAGTGACTTTTAATGGACGACTCATGATGACTCCTAATTAAGGTTGCGGCTGCCGCTTTGCGTGTGCAATAGCATTCAGGCCAGCTTGCTTAATCAATAGCAGCATCCATGCCAAACTTATTTATTGATATATTTCAATGACTTATGTTGTTTTTTATATTTTCATCCTGTTGAATTCAGGCCTATTTTGCTGATGCGCTGCTGCTGTAGCAGCATCTATCCTCAAAAAGCAGCAGCGCAATCCCTCCTGAGTGGTGTTTTGCGGCCATGCAGCTGCTGATTAATCAGCAGCCATTCAGCAACAAACTGTTTCTACAGAGGCGGCACAGGCATGGGATTTTCATGTTTATATTTAAATTCAATGACTTACAAATTGGCATATTAAATGCACTGTGAAGAGGGTCACGCGTCGTTGCTTAATCAGCAGCGCGACGCCTTTATTATCAACGTTGATCAGAGAAGGATTTAATATGACTGCACAGGCAAGCAACATTGCACATTTGCCCACCCATCAGCCGCGACAACCGGCACATATCATTAAAAGCGATGCCGAAGCCATTAGCGTGGCCAAACAAGTCGCCAGTGAAATCGCCAAAGAGGCGGTGATCCGTGACCAGGAAAGACGCTTGCCGCGCAAAGAGCTGGATTTATTTTCTAGCAGCGGCTTGTGGGGCATTACTGTGCCTAAAGAATATGGCGGCGCTTTTGTGTCGAACAAAACCTTGGCCGAAGTGATTGCCACGGTGGCCGAAGCCGACCCTAGCATTGGCCAGATTCCGCAAAACCATTTATATATGGTGGAAGGTCTGCGCCTGGACGGCACCGAGTTTCAAAAGAAATATTTTTATGAGCTGGTGCTACAAGGCGTGCGCTTTGGCAATGCCTTTTCTGAAATCGGCACTCGTAGCGTCAATGACGTCAAAACCAAACTGACACCGACCAACAGTGGCTACTTTTTAAACGGCAAAAAATTCTATTCTTCTGGCGCTTTGCTAGCAGACTGGGTGCCAGTGGTGGCCAAGGATGAGCACGACAATACCGTGGTGGCGTTTGTCCCGGCTGGCGCCGAAGGCCTGACCATCATTGACGACTGGTCCAGCTTTGGTCAACGCACCACCGCCAGCGGCACCACCATTCTGGAAAATATTTTTGTGCCTAGCGAGTATGTGTTGCCGCACCATTTGGCCTTTGACCGCCCGACCACGATGGGCCCGGTGGCACAGATTATCCAGGCCGCCGTCGACACTGGCATTGCACGTGCCGCGTTTAAAGACACGCTGCACTTTGTGCGCAACTACACCCGCCCTTGGATCGATACCGAGCTCGAACACGGTTACGAAGACCCGCACACCATTAAAGACATCGGCGACTTGCAGATTCGTTTACACGCGACTGAAGCCTTGTTGGCCCGCGCGGGTGAATATATAGACGAAGCGCAACGTAACCCGAACGAAGACACGGTAGCAGAAGCCTCGATTGCGGTGGCCGAAGCCAAGGTGCTGAGCACCGAAACCGCCTTGCTGGCAGGCAGCAAATTGTTTGAACTGGCAGGCACACGTTCCACATTAGGTGAATACAACCTTGACCGCCACTGGCGCAATGCGCGTACGCATACGCTGCATGACCCGGTGCGCTGGAAGTATCACGCAGTCGGCAATTACAGCTTAAACAACGTGAAACCGCCGCGTCACCCCTGGATTTAAGGTCATCGATGTATTGAAGGCCTTAATCTAAAGCCGCGATCAATAAAGCCCTCGTATGAGGGCTTTATTGTTTTAACGCGTATTGGCATTTAACCGCTGTAGACCATAGCCGCATCCAGCAATCGGCTTTGCTGACGAAACAACGGCACTGGCGATGTCTCGCTGCGCTGGCGCGCACGGTAGGCGATCATATCGGCAATGGTGATGATGATTAAACCATGTCGTTTGGCAAATTTGAATAAGTCCGGGCGTCTGGCCATGCTGCCATCGTCATTAACGATCTCGCATAACACACCAACCGGTTGCAAGCCTGCCAGTGCCGCCAGATCATGCGCCGCCTCGGTATGGCCGGGACGTTCCAGCACACCGCCACGGCGCGCACGTAGCGGGAAAATATGGCCAGGGCGGTGAAAATCACTGGCCACACTGGCTGGGTCGGCCAGCTTGCGTAGCGTGAGCGCACGATCCGCCGCCGAAATGCCGCTGGTGGTGCCGTATTTGTAATCGACGCTCACCGTAAACGCTGTGCGGAATGGATCTGCGTTATGCGTCACCATTTGTGGTAACTCGAGTGCCTGCAAGCGTGGCGCGGGCATACCGACGCAGACCAAACCGCTGCTATGCCTGACTAGAAACGCCATTTTTTCGGTGGTGATTTTTTCGGCGGCGATAATCAGATCGCCTTCATTTTCGCGGTCAGTATCATCCACCACAATCACAAACTCGCCGTTGGCGATAGCCTCGATGGCCGTGGATACCTGATCGAACTGCTCTGTTTTTTGTAACATACTGTTTCCTTTCACCTGCTAAACGCTGAGGTTTAACAACCGTGCGGCGTTTTGATAAAACACTTTGTCCAGCACCGTCTCTTTAAAACCCAGTGCGGCGAAATCATTGATGGTTTGCTGCATGGGTCGGAACGGATACGAGGTGCCGAACAACAACTGGTCGCCCAAAAACTGGTTGGCGGCTTGCACATAGAGCTCGGCGCCGGGCTGGAAAATATACATATCCGGCACTAAATACAGGTTGGGATAACGCAAAGCCGCGCCGACAATTTCATTTACAAACGGGTAATAGCCGTGAAAACAAATAATGTTTAAATTGGGGTATTTTCTCGCTACCCTAGCGATGGCATTCGGGTGCGCATAATCCAAATCTGGCGTGGTCGGGCCGGACATCACGCACACAGGCACACCGTATTGCTGGCACGCTTCGTAGACCGGTTCAAATATCGGGTCATCCACCTGGCGTGCAGGTTTACCAAAGCCTGGCTCGATATTAATCGCCTTAAAGCCATAGTGGTTCACGGCTTTTTCAATCGCCGCCAGCGCACTTTCCACGCCGCGCGTTTCAATATCCACCGAGCCTAAGCCCACCAATTTCGGGCTATGTTTGACCAAGTCGGCAATCTGCTGGTCGTCTATGGTTAAATCTGGGGTTTCGCGGCCAACCACTACGGCAAAATCAATGCCTGCGGCGTCAATCTCCTGCAAATAGCCTTCCAACGTATAGGAGCGACGAAAATGCTCAGGCTCTAGCGAGCCAACGCGCTGATTGAGCCATTTGGCTGTGTCGTATGCAGGTGTATTCGGCGTGGCGCCAAAAAAGTCATGCAAAAAAGCAGGACGGTTACGTAGATCAATAATGTTTTGTTTCATAAACTTTCTTTAATAATGGCCGTTCGAAAACGCAGTGAGTGATCACCTTGCTAGGCATAAAAACTGGGGGTTGGGTATTGCCCATTCAGCGCCCAATCGCCTAAATCTTTCAGTTTGTAATCCACCGGGTCATGCAGGGTATACACGCGCAAATTACGCCAGAATCTATCCATGCGTAGCTTGGCAGTGGTGGCACGGGCGCCCGCCACTTCAAAAATACGCGTGGTCACATCCAGTCCGGCCCGCGTCGCATTCACTTTGGCTGAGAACACCGCCAACGCCAGTTCGCCTCGCGTCTGCTCATCGAGGCCCAAGGTTTGCTGCCAGGCGGCATCGAGCAAATTGGCGGCGTGGTCGGCCAGCACCGCCGAGGCATGCAAGCTGGCCCAAAACTCGCCGTAATGCAGCAAGGTAAAAGGGTCTTCGTGGACGGTGTTGGCCAACGAACCCGACCACACCCGGCTGCTGCTGCGCGTATATTTGGCGCCTTCTTGCAAGGCACCTTCGGCAATGCCGAGGTAGATATTGGTAAAAATCAATTGCGCCACCAGCGAGCGCACGGTGGCAAACGGTGAGCTCAACGGGCCTGGCTGCATCAGTAACTCACTGTCGTCGACCCGCAATTGGGTAAACTCGGCGCTGCCGCTATCGGTCTGGCGCTGGCCGATATTGTCCCAATCGCCATTGAGGTGAATGCCACTACGGTTGGTCGGCACGGCGGCCACCAAAAACTTGCCGCTGCCCTCTTCAATCGCCGACACAATCAGATAGTCAGAACCCATGGAGCCAGAGCAAAAGCTTTTTTGCCCGCTAAACACATAGCCGCCAGTCACTTTGCGTGCAATGGTGCGGTTATCGAGCGGGTTTAAGGCATTGCCCCACCAGAGATTGCGCTCCGCCGTGAGGCGGAAATACTGCTGCCATTGCGACTCGCTGCCATACAGCCGGATAGACGCCAGCATCAAAAACTGGAAGGCGAATACCTGCGCAATCGAGCTATCAACGCGCGCAATCTGGCGGATGATGCTGTAAATTTGCTGCCAGTTGCCGCCCAAACCACCATCGTTTTTCGCGATCAGTAACTTGAGCAATCCGCTATCGCGCACCGCCTGCCGTTGCTCGTAAGGCGTGCCACCTGCAGCATCGCGCTCTACCGCTGTTTGCGCCAGGTAATCGCATAGTTGCTGCGTGATCTCTTGTATAGACCCGCTAAAGGCCACGCCGTGTGAAGCTTCAACGTCGTCCAGGCGTGAATTCAGTGCCAGTGTCATCTTCTCTCCTATGCCGCATGCTTGACTGGTTTGGCCGCGCCAAACGGGCCTGTCATATTGGTATTGATGCTGACTTCTGCATCGGCCTGCTGCTTGAGCGGCAGCAACGGGAACAACAACTCAGCCACGCGATACGACTCCTCCAGATGCGGATAGCCAGAAAAGATAAAGTAATCGATACCTAGCGCCTGGTATTCTTTAATGCGCTCAGCCACCTCTTGCGGGTTGCCCACCAGCGCAGTGCCAGCGCCGCCACGCACCAGGCCGACGCCAGCCCATAAGTTGGGCGAGACCTCCAGTTGATCGCGGCGGCCATGGTGCAAGGCCGTCATGCGTTTTTGCGCCACCGAGTCAAAATTAGCCACCGCGGCTTGCGCAGCAGCAATGGTTTCGTCGGTCACATGCGAAATCAGTTCGTCCGCCGCCTGCCAAGCCTGCTCAGTGGTTTCGCGCACAATCACATGCAGGCGAATACCAAAGCGGAGGCTACGACCTTGTTTGGCTGCCGCTTCGCGAATCACGCGAATTTTTTCCGCCACGGCAGCCGGTGGCTCGCCCCAGGTCAAATGCACATCAATATGTTTACTGCTAAGTTGAATCGCCGCGTCTGAGGCGCCACCAATAAACAACGGTGGATAAGGCTTTTGCAAGCTGCCGGTGGGCAAACTGGCGCCCTTCACGCGCAGATAGTTGCCCTCATAATCAACGGCTTCTTCGGTTAATACCGCACGCCAGATCGACAAAAATTCTTCCGCCTCCGCATAGCGTGCGTCATGCGCCAGAAAGCTGCCCTCAGCCTGCTGCTCGGCGGGATCACCGCCCGCCACCACATTAATCAGCAAGCGGCCGCCAGAAATGCGATCCAGCGTGGAGGCCATGCGTGCTGACACCACCGGCGAGATAAACCCCGGACGCGTTGCCACCAGAAACTTGAGCTGCTTGGTTTCGTTGATGAGCGCAGAAGAAATCACCCAGGCGTCTTCGCATGAACGGCCAGAAGGCACGAGCACGCCACCATAACCCAAGCGGTCAGCCGCCTGCGCAATTTGCTTTAAGTAGGACAATGTGGCCGGTCTGGCGCCTTTGCTGGTGCCAAGATAGCGCTGGTCACCGTGCGTGGGTAAAAACCAGAAAATTTCCATGATGTTGCTTTCCTTTTATTCATACAGCTTGTGGCAAGCATGATTGCAAAGAGCATGCCATAAATAAAAGTGATTAAATTCATGCACTTATAAAACCAAAAAACTGAATTGCTGAATAAGCAGCAGCTTTTCTGTGGCTGCTGCTTATTCAGCAGCACCTGTGCTGATTGCGCAGCAGCATGCGCAAACGCGCAATGGTTAGGCCAACCAGGCCTCGCAACAGGCCGCCTGACCAACTCAGATTCAAGCCTATGATTTATCAGCATAATTTATTCAAAAATAAACTTTTCACAGCTTGTGCAGCCACCACTTTTTCGCTACGCCGGAGTTGGCACAGAACATGCTGAACTGTTAAGCATAAGCAATCAAACGGATATTACTGTTGAATATCAATACTTTTTCTATCCCGCCCACGGCTAGCCTGCATCAAGGCCAGCACGCACTGGCTGTGGCCAAGCAACTGGCAGAGTCTTTCTCGCTCACGGCTGTAGAGCGGGATCATGTGGGTGGCACGCCGAAACTGGAGCGCGATGCGCTGAGAAACAGCGGCTTATTGTCGTTAATTATTCCGCGCCAATATGGCGGCCATGGCGCTGACTGGCAAGAAACCTTGCAGGTGGCGCGCGAGTTTGCCAAAGTGGATAGCTCGATTGCGCATGTGTATGGTTTTCAGCATTTAATGCTGGCCACCGTGCGCCTGTTTTCACGGCCTGACCAGTGGGAGCGCTGGTACGAACAAACGGCGCAACTCAACTGGTTTTGGGGCAATGCACTCAACCCACTGGATGAGCGCACGCTGTGCAAAAGCCACGACCACTGGCATGAATTCTCCGGCAAAAAAAGTTTTTGCTCGGGCGCACTAGATTCAGAGATGCTGATTGCTTCGGCCATTAAAAAAACCGATGGGCAGTTGGTGATTGCTGCCATCCCTACGTTGCGCACAGGCATCACGATTTTGGATGACTGGGATAATATCGGCCAGCGCCAGACGGATAGCGGTACGGTCAACTTTGAAAAAGTCAGGATAGAGCAGAACGAGTTGCTGACTGAGCCCGGCCCGCTGAGCAACCCGTTTGCCTGCCTGCGGCCACTCATCGCGCAACTGATTCTGACCAATATCTACTTGGGGATTGCCGAAGGCGCTTTTAATGACGCCCAGCACTACACTTTGCGTGAAGCGCGGCCGTGGCAAAATGCCAAGGTTGATATCACCAGCCATGACCCTTATATCCTGGCCCATTACGGCGAGTTTTGGGTCGGCCTGGAAGCCACGCGCGCGCTGACCAACCAGGCGGCAGAAAAGCTGGATGCGGCCTGGGCCAAAGGCCTAAGGCTGACAGAAGAAGATCGCGGCCTGCTGGCCACCAGCATCAGCACGGCCAAAGTACTGGCCACCCGCACCGGACTGGACCTCACCAGCCGCATGTTTGAGGTTGCAGGTTCCAGGGCAACGCATGCCGGGCTAAGGTTAGACCGCCACTGGCGCAACCTGCGGACGCATACCTTGCATGATCCACTAGATTACAAAATTAAGGAGCTGGGTGAATGGGCGCTGACTGGCAGCTTTCCACACCCTACATTTTACTCATGAATATTATGGACAAATTTATCGAGCATCTGGACACAGCGGACGACGTGGATTATCAAAGCAATCAAAAAAAGCTGCTCACGCTGCCGAATTCACGCACGCTGACCACCTCTATCCGCGCCACTGCGCAAGTGTTTGAGGATCCCAAATCTATCGCCTTGCTCAGCCGCATTCAGCAGATTGCGCCTAGCGACGCCAATGTGCTGATTATTGGTGAAACCGGCACCGGCAAAGAGCTGATCGCGCGCCATGTGCATGCCTTAAGCAACCGTAAAGGCAAGCCGTTTGTCGCGGTCAACTGCGGCGCGTTCTCTGAGACCTTGGTAGAAAGCGAATTGTTTGGCCACGAAAAAGGCGCTTTTACCGGAGCGTTTGTCGCCAAGGCAGGCTGGTTCGAAGCCGCTAACGGCGGCACCTTATTTTTGGATGAAATCGGTGACTTGCCACTGAGCATTCAGGTCAAGCTGCTACGCGTGCTACAAGAACGCGAAGTGGTGCGCCTGGGGGCCAGAAAATCCACGCCGATTGATGTCAGACTAGTTGCTGCCACCAATGTGCGCCTGGAAGAAGCCGTACAGGCAAGCAATTTCCGGGAAGACCTGTTTTACCGTTTGCGCGTGGCTCACCTCGAACTGCCGACCTTGAGAAACCGCCCTGGCGATATTTTGCCGCTGGCCGAATACTTTGTCGGCGAATATACGCGTCGCCTTGGCTACGCAGAAATCAGTCTCGACGACAGCGCCAAACAAAAGCTATTGCAACATAGCTGGCCGGGCAATATCCGTGAACTCGAAAACGTCATTCATCACTCACTGTTGATATGCCGCAATAACCTGGTGCGTAGTGAAGACTTACACTTATCGTCTATTTCGCTGCACCGCCCTAAACAAGAGTACACACAACACGCAGGCGGCCATGCGCCAGATTTGCTCGAAGACGCCTTGCAGCAACTGTTTGAGTCCGGCAAAGCCCAGCTCTATGATTATGTGGAAGACGCCCTAGTGCGCGCTGCGTATCAGCATTGCCACCACAACCAGGTGCAAACGGCCAAACTGCTTGGTTTAAGCCGCAATGTGCTGCGCGCCAAGCTGATTAAAATGGGGGCCATTAATGCCCTCAAGTAATCTGGCCATCAAACCAGCCCCGCCCGCATTGCAGGCGCTGATCACGCCACAGGCCAGCGCCAACCTGGCCACGGAGTATGGCAGCTACCGCCTGCATGCGTTTGTTGATCACAGAACCGGCATTGAACATATCGCACTGGAGCTAGGGGATGTGAGCGGCCAGGCCAACGTGCTTACGCGCGTGCACTCCGAGTGCCTGACCGGCGACGTGTTTGGCTCTCAACGCTGCGATTGCGGTGAGCAATTCAAGCAGGCGCAGCGGCTGATACAACAACAGGGGCAAGGGGTGATTTTGTATTTGCGTGGCCACGAAGGGCGCGGTATCGGGCTCACCAATAAAGTCCGCGCTTATGCCTTGCAAGAGCAAGGGCTGGATACCGTGCAGGCCAACCTCGCCTTAAACCTGCCCGTGGACCAGCGTAATTACGACATTGCCGCTGGCATGCTGCAACATTTGCAGGTTGGCTCCATACGCTTATTGAGCAACAACCCCGACAAATCTGCCGCACTCAGCGCCTGGGGCGTGCTGGTTGAAACCGTGGCGCCACTTGAAGTGGAAAGCAATCCACACAATGCACAGTATCTGGCGACCAAAAAGCACAAATTGGGGCATCAGCTTGACCTGGTTGCAGACTAAAGTCCGCGCATAAACATCAATGGCATGCCGCAGCCACCTGCTCACGATCTCGTAGGCGCAGCATCAATGTTTGCAGGGTTGTAGAAATATGCTGCTGCGCAACGGGCTGACGCAACACCGTATTCATCTGCGTGTTAGCCTGCAAACGCAGCGGCAACGCTTGCAGCTCGCATAGCAGCATTGCGAGCCTTCGCTGGTCACGTTCGGCTGGAATATCAAATTCGTTATGGCTGCCATAAGCCTCAAACACCAACGTTTCCAAACCAACCACCAGCGCCAAAATATGGTCACCGGCAAATGCTTGATCAAACAGCAAGGCTAAGGCCTCTTGTCCTTGCAAACGACGAATACCCTCAAAACGCCAATTCGCTTTGCCATCAAACACCCACTCGGTCATTTCGCGCGGCCCCACCTGGGTGCTCTTGGCCAGTTCGGCTGGGTATGCAGTGTATAAGGCCTGCATCAACGCGCGCAGGTCTTCGGTATGTGCGCTCACGGCCTGTTTAGTGGTTAACTGCGGCACATGCGCTGTTTTTGGGGCTGGCCGCGCATGGACTGCACTCACACATAGCAATAACAGGGCGATACAAACAAATAACACATGACGGCATCCCTGCCGGGGCTGCATCCATGGCATCATTTACCTTTCAGACGTCATCAAAAAAATCGCCCGAGTGAATCACTCGGGCGATTGATACTAATGATGCAGTCCACGTTTTGAAAGGGCTCAATTCACAAGATTGCCCATGAAATCAGCCTGCGCACATCTTGCAAATATAGCTTAATGAGCCGAAGGCGCCAGTTTGCGAATCTTGGCGACGTCCTGCGCGCTGGTCGCCTCCAGCGGATGATTCCACGCCGTCTGCATAAAACTGACGAGCTGCGCTACCTCCGTGTCATTCAGCATGTGGCGGAATTTCGGCATATTGAACGGTGCCGCCACGCCTTGCGCTTTAAGCTGCGGCGACCCATTCAAAATCACGTTAATCAGTGATGATGGATCCGGGTCCATAACAGCAGGGTTGCCAGCCAGCGGTGATAAATAAGGCGCCACCCCTTTACCATCCTGACCATGACAGGCTACGCAATATTGTTGATACAACCTGGCGCCTGGATAACTTGTGACGGTTTTAAATTGAGCCTGAGTCGCGTTCGGATCATATTGATAAGGTTTTTGATGCTTGTCGTTGGTCCCTTTGATTGTTTTCAAATAAGTCGCGATACCGCTTAAATCCTCTGTTGTCATGCCTTCTGTGCTGTTGTTAATCACGGTGGTCATGGTGCCAAACGCAGAACTATGCTGATTCGCCCCAGATTTGAGATAGACCAGAATATCTGCCTCAGACCATCGGCCAAGGCCAGTATTGTGGTCACCACGTAAATTGGTGGCCGACCATCCTTCGAGGGTTTCGCCACTTAAAAAGTGATCCGAGGCATGCGTCAGCCCTTTTTCTTGAAACGCCAGACCACGCGGTGTGTGGCAAGCGCCACAATGCCCCAGCCCCTGCACCAAGTAAGCGCCACGATTCCAGCTGGCATCTTTTGAGGCATCTGCCTGATATGTCTGCTTATCCAGAAAAATGCGATTCCAAACAGCCAAAGGAAACCTGTAATTTAAGGGCCAGGGAATCTCGCTCGCCTTGTTTGATTGGCGCACAGGTTTAACGCCATGCATAAAGTACAAATAAAGATAGTGAATGTCGGCGTCACTGACTTTGGCATAAGACGGATAGGGCATGGCCGGATAAAGATGATGGCCATCTTTGGCCACCCCGCGCCGCAGGGCGTGAGCAAACTCGGATTCAGTGTATCGACCAATGCCTGTTTCGGCATCAGGCGTGATATTGGTTGTATAAATAGCGCCCACTGGCGTCAGCATGGGCAGGCCACCCGCGTAGGGTTTACCATGCGGTGCAGTGTGACAGGAGATACAATCCCCGACCCGGGCCAGATACTCCCCTTTTTTGACCTCTGCCAGATTGACGGCAAACACACTCAAAGAGTAAGTAAACGTGATCACTGAGAGACCTAATTTCATCAACCCTGATGCCAGATTCATTGCGGCTCCTTATGCTTTCAGTTGTTGACCAATCGGCAGTTTGCGAATGCGTTTGCCCGTGGCCGAGAACACGGCATTGGTTAATGCAGCGCCGATGGCGGCAGTGCCAGGTTCACCAATGCCGCCTGGTGCCTCGGCACTTTTAATCAGGTGCACGTCAATCGCCGGTGATTCATTCATGCGTAGCATGCGGTAATCATTAAAGTTCGTTTGCTGCACCCGGCCATGTTCAATGGTAATTTCGTTGAATAAAACAGCGGTCAGGCCAAAAATAACGCCACCTTGAATTTGCGCAATCACGGTATCCGGATTCACTGTCATGCCGCAATCCACCGCAGAGACCACGCGGTTAATTTTCACCTCACCCTGATCATTCACCGTGACATCGACCACCATCGCCAAGAAGGTGCCAAACGCATGCATCACAGACACACCGCGGCCCTGCCCTTTTGCGAGTGGCTTACCCCAGTCACTCTTGCTCACCGCCGTTTGCAAAGCGTTTTTCAGTCTAGGGCTTGGACTGAGCAAATCCAGCCGGTATTTCACTGGATCGATGTGCGCCAAGTGCGCCAGTTCATCGATAAAGCTTTCCACCACAAACGTACCACGCGTCGGGCCAACGCCGCGCCAAAATGCGGTGGGCACATCTCGCGGCTCTACCCGTACGTAATCAACATACACATTCGGTAAGGCATACGGCAGTTCCGCCGAGACTTCTACTGCATCCGGGTCTACGCCGTTTTTGACTAATGGCGGCGCAAAGCGCGCCATGATAGACGAGCCGACAATACGGTGTGACCATGCAACCGGTTTCCCTTGAGCATCCAGCCCGGCAGAGATGCGATCAAAGTAATAAGGGCGGAACATATCATGCTGGATATCTTCTTCCCGGGTCCAGATCACTTTGACTGGCCCCTTCACTTGCTTGGCCACTTTCACCGCCTGCACAACGCCATCAAACTCTAGCCGTCTGCCAAAACCACCGCCAATCAGGAAGTTATGTAACCTGACTTTTTCAACCGGCATGTTGAGTATTTTGGCTGCCATGCCCTGCGCAAAGGTAGGGATTTGCGTCCCCACCCAAATATCGCAGCCAAAAGCGCTGACTTCTACCGTGCAGTTCATAGGTTCCATCGTGGCATGTGCCAAAAATGGTTGCTCATACTCAACACTGAGCGTTTTATCAGCTTTTTTATAAGCACTGGCAGCATTGCCTGTTTTTTTAGCCACGGCACCTGGCTTTTTGGCTGCTTCACGCAAGTCTTGAATCAAATCACGGGTGTTGACCGCAGCGCTTTTGCCTTCATCCCATGTGATCTCTAACGCGCCCAGGCCACGTTTGGCGGCCCAGGTATTCGTGCCAATCACCGCAACCGCATTATCCACCTTGACGACTTGCAGCACGCTCGGCATTGTCAGGGCGCGGCTATCATCCACACTGGCGAGCTTGCCACCAAACACAGGACAGGTGGCAATCACCGCGAACTTCACATTGTTTGGACGCGCATCAATGCCAAACTTGGCCTGACCATTTGCTTTGTCAGGGGTATCCAAACGCTTGGCAGAAGTCCCGATCAGTTTAAAGTCTTTAGGGTCTTTGAGCACGACGCTCTTGGGCACCGGCAATTGACTGGCAGCAGCGACTAGCGCACCGTAGCTCAGTGTTCGCCTTGATGCATCGTGGTAAACCACGCCCGATTTTGCATAACAGCTCGCTGCAGCCACTTTCCATTTCTGTGCAGCGGCAGTCACGAGCAATGATCGACACACGGCGCCCGCCTGACGCATCGGCTCCCACAGTGCACGGATGGAGGTTGATCCGCCTGTGACCTGCGCGCCCAACAACGCATCTGCATAAAGCTTCTCATTGGGCGGGGCATGCTCCAGCTTCACCGTGTGCAGATCCACCTCTAGCTCTTCTGCTAATAGCATAGGAATAGAGGTATACACCCCCTGTCCCATTTCAACCTTGGGCATAATCATGGTGACCTCGCCTGTTTTATCAATCCTGATAAATCCATTAGGCGCCAGCACGCCCTTGCCGTTGTCCAACTCACTATAGGCCTGGGTTTGCTTGCTTTGGCTCAAGGCCGGCAAACTGATACTTAACACCATACCGCCAGCCGCGGTTGCACTGACTGAGGCGGCTATTTTAAGAAACTGACGTCGAGGAGGATTCGCCACCGTGTATTGATCGGCTAATGCTTGAATAAGCCCTTGTGACATGATCAGACTCCTTCCTTGGCAGCTAACTTGATCGCCGCACGTATACGTGGATAAGTGCCACAGCGGCAAATATTGCCTGACATGGCAGCATCGATTTGCGCATCATTCGGCTGCGGGTGTTGGCTAAGCAAAGCACAAGCTGACATGATCTGACCGGACTGACAATAACCACATTGCATCACCTCCTGGTCTAACCAGGCTTTTTGAATTGACTGACCAGCTGCGGTTTCGCCAACCGCCTCTATGGTCGTAATTTTTTTACCACTCACGGCCGAAATCGGTAAGACACAAGAACGCGTCGCCTGACCATCCACATGAATCGTGCATGCGCCGCATTGCGCAATGCCACAGCCAAACTTGGTGCCTGTCAGGCCGATAATATCTCTGATCGCCCATAGCAGGGGCATATCATCCGGGGCATCTACTTGGTGAGTGGTACCATTGATATTGAGGGTTGCCATGAGTGGGGGTCCTTCCTAGAAAAGCGCATTACAACGGGTGACTGACATGAATGTACGCATGATTCATTTAAATAAATAAACTCATGAACACCGCCAAGAATGAATTAATTTAAATGTCGAATCAAGTCTTAAATTTATTAAATTCTTGCCTAAAACAATGTTAGTTTTTGACTGAAGCACCCCAGCCAGCGTTTATCATTGACTAGGTGTATAGATTCAAGAGGTGGCAGATTCCGATCTGACGCTATCTGCGAGGCAGATTATGCCTGCTCACTCTCCCACATGCACTAGCCTGGTTTTTCTTATTAAGCAGAACCACATCATTTTCTATTTCTACATCTCAATCACACATTTTGTTGATGCACAAAATAATAAAGCCCTGTAAAAACAAGGCTTTATTAAATCTACAATAATTGATTTGGTGACTGTCAAAACGGTAGTACTTATAAAGGGGAGATTTCCTACTTAAAACGATTCATAAATAACGACATCATGACGCTTACACAAATAAATGTTAAGTTATGCTCCTTTTTTGGGAGGAAAAGTGCTTTGAAATGAGCTTGGAGTTTTTGAGTGTAAAGATAATATCTTTACAAAAATATCTCTCATACTTGAAAGCCCTCATATAGAATGATTACGAATCAGCAACGCTGCTTGAATTAACTGTTTAAGTTTTCCTCTTCCAATCATAGACTTTTTATAACATCGTCAACTTGTTTGCTGATATCAAAAGGACTGTTAACTGACCCTGATAGCAACCTTGAGACTTTTGTATTTAGCATAATGAGTATGCTGTGAGGCTGATCAATTAATGTCAGAGTTCACTAAGGGCCTTATGCCCATCAAGGTGATATGAGAAAATATACACAATCTTCATTCAATCTTCTCGCATAACCTTTTCATATACGTGGTGGTGGTATCCACAAAGTCCTCCGTTTGCCTGATCATCCTGGCGCAACGGTTCTTCACAAACGTTACACTCTTTGTAATCGAGCTCCACTTCACACCATAAGCACTGTTGCTCATGAATGACGAACGTGTCACGCTGACATTCATCGCAGCGCTCTACACTAGGCTCACCACCATCACGTGGATCATAATCAAAGTCATTACTTAGACTTTTGATAATCAAAGGTGCAATGAGGTCTCTGTATCCACAAGCTACACATTCATACCTGAATGTTATATCGTCCTCATCTACTTGCAACCCATCGTCAAGGTCATCACTATCTGGACGTATAAGAGATGAGCCACAAGCCTCGCATTGGCATTTTTCCAACCAAGGTTGGATTAGCTTTGGCACGGCGGCTTCAGTCCAGGCTTCTGCACACTCTTTAATTGTGTCAATAAAAAATGTGTGATGTTTGAGCATTATCGGCCAAGCCCCACCCAATAGGTCCGCAGGTTGTTCGTTCATCTCAGAATGTACAAAATCACGTAATATCGGGAACAGCTCAGCGACAAAGTCTGCGACTTCACCGAGTGTATTAGCCGGATGCAAATGTTCCAAATGATTGCGGCACTCTTGGAGCTTATCGATAGTTTCCCAATCCATTTCAATGCCGAAACCATCGAAGCGCTTTTTTATCGTTGTAACATCGATAGTCGTTTTTTTGAAGTTTCCTACAGGTTGCCACTCAACTCCGCCGTGACCATCCGCTTGAGGTAATACTTCAGGGGGATTAAATATCAAAGTAGCTGCATGTTCAGGATCATCTACGGATGTAGCAATTTTATATTTAAAGAGTAGTAATACTCCTGCAAATAAATTCCGAATAGCTGAAAGGGCTCGTTCAGGATCACCCCCTTGATCAAATGGAATCTGACTGCGCTGAAAGTCCTCAATTCCTAATCGAATGGAAGTCAGCGCATTTTCCTTTAATTTTTCTGCATCTAATAATGGCACCTCTTCGCCCTTTCAAAATATTGTTCATACCTGCGAGTACATCCAATTACAAGTTATTCGACTTAGTATCAACTCATTATTCAATATTAAGCTTTTATTGACCTCTATTTAATAAGTCGGGAACAGGCATCCAAAACCTATTTAATGATCAGAGATTAGCGATTATTAATTCTGGCCATTAACAATGGCTCTAAAATTTCCGCTCGAAGGACTGCAGTTTCTAGCGAAATTTCCCCAGTGGAGAACAATTCCCATAGTTCCAAAATTTCAGGCTCAAGCTTCTCCAAATTCATCACCGCAGTGTTTCCAGTTGTTAGGCCATTCCACATATAATTTGCAACTTCTGTGACTAAATCTACACCTCGTTGGAACCACTTTTCTGAGTGTATAGTCACATCCAATCCTCCTGACCAATGAAGGTATTGAGACACTCTGCCATGGTGAGAATTTAGTTTTTTGTTGTCCCATTTAGTAATGGGAAAATTCGGAGGCATCATTGCTTTACTGAAATCAACAAGCATTTCATACTTTGGAATCAGTCTATTTATAACCTTAGTTAACTTGACGACATCACCTTTGCATTTTTTATAATCTTTCCGGTCAAGAGTAGTGCCCACGCCAACTATTAACTCTTCAAATACTAATTGTTCTATGGCCAATCTAACTTCAAGCGCAGCATACTCCAAAGCACTAACAGTTTTTGTCTTTACCGCAATATCCAACCAGGATAAAGCTTTGAATACTCGTCCCGAGGATTCGTAGAAATTTGAATCATTCAATATTTCCTTTGGAGATCGGTTTCTGAAGTTGGGAGGGCTCATGAAGAATCTTTCTAGTAATTCAGCGTAATCCGACTCGGCAATGAAGTTAGGTTAATTTAACCTGAGACTCATTTATGGTTTTTGAGTCCTCCAATATCTTGGTCATTAGCTGCAAGGCATCAAGACTTTTATCATGTATAAGGTAGGCTTGGAATAACAATGAAACAGCATGAACACCCATCAACCCTGCCAACTGATCCAATTTATCAATGGTTGGGGAGCTGAGGCCGCGCTCCAGATGGCTAATGTAGCTTCTAGGGGAAATTGTCTCGAAATCTTCCTGTGTCAGCTTTACTGATTTTCGCGCTTGAGCGAATACCTCACCTAACGCTCCTTTAAGTTCCATTTTGTGATATCTCTCAGCTCAGAAAATCACATTCTTCAGTAATGACTGATATATAACTACACGATATATCAGTCATTTTGTTTTAAAAAACTATAAATTTTTAAGTTAATATATGAATAAAGTAGATTTTTTATGTAATGATATATCATTCATTTTTACCGCTATCTATATGTTTAACGCTAAGAAAAAGAACATAGTCATTCACGAACAAGATATAAGCATGGTTTCATTAGCTATCGTTGAATTACCCGTGCTTGACCCATTGTTTATGTGCGAAATACAAGAGTTTGAGGATGAAGGAAGGAAACCTTCATGCGTTACTCAAAAACTTGTTTCTAATTTTGAGAGCCTTGCCAGTATTGCTGAATCCCACAAACTAAAGGATGCATATCTCCTTAGTCCAGGTCATTTGAATAAGTCTGAAAAATGGGCTCTTCATCGTTTGGTACAAATTAGAAAAGCAGAATATTTTCATGAAGGCTGCAGCGGCTATGTTTATCGTTATGATCTAGATAATGGGAGTTTCATACTACACGACCTAAACGGACTTAATAAAAATCAAAACGAACTGATTTTTGAGACCATATTAAAATTAGCTTAGCTCGATTTATGAATTCCTCAAATCTCATACAACAGGCGCAAGATTTAATTCCTGAAAGCTTAGATGAAATTGTCAGAATAAATAGAGATCTGCTCAAGCTTGAATATGCAAATTCAGAAGACCTATCAAGGTTAGCCACACGCATACAAAACACAAACTTCAAAGGCACATTAGTTGAAGCCTTCTTATATAAAAGACTTACAAAACTAAGTGAGGTTGAACCGATCTGTGCAGTCGGGTATTTGATTACTGAGTCTGGAAAAGTAGCTTTCCATACTTCGCGAGTCGTAGGCGTGGACAACGACCAAAAAATTATCGTCACAGCTTCAGGCTCTCATTACATGATTTCTAGCTTTGCTGATACCAGGCAGACCGATTCCACTCTTCTACTACACATTTGCCATGTTGCCCACCGAGATGGGTGGGGTACTCACTTCGGTATACCAGAAATTTACTATTAATCTGCGTTGAATATAGTAAGGTGCATCGATGAGATGACCATCTAATGCACTACTTCCAACACCATTCTTTATTGACCAAATACCATAGACTCAGGTTTATAAATATTGACTGCTATATTTACAAATTTGTACTATATTCAGTATGTTTCTTGATAAAGCTATAACTAATAAGAATGAAACTATTTGATACTCCTGATCTGAGGGATTTATTGGCTCGTTTACTTCCGGGACTAACTATCCAAGCAGTTGCATCTCCTTCAGGTCAAAGAGTAGTATATTTTTGCAATCCTGAAAATGCTGATTGGATACCTGATCATACACAGTGGGAAGAAGTCGTCTTAAAAGTAGCGTGCGGAGATTCACCGCAAACAGTAAGCTACATTCAGCGAGAAATTCAAATATTATCCTCACTCGCAACTCCTCACTATCCCAGACTGATTTATTCTGAAACGTTCGTTCAAGACCCTGCTACCGAAGAACCGCTATCGTCCAAACTCTTTATAACAATTGAAGAGCGAGTACAAGCTGAACCACTAGACCAACTCAGAGGTAATTACATCTCCGAATCAGCTGTTTTAGATCTTATCAAAAAGTTGGTAATTGCACTGCAACCACTTTGGGAGTCTAAACCTCCACTAATACATCGCGACATTAAGCCTCAAAACATATTGATTCGACCTGATGGAGAAGTTGTGATCATCGACTTGGGCATCGTAAGGGTGGAGGGAGTAGCTGGAGTTACATTAACCATTGGAGACTTTGGCCCCTGCACTCCCAAGTATGCTAGCCCAGAGCAAGCACGAAATGACAAATTGAATATATCATTCAAAAGCGATTTTTTCTCATTAGGCACTTTATGCTATGAATTACTGGCTGGTTTCAACCCTTTTGATGACGGAGCTTCTGATTTATATACAGTCCTACATAATGTCGTTACTAATAAGGCGAAACCTTTACATGACTTAGGATTATGTTCAGCTGAGTTTTCAAACATCATACAAAAGATAATGGAAAAAGAACCGTACAAAAGGTTTCGCAGAATAGTAGATCTTACCGCTGCATTAGAAGCATGCCCTCGGAGATAAAAACAATGAAAATAAATCTATTTCATCAGTGCGGTCACAACACAGTTTGGAACAAAGACTCTCTACAGAGAGATCTCTGCGGTAATGGACTGATTTTAAGCCCAATCCATCAAGCAAAGGATGCAGTTGAAAGCATGGACCTGGAGCTAAGACAGCAGTCTTTTTTTGATCCTCAGTTCTACTTGCCAAGCTCTCAAAAGGTAAAACTTAAAACGTATGATTTCTTTCCTGAAACCATCTCCAAAGGATTCTCAACCGTTGACTTTACTATGCTTGCTTTGGAAGCAGCCCGACAATGCGTTCAATTTCAAGTAAACCAACAGTTTAATAGAGTAATTATTCCTGCAAGGTACTTTGCAGATATGGTTCCAGATTACTGTGAAAAACAAGATATTTATACAGTTCACCCGTTTCTTCAGGCAATTGAAGAATCAGGGTACGATGGTGATGTGTTCTTAACGCTCCCCCTTACTCAGGGGATGATTAAACATGAGGGTTACAGAACAAATATACTAAATTGGGTCACTAAATACCCCAGAATCAATGGCGTCTACATTTTAATGGACGCACAAAGCAAAACCAAACAAATACAAGACTTTGAGCTGCTCAAAGCCTATTTATGCATGGTGAAAGAGTTGGCTGATGTTGGTTTGAAAGTTACTATTGGCCACGCAAATACAGAAGGTCTCCTATTTAGCTTAATAGATGGCACTGAATTAACTTTTGGTGCCTACGAGAATACTAGAATGTTCTCAATCGACAAGTTTGTGGTTGTAGACGAGGAAAGACGTGGGCCGAGGGCAAGGTTATATCTTCCAGGTCTTTATAATTGGATTTTATATTCTGATGCACAACAAATTCGTGCAGGCTTACCAGAGATATGGAGCGAAGTGTATTGGGAGACGCCTTACGGGAATCAAGCCCTTGACGCTGCTGCTGAGCCTTCATTCAACTACCCTGGATTGTATAAACACTTCTTTATTTCTTATCAATCTCAAGTTGATCAACTCTCAGAGTTGACGATCTCAGAACGATATCGATTCCTTCGAGAGAGGCTAAATCAAGCTGGAAGCTTCTATCAACAAATAAAAGACTGGCCTCTAGATTTGGAGAGACATGGAAACGGCGATCATATTAAGCCTTGGCTTGATGCCATCAACTGGTTCTACAGAGAGTTTATAGCTTGAGTGTAGAGGCCAAAAGTAGGACGTTCGCATACCAAAAACGATATTGAGATTTTGGTATTATCGTGCTGCATCCGATCAAGGGATTTAATTTCCCATCAGGCGAAATAGAAATCAAACCAACATTACGCTTTGTAAACTCAAGCTTATTTTCCATCGCTTTTTTGCAAAACTTACTATCCATCAGAACCCATGATTGGTTAGCAAACTCTTGATAGCTTGTTGCTTGCAATAAAGCCCGCCTCCAATCTTTAAGCTTTGCTTCAATCGCATAAATATTAGCTATAGGGGGCCTTGGTTGCTTCAACTTTATCCAGCCAGATGCTGACTTGTCACAATAGCCTGCCAAGGAAAATTCTTTTAACACTCTCTCTGATGTACTTTTTGATATACATGCAAGAGAGGAAAAATACTCAACATCAAATGCTTTTCTGTAGGGTAAAGCCACCAATGAATTAGCCATTTGTGGCCGGATCAGTGCAAGCGAAGAGTTATTTTTCCAATCTTTTCTTGTATTGTACAAAACAATATCTGCAATGCCATTTCCAGCATTTAACTCACTAGTCCACTCCAAGTGGTTAAATATATTTTTATGTGAGTTTGTGGTGAAAGTTTGGACTAACTCACTTTCAGATGAAAATGAAATTGGCTGTTCAACATCGATTTTAATGTCGAAGGCTTTTTCTTTCCTGAAAGGCGAGCTAGATAAATTAAACATACGGCTTCCAAAAAATTCTTTGATACACAATGCCCAGTTGATTATAAACAATCGACCATAAACAGTACATAACCGAGGTGTCGTTGTTCCATCAATAATTGATGCCCACGAATAGTACATGGTTTTCGAGAAGATATTCGCCTCTTTATAGGGCTTCCAAATCAGGGTGTGCGTTTTACATTATCCAAGAAAAACTATTTTATTTGTAGTAACTGGGACCAGTCGCCAGTGTAATTGGGACTGAGATAATTTCGTTGCATCCTCCACTCTTGAATATTGCCTTCAGCAGCCGACTTAACAGGATTGTTTGGATATTTATGTTTGATCCTGTCCATCACATCCATTAATGATTCGGATTTTGAATCACTTTTACTAAAGCCAAACATATCGCTCTGCAAACCACCTCTAGATAAGGTCTCTAGTAGCATCACCCCACACTTTTGATAATACACACCTGGTCGATATAACTTCTTTAAAAGCCATAGAGCAGTTTTAGTGATCTTGGTTGTCGAATTCGTGGGTGCTGGGAAATCTATTGACGCAAAATTTCATCTTCATTGCTCACCTAAATGCATCCCACACTACTCAGAAGTTGCATGACGTTCTGACCAGCAATTGCAAAGCCTATATTCGGGAATTGCATAGCAGTGTCCAGCGTTTGCAATGAAATGCGCACTAGTTGCATGAGCAATCCCCTAATTACAATTTTTTGGTAGTGGCAACAAGATGGATTTGGTACCACTACCATACCCTAATTATTCTTTTGACCTACCTTTACGTAAGGAGCCTCCCTTCAAATCGATATAATAAGCAGCATGCACCATGCGATCCAGAATGGCATCGGCAATCGTAGGATCCCCCAGAAATGCATGCCAGTGATCAATGGGATACTGGCTAGTAAGAACCAGTGCACCAACACGCAATCGATCACGCTCATCGACAACATCCAGCAAGGTTCTAGCCACCAAAGAATCAAATGGCATCAGTCCCAAATCATCAATAATTAGTACTGCAGCTTTGATCAGCCTACCTTTTAATTGCGGTAACGAACCATCTGCAGCTGCAGTTGAGATTTCTTCAGCGATCTGGCTGGAAGATCTATAAATAACAGACAATCCAAGGCGACATGCTTGAACTCCAAGTGCACAGGCCACCCAGCTCTTACCTGTTCCAGTCGCCCCAGTAAAAACGATATGCTTTGGTTGACGCACCCAGTCGCAAACCGCCAGTAAAGCAAATAACGGTTTTTCCAGGCCACGAGACTGCCTGAAATCCACATCCTCCAGACAAGCTGAGGGGTAGCGTAGTCTGGCCATTTTGAGCAGACGGTTGAGACGGCGACTATCACGCGATGACACTTCACTGTCAACCAGAATACCAAACTGCTCTTCAAATGACAGGCCACGAAATGCTGGTTGTCCAACATTAGCCTGCAGAGCATCGGCCATGCCAAGGAGTTTTAGCTCTCTCAGTTTAGAGATGGTTTGTTGCATCATCATTCTTCTTCTCCAGTTATTTGTTTGTAGTATTTACTGCCACGCACATTGGCGTGACTTACCAAAGGTTCGGCTTCTGCATCCGGTCTAGGTCGTTTATCTGCCTTACTACGAAATATTGAAAGAATGCTGGTATGAGTCATAGAATGGATACTCACCGCGTACTCACAGACTTCTTCCAGCCGGTGCGCTCCATATTGCCGTCCCAGCTTCTGGATTGCACACGCAGCCCGGATCCCATTTGCTAAATGACGATTCTCCAGCAAATGATGCTGGAATACTTTTTCTGTGGCCGCACCGACAGCCATTGCCCATTGCAACAATTGATCGGGGCTGCCCTCGGCATACTGCAAGTGGTTTGGTGACAGATGCGCTGGGTTAGTTGTATATCCACCTATAATATTGGATAAAATGTGCGTAGCTACCCGCATACCATTGTGTATTATCTCGATAGTTTTAGGCCCTGTACGGATATCGACGAATGCATGCGCTATAGCATAGGGCAGCGAGTAATAGTGCCCTTCATGCTGTACATGGTAATTGTCTCCAACACGCACCTTGAGCCGCCAAGCGGCATATTCGTAGGCCTGATCTGGTAGGGGTTTTAAAGCTAATTGATCCAGCATCTCATAACGTTGGCGGCGTGACGCCTTGTAGGCTTTCATTTCTTTGCTATTAAAAATATCCAATAGATGCAGAATTTCCGCATTCGCTTCTTCCAGAGAATAGAACTGGCGGTGACGCAATGCTGCAAGAATCCAGCGTTGGATTATGAGCACAGCTACTTCAACTAAACCTTTGTCATTTGGCTTGCGTACCCGTGCTGGCACGATGGCAGTGTCGTAATACTCTGCAAACTCTGCATAAGTTGGATTAATATGCGGACCATTTCGAGTGACTTTCGACACTGCAGACTTGAGATTGTCTGGAGTAATGATACGTGGAACACCACCGAAATATTCTAGCATCTTGACATTACAGAATATCCAGTCCGGTATCGCCTGCGACCAAACAGCAATGCAAAATGAATAACTTGATGCGCCCAATGTCGCCACGAATACCTGGGCATACCGTACACTATTATCGTCACGGTTATAGATTGGCAGCCTGCGCCCAGCAAAATCAACAAATATGGTTTCGCCAGGATGATGAATCTTGCGCATACTTACACGCTGCTTCTTTAACCAATTTTTATATATGCGTGTTGCTTGTGTGTATGAAACGCCATCTATATGCTCTATATGCCACTCCTCCCAGAGTAAACGTAGAGTCACATCTTTGTCACGCTCCATTTCTCTATGCCAAAGCAGGCAATCTGGATGCGAACGATTGGATGCTGCAAGTTCTGGCTTTTTGATAAAAGCTGCAAGAAATGCATCATCTCCAAATGCTTTAAGTTGCTCCCAAGTTACACCCAGTGTTGGTAACTGTGATGCGATCTTATTGATAGAGCCCGATGCAACGCCAACCAAATTAGCGATCTGGCGGTTAGACAAATCTCCACCCGCGCATAATAAACGCACGATTTCTCTACGTTTGAATATAGGTATTGCCATGAATAAACTCCTGTAAAAACCGCCTGCAAGCATAGTAAGGCAGGCTAAATAATTGAATGGTTAAATTCTGGTAATGGACAAAGCGAGACGTCGACCTTGACAGCCGATACAGGAGAGTAGACAATTCAAATCTCAAGGGTGCGATCTTGATGTTTTGTCAGAAGGCTTGGGTCATACATAACCCAAGCCTTTTGCGCTTTGTGGAATCTCGCAATCGATTGCAACTAAGGTCCCATGTGTTTTCCTTTCATCATTTCATCGAATCCCATTGTTTAGCTTTGAATGTTCGATTGCTTCATGAGCCATGTTGCAATATCAACGGTTAACGCAAACCAACCTCTTCGTCCTGGCAATTTAAAAACGTGTACACCTAATGCTTGTCTCTGCTGACTGCGGTGAAAAGCAGCGTAAGTTTTGAACCCTAGTGCCGCATAGAGATCTTGACCACCCATAGTCGGGCCAAACCTTAATATTAGCTGCTTCGACAAATCGGCCAGAGGGTTGTGGGTCATAGCTGAACCTTGAATTAAGTTAATTAGGGCTAATCTTGACTGCATTTACATAAATGTTCTAGGATGTGCTGAACCCCTATTCAAGTGACACCATGAAAAAGAAGCGCGGAGGACAAAGGACACATTGGGCAGAAAAAGCCAGAGTGTGGGCTTGGTATCGAGAAATTAAACGGCGCTGCAATTGGTCAGATTATGTTTTAGATTATGAGTTTGCTTGGACGGATAATGGCATGCCTTCTCGTTCGATTGACCACAGGCCAAGAATGTTTGAATGGATACGCAAAGTCGCCCGAAAACCTGCAGGGCAAGATCCGCGCTGGCGCGATATGAATTCGCTGGTTACAGCCGTTGATCAGTTCCCTTTATTTCATGGTACACAGGCACTATACCAAGCTGAATTTTGGGCTATTCTACAGGAGCAAACATCCACACCTAGTCTTGTTCAAAGGCGTGTAGATCAACTTCTACAAGCTTATGGCCTAGTTAGAATTAATCCTGACTCTGTTGTAGAAATTACCAAGTTGATCGAAAAATATGGTCGGGAACAAATCTTTGATCGCTGTTTGATGCTGTCATTGAGGAGAATGGACAATCTGTCGGCCATGGCTTTGGTCTGGCTGTTGTACTTGCAGACTGAGCCCTCCCATAATTGGCGGTTTCGAGAAATACTCGAATCGATAGCTGACAAGCAATTAGATCATTTTTTTAGCCACTATTTCTCGCTGGAATTGCATCTAACATACTACACAGATGCAATTCATACGCTTCAACACCTTAGGCTTGACATGTTGGAACGACCACCTTATGGCTTCGGATACATTGAAACTATCGGGACTTGGCCAATCCTTCCTAACGAGTTGATAAATTCCATTTCCGGAGAGCAGTTGTTCTCGCTTGATCTCCTATAAACTAAGATCAATATTGTTGTTGCTCTAAGGGTCTACGATATTCAATGTGCATCGCTTGAAGTATATGGTTATATTGATATACGATCAGCCAATTAATGTAGCTAACTATTTAGTGCTTGTGCAGAGAATCAATGATTGGACATGCTGTTTCGTAATTCTCTTTTTCGCATTTTCCAATCAGTTCTCGAAGCGTTTCGCGGATACGTTCAAGTTCAGCGATTCTGGCATTCACCATATTTAATTTTATCAATGAAGCATCATGCGTTTGCTGGCAAGCATCACAAGCTTCCATGGCTAATAACTCTTTAATATCCTCAAGCGTGAACCCTATCGCCTGGGCGCGTTTAATAAAGTGTATCTCCTCAATGCACTTTTCTGAGTAATAACGAAAGCCACCTAAGGCTTTAGCAGGCTCGGCTATCAAACCTTTACGTTGATAAAACCTGATCGTTTCAATATTGACAGAAGCCGCTTTGGCCACTTTGCCGATGGTTAGTTTTGATTGCATCACATCACCTTGAATAAATTTTAAAACAGATTGACATCGTACTATAGTACAGCCTTTATAGTACGCTTTTAACTCTATAGATGGAGATTTTATGGCACAAGATAAACTAGCGAATACCACGCTCATTGGCGGTGCAATAGCCGCGATTGCAGCTTCCGCTTGTTGTTTAGGACCGCTGATTTTAATCAGCTTAGGTGTTGGCGGCGCTTGGATATCGAATCTGACGATGCTTGAACCCTATAGACCCATTTTCATCGGCATTGCTTTGATCTGCATGGCTTTGGCCTATCGCAAAATCTACTCAGCTAAACCTGCAAATGCATGTGTACCGAATACATTGTGTGCTAAACCACAGACCAATAGAAACTATCGAGTAATGTTCTTGGTAGTGTCAGCGCTGGTGTTGATTGCTTTACTTTACCCTTACTTTGTTACTTTACTTGAATAGGAAATTGTCCATGTTGAAATCCATTATTTTAACTACCTCATTTGTGACCGCGTTGAGCACTTCAATCTTTGCATATGCGGCAATTCAGAACGTGACGCTTGAGGTTGCTGGCATGACATGTTCTTCCTGCCCTATCACTGTCAAGAAAGCGCTTAGTAAAGTGAAGGGTGTGCAACAGGTCACAACCGACTTTAAACATAAGCAAGCAGTTGTTCGCTTCGATGATACCCAAACTACCTTGCAAAAGCTTACCGATGCCACAGCGAATGCTGGTTACCCCTCTAAAATAAAAAACACATCATTAAAAAAGACGCCTTAATATGAATACAATCAATCTCAACATTAGTGGAATGACCTGTGATCACTGTGCAGGTACCCTTGAAGCCGCTTTAACAAAAGTAGCAGGGGTGGATAAAGTCTCAGTATCTTATGCTGAAAAATTAGCACAAATAACAGTAAAACCTGAAACGGATCTTAATATTGAAACATTGATCAAAACCGTCCAAGCTACTGGCTATAGTGCTCAATTGGATGACACGCAATCACCAGCTTTACCAGTAACAGTAAAATCACATAATAAGCCACTCAATATCGTCATCATCGGTAGTGGATCCGCCGCATTTGCAGCAGCACTGGAAGCAAAAGATCTGGGCGCTCAAGTCACCATGATTGAAGCTGGCACGATTGGGGGTACTTGCGTCAATGTAGGCTGTGTACCCTCCAAAATCATGATTCGTGCTGCACAAATGGCGCACCAACAAGCACATCATCCGTTCTCTGGCATTGAAACACACACACCTGGCATTGACCGTGAAAAACTGGTCACACAGCAACAGGCAAGGGTTGATGCACTGCGTCATGAGAAGTATGAATCTATTCTTGAGAGTAATCCCGAGATTAATCTGGTCAAAGGACGTGCACGTTTCAAAGACGCCAATACTGTCATTGTTACAAAAGAAGACGGCGCTAAGCAAATAATGACAGCAGATCGCTTTCTAATCGCCACAGGGCGTAGCCCAGCGTTACCTCCAATTGCTGGCTTAGCGGATAAGCCTTACTGGACGTCTACCACGGCACTTATCGCCACAGAAATACCTCAACATCTGATTGTGTTGGGGGCATCCGTAGTGGCGGTTGAGATTGCACAGGCATTTTTACGACTAGGCGCTAAAGTAACCATGCTTGCCCGTTCAACTCTGCTCTCTAAAGAAGACCCAGACATTGCAGACGGCTTGCAACAAGCACTAGTTGCTGAAGGGATGGTCGTCATGTCACACGCGATTGTTAATCATGTTAAGCATGAAGACAATTTGTTTCATTTGACTGTGGGTGACGAGACGATAAGAGGCCATCAGCTGCTTGTTGCAGCTGGGCGCACACCCAATACGAGAGATCTTGGCTTAGAAAATATTGAATTGAATATGACCTCACAGGGTGAAATCATTGTCGATGCACAGATGCGCTCTTCATTACCGAATATCTTTGCCGCAGGTGACTGCACCGCATTACCGCAATACGTCTATGTAGCCGCGGCCTCTGGGAAAACAGCGGCGCGCAATATGACAGGGAATGAAGCCACATTAGATCTTGCGGCTATGCCTGCGGTGATTTTTACCGACCCACAGGTGGCGACTGTAGGCCTGACAGAACAACAGGCGCAAGCACAGGGTTTACAGGTTGAAAGCCGCAAATTAGGCCTAGAAAATGTGCCACGTGCACTGGCTAACTTTGAAACCACGGGATTTATTAAAATCGTCGCTGAACAAGAAACTGGCCGCATTGTTGGTGTGCAGATATTAGCGGCAGAAGCAAGTGAAATGATTCAAACAGCGGTGCTTGCAATCCGTCATCGCATGACTGTACAAGGCATAAGCCAAGAATTATTCCCATACCTAACGATGGTGGAAGGACTGAAGCTATGTGCTTTGACCTTCTTTAAGGATGTTAAACAGTTGTCTTGCTGTGCAGGGTAATTGAAATATTTGTTATTTAATACTGAAAGTAACATTGGAAAATCAATGTAATCTTTACTTTATAATTTAGATAGGCCATAAATCTTACTTACCACACCTGGTCCTCAGAGTTGGTTAATGCCGTGTAAAGTTTGTGGCCTTTTCTAATTGTGCCGCATCTATGCAATATAAATGCAATTTTATGATTCATACAATTCAATGAACTTATACTTTAGGCAGGAGTTGTATGAGCATTTGGCAATAGTTAACAATATTCATCATTAAAAAAACAGTGTGAGCAACCAAGTCGACTTTGGCGAGCACTTCATTTAGAAATTAGGTGATCAATTTAATGAAACTGGTCGATTGAAAGCTGACCTGAGTAATACTCAGCTTTATCATGCGGGCTATTCTGAGCAAAGACATAGACTCCGTTCGCATATAATCCTTTACGCCGCATCCTTTCTGCAGCGATCCCCGCATGAAAAGCAACCGCCTGGCTGAGATCTGCCATAGTAGAAGCTCGTACGCCGAATGAACGTGAACTCATGACTTGTTTGGCTTCAGGAAGCTCATCTTCCATTTCAATCCAAATTTCACCACTCAACTCTCGTGCAGTACGCTCCAGTAGCACCCCAAACTTGTCGCGGATTCGCTTTAGATCCGCTTTCTTTAACCGCAGTGCGCTAAAGACACCTACCTCATTTAATTTTGCCTCAAGCCGTCTACCCACGCCCCAGACTTTAGAGACAGGCAAATCAGCAAGGATGGCATCCACTTCAGTTTCTGAAAGGGAGGTGAAATCGCATACTCCGTTCCACTGAGGCTGCTTTTTGGCGCAATGATTGGCCAGTTTTGCCAAGGTCTTGCTATGGCCAAAGCCATTAAAGAAATCCGACTAAGCAAAGAATTGACGCAAGAGTTTTTTAGCGACATATCCAGCAGAACTTATATGTCAGTTTTAGAGAATGGGAAAAAAAGACCGAGTGTTGAGAAAGTTGATAGCCTGGCAAATGCTATTGGAGTTCACCCCTTAACGATACTAACTTTATCGTATCTAATCGCAAATGAAGAGCTAAAGTTAGATGATCTGCAAAAAAAAATATACGATGAATTAAAAGAAATTAATCGCACTTAAGCTACATTCCTATTCATCCAATCAATTGATTCATTGAAATACAATCAGTTGAGTCTCAGCAGTTCAATTGGTATTCCACCTGTTCTAGATATAAACTACAAATCCCTCAAATTGCATTTCAGCTGACAAGGGAATTAAGGCATTATTCGTGAGTAGTAATTTATTATTAGTTTTCTGGGCATTCTTGCTCGTGCTTTTAAATGGTTTTTTTGTAGCCGCTGAATTTAGCCTGGTTAAATTGCGCAGCACGCGTGTGAATGCCATTGCAAAGAATCTGGGATGGCGCGGCCGGATGCTGGCAAAGGTACATAGTGATTTAGATGCTTATTTATCCGCTTGCCAATTGGGCATCACGTTAGCTTCGTTAGGTTTGGGCTGGGTAGGTGAGCCCGCTTTTGCCGCTTTAGTTGAACCTGCATTGGTAAGTATTGGAGTAACAAATCAACAGTGGATACATGGCATTGCCTTCGTCACTGCTTTTTTCACCATTTCATATTTACACATTGTGGTCGGTGAATTAGTGCCAAAGTCCTTAGCCATTCGTATGGCTGAGCGCATAGGTTTGTTGACTTCTCCGGGCCTCTTCACTTTTTATTGGGTAATGTTTCCTGCCATTTGGGTATTAAATAAAAGTTCTAATCTGGTCATTAAGGCTTTGAAATTAGAGCCTAAAGAAGGACACGATACACATTACTCCCCTGAAGAGCTAAAGATCATTCTAAGAAGCTCTCGACCTAGTGCTGAGTTTAGCGCATCGGAATTGAAAGTATTAGCGCAGGCAATTGATTTCCGGCAACTTAAAGTCTCTGATCTTATGCATCCATTCCAGGAAGCGGCGGTGTTATTGGAAGGTGATACGTTCAAAGCACATATGGAACGTATTGCCCAACATCGTTATAGCCGATATCCACTAGTCTCAAATGAGGGCCAAGTTCAGGGGATAGTGCATATCAAAGATTTGTTTATTACCTTCAGCAAAAATCCAGATTTTAACGCTATACATAAGATATTAAGGCCAGTGACTCTCGTCAAGCCAGACACCTCAGCAAATGAGCTGTTCCGACGCCTTCAAAAGGGTGCTCCGCATCTAACAATAGTTGGTCATGAGGGCTATCCCCCAATTGGATTTATCACATTAGATAATTTGCTATCTGCGTTGGTAGGAGATATCCGAGATGAATTCCGCCAGTCTCAAAGTGAATGGACAAAGCTTGATGATGGTTCGCTTTTGGGTAAAGGAACTTTGTCTATCAATACTTTAGAGCGTACTTTAGGCATCGATATTGAATCGGTAGAGGCTGATACGGTTGCTGGTCTAATTTTGTGGAAGTTAGCTGAATTACCAGAAGAAGGACAGCGTATTCCTTTCGAGAAATTCGATGTTGTAGTCAAAAAAATGCTTGGGCCTAAAGTTTTGCTCGTTCGTGTTTATCCTAAAAATCAGCCACAAACAAATACTCACTGAAAAAGCATTTTTTAGATATTGTCATGTCACTAGAATAAAATTATAATGAAGGCATGGGGATTAAGCAGCCTCCCCGTTTCAAGACGATTTCCGTCCAAGGTCTGCTCAAATCTTGGGAATTCCCACGAAATGAGAGCTTATGGACGCGACAAATAATAATACCTCTTCCCCCAATACCCCTATTTCCTTCAAAGAGGCTTTCTTGTATTGGCTCAAGTTGGGCTTTATCAGTTTTGGAGGCCCTGCAGGACAAATCGCCATCATGCATCACGACCTGGTTGAGAAAAAACGTTGGATATCTGAAAAACGGTTCCTGCATGCTCTCAACTACTGCATGTTACTTCCAGGCCCTGAGGCTCAACAATTAGCTACATATATTGGCTGGCTCATGCACCGGACATGGGGAGGTATTGCTGCTGGTGTTCTTTTTGTTTTGCCCTCATTTTTTATTCTTATTGGCCTAGCCTTTGTATATATGGCATATGGTTCTTTGCCTGCAGTAGCAGGAATTCTATATGGGATCAAACCTGCAGTTGTTGCCATTGTTTTATTCGCTTCATACCGAATAGGGTCACGTGCACTTAAGAACAAAGTGCTATGGGGCATAGCTGCCCTTGCATTCATAGCAATCTTTGCCATCAAATTGCCATTTCCTATCATCGTTCTCACTGCTGGTGTGATTGGATATCTAGGTGGCAAATATCATCCTCAATATTTCCAGGGCGGAGGCGGACATAGCGCCAGCAAACATGAATATGGCAAAGCGTTGATCGATGATGACACGCCAACTCCTGACCATGCTTTATTCACATGGCAAAAATTTGGCCTTGTACTAGCAATTGGGTTAGGAATATGGGCTGTAACAATTTCAGCATTGGCAACTGTTTATGGCTGGGATTCCGCTTTCACTCAGATGGGTTGGTTTTTCACAAAAGCAGCACTGCTTACCTTTGGTGGGGCTTATGCCGTTTTACCTTACGTATATCAGGGTGCGGTGGAGCATTACAACTGGCTAACACCGGTCCAAATGATTGATGGTTTGGCCTTGGGAGAGACCACACCAGGGCCATTGATCATGGTTGTGACATTTGTTGGCTTTGTAGGGGGATGGGTAAGTCAGGTGTTTGGCGTAAATGCCGTATTTGGTTCCGCTTTCGTTGCTGCTTCCATCGTAACCTTCTTTACTTTTCTCCCTAGTTTTGTCTTCATCCTGATGGGCGGCCCTTTCATAGAAACTACGCATGGCAACCTAAAGTTCACTGCGCCGTTGACTGCAATTACCGCTGCGGTTGTCGGAGTCATTCTTAATCTGGCATTTTTCTTTGCCTATCACGTATTTTGGCCTACCGGCTTTAGCAGTGGTATTGATTGGCTTTCCCTCGTTCTCGCTGCCCTGTCTTTAATAGCGATCTTCAGATTTAAGGTCGGTGTTATTGCCGTGATTCTTGCATCAGGCCTACTGGGCATGTTGTTGAAACTTAGCTTTTGATTTGTGAAAGGAAAAATGATGCAACGACTTAAAACACTGGGTATCGCAACTGCGATGTCTCTTTTCACTTCTACGGCAATCGTTGCTGGGCCATCGTTTGATACAGCTTCAATCGAGAAAATTACGGGTTTAAAAGGTCAGTACACCGAAACAGAACAGGTATTCAAGATATCTCGCCCTCGCACGGATGTTCAGGTTAATGTCGATAATTGGAAGATGCCACCTTTTATGGGATTGACCTCTTGGGCAGCGTTCACTCCGGGACAGAATCACCTTATGATGATGGGCGATACTGTTCTGTTCGAAGATGAAGTTAACCCGGTTATGAGTGCAGCATTTGAGTCAGGGCTGGAAGTGACAGCGCTTCATAATCACTTCTTCTTTGATAATCCCAAAGTGTATTTCATGCATATTGGCGGGATGGGAAACGAAATTACGTTGGCCAATGGTGTAAAGCATGTTTACGAGACGATTGATGCCATTAGGAAGGCAAAGCCTGAACCACAGAAGTCCTTCGACGGTGAAATCCCATCAATCAGTACAATTTCTGCCCCACCACTTGAAGAGCTTTTTGGAAAAAAGGGGGAAAGCAAAGACGGCATGTTCAAAATTTCATTCGGTAGAGCATCTTCCATGCACGGGAAACCGATTGCGAATGCCATGGGTGTAAATACTTGGGCGGCTTTTGCCGGCACCGATGACAAGGCCGTTGTAGATGGTGATTTCGCGATGCTTCCTAATGAATTGCAAGGTGTTCTAAAAACGATGCGTGGGGGCGGAATTAACGTAGTTGCTATTCATCAACATATGACTGATGAAGAGCCGCATTATCTGTTCATGCATTACTGGGGCAAAGGACGAGCTGCCGACTTAGCCAAAACAATACAAAAAGCGATGAAGACTCAAAGTCCATGAGTTTTCAATCATCGTTAACGTAATCATATTTTGAAAGTGAAGGCCTGGTGGACAGGGATACACCAGCCACTGAGCTTTTCCAGCAGCTTCATGCCGAAAGGAGTATGCTTCAAAAGCATTTACTATTGATTAGTGAATGATTCCATTAATGTAATACAGTCCTAAAGGGGGTTGGTTATGAAAGGAATTATTGCTTTAGTAGTTATGGTCTTTACCATTGGATCTAGTTTTGCTCATGCGCATTCTGGGGGAACTGACAAAGATGGGTGTCATCATGATCGAAAAACTGGCGATTATCATTGTCATTGAATAGGCTGAGACTGGAGGAGTAGATGGTTACTTTTAAAATTAAAAGCCCAAAACCACCCAAACCACCTAAGCCCATAGATCGCATGCAGAATATGCAGACGATGCGCCCACTAGGAAAAACTAAATGGGTAAAAGCACATTGGAGATGGGATTACGGGACTCATCAATGGCAATGGGTTCTTGGTCACTGGAGTAAATGATCTTATCGAGTGATGAAAAGCGGCTCAGCACCTTGCTGGCCGCTTTTTTATTGATGATTAGAACTTTTGTATTTCTTTAGGCCATTCGGAATGTATATCATCGATGAAATATAAATGCTCATGGACTCCAGAAGCATTTACTAGTTGCATGTGAGGGTCATCCGATGCTAATTCAGTGTGCTGATGAGGAATCACTTCTAAATCTTGTCTGGGCCAGAACAGAATACTTGCCAGGGTGGCTACTCCCGCTAAAACTCCCATGGTGATGAATGTCATGGGTAACCCAGCACCACTTCCAAGCCATCCTGCCATCGGATATGCAATTAGCCAACATGAATGCGACAGGGCAAACTGTGCTGCAAATAAACTTGGTCGATCTTCATCGTGCGATGAACGTCGCAGCAATCGACCTGAAGGTGTCTGCATTAATGAATACCCGACACCTAAAACAAACCACATTGGTAGCATCAAATTATATTGATCAGCAAACGCTCCAAAAGGTAAGCACAGGCTCATCATCCATGCTCCGGTGAGCATGACACTTCTATCTGTTTTATTAATGAGTAACCGTGGGATTAATACCGCAGATAACATAGATCCCGCCCCATACACAGCAAACGCTATCGCGGTGAATGTTTGACTTAATCTAAATTGGCCTTGCACCAACACTACTGTATTGATAATTACCATGGCACTTGCGAAAGCCGCCACCAAGTTTAGAGCCAGCAACCCTCTTAACCGGGGAGTTAACAAATAGATTCGAATGCCTCTGGTGGTTCTTTCATAAATACTACGTTGAATGAGTGGTAAGTTCTTCGGTAATATTACCGAAACGATGAGCGCCGCTGATGCAATGAATCCAATCGTAGTGCCAACAAATATCCCATGAAAACTGACGACTGTTATAAGTGCTGCCGCAATCATCGGGCTGGCGACGCTCTCTAAGTCGTAAGCCAGTCTGGAAAGTGACAACGCTTTTATGTAGTCTTTTTCTTCCGGGAGAATATCAGGGATCGTCGCCTGAAATATTGGTGTGAAGGCAGCAGAGGCTGATTGCAGAACAAATATCAGCACATATACCTGCCAAGCTTGAGTGACGAATGGCAACGCTAACGCTACCACTGCTCTAATTAAATCAAGCGTTACCAACAGTTTTCTTCGAGGAAAATTGATTGCTACTGCACTAGCAATCGGAGCGACCAAAATATAAGCAACCATTTTAATGGCGAGGGCAGTGCCAAGTATTTCGCCAGCATTACCTCCCGACAAATCAAAAGCCAGGAATCCAAGAGCAACTGTAGCTAACCCCGTCCCGAGTAAAGCAACAACTTGGGCTAGAAACAGATGACGATAAGTGCGATTTTCTAATACTGAAAACATCGAAATCTCCCTATTTATTACGCTTAAGAAGCATGGTGGTTAATGCCGGCAAAACTAAGAGAGTTAAGGCTGTGGCAGACATTAGCCCGCCAATAACCACCGTCGCAAGAGGCTTTTGAACTTCAGCTCCTGTAGTGGTGGCGATCGCCATTGGAATAAACCCAAGTATCGCTACCAATGCTGTCATCATTACTGGTCTGAATCGTTCCATGGAGCCTTCACTCACAGCTTCTTCTACAGGTATACCGGCATCAATACGTTTTTTAATAGCAGAGATCAATACCAAGCCATTTAAAACAGCTACACCCGAAACTGCGATAAATCCAACGGCAGCCGAGATCGAGAACGGAATACCTCTGAGTGCCAATGCGAATACCCCGCCGGCCATAGCTAGCGGAACCGTCGTCATCACGATTGCTGATAGTCCAATATTGCCAATTGCAAGGTAAATAGCCGCTGCGATCAATAACAGGCATATGGGTACAATCATTGAAAGACGTTCGGTGGCTTCTTGAAGGTTTTGGAACTGTCCACCCCATTCAATCCAGGAGCCAGTGGGTAATTTGACCTCTCGTTCTATGCGTTTCTGTGCATCAGCGACAAAACTACCTAAGTCTCGACCTTCCACATTAGCTTCAATGTAAATACGTCGCTTGCCGTTATCACGGCTTACTTCATTCATGCCTTGGGTAAACTTGAACTGCACCAACTGCCTAAGAGGCACTGAGAATTGCTCACCCCCAACAGAAGTTACGATTGGCAATGAACCGATAATATCCAGATTATTACGCTGTTCAAGTGGCATCCTGATCGTCACATCAAAACGTTTATCTCCTTCAAATATCTGGCCTGAAGGTAACCCGGCCAACGCCGCAGAAACTGTATCAGCAACCTCTTTGACAGTTAATCCATAGCGAGCAATAGCTGCACGGTCAAAGGTGATTTCAAACGTTGGGAATCCACTTGTCTGGGCAACCCGTGTATCAATAGCTCCGGGTGTTTTACGCAACACATTTGAGATATGTTTAGCAGCGAGCGCCAGTTGGTCTACATCATCGCCATATAGTTTTACTGCCACGTCGCTTCGAACCCCACCAATCAATTCGTTAAAGCGCATCTCAATTGGTTGAGTTACATCATAATTGTTGCCAATAATAGGCTCCGTAGCTGTTCTAATACGATCAATGACTTGCTGTTTAGTGGTAATGCCTTCAGGCCACTCTGATTTAGGTTTAAGAATGATGTAGTTATCTGAAGCATTAGGCGGCATAGGGTCGGCAGCTAAACTGGCCGTACCTGCTTTTGAGTAAACAGTTTCGACCTCTGGCAACTTCAGCAATGCTTTTTCTAAAAGCAGATCCAGTGCCACAGATTGCTCAATGGATGTAGAGGCAATCCGCACTGAAGACAGATTGAGATTTTGCTCATCCAATGTAGGCATAAATTCGCTACCTACATTTTTAAAGGTGAATCCTGCTGCGACTAAAACGAGCGCCGCAATGGCAATACACATGCGTGGAGACGCCATTACTCGATGCAAAAGAGGTTCGTATAAATGCTTTGTTTTCTTTACGAGGAATGTTTCTTTCTCCTGGTAATCGCCTTTGAGAAATATGGCTATTAATGCAGGTACAAATGTCATGGAAAGTGCAAACGCACATGCCAAAGCCAACATAAGGGTGATTACCATAGGTGAGAACATTTTGCCTTCAACCCCTTGGAATGTCAGGCAAGGCAAAAACACTAGAAAAATGACTGCTTGACCATATACCGAAGGCCGAACCATTTCTTTGGATGATGCAATCACTTCCTCTAACCGCTCATTTAATTCAAGTCGGCGGCCAAGATGTTTTTGTCGCTCAGAGAGTCTGCGTAAAGCATTTTCTACAACGATGACTGCGCCATCTATAATCAGGCCAAAGTCCAATGCCCCCAAGCTCATTAAATTACCGGATATATTGAGCGAGTTCATCCCAATGGCACTCAACATAAATGAAATCGGGATAACAAGCGCCGCAATCAATGCTGCGCGCCAATTACCAAGTAAAACAAACAGAACCACTACAACAAGCAAAGCGCCTTCAACAAGGTTTTTAGAGACTGTGGAGATGGTTGCAATCACAAGCTGAGATCTGTCTAACGTTGGAACAATGACAATGCCTGGTGGGAGAGTATTACCGATTACTTTTAGCTTCTCTCCTACAGCACCGGCAACGATCCTGCTATTGGCACCCACAAGCATTAACGCACTACCAACCACTGTTTCATAGCCATCCCGGCTTGCGGCGCCAGTCCGAAGTTCTCCGCCGATACTTACCTTGGCTACTTGCTCAACACTGATTGGTACACCTTGTTTAGTGGTGACTACTGCATGCGATATATCTTCAATCGTTTTGATTCGACCATCTGCTCGGACAAGATAAGCTTCACCTGACCGTTGAATATAATTACCTCCAACCGATGTGTTGTTTTCTTCCAGCGCTTTGCCTAGCTGCTGTAGGGATATGCCATAAACTGATAACTTATTAGGCTCGGGTTCAACCACGTATTGCTTCACATATCCACCCAGACTATCAACATCAGCAACCCCAGCCGTTGTTCGTAGTTGTGGTCGAATAATCCAATCCTGAACGGTGCGTAGATAAGCTAATTGTGAGATACGACCGTAAAGACGCTGACCTTCATCAGTGAGGAAACTTCCGTCTGTTTGCCAGCCTGGTTTTCCATCTATTCTGGGGGCATTCTTTCCATCAGGAAATGCGAATTCAACACTGTAATGAAACACTTCTCCAAGACCAGTTGATACAGGACCCATGATCGGTTCGGCACCGTCTGGCAAGTTGGCCCTAGCGAGTGATAGTCGCTCTGCAACCTGCTGCCGCATAAAGTAGAGGTTGGCACTTTCTTTAAAAATGACCGTGACTTGGCTAAAACCATTTCTTGAAAACGAACGGAAATTCTCAACGCCATTCAAACCGGCAATCGCGGTTTCAATGGGATACGTCACGCGTTTTTCAACTTCCACCGGCGTTAATGTTGGCACTACCGTATTGATTTGTACCTGTTTATTAGTAATGTCAGGCGTCACATCAATCGGTAGTAGATTGAGTTGCCAGGCACCGATCCCAGTCATAATGAATGTAAGAAAAATTACCAGCCACCGGAAGTTGACTGCAAAGCTCAAGATGCTATTCATCAATCTTCCTCCGGTGCGTTTTTAATCATCTCAGCTTTAATCAAGAAAGCATTTTTAGTAGCAACCAAAAGGTTACGGTCCAGTCCAGACAGAATCTGAGCATATCCATTGCCTCGTTGGCTAACGACTACTGGATGGGGTTTAAAGCCGACTTTTGTTTTTATAAACACCACATCCCTACCTTCGATATTCTGGATAGCATCTTCAGGCACAATCATGTCACTTTGATTGGCTGACACGGTATGCAGTCTTACTTGCACGCCTTCGCCGATGACTAGCGATGTGTTTTTATCTTCAAGCGTTAATATCGCCGTGGCTGTTTGATTAGAGCCATTGACTGACGGAGTGATAGACCTTACTTTGGCGCTGTACTCTTGATCATTACGACTCAAAATTGTGGCAGAGTCACCGACTTTGACTTTCGAGAAATCTTGCGCAGTGATGAACGCATTAATTTGGATCTGTTTGTCGTTGGCTATACTGAATAGTGATGTTTCAGGTTGTACAAATGCTCCCACTGTTGCAGTCTCAGCAGTGATTTTCCCATCCACCGCGCTAACAACAAGGACTGAATGGCCATCTGGAGCAATATGCGCAGCTCGTATTAGCATCTGAGCTTCTGAGGCCTCAGCTTCAGCAACACTTAATTCAGATTGAGCAGCTTCCAAGTCCTGGCGAGGTGTTACCCCTTTTTCAAACAACATCGACTCTCTCGCAAACACTTTCTTGGCGAGTTCTAGTTTCGCAATAGCAGACTTTCTTTCTGCGGTCATGCGAGTGGCTTCCAGGCTATCTACAATCGCGACGGTTTCACCTGCTTTAACGGTATCTCCCAAGCGTTTATAGATTTGCTTGATAGTGCCAGCAACTCTGGCAATGACAATGGCTTCAGCGCCGGGAGGTGTGGAAACAAGCGCTGGAGCTAATATCTCATTACTTACCTGTCCCACATCTGCCTTAGAGACTTTTATACCGGATGATTCGATAAATTGATCTTGAATCACAATTTCTTTTTCAAGCGGCGTTTCAATGGGTGATTCTTTGGAATTCACCGACTCTTTTTCTTGTTTAGCAGGCACGTTTTGATTTTGCCAACTTGCCAGCTTGTAGCCGACTAATAGAAAAGCAATCGCTGTCAGCCCCAGTAAAGCACCGATCTTTATTGTCTTAGAGAAACTCATTTAAAATCTCCAAATGCGATGCGCCCTTCGGCGGTAGCTAGGGTTGCCAATGATTTGACGAATGTAAAACTCGCATCAATGGTGGATAGTTTTGCGTCAGTCAGAGATTTGCGGGTAAAGAGCAACTCTATAAGAGGAGTTTTGCCCGCTTCGTACCCAGTTTTTGCGAGTTGATATGCTTGTGTAGCTGCGCGCTCACCTTCTCGGGCTGCCTTAAGTCGCCTCTCTGATGCGTTGACTTGAGCAGTGGCTGCCTGTAGGTTTGCATTAACTTGAAGTTTTGTGGCATTCAAGCGAGCTTCCGCCGCAATGGCTCTTTCATTAGCCGCAGCAATACCACCTTTATTCTGGTCAAATATCGGGATTGCAGACCCAAATCCGATCACAAAAGCCTGGCTGCTGATACCCTCGAAGTGCCTAACACCAGCACTTACCTCAATATTTGGAATACTTCTTTTTTCTTCGACTGTAACTTGGGAAAGTAGGGCCTCATGTTCAGCCTGCGCTCTGCGAATTGCTGGTGAAGTTTCTGAATCATCTTTTCTTGCACGATTTTCAGAAAGTATTTTTGAGGTAAAACTTTCACCCAGCCCTGTATATGTCGAAGTTGAACCTGCCAATGCGGATAATCGCACCATTGCTTCTATGAAGTTAGCTTCCGCGGCTTGAAACGCAGCTTCTGCTGCTGAAAGATTTGCCTGAGCTTGAGAGACGCGTAAGCTTGCTTCCCTACCAGACTCAACTAATGTTTTTGCAGCATTGGTATCGTCGTTGGCTCTGGAAATATCATTCTCTGCCACTTTCATTCGCTCATGCATCGCCTCTGTCATGGCATAAGCAGTAGCGAGTTCCGCTGCATACAAGACTTGTATTTCCTGGTCACGTGTTTCAGCTACTAATAAATCTTTTGATCTTGCTTCGATTCGTGCAGCACGCTTACCACCAATTTCGAATGGCTGAGTTAAGAGAACTGTATGCTGGATGTAGTCGGCTCTTGTGTTTAGGTTTTCGCTGAGACCGCTGATAGAAGGATTTAAGTAAGCTTTAGCTTGCTGAATATTCGCGGTTGCTGCACGAATATTTGCTGACTGCTCAAGTAAGATAGGCGCTTGAGAGAGTCCTTGGCGCAGTAATACACCAAATGATGGCACATCTTCAGCATGTGCTTGTATGAAGCAAAGCAAGCTTGCATGGATGAGTAAGTTATATGCTCTGAGCCGATATTGGCACAGTACCTTTGAAGAAAAAATCATGGAAAAGCCCCTGCATGTTGATTAAATAAACGTGCAAAGCGCCCAGCAAGAATTACTTGCCAGGCACTTAGAGGGCTTTATAAGGGGGCTTTAAGGGCGGGGAATTAGATGGATTAAAGTAAACCACTGGGAAGTAAAGCGGAACCGCACTTACCAGTTGATTGAGTAATACTTTTGGAGCCGCCATTGGTATTGATACCAAATTCAAGCCGTGCTCAAAATCTATCATGTGAGCCACAGATTGTTGAGACTCATCTTCATGAGAGTCGCCATCCTCATCATGGTGATGTGCAACATGATCAAAATGCTCAATCATATGATTGATAGTTTTGTCCTCTGTACTCTCCGAACTCAACATATGTGCGAAATCTGCCGTAGCCGCATAGAGCGGTTGCAGTGTCACTATTGATATCAGTAGTAAAAGGAAAAGGTTTTTCATGATTCAATCCTCATTCTACTAAGAATAAGGGTATGTTAGTAAGTAGTTAATAGATTTATTATTCAATTTGAATAAATTATAAAACTCTAGTGTGTAACAACTAATGGCGAAATTCTATTATTCGTATTACACCTAATTGTGACTATGTGTACTTGTATCCACAACAAACGAGCGCATTAGTAGACTATCCAAGATATTGATTTCTGGTATGTCACTAAGAATCCCGGAGCGCTTCAGAATTCGCCAAGGCGACACCATAAACTTCTTTGTGTAGTAGATGCATATACTCCAGACGCTAAATATCATACTAAGCGCTATAAGAACTTTCCATGGAGATGAGGGGGCTTCGCTGACAGCGAGTATATTCAACCCACAAACAAAACTGATGACTAGTAAAATAACATAACCAAAATAGGCGATAAACTGTCAGGCATCACAAAAACTTGATTCTGTTTAACTCTGATTTGACCAGAACTAATCAATTTTTCGACCTCCAGGTCGGTTAAATTGTACCGATTCTTGATTGCAATTATCTTTGAGCGCACCGTCGCATTAGTGGTCAATCCAAAGCGATACTTGAACATCCGCTGATTCGTCACTGCTACCCGGTCTAAATCATCATCTGAACGAGTTGCCATATACACTCTCATGGATGGTGCCGAACTAAGCTCATAGTAATCTCGGTTAGCATTTCTTTGCTGATCAGCGATATTGATATTTGTATTTTGGGCTTGATTGGTCATGATGGATATACTGCTTTTGAGATTGAAATGATTATCCTTCGTAATAATCTCTTCCAGAGTTACGCTGATTAGAGCTTATGTTTAGGCTCAGCGACATTGGCTGTGCTTGGGTTAGTAAATTCAGTGGATCTATTGCTTCTCTAGACTCAAAATGGGCTGCAGCAGCTGCCATGATATTGCGTAGACGTAATGTTTCATCAGTTAATAAATGACCATTGTAAAGCTCGATCGCTAAGCCTAAATCCGCGGCATCATGTTCTATACCATCCAGAAATGAGGTAGTATTAAGTATATTGAGGCTAATTGTAATGCGTGGGGAAATTGGCGCTTACGAAATATTAATCAATTAAAAGCATATCTTTTGGCAACTTTTATTTCTCACCCAAGGGTTTTTCAAATGGCTTAAGTATCTTTGCCGTTTCAGTTTTTGACGGCAGGTTAACTTTTCCGTTTAGCTTTTTATCTACATTAGTCATTTGTATACCCTGATTGCGAATGTTAAAAGCAATTGTCTGCCACCTTAGCAACCATATCTTCTCCCTACGACTACTAGCCTCAACTTCAGACTTCAGCCTCCGAATTTCAACTTGCAAATCTTCAGCTTGTTTTATAGCCTGATCCTTTGTTTTAACAAGCCCTCCGGACAAGGCTTGTTTTGCCTCTAAATATGCGGCCTTAATTGCAGACTTTGCTTGTAAAGACTGGCGACTAAACTGGAATCTTTCCTCTAACGCACTCCACGTGAGTTTTGAACCCAATGCCCCTAATGCCCAACGGTCAAGCTCGGCAACAACTTGTGCAACATCTCGATCTGTCATGCGTCTAAAGTTCTTTGCCATAACCAATTTCTTTTAAATACTCTATAGGGTTAAAGTCGAAAACACCATTGTCATTTAATTGTGCGCCTAACGTTTTCAACTTCTTTTTCGTGTGATTAATCCAGTCAATACTTTTCTTAGGTTTAGTGGATTTTTGTATAGCTTCAGCAGTTTCTAAAGCCAAGGAGTTAATAGCGTATTGTCGCTTTTGCTCTGAAAGGCGAGCCTTATCGTCCTTAACCCATAAATAATCCTTACAGTCTGCAGAGCACTCTAAATGCTTTTCACAAGGAATCTGCGAAAATGGATGTATGCAAAGGCCAGGACCAACATCATGCACGGCTTGAATCCGTGCCTTTAAAATTGCGTCATGAAGCTCAACTGGTAAAATTTCAATTTGTTCAGCTAATCTCCCACCCACCTTCCCACCTTTAATTGCTTCGTGTAGCATTAAAGCCCTCTTTGCCGGGGGAGTATGCTGATACGCTTTGGTGTCTCCTGGATTAGATCTTGCAAACCAATGTGTTTGCATCAAATCACTCAAACCACCCTCATCAAGTAAGGTATTCAAGGTATGACGGAAATGGTGGCTTGTGAAGCTTACACTCAAACTTTTTGAAGCAAACTCCTTGACTAGATTTTCTAAATATCTTTGAAATGTTGAAAACATGGAGTGGGTGCAAATAGTAGCCAACCAAGGTGCATAAGTTCCACTAGAAATTCCTAGTGGCCTTATGAATAAAAAATCCTTAGTAAAATATTCTTTTCCAAATTGATCTACTCTTATTACTGATGTACTGGTTTCCTCATAATACTTCGAGCAATATTCTCGCAGATGTTTCACGTAGGTAAAGTGAATGGCATTAGCAGGAACTATTCCCTGGAGTGTCTTTGCGTCGTAATCAGGCCAAGCACGATCTTTCTGCCTCAGCCAACCAGTCGAGGTCAAAAGTGTATCGGAGATTCCAAGCGCTCTAAGATCGGCAGGATATAACTTTTGGTTCTCATTTATATTTTCCAAAAATCGCAAATCGGCCGCATTATTTTTATGCATTTGTATCGCTGTAGAACGAGACGCCGCTGTTAAGGTTTCTAACTCAGAAAGAACCTCCTCAACAACGCCAACTACTTGAGAATATAAGTAGAGTTTTCGTTTTGGAGTTAAGGTGTCGCCTTGATACTGCTTTTCTGGAAAGTATTCTATATAGGCTAATGCCTTGGCATTTCTTGAAATTGATTGATTTGGCAAAAGTGAAATTTCACTAAACCTTCTTCCTAAACAAGCGAATAAAGTTAGCATCAAAACATATAACCGGTATTTATGTAATTTTGGGACATTTCTATGAAGCTCACCAATGACTGCATATACCTCTGGTGCTACTATTTTTTCTCCTGCGGTATCCTGAGCGTCTTCATAGTCAATACCATTGTCAATCGCACCGCCCAAGCCTCCAACCTTTGAAGGTCGCTTCATACCTGCATATTTATATTTAAATAAAGTTTTGCATAATTTGTTACTGTCGCAATGCGCGGCAAATTCACAGACATTTTTATGAAGACTATAAGCTGTGGTTTCCGAGTAATGTTTCGAAATAAGAACACAGGCATTGTCGAGCACCTCTGGCGTTAATGAGATTAAACTTTTCCCTAACTCATTTGAAGCGTTAGCTATATATACAACGGCAGTAATAAAGAACCTCTGGCTCGTTAGTGACTGATTTTTCTCATGAAACCGATGTAGAAATAGTGCCTTAATGACATCTTTCCATTCAGAAGTCATATCGAAGCATAATTTTTCTGGCGGTTTGAACTTAATACTAATACTCTTAACTTTTCTACCTGGAAGTTTAGTTAAGCGCCCTCCTGTTACTGTCCAAAGATCATCTTCCCAATTCACATTTTCAAAACCAGTAAACTCGAAACACTTAGCGACTTTGATCAGCTCATTAAAATTCTTGACCCTATCCTTATCAAACTTGCTAAGAAATGCAACCACTTTGGCTTGTCTAAAAGATCGTCCATCAGTCATTTTTCCCTAGCCTTTCACACTCCCTAGCAACTTGAGATACAGCAGCGATCACTTCATCCAACTGGATTCCTAATCGAGCATTTTCATACTTCTTAAGTTTTTCTTCTCTACCTGCTATAAGACAATTAAGAACATGTTCATGATCCGCTTGACGGTATGGTTGAAATTTCGGACAAAGATAACAAGAATAGGGTGGATCAAGTCGGCAAAGCTGCTTTTCCCCACAAATTCCAATCATTTCTTGATTTTCAATATTTCTTTCATCAAAAAAGAAAACAGATTTGTCATTTCTTTTCCCATTAATAGCCTCATCTTCACTTTCCACTATTTTTCCTTTGAAATAATTTAGATTTTTAGAAAAACCTTTCTCAATAGCCCGGTCTAAAGGGGCAACAATTTTTTCACCAAGCTCAAAATAAACAGTCGTGTTTTGTGTATCAGTGTGATCGAGAGCTCTCGCCAACTCTCTGGATGAAATACCTTCAAGGACAAGCCCAGTAGCAAAGGTGTATCTCAACCTCCGTGGTGTGATGTGTAACAATTTTTGGGTAAGGGGTGAAACTAAATTGTGCCGTTTAATAAAATCCTTAATAAGCTTACCAATTCCTGTTGAAAGCATATTGTATTTACAGTCGATACGACCTGAAGCTATGGCGTAACTATTCCCGCTCAAGTTAATGAATAACGGGTTAATGGTTACTTTTGAATCCTCTTCATCACCATATTTAATTTGTATTGGTTTAGGCGCGTTAATGAGAGCTTTGACATGGGCAGCAAATGTGGAATTCAAGTACTCTTCAATAAAGTCGTCTCTTGGATTAAGTAACCCTTTTTTTATCCTAGGCATTTTTAGGCAATAACAAGGTTCACCCCCTATTCCCAAGGTTTTATCCTCAAGATCCGACTCTAGTAAATAAGTAAGGTTTGAGGGATTTCTTCCAAAGGCTAAAGATAATGCGATTACTGCCTTTTGCTGTAAATGGATATAAAGATTACTCTTGTCCTCTTTCAAAGCATTAATCAAAAGCGGTAATTCCAACACCCGGTCTAGCGGTCCTGATTCAGGATCTTGCATGCGTACAGCTTCCCCTTTAGGATTACCTGGGATAGTCATCGCATCTAACTGGTTTGCATATAATTCAGAAAACCCTACTTCTGGATAAACTTCACTGCACCAGACATACCACTCCCGTATCCTGTAAAAATCATGAAGCTTGTGTTTTCTTCTTACTGCATTGATAACATCCTCGATTAATGAGATTAATCTCTCTTCAAACTCCTTAGATGAGATATCATTAAAAAGCTTGAAATCTCTTTCACGAGAGATGATGAACCTCGATATTTCAAAAAAATAATTCAACGCGGAGGTACTTGACACTCGTGAAGCCTGATCAACAATAAAGTCTTTAATTAAACCTTTGAGATTCAAATTTTGGATATTTGAGAAGTTAATTCTGCTGGCTCTATTAGTAACTGGCAAAACCCAGATATCAGATTCGATGTTTACACTGAATCCCTCACGCGTATAAAACTCAAGGAGATTTTTTCCTTCGAACGGAAAAATGTTGTCTATGCTAATTGGGGATACCATGTACTCACCTACTCCCCTAATAATTTTTTTTGATAGTTGGCAGAGGCTTCTCTAACTTGCCGATGGATTTCTTCATCCGTGTAAACTCTTTGTGACTCCAAACTTGAGTCACCTCTTGCATATGCTAAAGCCTGCTGTCTACGCTCATATTCCATGCCGGAAGCCTCTAGCTCCCTTTCTAGTTCGATAGAGTAAGTATGTCTTAATGCCTTTGGCGACAATATTTTTGGTAATGCATGCGGATATACATTTCTAAGTCGAATAAATAATTGTGTTAGAGAGCCATGCGATAAAGGTCCACCCTCATCATTCAGAATTAAGTAATCCGAACTTGCAATCGATCTATCAACAAGCTTCTCACGATAAACGGTGCAATAAGAATCTATTACTCTTAAATGACTAATATTCGATAGTCTGAGAATTCTTCCATTCCGCTTTATACTAGGTTTAGGATTTCTTGAGTCATTTGGATCTGGATCTCTGCGCATGATCGTTAACGATGGAATACCATTCAGCTTCAGATCCTCTAGGCGAAGACTAAGCAATTCGCCAGGTCTAATCCCACAAGCTAGCATCAAGTATATTGCAGTGAAATTTCTATACTTAACAGGTTCAAAAAATCCGAACGATTCTGTATTTCTGGGATTCAAGCAATTCAACAAGAATTGTGCTTGATCCTGGGTCAACGATTTGCTAACTATATCCCCGGTATTCGTTGGGGAATTAATAAACAATCTTTCAAATCTGGAAATTAAGCGGTATCTAGCAGATGAAATAAAGCTGTATCGAGGATCCGAAAATATCAAAGAGGACATCTGCACATCTATTTTCCATAAAAGATAAAGACGGACTGTGATTAATCGAAGATTAAAAACTTTCGGTGAAACCGGTTTGTGCCCCACTTCAAGGTTTTTTCTTAAAAACCCAACTAAGCTTGTACTGGTCTCCGCCTCTGTGAGAAGCTTTCCTGAAGTTATTCGTTCCTCTAAGTCGATATCCCTGTCTGATAACCACTTATAGAAGACCGCCAACTCTCTTAGATTTCGCGTAATCGTGTTGTAACTTTTGTGTCTCCGAAAGAAAACAAACTCATTTGGAGACGGGATAGGCAATCCATCTTCATCCACTAAAATAGGCAGTGACTCGCCCGTTTCATGCATAACTCTCAAAATTCTCATGGGGTATTTTCCAAATAAGATGCAAGTTAACAAGTGATTTCTTTACATTGTTATTACATACTTGCATATCTGAAAAAGGAATGGAAGGTGTGGTGGTTTACCATGAATATAAACCGAAAAATTTATAAATCATTGATTATAAATATAATTAATAATTAAAATTAACAAATCGTATAATTCAGTGTTGCGTTTCTCAATTCTTAATTATATTGATAATACTAATCATCAGAGATATGAAAAAGCTATGTGTAAAGTTTTTTAAAGTACAAAATGTCTTTCAAAATGACACTCATGACAAACGTAAATATTAAAAAATCTTTGGTAGAACACTCCTCTATAAATGTATGAAATAGAAATCACTTTGAACTCATAACTTTTGTGAATGAAACAACCGAATGAGTTTTGAAGAAACCGAAGGCTTACTTTAGGGAAACTTACAGCTTCACATTTTGTAGAATGAAAAAAGCCTTTTAATTTCTTAACAGAATGGAGAGGGCCTGATTTATTGCAACTAACTTAAAGATTACTACTTTATTTAATCATCTTCACATGGGCTAGAATGGTGATAGTCACAATCGTGTCCATTAAATCTTAATTTTTTCTTATATTAGTCTGTAGGAAGCTTATGTACGCCATGGGTGTTTAGGAACGTCGCAAACACCAGCTACATTCACTCCAGCTTGAGCAACCAGATGATCATTCTCCACTGCGTCTCCGCTCACACCAATTGCACCAATAAGCATACCGTCCTTATCGACTATTGGAAGTCAACCTGGAAACGTAATTAATCCATCGTTGAAGTGTTCGATTACATATAGTGGAGAACCAGGCACGGATAGCTTCCAAAGATCGCCTGAGGGCATAGCAAAATAACATGCTGTTTTTGCTTTGATTGCAATGTCGATACGGCTATCTACGCATTATTACAGCCCAAGTATGCCCACTTGCATCATCACTTACCTGATTGCGCCTAGTCAGATTGTCGTAGGAAACATTTTCAAATGTTTCGATATTTTTTTCCAACACAAAACCTTGACCTTCTTTGGATTTGATATGAGCATTTGCATCAACAATTGTAGAGAACACAGCGATTGAAACTTCTTGTGCAGACATACTTAGCTCCTTTATTTAGCGTTTAATGTATCTAGCATGGGCTTAGCAATGCTTTCATGGGGGTAGGCTGTAATAACCTTTTTGAGCTCATCCATTGAGTTTGCGGCCACTATTCGTTTTCGCCGACTCTCTGCAATATTGATTCCAGGCGGCTTCGCAAGTGCCTGATCTCGACGAGCTGTATTGACTTTGTTTGGATCTTTCGAGTCCATCAGCTCTATCAACAATTCATTGAACTCGTTATCCATCACTTTCACCTTGTCTGCTATTTCTGCTTGTTGAGCAGCGGTCAACGCACCGTTACCATTTGTATTAACGAGTCCTGCTCCGCCATTTTGTGCGAGCATTCTTGCTGCTAAGCCGGTGGCAAAATACTGAGCAATTTCCCCAGTAACTTGTGCTTTCTTACCTTCTGAATCAATGCCGCCACCTAGCTTGGAGCCAAAACTAGCTAGTACAGAGTAGGTATCCCTCTGCACCCCATCAACTCCTTCAAACTTTGGGCAATCTGCGGTTGTACAAGTAGAAGGTTTCAAACCATCCTCTGTAGTGGTAGCTTGATTTGGCAGAAGTGGCATCCATACAGCTTCCTGTCGCTTATAGCCTAGCGTGACGCCAACACTTGCTGTTGCATCTTGAGATACATCAAGAGCCACTTTAGTATTTGTACCGAATATCAAAACATTTGTGTGTTTGGGAGTTGCAGTACAACCAAATAACACAGGCAATAAGACTATGGGAATCGTATGTTTAGTAAAACTAAAAGAATTCAGCAAACTTTTCATTTAGCATCTCCAGACTGAAGGGTTGGACTTACTGCAGCACAAAATCCTGGCATTCCTTTGAAAAAAGACAACTTCCTAACCGCGTCATCAAGCTGCTCTTGGGTTGCCACAAGTACGACAAGCCTGCAGTCCAAAGGAATTACAAGGCTCTTATCGCGTGAGTAACCTATACCCATGCCATCGCCCACGCGGATTCCGATGGTAGAAACATCAGAAACGTAAACTGGTTGTTTAGCCTCGGCTTGAGGCACGGCCACTCGGACATAGCCTATATAATGTCGAACAAGCGTTCCATCTGGCTGAACAGTGGCGTCTGTGGCACAGCCGCCTATCGCCAATAACACTGCAAGCCAGACGAGTCGAGCCAACAGCGCAGAAGCATAATATGTATACGGCTTCATCTGGTAGAAAGCCGCTTCATCGAATTAGGTGACTGGAATTTAGTAGAGTGTGTTGACCCTTCTATAAAGCCAACCAAATCGCGTTCCTGCTGCTCTGGAAAAGCTGCAAGATTGTATTTAGTTACCATTTTAACGCACACACTAAATGCCCAGTTTCTTCCGCACTGCAGATCATGTGTAGTCCATTAAATAATGGTAAGCAGGAGTGCTACCCATTCAATGCCAGTTAAAAACTAAGAGAGTACGTTATGCGTTGTACCCATACTTCTTGAAATAAGTAGAATCATGCATGTATGAACTCTTGGCATAACCAAATGCGGAAGATCTTCAACATCGCTGCCCGCATTGTTTTATTTATAATTTTTCACATTTTTTCAATATATTAATAACCAATAAAATTGTGCGCAAACTTTAAATCCAAAGAACAAGGGCAATATTTCTGTTTTCATCAAAGATGCCATATTTCAATTGTGGTTTTATCAATTCTCGCAATTTCATCAGTCAATATCATTCAATATTTCTATTTCTTCTATTTTTGTACTTGTTTTACAAAATCTATTTTGAAATTACTATCTTTACAGATTTCCTTTGTCAGGACTTATAACTTCACATTTTTTTAGAATGAAAAAAGCCCTCTAATTTCTTAACAGAAAGAAGAGGGCCTGATTTATTGTAACTATCTGATTAGTGAAGACTGTTACTTCATTTAATAATCTTATTCTTTACAGAATCATCTTTATAAGGGCTAAAATGGAATATCGTCATCAAAATCATCAAAGTTGCCTGCGGGCTTGCTCGCTGGCGCGGGCTGGAAGGCGTTGCGGTTGCCACCACCGGCATTGTTACCGCCGCCCATGGCAGCAGGTTGCTGGCGTGGTGGCGCCTGGTTGTAATCGTCCATGCCACCGCCTTGGTCCATCTCGCCGCCTTCATAAGGGGCACTACCACCTTCACGGCCGGTGCCGAGCATTTGCATCTGGTCCGCCACGATCTCGGTGCTATAACGGGTCACGCCGTCTTTTTCCCATTTGCGGGTTTGCAAACGACCTTCAATGTATACCGGGCGACCTTTTTTCAGGTATTCGCCAGCGATTTCGGCCAAGCGACGATACATGACAATGTTGTGCCATTCGGTTTTTTCCTGGCGTGCGCCGGATTTGTCTTTCCAGTTTTCGGTGGTGGCAATACTGAAGTTTGCGACTGCCTCACCGTTTGGCATATAGCGCACTTCCGGGTCACGTCCCAGATTGCCCATCAAAATCACTTTATTGACTGATGCCATGGTGTCACTACTCCCCTATTCGATTCATAATTGCTTGCGACAATGCCGCCTGAAATGCTTTGCTGCGCTGATTTTCCAACTTTACCATGAGCATGGTTTCGGAAGGAATGGCGACCACTTCATACACACCTTCCATGGCGCGAATATCTTGCACCAGCTGAGCGGCCTGCTCGTCATTATACCCTTGTATATGGAACATTTTGGTTTTGACACTGGGCGGTGCTTGCATGCCCATGGCCAGGCCAAACCAGATCACCATCAAGGTAGCGCAGAACACAAATACCGTCGCACTACCATAGCTGTGCGATAACCAGCCACCGAGCGCGGCGCCTAAAAACATGCCAAATGATTGCGCGGTATTGTGGATACCCATGGCCGTGCCTTTGGCGGCGGCAGGCGCCATTTTTGAGATCAGTGACGGTAAAGAGGCTTCAAGCACATTAAATGCGACAAAGTAAGAAAACAAAGTGGCGACAATGCCCCACAGGCTGTTCAGGCTGAACATGAAAGCAATTTGCGTCAACAGCATCAAGCCGACAGCACTGATAAAGACGGGTTTTAATTTAGCCTTTTTCTCGGCGTAAATAATGGCAGGCACCATGAGAATAAACGACAATACCAGCACTGGCAGGTAAATCTTCCAGTGTGCGTTTTCATTCATGCCGGTGCTGTGTTTAATGGCAAACGGCACCACCATAAACATGGCCATTTGCGCGCCATGCAGGCAAAACGTACCAAAGTTCAGGCGCAATAACTGGGTGTCGCGCAACACTTCACGTATTTTGGCCGGCGCCGCCTGCGCGTCGGAGTGAAAGTGCGCATGCAATGGCTCGGGCACGGCAAATTTCACCACCGCAATCGCCACAATTGATAACACCGCCGTCAGCCAGAAAATGCCCGAGACGCCTATCCACTGGTTTAAAATCGGCCCTGCCACCAACGACACGGCGAATGTCACGCCGATGGTGGCGCCTATCATGGCCATCGCCTGCGTGCGGTGCTCTTCACGCGTAGAATCAGCCACCAGTGCGGTGACCACGGCAGAAATCGCACCGGCACCCTGAATCGCACGGCCGACAATTACCATATAGATATCCTGCGCGGTGGCGGCAAACACACTGCCCACGGCAAACATGATCAAGCCAAGGTAAATCAGTTTTTTGCGGCCAAACCGGTCTGAGGCCATGCCAAACGGCAGCTGGAAAATCACCTGCATAAAACCGTAGGCACCCAGTGCCAGACCAATCAAGGCGTGGTTGTCACCGCCCTGCAGGGTTTCAGCATAAATCGCAAAAATAGGCAGGATTAAAAACATGCCCAGCATACGCAGCCCATAGATAGACGCCAGCGCCGCCGTGGCACGTGTTTCTATTTGGGTCATTTTTTCGGAGAACTGCATGAATCTGTAAGAAATCTTGGCTTAATTTTGAATAATTGCGTATATTATCAGGTTGGCTGTCTGTTCGTGAAAGTATCATGGAATTTATCAAAATTCGCGGGGCGCGCACCCATAATCTGAAGAACATCAATCTGGATATTCCACGCAACCAACTGGTTGTGGTGACTGGCCTCTCCGGCTCTGGAAAATCTTCACTGGCCTTTGATACGCTCTATGCAGAAGGACAGCGCCGCTATGTCGAAAGTTTATCGGCCTATGCCCGCCAGTTTTTGGCGCGTATGGACAAACCGGATGTCGACCTGATCGAAGGCTTGTCGCCAGCGATTTCCATCGAACAAAAATCTACCTCGCACAACCCTCGCTCAACCGTGGGCACCGTGACTGAAATTCACGACTATTTGCGTTTGCTGTACGCGCGCGCCGGTGACCCGGAGTGCCCGGATCATGGCATCAAGCTTGAAGCGCAAACCGTCAGCCAGATGGTAGACAGCATTCTCAAATTGCCAGAAGACACCAAGCTGATGATTCTGGCGCCGGTGGTCTCTAACCGCAAAGGCGAACAGCTAGATTTATTTGATACGCTGAAAGCCCAAGGCTTTGTGCGTTTGCGCATTGACGGCAAGATCTACGAAATGGACAGCCTGCCGCAACTCGCCAAAACCACCAAGCACAGCGTGGATGTGGTGGTAGACCGCCTCAAAGTGCGCGAAGACATGAAGCAGCGTATTGCTGAGTCCTTTGAAACGGCACTGCGCCTAGCCGATGGCAAGGCGATTGCCCTCGAAATGGACACTGACAAAGAGCATCTCTTTTCGGCTAAGTTTTCTTGCCCGGTGTGTGATTACTCACTGGTGGAGCTCGAGCCGCGCTTATTCAGTTTTAACAACCCGATGGGCGCCTGCCCTAAATGTGATGGCCTGGGCCAGGTCACGTTTTTTGACCCAAAACGCGTGGTGGCTTTTCCGCATTTGTCACTGGCGAGCGGCGCCATTAAAGGCTGGGACAAACGCAACCAGTTTTATTTTCAGATGCTGGCCAGCCTGAGCCAGCATTATAGTTTTGACCTCGAAGCACCTTTTGAAAGCCTGCCAGAAGAAACCCAGCAAATTTTGCTGTTTGGCTCTGGCCGCGAACAAATCACGTTTAAATACCTCAATGAGCGTGGCACGTTTTTCAGCAAGTCACATACGTTTGAAGGCATTATCAACAATCTGCAGCGTCGTTACCGCGAGAGTGACTCGACGGCGGTGCGCGACGAGTTGGCCAAATATATCAATGCGACCAGTTGCCCCGATTGCGCGGGCACACGTTTGCGTAAAGAAGCGCGCCACGTCAAAGTGGGCGATCGTAATATCCACCAGATTTGTGAAGTACCACTAAAACAGGCGCTGCACTTTTTTGAAACGCTGCAACTCAGCGGCCAAAAGCTGGCCATTGCTGACAAAATCGTCAAAGAGATTGAAAACCGCCTCAAGTTTTTGACCAATGTGGGGCTGGATTACTTGTCATTATCACGCTCAGCCGAAACCCTGTCTGGCGGTGAAGCGCAGCGTATCCGCCTGGCGTCACAAATCGGTAGCGGCCTGACGGGCGTGATGTACGTGCTGGATGAGCCTTCAATTGGTTTGCACCAACGCGATAACGACCGTTTGCTGGAGACCCTGAAACGTCTGCGCGATATTGGCAATAGCGTCATTGTGGTCGAGCATGACCAGGATGCAATTCAACTGGCTGATTTTGTGGTCGACATTGGCCCAGGGGCTGGCGAGCATGGCGGCAATATTGTTTCTTTTGGCACGCCTGCAGAAATCGAAGCCGACCCTAACTCACTGACCGGGCAATATATCAGTGGTAAAAAACAGATCACCTTTAAATTGCCGCGTACGCGGCCTGATCCAGCGCGTTGGATCAAACTCAACAATGCCACCGGCAATAACCTGAAAAATGTCAGCATCGAAATCCCGGTCGGCCTGCTCACCTGCGTCACCGGCGTCTCTGGTAGCGGCAAATCGACGCTGATTAACGATACGCTTTACCGCGTGGTTGCCACCCATTTGTATGGCAGCAGCACTGAAGCGGCGCCGCATGGCAGCATTGATGGCCTGGAGTTTTTTGATAAGGTGGTCGACGTCGACCAAAGCCCGATTGGCCGCACCCCGCGCTCTAACCCGGCGACGTATACTGGCTTGTTCACCCCTATTCGCGATTTATTCGCCAGCGTGCCCGAAAGCCGCGCCCGTGGTTACGGCCCTGGCCGCTACTCATTTAACGTTAAGGGTGGCCGTTGCGAGGCTTGCCAGGGTGACGGCGTGCTACGCGTTGAAATGCACTTTTTGCCTGACGTGTATGTGCCTTGTGATGTGTGCAAAGGCCAGCGTTATAACCGCGAAACATTAGAGATCCAGTTTAAAGGCAAAAATATTCACCAGGTGCTGGCCATGACCGTAGAGCAAGCACATCAGTTTTTTAGTGCGCAACCCGTCATCGAGCGCAAACTGAAAACCTTGCTCGATGTGGGCCTAGGCTACATTACCTTGGGGCAATCCGCCACCACACTGTCTGGTGGTGAGGCGCAACGCGTCAAGCTGTCACTCGAACTCAGCAAACGTGATACCGGCCGCACACTGTATATTCTGGACGAACCGACTACCGGCTTGCACTTTGCCGATATTCAATTATTGCTGGATGTGATTCACAGACTCCGTGACTCAGGTAATACGGTGGTGATTATCGAACACAATCTAGATGTAATTAAAACCGCAGACTGGCTGATCGACATGGGCCCCGAGGGTGGTGATGGCGGTGGTTTGGTGGTCGGCGTAGGTGCGCCTGAGGAACTGGCAAAAAATACGGCCAGTTATACTGGCCGTTACCTCACACCCTTATTAGAACATCTCGCTGTCAAGGGCTAAGGTCAACATGCAACCTGTCCCCAAGATGCGCCCTCATTGCTAATCAGTGATTTTTAATGTGGCTGCATCGCATACGGATGTGGTAAAGCCACATACATATATTTATATAAAACATTGTATGTGGCGGCGTGAGGGTTTGATCGCTGAAACAAACCGTTAAAATCAGGGTATTTTCACCAATCGCATGCGCGCCTGTATGGTGCCCGCATGGCGACTCAGATAGCGCGTACTGCGATGCACATCATAAAAGCGCGGATTAGGGATCATGGCCGCTAGCCTGGCAGCCTGCGCCGGGCCGAGTGACTTGGCACTGCCATGAAAATAGTGGCGAGCCGCGGCTTCGGCACCAAATACGCCATCGCCCCACTCAATCACATTCAGGTAAATCTCCAGAATACGACGCTTGCTGAGTAGTTTTTCCAGCATAAAGGTGATGACTGCCTCTTGCGCTTTGCGCCACGGTGTTCGATGCCCGGATAAAAAAAGATTCTTGGCTAATTGCTGGCTAATGGTCGAGCCACCTGCCACAATTTTGCCTTTTTTCAGATTCTTCTCGAATGCGGTTTCTATGCCCACCCAGTCAAACCCTTCGTGATCGACAAACTTGCTGTCTTCGGCCGCAATCACGGCATGCTTTAAGTGGCTGCTGATCTTGGCATATGGCACCCACTGCTGCTGCAACTTTGCATCAGGGTGACTCTCCTGCATGATCTCGAGGCGCGCCGCCATAAAGGCGGTTGAATCAGGGTTATGCTCAACCCACCATAAAATGTGTATTAGCACCCACACCTGATACAGGCACACCCACAGTAGCAAGAGGCCAAAAAACAGTTTAATGGCTTGTTTCATGGCAAAAAAACTAGGGCTGGCGGAAAGACTGGATGACAGGCGCGGTGTCGGGGCGCACACCATGCCACAGATAAAATGCCTCAGCGGCTTGCTCTACCAGCATGCCCAGGCCATCTGCCACGCGCGCACCCGCAGCACGCGCCTGCTGCATAAATGGCGTGTCGCGGCCATACATCATGTCATAGGCCAACGTGTTTTGCTGGAAGACCAGCGCTGGCATTTGCAAGGCACTCTCAGTCAACCCGGCCGAAGTGGCATTAATCACCACGTCATAGCCCTGCGCTAAATCCGCAAACGTCTGCACCTGCAAGACAACCTGTTTACTTGCCGCCTGTGCGGCAAATCTGCCTGCCATGACCTGCGCTTTATCGAGGCTACGATTGGCGACGGTCAGTTGTAAAGGTTGCTGCTCAAGCAAGGGCAACATCACCCCTTGTGCCGCACCGCCCGCACCGAGCAACAGGATTTTTTTGCCTGCCAACGAGGTCTGTTGATGCTTGAGAATATCATTGACCAGGCCACAGCCGTCGGTATTGTCACCAAGCAACTGTGCCGCTTTGAAGCTAAGGGTATTCACCGCGCCTGCGGCTTGCGCGCGCGCAGACAACTCGTGGCAAGCATCAAATGCCTCAAACTTGAATGGCACCGTCACATTCGCACCCACATACCCCTCGGCGCGCAAACGTGTAAGCGTTGCAGCAAAGCCATCCAGCGGTGCCAGCACTTTGTCGTAAACGATGGATTGATTGAATTGCTGTGCAAAGGCCTGATGGATGAGTGGCGATTTACTGTGTTCGATTGGATGACCAATCACGGCATACTTTTCAACGGTCATACGCGGCGGTGCTTCCACTCATTTCAATACTTAGTTAGTCCAGGGCAATCCGGCATGTTTCCAGCCATTCATCAGGGTTCGTTGCTTAAGCGCATTGGCCTCGCCTTCAAACCCTTCCACCATGTTATAAGCATGGCTGTAGCCTAATTGCTGCGCCAGCAAGGCTGCATTATGGCTACGCCCGCCAGTGCGGCACATAAAAATCACCGTGCGGGATTTGTCCACTTGCGCCTGCAATTGCGCCGCAAAATCGGCGTTTGCCACCATGCCTGGATAAAATGCCCATTCCACATGTGTCGCGACTGGCACGCGGCCGACCAGCTCCAGCTCGGCGCGCGAACGCACATCGACCAACACCGCGCTGCTATCCTGGCTAATCACCGCATAAGCCTCTTGTGGCGTCACGGCACCTGCATATGACAAGCCGGTTTGTGAGGCGCGAGCCCGTGCCTGGGTTAAGATATTCTCTACGCTTTCCAAATCACACCTTCATTCTTAATCAACACTTCTAAAACGGCGAGTATACCTGCGAAAGCCATGCAAAATCACTATGCACCATATTGGTGCTTAATTTGTTGCATCGCACATTAAAGGTGCATGTGGATATGATGATTTTATGCTAGATACGCCAAAAGGATGCAAAATGGTTATTTTGGGGTGGCATGCTTCCTGCTAATATTACACATTGAGTTTTAATGGATTCAGTCATTGCGCTGAATTCAAACAACCTATTGTTTTTTTACCTTGCGTACGTTCTGGGACATCCGCAACATGTCCCTTTTTGACGTGCGTAACTTGAATCACTGTTTGAGCTTGATCATTGAGGAGAATGTAATGTCTGTTGCTAATGTAATGAAATTGGTTGCGGAAAACGACATCAAATTTGTTGATTTCCGTTTTACCGACACCAGAGGTAAAGAGCAGCACGTGACTGTGCCAGTGTCTCACTTCGACGAAGATAAATTTACTGAAGGCCATGCGTTTGACGGCTCATCTATCGCAGGATGGAAAGGCATTCAAGCGTCTGACATGCAACTGATGCCTGATGCAAGCACCGCATACATTGACCCGTTTTTTGACGAGCCAACATTAGTATTGACCTGTGATGTGGTTGATCCTACAGATGGTAAAGGCTATGACCGTGACCCACGCTCACTGGCAAAACGCGCAGAAGCCTACCTAAAATCCAGCGGCCTGGGCGACACTGCCTACTTTGGCCCTGAGCCAGAGTTCTTCATTTTTGACAGCGTACAGTGGGATGCCACCATGGGTGGTAGCTTCGTTAAAATCAATTCCGAAGAAGCAGCCTGGTCATCAGGTGAAAAATTCGAAGGCGGCAACACAGGCCACCGACCAGGCGTAAAAGGCGGCTACTTCCCAGTGCCACCAGTCGACTCATTGCACGACATCCGCTCTGCCATGGTGATGACACTGGAAGAGCTGGGCGTGCCTGTTGAAGTGCACCACCACGAAGTGGCGACTGCTGGTCAATGTGAAATCGGCACTAAATTTGCCACCTTGGTACAACGTGCTGACTGGACACAAATCCTGAAATACGTGGTCACTAACACTGCGCATGCTTACGGCAAAACTGCAACCTTTATGCCTAAACCAATGTTTGGCGATAACGGTTCTGGTATGCACGTACACCAATCCGTATGGAAAGATGGCAAAAACCTGTTTGCAGGTAACGGCTACGCTGGTTTGAGCGATTTCGCCCTGTATTACATCGGCGGTATCATCAAGCATGCTCGCGCATTGAACGCGATCACCAACCCAGGCACTAACTCATACAAACGCCTGGTGCCACATTACGAAGCACCAGTAAAACTGGCTTACTCAGCTAAAAACCGTTCTGCTGCGATCCGTATTCCATTCGTGCATTCAGACAAAGCACGCCGTGTTGAAGCGCGTTTCCCAGATCCGATTGCCAACCCTTACCTGGCTTTCTCAGCTTTGCTGATGGCTGGCCTGGACGGCGTTCAGAACAAGATTCACCCAGGTGAACCAGCGACTAAAGACTTGTACCATCTGCCACCAGAAGAAGATGCATTGATCCCAACTGTGTGTTCTTCACTGGAGCAAGCGCTTGAGTATCTGGACAAAGACCGTGAGTTCCTGACACGCGGTGGTGTATTCACTGACGACTGGATTGATGCTTACATTGCATTGAAAATGGAAGAAGTCACCAAATTGCGTCAAACACCACACCCAGTTGAGTTTGGTTTGTACTACTCCTGCTAATCGCAAGAGGATGCACTAAAACAGGGCGGCTTAGGCTGCCCTGTTTTTTTATGGGCGTTTGACATGGTCAACCTTTTGCCGCAAACACACGTTGATAACCTCAACAATCTACTCTAAACTATTGCCATGAAAAGACTTTTTTACATTTTTGCGTTTGCTCTGGTATGCAACAACAGCCTGGCCGATATATACAAATATACCGACAGCAATGGCGTGACAACATACACCAACATCAAGCCAGAGGGCCACAGTAAAGCTGAATTGGTCATCAGCGGGCCGAAAACCGCAGAACCACCTCCCGCCGTCCGCGAAAAAAAGTCTAGTGCCAAAACACCCTCTCCGGCCAATTTCCCCAAGGTCGACAATCAGACACAAAATCAACGCGACCAAAAACGCCGCGAACTGCTGATGAATGAATTAGCACAAGAAAAACAAGCACTTGAGAACGCCAAACAACTCTATGAAGAAGCGCAAAATACGCCAGAAGTGTATAGAGGTGCCAACGGAAAAACGTTTAGAAACGTCGCCAAATACGAAGAAAAACTACATCTGATCGAAGCTGAAATTCAGGCGCACGAGCGCAATATTGAGCTACTCAACAAAGAACTCAACCTCTAAATGCACCATTTTGGGAATTCTTTAATCCATTTTTGATAACTAAGTTAGAATTGGCTTGGCTTTTGCTTTAAAACAGGGCGTGATTCACTCTTTTTAACAAATTTAGGATATGGTTCAAAAATCTCCCAACGGATTTAGCGGTTTAGAGCACATTGCGACAGCAGTGATTCTGCTCAATAATCAGCTGGAAGTCACTTATGCCAACTCCAGTGCAGAGATTTTGTTCGCGTTTAGTGCTAACCAAATCCATGGCCTGCACATTCACGATGTATTCGTGAATTGCGAAATTCTCCAAATGGCGGTGACTAATGCCATACAAACACAAGGCCCTTTTAGAGAACACGAGTTCACGCTAACCACACAACGCGGGCACACCACCGCGGTAACCTGTACCGTGACACCGATTTCAGCCACCTTCAATCAAACGCCAGAAGACATGCTGATCATGGAGTTTGTACAAATGGACCAGCAATTACGTATTGCGCGCGAAGAACGCATGCTGATTCAGCAACAAGCCAACTCCGAGCTGTTGCGTAACCTGGCGCATGAAATCCGCAATCCGCTAGGCGGTTTACGCGGTGCCGCCCAATTGCTAGAGTTCGAGTTGCCGCAAGCCAGCCTGAAAGAATACACACAGGTCATCATTAAAGAAGCGGACCGTTTGCACAGCTTGATGGATAGATTGCTGGCGCCGCACCGCGTGCCTAAATACGAACCGACCAACATCCATGAGGTACTGGAACGTGTACGCAGCCTGCTGCTGGCAGAGTCGCCCAATCATATTCGCGTCATCCGCGACTACGATACCAGCCTACCCGAGCTGATTGGTGACCGCGAAAAACTGATTCAGGCGGTGCTCAATATTGCCCGTAACGCCGCGCAAGCCATGCAACAAAGCCAGACTGAACATGCCAGCATTACCTTTCGCACGCGCGCCGAACGCCAGATTACACTGGCCAGAAAGCGTTATCGTGTGGGGATCCATCTAGAAATTATTGATAATGGCCCCGGCATCCCAGCAGGCATCAAAGAACGTATTTTTTACCCGCTGGTTTCTGGCCGCGAAGGCGGCACGGGCTTAGGGCTGGCGCTGGCGCAGACATTTATTACCCAGCACCATGGCATGATAGATTGCGACTCACAGCCGGGTAAAACCATCTTCCATATATTGCTGCCCATCGAGAGCACGCAATTAAAATCATCAGCATAATAATTGACGAGAAATAGCTATGAAGCCAATCTGGATCTTAGACGACGACAAATCCATCCGCTGGGTGTTTGAAAAGGCACTGGCACGCACTGACTTTGACTTTAAAACCTTCTCGTCTCCTGCCGAAGCACTAAACGCCCTCAACCGCGAGCAACCGCAAGTCATCGTTAGCGATATTCGCATGCCTAACGGCTCCGGGTTAGACTTTCTGTCAGAAGTCAAACAACGCTTTCCGGATATCCCGGTCATTATCATGACGGCCTACTCTGACCTCGAAAGCGCAGTCGCCGCATTTCAGGGCGGTGCTTTTGAGTACTTGGCCAAACCTTTTGATGTTGACCAAGCGATTGAAATTATCAAACGCGCCGTTGAAGAAAGCATGCGCCAATCGGTAGAAGCGGTTGAAGATACCGGTCCTTCGCCAGAAATTATCGGCCAGGCACCAGCCATGCAAGAGGTGTTCCGCGCCATCGGCCGCTTGAGTCGCTCGCACTCCACAGTGCTCATCAACGGTGAGTCAGGCAGTGGTAAAGAGCTGGTTGCCAGCGCGCTGCACAGGCATAGCCCGCGTGCGGATAAACCATTTATTGCAATCAACACCGCAGCGATCCCTAAAGACTTACTCGAATCCGAACTGTTTGGCCACGAACGCGGCGCATTTACCGGCGCAGCAGCGGCAAGAAGAGGGCGCTTTGAGCAGGCAGACAATGGCACCTTATTTTTAGACGAAATCGGCGATATGCCTGCTGACTTGCAAACACGCTTATTGCGCGTGTTATCTGATGGCCAATTTTACCGCGTCGGTGGTCATCAACCGATTAAAGTCAATGTGCGCGTGATTGCGGCGACCCACCAGGACCTGGAGGAACGCGTCAAACAAGGCCTTTTCCGTGAAGACCTGTTTCACCGCTTAAACGTCATCCGCCTGCGTTTGCCGCCTTTGCGCGAGCGCAGGGAAGACATCCCCTTGCTGACCAAACATTTTCTCGCCCACAGCGCACAGCAGCTCGGTGTAGAGCCCAAACAACTCTCGGCAGCAGCGATCAAGTACCTGATGTCAGTCAATTGGAGCGGCAACGTCCGCCAACTGGAGAACGTCTGTCATTGGTTGACCGTGATGGCACCAGGCCAGAACGTCGATGTGAACGACCTACCACCAGAACTGAAAGAAGATACCGGCAAACATAACACCGGTGGCTCTTGGCAAGAGGCTCTGGCTCAAGAAGTGACCGATGCGCTTAATCGCGGTGAAACCAATATTCTCGATGCCAAAACCAAAGAGTTCGAACGCATCCTGATCACGCGCGCATTGGCCCATACAGATGGCCGCCGCATCGAGGCAGCCAATCAGTTAGGCATGGGTCGCAATACGCTGACGCGTAAGATTCAAGAGCTGGGGATAGACGACTAAGTTATATATGAACTTGTTGACTGCGCCATAGCGGAAATGAGCTATGTTTTTGCGCATCGATACTACTGACAAAAAAGACTTGCGCTAAACGTGAGTCTTTCAGCGTTTTCCCAAAAAAATTGTTTGCCGCATGAAAATGTCGGCCTTCATACAAAATTAATGTGTTGTAGACGTTATTAATACGTACGATTTCATCAAACATGCTGTGATAAGAAGTATCCATCTTGACAGTGCCATCCGCAAAACGCTTATCGTTTTGCTTTAATGCTTTCTCATAGGCGTCTTGATCAAAACTCTTATTTGACCTGAATAGTGACGTACCAGAATCCAATGGAGCATCCGGGCTCAGATACAATACAGCGGCAAACACTGCATTGCCATCGGTATGAATCACACCTCTACCGTAATCCTCACTCACACTCTGGAAGTTTGTAGAGATGGCCCAACGCATACGCTCAAACTCAGAGTTATGAAACAGTGAGACAATTTTGGTACTCACATTCTCAAATAAGGGCTTATTAATCACCGAAAGATCTTTTGTGCGCGCCCCAGGAAAAACATAAGGTACATCTTTCAACTGATGACGATATTGATATTTTTGATTCAGCGCAAAAGTACGTACGGCATCCGGGTCTTCATAAAAATTTTCAACGATCGTAACAGGATACAAATTCATAATTGATTAACCATTATCAGCAGATAAGCTTTTATATAGATAAAAAAACGGCAACCGAAGTTGCCGTTTTTTCTAACTTTTAATTTAAGCAGTTAAACTGCCATTAAACTAGAAGAACAGGATCGCACCCAGAGAGATGGTTTTTGCTTTAGCATCCAAATCTGCTGCACCTTTGTTATCCAACTCACGTTTAGTTTGTGAGTACTCAGCAACCAAGTTCAAGTGCTTGGTCAGAGGATGGTAAGCACCAACTGTCCACATAGAGTCAGTTACATCACGGAAGGCATCAACACTGTTGCCGTCCAATTTTGACTGACCCCAGCTAACGCCCAGCTTAGTTGCTACGCCTGGTACAGTGTATGTACCTTGTACATAACCACCTTTAGAGTCACGGCGGTTACCATTCAGGTCAAAACCATCACGTAATTGGAATGTTTGGCCAATACCTTTACCATCGTAGTAGTAACCTGTCAAACCAAAATCAGCAACTTTGATAGTTGTACCGATATCCCATGCATATGCACGATCATTCGTAAAACCAGAAGTTGCAGACAGTGAAGTAATGTCTTCGACTTTTTGGTGGATTGCAGAAACCCAAACTTTACCTGCAACATCACCAGTCCACTCATAAGAAGCTTTACCTTCATATGCAGTTTGACCGCCGCCACGACGACCGCTGAATGCGTTAGGGTTGTTTGTACCGTTGCTACCGCTTACAGATGAACCGATACCACTGCTTTGTGCATCCCATGCTTGAGTCAAACCAGCTGTAAACTGGAAGCCATTCCAGTTTGGTGAGGAGTAAGCAATTTGAGATTTCCAGTCAGCATACATAAAACCTGAACCAATGCGGCCCAATGTTGTAGTGTTGCCAGCCAATGAACCTGCACCACCACCAACGCCCAACAATGTCATGTCGTTCAAGATAGCGTCTGAAGCGAAGATACCCAGATCTTTACCCAGCTTGATAGAGCCCCAAGAAGCATCACCGAATGTCAAGAATGCCTGACGGTTTTCTTGTTGTGAGCCTTGTACACCAGCACCAGTAGTAGATGCACCTGGGTTAATGCTGATTGTGAAACCAACATCCAAATCGTTCTGACGTGTTTTACCAGAAACGCTCAGGTAGTTTGGCAGAAGACCTGTAGTGATGTTTGCACTATTATCAGCATTACCATTACCTAAACCTAGGGCTGAAGTACCTGCGCCAGTGTCGCCGCTGAAGCTAGTTTGAGTGTAGTAAGCGTTAACAACGCCACCGATGTCCAGAGTCCAGTCACCAGCTGGGATAGTGATGCCAGCTTGTGCGCCAGTAGCGGCAGCGAACAGGGCTGCTGCAACTGCAACGTTCAATTTTGTATTCATACGAATCTCCAAAAATGTTGTTTTCACAACTTGTGTAAGGATATTGCTTTTTAAGATGCGCGCAAAAACGCACATACTCGAGAACTCCTGCGGAATCACTAAAAGCATTTCCAACAAGGTCAGAGCAATTCTTGCAAATCCAGGGCTTTTGGCGCAAGTGAATACGTCAAATTGCTTAGCGCAAGTTTGATTTGTTGCAGAATTGCAACAGTCTGACTAGTTCGGCCAATTGCAAGATTATGAAAAGGAATGGTTTTATCGGGTTGTTCAAACTCAATTTATCTAAAAGTTTCTGCTAGCATGGTAATGGTTTACAGCGTGTTTACGGCTATCTGCATCTTTATATATGACTTTACCCGGGGCTTCTCATGATTTCTGACATTCAGTTATGTAGTCGTTTTATTGATACATTAGACTGGATTTGCCAAGTGCTGATCAGACACTCTGATGACTTTAATATCGCCTTGGTGAGAATTGCGTATGGCGATGACAATAGCTTGGGTGAGGCTTACGGTGCGCCAGAGGCATTGCGTCAACTATCTTCGTTGACGCACGATCTGCAGAACTCCTTCAGACGCTCTGATTTGGTAGGCAGGGAAGGCACAGACTTTTGGATTCTGTTTCCTTATACCCGCGTCACTGACAATGTATATGACAAACTCATGGATGTGATTCAAGGGTCGGCACACACCAACCTGAACATTGTTGAGCGGGAAATCGCCATTTTTGAATTGCCGGTGATCTACACCAAAGCGCTGGTTAAGCCTGATAGCGCATCATCTTTGTTAAAGCATCTCAAAAGCAACCAAGCCGAACTGGCCAGCCATGTGTTTAGGCTCGCAAATATCTAAGCGTTAACCACCAAGCTGTTTAAACGCTTTAATTAAAGTACGCACCGGGGTTGGTAGCGCGGCTCCAATTGCATCAGACAATGACAGCCACTGCATATTGGGGGGCAGAGCAGGCCGCCGCCCTGTCAGTTGCAATGGTTGCGGCGTAATTTCAAGTTTAAAGTGCGTAAAGCTATGCCATAGCACAGGCAACACTTCTAGCGCTTCTGTTTCCAGGCCTAGTTTCTCCTGCGCATGTGGCACGGCAATTTGTGTTGCAGAGATCTCAGGCAGGCTCCACAAACCACCCCAGATGCCCTTATTGGGTCGCCTTTCCAGCAAAATCTCACCCGCATCCACAATCATCAGCATGGTGACCTGCTTTTCAGGCAATGCTTTGCGCGGCTTAGAGGCGGGCAGTTGGGCCACACGCTGTTGTTGATATGCCTGACACTGATCCTGCATAGGACAACCATCACAGCGCGGCTTGCTACGCGTACATAAAGTGGCGCCAAAATCCATCAAGCCTTGCACATAAGCAGGCAAGCCGTCATCGGGCAACAACGCTTCGGCAATGTGCCAAAGCTTTTTTTCTACCTCAGGCAAGCCTGGCCAGCCGTCAACCGCATACAGCCTGGCCAGCACACGTTTAACGTTGCCATCGAGGATAGTCTGCCGTTGATTAAAAGCAAACACACTGATCGCAGCCGCCGTTGAGCGACCGATGCCTTTGAGGGTTTGGATAGTGTCGAAATCTGTTGGAAAAACACCGCCATGCTCACGCATGATGGTCTGCGCGGCGTGATGCAGATTGCGCGCGCGGGAGTAATAGCCCAACCCGCTCCAGTGTCGCATCACCTCGTCTTGATCGGCCTCGGCCAGGCTGGCAATGGTGGGAAACCGTTGCATAAAGCGATCATAGTAACCAATGACGGCTGAAACCTGGGTTTGCTGCAACATGATTTCAGACACCCACACCGCATAAGGGTCGCGCGTTTGTTGCCACGGCAAATCGTGACGGCCATGCACCTGCTGCCAGGCGATGAGTTTGTCGGCAAATACACTCACAGCTAAAAATTCAGCAGCTTTTTGAGCGCCTTTTGTTTGAGCTGATCAGCAGGTTTTGCTGGCTCTGTTGTCGTCCCGCTCTCGGATTTTGCAGCATCACCGCCAGAGCTTTCGCCCGATGATTTACCATTGAGCAACCCTTTTAATGCATCGGCATTACTACCACCAAGCTTCTCAGTCAGTGCATCGAGTGCCACAGATTTCGCCAGTGCTTGCCCGAGCGCGGCCATATCGATGCCAAATTTAGGTGCCGCAAATGTGCCGGTGATTTTAACTGGCACACCAATACTACCAAGTTGCTCGGCATCTTTACCGCCCTGGCCTTTGAGTGAATTCACCAGGGTGGGCTTGGCGACATAGTTAATCTGCTCTTTGCCAATATCAATATCGCCTTTGCTTTCGCCTTTGGTCAGGCGAAACACCGGTGCTTTCATGGCGAGGTCGTCATTATGTGCAATGCCGTTCTTGATATTAAACGTTGCTGTCAGCTCACTAAAGTCTGTTTTTTTGCTTTTATCAACGTCGGCACTGGATTGACCTTTAAGCACGTTGAGCTTGCCTTTGGCATCGCGAATCGCGCCAGCGAGGTCAAAGCCCTTAACGGCGCCTTCGGCCATGCGCAAATCAACCGAGCCGCCGAGTGACTTTTTTAGCGCCGTCACCGTATTACCTTGCGCAGTGACGTTGACATTCAAGTTACCGCTGCCTGAAAGCATGTCGTTATTAATGGTATCGACCAACAATGGCCCCACCGCGATGTTTTGCAGATTTTGCTGAATCGCCACCGCAGGCGTGGCACGTGCATCCAGTTTGACAGCGCCACGCACTGTGCCTTGGTAGACATCCACATTGAGTGGATCCAGACTGGCCAGGCCATCTTGCGCTTTTAAACCAATATTGAGGTTTTTGGCTTCTGTTTTGCCATATTTCAACCAGCCGACGCGGATATTGCCCTGCGCATTGAGCGCTTTTAACGCAGAGAGATCAATCGGTTGCTCAGCCTTATCAGCGGTTTTTTCGGCAGGTTGGCTATCCCCAGCCTTGGCCTCTGCGGCAGACAAGTAACGGTTCAAATCCAGCTTGTCGATATTGAGATCAAACGTGTACAGCGGCTTGCTGAACTGGCTCACGCCGACATTGCCTTGAATGTGGCTGTCGTCGAGTTTGACATCCAGCCCTTGCAAGGCAAGTTTCTGGCCATCGGCTTTGATACCGACATTGAGGCCGCTCAAGGTATAAGGACTATAGAGAATCTTGCCAATATTGATACTGCCATCCAAAAACAAGGTTTTTAACGCGCTCAAATCCGCAGGCTTATCGGCCTTGCTACTGGCTTTAGTGCTGCTAGCCGCAGCTTGTTTTTTAGCACCCGTATTACCCAACAGCGCATTTAAGTTCAAGGTATCGGCGTGAAGTTTAAAACCGATATGTGGTGTGCTGAAACCGGCCACACTCACATCGCCATTCAGTTTGGTCTCTGCCAGGCTCAAGTCAAAGCTGGTTTTCACCTGCTCTTGCTTCACGTTGGTATTGGCGGCCAGTTTGAACTGGCCCTGCATGGCGCCATTCGGCAGAGCAGGGTCTTTAATATCAAATTTGCCAGCCAGCGCAGGCACTTCAAAAATCAGGTCAGCCAGGTTAGCCTTCACTGGCGAGGCAAAATGGCCTTCTACCTTGCGCGCACCAGCATTCACCTTCACATCGGCCGTAATGCCTTTGCTTTCTACCGCTTGCTGGTTGCCTTTTAACTCAGCCAATACAACTGCCAGGTCTACATCACCATTGGTATCTTTTTGCTTGAGCGACAGCAGCACTTTATCGCTGCTAATCAAGCTAGGGTTCACCTTCAAGGCCGGTGCCTGCACGCTGACATCGCGCTGCACGCCTTTAAAATCACCTTGCATGGCCAACTTAAGGCCAGACACATCCAAGGCTGTTTTCGCCGCATCCACATCTACCGAACCTTGCGCAGTCACGGTCACATCCTTGCCATCGAGCAGAGCGCCTTTTAATTGCGCATCCAGGCCTTTCACCACAAAATGTTTGCCTTCAGGGTCAGCCATGATATTGGCTTTAATCGCCGCTTTGGCATCCACCGCTGGCTGATTGGCCAGCAGGTGAAAATCTGTCGCCACATCAAACGGTTTTTTCAACGCCACTTGGCCAGTGGTCAGGTTTAACTGGTCTACGCTGTATTGAGCCCCGGTGCCTTCATTGCTAAAACTGGCTTGCGTGTTGGTGACTTTGACGCCTTGCACATCAAAATTAATCTGCTCAGATTCTGATTCATCTTTACTCAGCAAATCATCAAAGTTAAAGCTGCCATCGGCATGCTGAACCACATTGACCTGCGCGCCATCGAGGTAAACCGTATCGACGACGATTTGCTTTTTGAGCAGTGGCAACACCGCCAGCGCCACTTTCGCACTTTTAATCGCAGCAAACTGTTTGTCAGATTGATGCTCAGACAAAGTGAGCTCGCCTAAGTCGGCACCGATTTTTGGCCAGAAACTGAGCTTGATATCGCCCTTGATATCCAGCGTGCGCTGTTTTTTATCTTTGACTAACTGGATGACGGTTGACTTGTAATCATTAGGATTAAAGGTCACCGCCAGGTAAACCACCAGCAATAGCAACACGGCCAGAACAGCGGCAATACCCAACGCAATTTTTTTAAACAGTGCACGATTCATGACTCAAACCTTAAACAGATTAATGTGCAAAAAAGGCCAATATCAGAATACCAAATACGATGCGGTACCAAGCAAACACCGCAAACGAATGCTGTGCCACAAAGCGAATCAAGGCACGAATCACCACCAGCGCAGACAAAAATGACACCACAAAGCCAATCAAAAAGATCAACGCATCATCGGCAGACAGCAAATCACGCGCCTGGAACAGATCCAGCCCGGTCGCCGCAAACATAATCGGCAGCGCCAAAAAGAACGAAAACTCGGTCGCTGTTTGACGGCTCAAGCCAAAGCACATGCCGCCTAGAATGGTAGCCCCTGAACGTGACATGCCAGGAACCAATGCCAGCGCTTGCGCAAACCCAATCTGCAACGCCTGCTTGGCAGAAATCTGGTCCACCTCACGTGTTTGGCCAGGAGGTGCAAATTTTTCAATCAGCAAAATCAGCACCCCACCCACCACCAGCGCAATGCCAACGGTGAAAGAGGAAAACAAATGCTCTTTAATTTGATGATGAAATGCCAGGCCGATTAACGCCGCAGGTAAAAAAGCGATGATCAGGTTACGCACAAAATGCTGCGCATTAGTGTCGGTTTGAATACGTTGCACGGTATTCCACAGGCGCTGGCGGTATTCCACACACACGGCCAGAATCGCGCCCAGCTGGATGATGATTTCAAACACATCGCGTTTATCTTTAGAGAGAAAATCCAGCCACTCCCCGGTGATGATCAGATGTCCAGTACTACTGACAGGAATAAACTCGGTCGCGCCTTCGACCAGGCCCATGATCACGGCCTTCAGCATCAAATAAATATCCATGGCTGTATTCTAGCAGACACTGCAAAAGACTTGCGGGATGTTGGGGAAATTAGCAGGATTAGTCATACCGTGAAATATTTGGTCATAAATGCAGCGTTCTTCGGCACGGGATAAATCATGCACAAGATTATTAGGCCACTGTATCGGCCGAATCTAAAAGAAGCGTGATTAGAACAAAAGGTCTTTCTTCATTGCTGCATTCCTTTTCGCCTTGTTGGCGAGTTACTTTTTTTGCTTGCCCCAAAAAAGTAACCAAAAAGAGGGCACCCAGCCATCACGGCCTTCGGCTCCCTTGCGTTGCTCAACAAAATAAGCGGTCACGAAACTCGCCCT
>NZ_SSGF01000009.1 GCF_008015755.1 Methylophilus sp. | reverse complement strand
TTTGGATACCATTCAATCATGAGAAATGGGTAGAGTACAAACCAGATCGCGCCATACTTAGGCGTAGTGCCTTGCTGGTAATCAGTCACCGCTTGTTGCCACTGTTTGTAAACAGGGGAGAGGCTGTAATCCGGTATTGGTTTGTAGCCAACCGTTTGTACACTGTAATGCTCGCCAAACTCCCAGTTCAGTTCGCCGCAATCAACAAACTGGTTCAGACCCGGATGGAAAGGACCGACATGATAATCTTCAAGGTAGACCTCAATAAAAGTTTTCCAGTTGAAATCGTAATGGTCGACAATGGCGGAATCGAAATGATAGCAGGTAAAGTCGAAATCTTGCTTGCACCCAAGCTGTTTCAGGATGTTCGCAATGTCCAGGCCTTTTTGCTTGCTGGCCTGGTCATTGGCTTTAAATAACAGGCCTTGCCATTCAGTCAGGGCTTGTTTTTCGAGGTGCAGGCAGGGGTTTTGTTCAAAATGCGGCGCACCTAGCAGTTGCCCGCCTAAATCATAGGTCCAACGATGTAACGGGCAAACAATGTGCTGGGTATTGCCCTGGCCATTGAGCATTACGGCCTGGCGGTGGCGGCAAATATTGCTGATGAGTTGAGGTTTACCCGCTTGATTTACCAGGGCTGTAGCATTGTGCATCCAGTCCAGGGCGCGATAATCGCCCGCATGCGGGATCATGCGCTCGTGGCCAAGATATTGTGGAATCTTGGCGAACAGGTGTTCTTGCTCTAGCGTATATATCTCCGGATGCAGATACCAATCGACAGGTAATTGTGCGAAGCGAGTCTGGTTTTGTTCTTTGTTTAAAGAGGTGACAGAACCCATATGCCCAACTGATTAATCACTTGCAAAAAAGGTGAATTGTGCCCGAAAAGGGGGTAAATGAAAAGTCAGAACCCCTTTATCTACTGTAAAAATCTGGTTCAATCATTTGATTTTAATCAAAAAAATATAGGGTTCATATCAGGCTACCCCAAGGCTGGCGCCTATTTAAAGCAAAAACGAGGCTTAACTAACTCAAATAAATTCAGTTATAATGTTGAAGGTTTCTATGTATAACTATACGTAAACGATTATTGCAATTTTTAGGAGCAATCGAATGGCAAACTTATTAGATCAGTTGAAAGCAATGACAACCATCGTGGCTGACACTGGTGATGTTGAAGCAATCAAAAGTGTTAAACCTGTGGATGCAACCACAAACCCATCTCTGGTGTTGAAAGCCAGCCAAATCCCAGAATACGCAACGTTGATTGACACTGCCATTGCTTATGCAAAAGCACAAGGTGGTTCCAAAGAGCAACAAATTGAAAATGCTGCTGACAAACTGGCAGTATTGATTGGCGCTGAAATCACTAAAGTGGTTCCAGGCCGTATTTCTACAGAAGTAGATGCACGTTTGTCTTTCAACATCGATGCGATGATTGCTAAAGGCCGTAAATTGATCAAGTTGTATGAAGAGTCTGGTATCAGCAAAGACCGTGTACTGATCAAACTTGCTTCTACCTGGGAAGGTATCAAGGCTGGTGAACAGCTGGAAAAAGAAGGTATCCAGTGTAACCTGACATTGTTATTCGGTTTCGGCCAGGCGCGTGCATGTGCTGAAGCTGGCGTGTTCCTGATCTCCCCATTCGTGGGCCGTATCCTGGACTGGTATAAAGCGAAAAACCCAGGGACTGAGTACACTCAAGAAACTGACCCAGGTGTGGTTTCTGTTCGTGCAATCTACCAGTACTACAAAGAGCACGGTTACAAAACCGTTGTGATGGGTGCTTCTTTCCGTAACACTGGCGAACTGATTGCGCTGGCTGGTTGTGACCGTTTGACCGTGTCCCCAAACCTGCTGCAAGAATTGGCAGCGACAGAAGGTACATTGGCTCAAGTGTTGAAAGACGGTGGCAAGACTAAAGACGTGCCAGCTAAAATGACTGAAGAAGAATTCCGCTTCCAGTTGAACCAGGACGCCATGGCGACTGAAAAACTGGCAGAAGGTATTCGCGGTTTCGTGGCTGACCAGAAAAAACTGGAAGACGCTTTAGCCGCAAAACTGTAATATCGCACTGCGATAATGCAAACGGGCAGGAACCTGCCCGTTTGACTTTTAAGTCAGGCACAAATGGGCCTGCAACATTGACTTATTTTGGCTGCAAGCTTACTATGAGCGACCAGCTTGAATTGGTAGTACGCTAGCAATAGCATTTAAATTTTAATTTTTGGAGAAAAACATGGCATTAACACAAATGGCATTAGACTCATTGGATTTTGACGCAACTATAGCTTTGGCAGAAAAAGTTGCTCCACACGTTGACATCCTGGAAATCGGTACACCATGCATCAAGCACAACGGTATCAAATTGCTGGAAACTTTGCGCGCTAAGTTCCCAAACAACAAGATCCTGGTTGACCTGAAAACGATGGATGCAGGCGAGTACGAGTCTGAGCCATTCTACAAAGCCGGTGCTGACATCTGCGTAGTGTTGGGCGTATCCGACATCGGTACAATCAAAGGCGTAATCAAAGCAGCTAACAAATACGGCAAAAAAGCTCAAGTTGACCTGATCAGCGTTGAAGACAAAGTTGCTCGTACTAAAGAAGTTGCTGCTGCTGGTGCTCACATCATCGGTATCCACACTGGTTTGGACCAACAAGCTGCTGGTCAAACTCCATTTGCTGACCTGGCTGCTGTTGCCGGTTTGAACCTGGGTGTTGACATCTCTGTTGCTGGTGGCGTTAAAGCTGCTACAGCTGCTCAAGTGCGTGACGCTGGCGCGACTATCATCGTTGCTGGTGCTGCTATCTACGGCGCTGCTGACCCAGCTGCTGCTGCTGCAGAAATCACTGCTATCGCTCACGCTTAATTCATTTAAGCATCAATAAGTAATTATTGATCAGCGAGACAAAAAACCCGACTCAGCAATGTGTCGGGTTTTTTATTAAATATTTTGAATACAGGACAAAACATGGATCATCAACAATTTATTCTGGACAACTTAAAGCGTATTCTGGACGTGACTGACAAGTCAAAAGCGGCTGAATTGCTGAAACTGGTTGAAGAGGCTGGTTCAACATTTATCGGTGGCGCAGGTCGTTCACTGTTGGTGTCACGCTTCTTTGCCATGCGCTTGGTGCATTCTGGCTACAGCGTTTACATGATCGGTGAAGTCGTGACGCCAGCGATCAAAAAAGGTGACTTGCTGATCCTGGTTTCGGGTTCCGGCGGTACAGCCACTTTGTTGCCATTTGTGAAAAAAGCCAAAGAAGTGGGCGCCAAACTGGTGGTTATTTCTATGAAAAAATCTTCAGCCATGGCTGATGTGGCTGATCTGGTGGTTCAAGTTGGTCAAGACGACAGCTTCCCATTGGTGAAAGGCATGCCTATGGGCGGTCAATTTGAATTGTCTACCCTGGTATTCCTGGAAGGCGCCATTTCTGAATTGATCCACGCCAAAGGCCTGACTGAAGAAGGCATGCGCGCATTGCACGCAAACCTGGAGTAAGCCTTGACAGAATAAGTTTCTCACGAAGCTTTGCTGTTAAAAAAACCGGCCTGGTGGCCGGTTTTTTATTATCGGAACGCTGCTAGGTCGCTGGCAGTAAGCTGTTTCTGGTGTAGTGCACTGGCAATCAATACGCCATCTGCACCCGCGTGTGCTAGTGACTGTATATCTGCACAGTGCCTGACCCCGCCTGCGGCGTAAATGGCCTGTTCTGGGAGCTGTTGTTTGAGTGCGCTGATTTTCTCAACGTCAGGGCCTTGGTTGGCACCGACCTTGGGCAGGCTCATTAATATGGTTGGTTGGCTCCAGAGATTAGGCTCGCTCAATAGGTGATCAGGGCCATGAAAACCATCATCAAAAAAATCTAGCGACAAGATACTAGGCGGGCTCATCGTGCGCATGGCTTGATAAGTGTCGATATCAGCCAGGCTTTCACTGGCGATGATCGGTCGAACACCTGCGTCTAGCCAAGGCTTGAGGGCTTCTGTGCTATTGAGCCCGGCATCTACCCACCATTGCAGCGCTGGAAACTGTGCCATGGCCTGTTTAATCAACGTTAGGTGATTGGGCATCTCAGGCTGGCCTGTGATTGCATTTAAATCAGCAATATACAGGCAGTCAAAGGCATAAACTTGTAAAATAGCGCTGATGACATCGAGCAGGGCGTGGCTATCTGTTAACTGCGATTGAATCGCACGGTAGTGCTGGCGTTGCCCTTGTATGGCTTGCACTACCTGGCCATGCATCAAATCGATGACGGGAATAATATGCACAATCAATCTCGCTTGAAAATCTGGGTCTGTGAATATGTCAGCGCTGGTGGCCTGGCTTCCGAGGCATTGCCTGCCAGTTTGTTGCAAGAAGGCTTGCTGATGCGTGATGCCTTGCTGGCAGACTTGTCAGCGCTGGGCGTTGATTGTATCACTAGCCACGATAGCCGCGTTGCAGCGCCCATCCATGCGGCTAGCCAGCCATTACATCCGGGTGAGGATGCTGATGCATTTTGGCGCCAGCAATTAGCGTCTGATGACGTGGATGCTTGCTGGGTGATTGCCCCCGAAACAGACGGTGTGTTACAGCATATGCAGCAACTGGTGCAAGCAGCAGGCAAGGTGTGGATAGGCTGTAGTGCCGAGGCGATTGCACAAACCAGTGCTAAATCAGTGATGGCCGAAGTTTGCCAGCAAGCGGGCATCGCTGTCTTGCCGCATGTGTTTTTAGCGCAAGTCGATACGCTCGAAAATCTAAGCTGGCTCCATGCAGCTGCTAAGGATGGCTGGGTGGTTAAGCCCGATGATGGCGCGGGTTGTGAGTTTACTTTTTACTTTAAAAAAATATCTGAAGTTTATGATTTTAAATTAAAAATTTCAAATGAAAATCCCAAGTTGTTAAACAAACTTCTACTGCAGCCATATCTGCCAGGATTAGCATTAAGCATGTCAGTGCTATCTACGCAGGCGCAAGTACATGTGATTGCCGGGCATCAGCAGAAGGTCAATATTCAGCAGGGGTGTTTCCATTTTGACGGCGCAGGGATCAATGAGGCCGCCGCCTATTTGCCTGCAATGCAAACCCTGGCGGAACAGATTCATTGTGCCATTCCAGGCCTGCTAGGCTACTGGGGCGCTGATATGATTTTGACTCCTGACAAACAGTTGGTCCTGGTTGAAATTAATCCGCGCCTGACGACGCCTTATATTGCCTTATCGCAATTACTCACAGAAAATCCTGCTGCCATGATTCTGGATGCTATGTTAGAAAATAAATTGAGTGACGCTCAAGCGCAGGCATCCTGTGTCTTGTCCTTAGCCACCAAAACTCATACGGAGTTGTTGCCAGCATGAAGCGCGCGGTCATAGGTTGGGATATCGGTGGCGCACATGTGAAAGCGGTGATGCTGAATACGCAAGGTGAGATTGTGCGTGTGTTGCAGCAGGCATGCGCCTTGTGGAAGGGCTTGCCGCTGCTTGAGGATGCGATCAAGCATGTGTTAAACGACTGGCACATTGAAGCAGCTGCTTGCGACCATGCAGTTACCATGACCGGAGAGCTGGTTGATTTGTTTGATAACCGCTTGCAAGGCGTACGCGCCATTGCTGAGACGGTGCAGCATTATCTGCCACACGCCGAGTTTTACTTGGCCTCAGCGACGCAAGGCGCTAGGTTTACGGACTGTGTGACGGGTCTGGAGACAGACATCGCCTCGATGAATTGGCATGCCTCGGCGCAGTGCTTGGCGACTAGCATGGCAGGGGACGCCATGTTAGTGGTGGATATTGGCAGCACCACCTGCGATATCACGCTGTGTGAGCAGCAGCAGGTGTGGCCGGTGGGCTGGTCTGACGCGGCGCGTATGGCGAAACAAGGCTTGTTTTATACGGGGGTGGTGCGTACGCCGCTGATGGCGCTAGGCCCATTGATTGCCTGGCAAGCGCCCGGAGAGTCTCAGCCTGTGTTGCGCCATATCGCGGCCGAATATTTTGCCACGACGGCAGATGTCTATCGCGTGCTTGGCGAATTATCTGCCAGTGATGACCTGGCAGAGACGGCAGATGGTCAAGGGCGCTCGATGAATGACAGTATGCGTCGCCTGGCACGCATGGTGGGGCATGATGTTGAGGATCAATCGAGCGATGCCTGGTTGTCGCTGGCGCTTGCGTTTAAAGCCGCGCAATTGGCGAGTTTGCAGAATGCCATTGCATCGGTGATGGCGCAGGCAAACAGGCCACCCAAAACCCTGTTGGGGCTGGGGGCGGGCAGCTTTTTGGTCGCAGCATTGGCGCAGCGCTTGGGGTTAGCTTATGAGCCTGCTACCGCATGGATGCCCGCGGGCAGTTTACAATTGAAACAAGCTGCAGAGGTCTGTTTTCCGGCCTATGCGGTGGCGAGGTTATGGCAAGCATGGCATTAATTCAGTTTGATTTACCTTATGCAGAAGGCATGCATTGGCTAAAGCAGGTCAGGCATCTGCCATGGCCGATGTTGCTGGAAAGCGGCCGGGTAGAGGTGCGCCAGTCACAAGCGCAAACCACGGTAGATGAAGAAGTCAGCCTCGGTGCACGCTTTGATATTGTGGTGGCGGCTCCGGTGGCCAAAATCATCCATCGCCAGCCTGAGACGGAAGTGCATGCAAACCAGGCCATCACGAAGTCGCAGCAAGATCCTTTTCAGATTATCCAGCAATGGTTGGCCCCGCATGCGGTTGAACGCGTCGCCGATATTCCGTTCGCAGGTGGTGCCCTGGGCTATTTCGCCTATGACCTGGGGCGCAGTATCGAAACCATGCCTACACTGGCAGCTGAAGATATGCCACTGCCCGAGTTGTTGGTTGGTATTTATGATTGGGCGATTATCGTCGATCATCACCTTGGCCGTAGCCACTTGGTCTCTCACGCCCGCTTTACCGAGCAGCAAGCGCTTCAAGTCTTGCACCAACAATTATTGCAACCGCGCACTGAGCCTCAGGCTGCGTTTGAGGTCACTGGCGAGATGCAGCCGAATATGGATCAAGCGGCCTATGCCAGCGCTTTCCAAAAAGTGAAGGACTATATAGGTGCCGGCGATTGTTATCAGATCAATCTCGCGCAGCGTTTTGCTATAGATATCGCAGGGGATGCGTGTACCGCCTATGACCATTTTCGCCAATTGAGCCGTGCGCCCTTTATGGCTTATCTGCAAGCCGAGGATAGCGCAGGTAATCCGCTGGCGGTATTGTCGATGTCGCCAGAGCGTTTTTTGCAGGTGATTGATCGCAAAGTGGAGACAAGGCCCATTAAAGGCACGCGCCCGCGGCACCAGGATGCCGTTGCCGATGCGCAAGCCGCCGAAGAGTTAGCGCATAGCATGAAAGACCGCGCCGAAAATCTGATGATTGTGGATTTATTGCGCAACGATATTGGCAAAGTGTGCGAAGTCGGTTCGGTGAAAGTCGATGCTTTGTTCAAATTGCAGCGATTTACCAATGTGCATCATCTGGTCAGTATTGTACGCGGCGCGCTGGCGCCAGGCTTGCATGCCCTGGATTTGTTGCGCGGATGCTTTCCCGGCGGCTCGATCACAGGCGCCCCAAAATTGCGCGCCATGGAGATTATTGAGGAGCTCGAACCGCATCGGCGCGGCATTTATTGTGGCAGTATTGGCTATATTGGTTTTGATGGTAGTATGGATACCAATATCGCGATAAGAACTGCCGTGATATGTAATGGGCGCATGACTTTTTTTGCGGGCGGTGGTGTGGTGGCAGATTCGGATTGTGCGAAAGAATATCAGGAAACCTTTGATAAAGCGTCGCAATTCTTCAAGCTGGTTGCACACTTTAAAACTAAAAATTAATCTTCGGGAACAGAGTATGTGGGTGATCAAGCTAGGGGGTAGCGTGACACACTACGACAGCCTAGTGCACTGGCTGCGTCTGGTCGTCCGTTGGGGCGATGGTAAAGTCATTATTGTGCCTGGCGGTGGCATGTATGCCGATGCCGTACGGGATTTCCAGCGCATGCGCGCAGGGCATGCTGACGGCCATATTAATGATCACCACGCCCATGCATTGGCCATTTATGCCATGGATCAAATGGCGCGAAGCCTGGTGGCGATGGTACCCGAACTGGCTTTGGTACGTAATCCGCTCCAAATTGCCGAAAGTGGCTGGCAGCATCGCGGCCTGGTGTGGTTACCCAGTGAAATGGCGCTAAACACCATGTTTGCCAATGAGCATGCGCTGGCCGAGAGTTGGGATGTGACCTCAGACAGCCTGGCTGCCTGGCTAGCCTGGCAGTTGGAGGCGCAGCATTTACTGCTGGTTAAATCAGATGACAGGCTGCTAGATAGCCAGATGGCGCGTGGCCTTGATGCTTTGCAGTCCATGGACATCGTTGATCAAGGCTTGTCAGGGTTGCTGGCAGAAGCTAAATTTCAAACCTATGTGGTACACCAAAGTGACTATGGGCTGTTTGAGCAAGGGTTTGCAGGTAGTGACTTAACGGCTGAGCTGGGAACACATCATCGTTTGTACTCCGCGTAAACCTCGCGCCTCGTTTTATTCAATCTGGTTTCATGCATGAGCGTGTTTACAGCGCTACCGTATCGGTTTTCTCAAAACGGCCAAAATGCAGCATGATGGTCGGTAAAATCAGCAAGTTGAGGATGGTCGAGGAGATGAGGCCGCCGACAATAATCGTCGCCATCGGTCCTTCAATTTCGCGTCCCGGCTCACCGCTACCGATGGCCAGTGGCAGTAAGCCCAGTGCCGTGACCAGTGCGGTCATTAACACAGATGGCAAGCGCTCAGCCGCACCGCGAATACAGGTCTCCAGGTTCCAGGTGCAGCCTTCGTGGTCCACTAGGTGCTGAAAGTGTGACACCATCATGATGGAGTTACGTAACGTAATGCCAAACAACGTGACAAAGCCGACCAGCGTGCCCACGGAAATCCAGCCGCCGGTAAAAAATGTAGCGACCACGCCGCCTATCAGTGCAAAGGGCAGGTTGGCGAACGTGAGCATCAGGTTGCGCAACCGGCCAAAGGCGATATAGAGCATGAGAAAAATCGCCACACCAGCCACCAGTGAGTGAATAATCAGGTCCTGACGAGATTGCGCATTGGCTTCTGCCTCACCAGAAAACTCCAGGTAGTTACCACTGTTTAATTGCAGTTTTTTGTGCAGGGTATTACGGATATCCTCTAGTAATAAAGCCTGGTCTCGTCCAGTGATATTGGCCGTGATGGTTTGAATGCGCTTGGCACCTGAGTGCAAAATCTTGGAGCGGCCACCTTCTTGCGCCACATAGGCGACATCCGATAGCTTGAGCATTTGGCCCTCGGCGTTAAAAATCGGGATATTGCGCATGTCAGCAATGTCATCGCGTGAGGCATCATTGAGCAGCACGCTGACACCGATAGAACGGTTGCCCATAAACACGTGATTGACGGGTACACCTTCATAGCAGGCCTTGACGGTGTCTAGCACATCGACAGGTTGCAGACCCCATAAGGCCAGTTTTTCCTGCTTGAGTCGGATTACAATTTCAGGTGTTTCCGGCGGCGATTGCACCATGACATCGCGCACGCCGCGGATGCTGCCAAGCAGCTGAGCTACTTTTTGCGCATCTCTATCCAGCGCATCCAGGTCCTGACCAAAAATATTAATCACCAGGCCAGCGGCATAGCCAGAAATGGTTTCTTCAATGCGCTCGGTTAAAAAGGTATTAATCGCAAAATTGGCACCGACAAAGCCCAATTCGACTTTGCCATCACCATCGTCGTCCTCTGTTTCACCTGCAAGCTCTTCACGAATGTCATGAAAGATACGTTCTTGCTCTTTGCCAGACACAGTGCCGATTTCGACCTCAAATTCACTGTAATGCGTGCCAAAGGTGTCCGCCGCATTGGGCGCGCGGCCTACCCATTGTGCGACGCTTTTCACACCTGGAATTTCCAGCAGCACTTTAGTGACCTGGTTACCCAGTTTCAGTGACTGCACTTCGGAGGTGCCAGGCACGGTCGTCATGTGCAAAATGTAGTGGCCTTCGCGCAGGGCAGGGATAAATTGGCTTCTAAACAAAGGTAGAATAGCGAGGCCGAGCGCAATGCAGATAAAACTGGTGATCAATATCAATTGGTAACGATGCTCAATCTGGTGCAGCAGCTTGATGTAGCCTTGTTTGAGCCAGCGCAAAACCGGAGAGTCTTCGTTTTCAAGCGGTGCTTTTGCCAGTAAGGCATAGCAGAGTGCAGGGGTGAGCGTCAGCGCCACGACCAGCGAGGCGAGGATGGCTGAAATATAGGCATAGCCTAGCGGTGCAAATAATTTACCCGCGACGCCAGACAGCGTAATCAGCGGTAAAAAGACCAAGGCCACAATCATGGTAGCGTAGACCACAGAACTACGTACCTCCATCGAGGCTTGGAACACGACTTGCGCCGCAGGCAGTGGTTGCGCCAGTTGCCGGTTTTCGCGCAGACGGCGGAAGATATTTTCAGTATCAATAATCGCGTCGTCAACCACCTCCCCCAGCGCAATCGCTAGGCCACCCAGCACCATAATATTCAGGCCGACGCCGTATTGATACAGCACAACAATCGCGGTGAGCAATGACAGCGGGATCGCCGTTGCTGAAATCACGGCCGTGCGCACGTTAAACAGGAATGCGAACAGCACCAGCACGACTAGGAACGAGCCGATTAAAATGTCAGTGCGCAGACTGTGGATGGCCGTTTCAATAAAGTTGGCCGGACGGAACAAGCCTTTATGCAGGGTGACTTTTTGCGCCGTCAGGCTCGGTTCGATGTCTGATAGTTTGCGCTCCAGTAGTTGGGTCAATGCGTACACATTGGCGCCTAGCTGGCCTTGCACTGACAAGTAAACAGCCGGATGGCCGTTGATCGCGGCTGCGCTGATAGACGGGGCAGCGCCTTCGGCAACTTCTGCGACATCGCTGATGCGTATAGTACGGCCCAGTTTGCGCAACAGCGTGATATTGGCTAACTGCTGCGGCGTGGTCGTCTGGCCCTGGCTATTGAGGATAATGCGTTGGTTGTCATTTTGAATAAAGCCCGCGCCGCGCACGCCGGTGGCGCGGCTGGCGGCATTCACCACGTCTTGCACGTTCAATTGATACAACATCAGTTTACGTGGATCAATCTTGATCTGAAACTGGCGTACTTCGCCGCCATAGACATTAATATCTGCCACACCAGGAATCGCCATCAAATGCGGCGTTAAATGCCAGTCGACCAGCGTACGCAGTTGCATCAGCGATAGTTTGTCCGAGGTGACGCCTATGCCCATGACTGTGCTGGCCGAGGAGGTGAGCGGAGTGATATTGGGCACAATGCCAGGCGGCAACTGGCTGCCAAGCATGTTCAGGTGTTCAGCAACGATTTGCCGATTACGGTAAATGTCTGATTTGTCCTGAAAAATCACGGTGACAATCGATAGTCCGGGAATCGACTGTGAACGCAGACTTTTAATACCGATGGCCCCCGAAATCACATTCTCAATCGGCTGGGTGACCAGTTTTTCGACCAAGCTGGCTGAGAGGCCAGGTGATTCAGTTTGAATCACTACTTGTGTTGGTGCAAACTCAGGAAAGACGTTTAAGTCGCTCTGCGTCAGGCTGTAGGCACCATAGACCACCACCAGCAGGGCGAGCCCGATCATCACGCCGTAAAAACGGATGGCAAACCTGACCAGTGCTGACATCATGCTGGTAGCCCTCTGTAATGACTCGGCGCTTGCAGATTAATCTTCATTTTCATTTTTAATCTGAAATTTGAATTCTTCAGACAATAGCAGCTGTGCGCCACGCGTCACCACCTCAGTGCCAGGTGCAATACTGTTATCAAACCAGCCATTATCGAGCTCAATGTCAGAGGCGACTGGCTTGCGCAAAAAGGTATCCGGCTTGGTTTTAACGTAAATCCAGGCCATGCCGCCATGCCAGGCAATCGCCTGGTTAGGCACAATGACGCCTTTGATGGTGGCCGAGGATGACTCTGCTGGCACCACATTCACTCGCATGCCTACGCGCAGATAATCTGCTGGGGCACTATAGAAATAGGTTTTACCGATATTGCTGATATCGGTTTGAATCGATTGCGAGACGTAATCGGCCTTAATCGGCGTCACTTCATCCTGAATCGGCGAAATAAACAGGCTGGAGTTACCTTCTGGTGCTTTGAATTTCAACGGAAAACTAACCTGCACCAACACTTTTTTCTGCGTCAGCAACTCATGTAGCGGGCCTGGTGACGGATGTTGTGTCACCAGCATGGCCAGTGGCTGTCCCCATTGCGCAATAATGGTGTCGGTGAGTGCTTTCAGTTGCGCTTGTGTGGCTTTAATTTGCGTCTGGTCACTAATTACCAGTGCGTGTGCTTCCTGTAGCGCTTTGTCAGACACGTTTTTGTCATCTTCGTTAAGCTGTTTATAGCGCTGATACTGCAGTTGGTGGTTCGGCAATACACTTTCTGCCACTGCCAATTGTGACTTCAGCTGCTGGTACTGGCTGTTGTAGTCAACTAAGGTCTGGATGGAGATGACAGAGCCCAGCACCTTGATATTGCCGTGGTAATCATATGGCTGCAAAGGCTGCACGCTGATGCCGCTATTTTTTTGGGTGGCCAGATTCAGTTGCACGACCTGCAAGCCGTTTTGCTCGGTGACGTGCAGCGGGCCTTCTACCTCTTCTTCGCTATCTTCTTGAATGGACTCGTATTCATCGCGGCCAACAAACACAATGGCCCAAATCAGAATCACAATTAAAATAATCTGGGCTCCGATAATCCAGAGTGCTTTTTTATTCATTTTGCTGGCGCCTTTTGCTGCTGGTTGGCAAAGGCCGGTGCACGCTGCGACAGTGCAATCGGTTTTTGCATCACGTTTTCAATCTCTTGCAGGGCACGCATGACATTAGCCTGTTGTGTAATCAGGCGTTGCTGCGCGTTGTAAAACTGGATTTCAGTTTGCAGGTATTCGGTTTTATCGATCAACCCTTGATGCCACTGGTTTTCCAGTTGCGCTTTGCGGTGTGACTGTTGTTCGTATTCACGTGTCAGTGTCACCAGCAGGTTGGCCGAGTCGCGATATTTAATATAAGACTGCTCAGACAACTGGATCACCTGGTGCTGTAGGGCGTAAAAACGCACGGCTTCATTCTGCCGCACTTGCTCGGCATGTGCCCACAGGTCAGAAGACTTGTTGAGCAGGTTGAGCATGGTGCCTATGCCTAGTGACCAGATTTTGTCGCCGTACTCGTAAATCATGCCTGGATTGAGTGACAGGTCCGGATAGCGCTTGGCCATTTCGAGTCTGAGCTGAGACTCCGCTTTGGCGTATTGCGCCAGCCCGCGCTGGATATCCATGCGGTTGGTTAATGCCGTGTTCTGGATGGTCGGGGCATCGGCATAGGCTTGCGACTGTGTAAATCTCGCCTTGAGTATCTGCGACAACTGAATCGGCGCAATATTCAGCGGCAGGTTATGCTGTTCGGTCAGGCCGGCATCATGCAGCACTTTTTGCTCGGTTTGTCTGATTTGCAAGCGCAGTTGCTGCAATTGCCAGGCGGATTGGTCGTGTTGCAGGCGAATAGGCAATACATCCGACTTGCCCGCAACGCCTAGATCGAGCCGTTTTTGATAGGCTGCGAGTAAGGTCTCCTGCGCTTTTTGCAATCTCGCCAGGCTACCTTGCATGGCTTGTTGTTCGGCCAGCAGGATCAAGTCCAGGCTCAGTTGCTGGCGCAACATCCAGGCGGTTTCCGAGACCATGATTTTGGCAATATCGGCCTGGTATTGTGCAATCTCTATATTGATTTGCCGTTTGTTGGCAGTGATGACCGGAATATCTACCTGTAAACCGTACGACCATGGATTAATATCGCCATTGGCACGGTTGCTGTGTGATAACTGGCCATTGAGGCCGACTTGCGGGCGCAGGCCCGCGCTGGTGATCCCCGCCAAGGCGACCGCATAATCAGATTTGGCGACTTTGAGGGCAGGGTGGAAGTAAAGTGCTGACAGCGTCAGGCTATCCAAGTCCCAGGTATCAATTGGCCAAGGTGTTTGCGGTGATTGGCTGGCAACAAAGGTTTTAAAGCCATCGGCAGACGGCGTGGCCTCTACGATGGTATCAATATTCTGTTGTTGCGGAATCGGCTTGGCCTGGAAGGCGATGCCGCAGGCTGTCAATAACAGCGGTGAGAGATAAACGAGCAGACGCATGGCGTGTGCAAGGCTGGCGTCAAACACCAGCCCCCGGCGAGTGTGTCTTCGACGCGTGCATATTTTTACACCTGCAATTATTCGATGATGGTCGCGTGGGCGGCATCCAGCGCATCTTGCAACAGCTCTTCCGGCAGTTGATTGATGGTGGTTGCCAGCAAGTCGGCAGCCTCAACCGTACGGATCGGCAAGTCGGCGGTATTGAGTTCCGCAATTAAACCGGCAGCCACGCCAGTAATTTTGAGCAAAATTTCGCGCTCTCGCATCAAGAGCTCAAGCTCCGCTCTAAGCATGTTTTCTTCGGCTGAATGCATATCCTGTCCCATGAACAACTTATTGTTGATATTTAATCCAGCATCTTGCAGTTGAACGTCAGGCTTGTCAATGTGAACGCCACAAGTTTGTGGGCATGGCTAAAAATGGGCTATAATAGCGAATTGTTGGTTTTGGCTGGCAAGATGCGAAAGTGGCGGAATTGGTAGCAGGCTAAAGTGCCCCATACCATGTACATATGCTTTCGCTAGGTTTTAACTGGTTTTGTTCAGTTTTACAAAGTGTACATATGTACATGCCAAATTTGTACATGTTAAGATGTTACTTTGTAGCGTAAATGTACATGCCCTAAATGCGAGGGTGGTGGAATGGTAGACACGCTAGTCTTAGGAACTAGTGCCGAAAGGCGTGAGAGTTCGAGTCTCTCTTCTCGCACCAAATTATAAAAATTACTTCCTAGGCTTCTGGAATGAAATCACACTGTGATTATCTTTCCTATAACCAGCCAATTCAGCTTGTAGCTTAAACACCTGACGCTCCAAAGAAATAACTTTCTGTACGGTAATAGCGTAATCCTGCTTTAACGATTGCAATTCATCGTCTTTCTGGCGAATCTTCTCCTCAAATTTTGGGGCTGTATGCTGTATTAAATTGGCTTCTTGAACCTCTATGATGCGATTGATCTCTTTGAGGATTTCTGGATACCTTGCTGCGCGTAATGAGCCGGCTTTCTTCCCAGCCTCAATAGCAATTGCATTCAAACTTATGGTTTCTTTTCTGTCCAAAAGTCTCTGCATTGCAGCCAGGTATTCAATTTCCATTTTCGTCCGTTCAGTCATTTAGAGCGTCTTTAGCCTTTTTCAGCTTTGATTCGAATTCAGTGATATCAGTCTGCAATTGTTGATAGTGAAGGCTTGATACAGGGTATTTATCTCTTACCCTATATAGTTGATTTAATGCAATTTCCACCTTAGAAATACTCTCTGTATCACCAATAAACTTACTGCATCCCATGCAGGGAGTGCCAACATGTGTGATGCTAACTTTGTCGCATGGTCCCACGTTAGTACATCCACCAATTGGACCTCGCTTGAATGCCATTTCTCCCTTGAGAAATTTATCCTTTGTTCTGAGCGTGTCGGTGACAATGATAAGTGGCTTATCTGTCTTGGATGCGCTACGAATTCTGGAGCCTTCACCGCCCCATAGTTGATCCTGATTTTTAATGACTGATTGCTCATAATCCAAGAATTGAGCAACTCTCTGCTCAGTCTCAACTGAATCGATGAATTTCAATTGAGCCATATGAAATTCATCCTTAGTGTCATTCAGAATAAAGTTCTTAGCATAGGAAGAATTTCGACGATAGTAACTAGTCATTGCTGTTAGCAAGTGTTTAAACTGTAATTGCAATGATCCAATTGAAACCAGGCCAGATCTAGCCAGATATACTGCTAGAGATCTGCGACACTGGTGTGTAGTCAATGGCCAAGGCTCATTGAGTTTTACATCTTCACTCCAGTCCCTAAATCCATCGAATTCATGGAGTTCTGCTAAATCTGATTCAGAGACATTGAGACTAGGAAATCTAGACAAGAAATCTGCTATTCGCTCGCCACTCAAACCTCTTAGCAAAGGAGCATTTGCATGAAACCTTGAAGAGTGTTTTTCTTTATCTGGTTTGGTTAATGGCGCTAATAATGGAAATTCGATGGGATGTAATTCCCACTGGTTATCAATCGCAGATATTTCTCCCAACGATAGTGCTGCATTCAAGCCCAGATCAATAATGTCAGTGGTGATCCAATAAGTAGCAGTAGCACCAGAGCCAATAGTTTTAGTAGTAAATCCTTGGATGATTTTAGTGGATACGCCATTGTTTTTAACCCTACTTAAGCATTCTCTGCTGAGAGAATTCACCTCTTGATCTCTCATTCCAGTGAATAAGTGAATCCAGTATTTAGCAGCTTCTTGAATGTCTCTTAAGAACACGTTCCAGCGCTTTTTATCACTCAATCCATACTTGATGGCTAATTCAGTCAACTGAAATTCCTGCAAGATCTTTTGGTAGTTTTCCGGGCGCTTATACCAACTCTTGAATCCACTATATGTTTTCAAGTGCCCACCAGTTCTTAAGCCATTGCTGACGTATAAGAAGAAGCTTTCGATTCTTTTAGCGTTATCCGCATAGTCCTGAATGAAGGAGCTTAAGTTGGTTATAAGTTCAGCATAAATCCTGGTCGGGATCACTGCAGTCTGTTTGATTCTGTCCTCTGGTATGGATGTAACAATACCTTCAAGTCTATCTGATAAATTGAAATCAGCAGGTGCAATGACAAAGCTACTGTTGATAATCCTAATTCTGGTCAACTCATTTACAAGCGCTCCAATAGCCTGTGCAGATCTGTTTGATAGTGCCGCGAGGCTGGATGAAATACCTAGTACAAGTCTATCGTCGTTGAGTAGCTTCTGTATCGATAATCCATTCTTGCTGGCCCAATCAGCAAGTGCATGTACAGGAGTTATTCTCAAGCTTTGTATTGACCTTATTGATGGAGACCAGTAGATTCTTGCGTACATGATGGATTTGATTTCATGCAGCACTTGGCTTGAATATTTGTTGGCATCAAAATTGAGCCTGGCTCCCTTAGTGCCTATTGCTGAGAAATCCCAAGTATTATCTTTGAATCTTGACGCGACCACACCATTGGAGTCATACGAAATAATAGTTTCTGGACCTACATCCAGGTTAATTGATGGCGGATGAATAAGCGGTAGTTCAGTATTAATCGCTAAGCTAACTTGCTCTGAATAAATGCTCATTACGCAACTACTCCGAGATGAGTTAATGTTTCGTAGTAATCCAGCCAGAATTCATCTAGACCTCCAAGTTCAACGTCTTCTTGGATTTGATCAACTAAGTTAATCAAACTTGGGTCCTGGCCAACAATTTCATTGAGTATTTCGTCTATGCGGTAGATGTATGATGCCCATCTAGTTGACCACTCATCTTGCGGCATCGAATTGCCCAATTCATTTATGAGGAATTTCAGGCTTAATAACTTGCGTATGTCTATGCTATCTGCGTGTGCGGCATACTTGTCGCAAAATATGCATGTTTCTTTCACAGAGCAATTCGGGATTGGTGCAAATAGAGTAAAGCCTTCTGCCATATATGGCTTCAAACTGCCTTCACTAGTGCATTCTCCGATAGCGGTAGTGGTGTTTGGGTTATGGATGGCAACAATGGGCACGCTTATCGTAGGTTTATATCTTGTTCTATCAATAGCGCTCTGATATACAGCATTTAAAGCGTTACTAATCTCTAAGGATGCATCCGCTAAGTTTCGATTGCTATAGTGTCTCAATGCGGTGCTGATGTTATGACCCTGCATATCCGCACTAGCGAAAATATCATTTTCACTAGCTTTACCAATTAACTTTGATTTAAAGCCTCGCCAAATTCTGGCGTTTATCCAAGTTATTGAGTAGAAATCTTCGAAGAAAGTGGCATTAGCTTTGGACCTATCTGTCATGCTACTGGGCATGGGTGTTACAAGACCGTTTTCATTGATAAATGGAAATGCAAGGTTCGAAGTGAAGCCATATCTTTGTAACCAAAAATTTCTGATATCAAGCCATTTCTTCCATACGGAAAGATATTTCGAAGCAAATTCAGGGAAAACAGTTTTATTGTTAGCCCGAACTTTCGTCCCTGATAGTCGAGTATATTTTTGCGTTTGATCGAATTCAAATTTATCAATCTCTGCATCCAGAGCCACCTGAAGGTTTGCTCCAGTAGCTCCAATAAATGACATCAGAGCTGCTACTGAGACTTTCGAATATAACTTTTTAAAACCTATTTGTCCCTGATCAAAAACTAAAATTTGCTGGTCAACACTAATAGAATTTTGAGATTTTTCGATTAACACACACCATGTCTGGTGAATGAAATCGCAAAGTGCTGCATATGTTTTCAATTTGTCGTCATCAGAAATGATTTTGTTAGTTAGCGTGCCAACAAAGCTATCGCGGTCATCCCATCTAATCGCAGAGCCCCAAAACTCGATTTCTCGTTCAGATTGATTTGTCATGTAACTGCATGCCGATCTTGCAACTTTCTGACAAACTGAAGCACTGTTGTTCTTCATTTTTAACTTGTGACCATCTTTCAGTTTAATGCGATGAAATAGCCATTTAGTGTATTCAATATAGGCATTTTTAACATGTTCTTTGACAGTAATATCGAAGCCAGGCAAATGTTTTCCAATCCAAAATATGAATTGAATTATGAGGAGGATATGAGTTCTTTTAGAAGAGGGTCTCAAATCCGGTTTTGACCTCAATGCGTCAATCAAATTGGCCAAGAACAAATTTCGATTCGTGTCCAAAGTGCTGATGTCTACTTGCCTTACATTGGGAGAGTCATCAGTTTTACGACTAACTCTCTCAGAAAAGACTCGGAAGCACATAGCTCCAATATCAATATGGCTTCCATCCTTGAGAGTGAACATGCAATCATGCAAATTTACTGGTTTTTCGTCCGTGAATTCATCTGGTAGATAATGTTTTATTGTTCTGGTTGTCAGTTTATTCATTATTCATAATCTGTATCAAATAAATGGCTTGGAATGTATTTCATTAATTGGTCTTCGACGCTACTTTGAATCTGAGCTCTGAATTGTTGATTGCGCTGGAAATTCAAGTAGCGCATGGTGGTAGCAATATCCTTATGGCCCATCCGTTGCTGTACCTGCTCTAAGACCCATTCTGTACCAAGGTTTGATTCCTTACCTTGTTTCTTTAGGGAGTCGTTGTGGCTATCTACTACTCGCAACAATGTTTCCAGTGTGTTCATGCCGAAAGTTGCACGTAAATCATGGAAGCTGAAGTCTTTGTATTCACTATGCTCCTTGCGAATGCGGGTCAGCAAAACACCATTGATAAATGACCAAATGGATTGTCCCTTTCGAGTAGTGTGGGATCGAGCTTCAGATAGGGTTAGGCTCATTTTGGCAAGAACCTTTGGATCTCTTCTGTCTATTATTTCTTGCTTGGATGTCTGGTACGGTTCAGACTCTTTGTTCAAGAAGAGATAGTTAGTTTCAGAATTACCATAAAAGCTCTTAAGGCGCCGGTTAATTGATTCATGGCTGTTCCAGTGCCTGAGAAGTACGTCGTAAAGTTGTGCAGGAAATGCAATTGTGAGAGGTTGGCTTTTCTTAGTGTCTACAAGCTGATTACCACCTTTCAGATGCAGCAAGTATCGATTGTTTTCCTTATCAAAAATGCAATCCAATAATGACTTCCCTCTGAGAGTGCAAATGGTTTGAAGTCTGGCTCCAGTAAGGATTGCGATAGCAAAAATCAAGCGATAACTCATTCCAGAGTGACGTAAATTCTCACTTAGAATTTTCTGTTCCTCATCACTCAATGGTCTAAGTTGCCCGCCATCATTGATTCGGTCAGATCTGACCTGGGTGGATGCTTTTTTAATTGCTAGGTCTGTGCTTGTGATGGACAGCGTTTTAGATTGTAGATCCCTGCCAAGAATGTTAACGAGTAGCTGTTTATCTTCCCAAGCCAATGTGAGAATGTCGTTGTCGATAATGTTGTATGCAACAAGGCCTTTGTAAAATTTGATAATCGTGTTCATACGGTTAGAGGCTGTGCTGTTTGCCGTATTTTCGCTGTTAATTTCATTAATCAAATGCGCACGATATCGATAAGTGGGGCGCTCAAATCGTTTTGTTTTGTGGAAGTAGAGTGGATCGATATCGTTTGATTCCAGCCATCTTAGGTAATGAAGTAGATCGCTAGATAAATTTTCCCAAGTCTTCGATTCGTATTTACGGGTGTTTTCAAGTCTCTTAATCAAATAGATATTACCCAACGTCCAGGGAATGCCATCGCTCTGAATTAGAACTGGAAAGTCTGGAACAATAGATAAATGGCTGTCGTTAACTGTGACGTAAGTGACTTCTCCAGATTCCGAATCAAGCTTAACTTCCTGGATTTTCAGATCCGGAATATAGACGCGCCTAGAAACGCTTCTGAAGGGTTTTGACATTGACAAAATACTTATTCGAGAGTAGTATGTACATAGTCTATCACATGTACCCCGAACCGAATAAGTGTACGTTTAGCCTGTGGTAGACGCACTGGATTTAGGTTCCAGCGCCTCGCGGCGTGAGAGTTCGAGTCTCTCCTTTCGCACCACCTAAAATTTTGATCGGGCTTTACGATCTAAACGTGATCAGGTGGTGTATGAACTAAATAACAGGCTTCCGTTGCAGGAGGCCTTTATTGTTTTTAGCTTTGGTTGATTAGCCGTTGGACGGCTGGCAGAAAGAGATTGCACATGAATATCGTACAAACACCGCACGCACCCGCTGCAATTGGCCCTTATGCGCAAGGGGTTGTCGTTGGTAATATCCTTTATACTTCTGGCCAGATTGCACTGCGTCCAGATGGCAGCTTGAATGATGGCGACATAGTGGCGCAAACCCGTCAGGTATTGGCGAATTTGCAGGCGATCATTGAAGCGGCTGGCGGCAATTTGCAGCAAGTGGTGAAAACCACGGTTTTTCTTAAAAACCTGGACGATTTTGCCGCGATGAACCAGATTTACGCTGAAGCTTTTGTGACGCACACGCCTGCGCGTTCTACCGTGCAAGTGGCTAAACTGCCGCGTGACGTATTAGTAGAAATCGAAGCGATTGTTGCTTTAAGCTAATCGCCAGCGTCTGGCGCTTGAAGTCTGCTTTTCTGGCGCCATATTGGCTTTAAACACAGGCTTTTTGATGGGCCTCTGTCTATTAGTGCAAGCTTGATGCTCCGCTTGCAGTATCGCTGTCGGCTTGAAGTTTATTTCAATTCAGAGTTGTGTTATATTTTTAGGTTCTTTTTTCATAATTTGATCGCAATCGAATCCCCTTAGAGTGTGATCAGGTTGTGTTTAAACATTGATTAAGACGCACAAGCATGTGTCTACTTACATAACCCATCGTTATTAAAACGATTTTTACAGGAAGTTCAGCATGGCAGCAGTATCTGTTGAAACAGTCAGCAACTTGGAACGTCGCATGACTATCAAAGTCCCTTTAGCTCCGCTGGAAGGGCAAATCAGACAACGTTTACAGCAAATTTCTCGTACAGCCAAATTTTCTGGCTTCCGTCCGGGTAAAGCGCCTATTGGCCTGGTGAATCAGCACTATGGTGACCAGGTGCGTGACGAGGTGTACTCCAAAGCGGTTGAAACCAGCTTTGGTGAGGCTGTTGAGCAAAACAAGCTGCGTGTGGCTGGCTTCCCGAATATTGAACACCTGCCATTTAAAGATGCGGCAGAAGAGTTTGAATACATTGCAACTTTCGAGATTTTCCCGGAAGTGGCCATTGGCGATCTGAGCAAAGTGAAGATCGAGCGTCCAACACTTGAGTTGTCAGATGCTGACGTAGAGAAAACGCTGGACGTACTGGTTAAACAGCGCGTGAGCTACGAGCCTGTCAAGCGTGCGTCTAAAAAAGCCGACCGTATCAACATCACGTTGACGGCTTCTATCGATGGCCAACAGGTTGAAAGCACCGGCGACCGTGGCATTGATCTGGTGATTGGTGAGCCTGGCCGTGTGAGCGAGTTTGATGATGCTTTGATCGGTGGTAAAGCCGGCACTGAGAAGTCATTTGATATTACTTATCCAGCCGATCACAATCCTGCACAATTGGCAGGTAAAACAGTGACTTACGACGTGAAGTTCGTGTCTGTGTCACAACCGGTTTATCCTGAAATCGATGCTGAGTTTGCAAAAAACCTGGGCGTGGAAGACGGCAACCTCGACACCATGAAGTCTGAAATCAAGCAAAGCCTTGAACAAGAAGTTGACAAGCGTATCAAAGCGCGTGTGAAAGAGTCTGTGTTCCAGGCATTGGTCGATGAAACCAGCTTTGAATTGCCAAAAGCAATTGTCTCTGCAGAAACCAACCGCTTGATGCAAGTGGCCGCACAAAACCTGCGTCAGCGTGGCGTAGACCCAGCACAAGTGCCAATGGAGCCTTCTGTGTTTGAAACACAGGCACAACGCAACGCCAAACTGCGTATGGTATTGACTGAACTGGTGAATACTAATAACTTGCAAGCAACTGCTGATCAAGTGCGCGCAATGGTAGACAGTTTTGCACAAAGCTTTGAGAAACCTGACGAGCTGGTGAGCTGGTACTATGCAGATGTTAAACGTCTGGATGAGCCAGCAGCATTGGCAACCGAAGAAAATGTAGTGGCCTGGGTGTTGGATAAAGCCAAAGTCACTAACAAAAAAATTAAATTTGATGAATTGATGATGGCAGGTGCTTAAACCATGAATTATATGAACGCGAACGAGGGCATGATGCAACAAACAATGGAGCCACAAGGGCTTGGTTATATCCCAATGGTCATCGAGCAAAGTGGCCGCGGTGAGCGTTCATATGACATTTATTCACGACTACTCAAAGAGCGCGTCATCTTTTTGGTAGGCCCGGTCAATGATATGACAGCCAATCTGGTGGTCGCGCAGCTGTTGTTTCTGGAAGCTGAAAATCCTGACAAAGATATTTCTTTGTACATCAACTCTCCGGGTGGTTCTGTGACGGCCGGGATGTCGATTTACGATACCATGCAGTTTATCAAGCCGGATGTCAGCACCTTGTGTATTGGCCAGGCGGCCAGCATGGGCGCGTTTTTGTTGACCGCTGGCGCCAAGGGCAAGCGTTTCTGCCTGCCTAACTCCCGTGTCATGATTCACCAGCCTTTGGGTGGTTTTCAGGGCCAGGCGTCTGATATCGCGATTCACGCCAAAGAGATTTTGTACCTCAAAGACAAGTTAAATGGCATTATGGCGCATCATACTGGCCAAAAAATTGAAACTATTGCTAACGATACCGATCGTGACAATTTTATGAGTGCTGACGCTGCCAAGGCTTATGGCCTGGTAGACCAGGTGATTGCCGCACGTAGCGCTGTTTAATCAGCGAGCAAACCGCAGGGGAATAGCATGGCAAACAAATCTGATAGCGAAAAGCTTTTATATTGCTCGTTTTGTGGCAAGAGCCAGCACGAAGTCAAAAAACTGATTGCAGGCCCGTCTGTATTCATTTGTGATGAATGCGTTGATTTGTGCAACGACATCATTCGCGAAGAAATCCAGAGCCTTAATGAGATCAAGTCTGCAGACAAAAAACTGCCGACACCACAAGAAATTTGCCAGATACTTGATCAATACGTGATTGGTCAGTTACAGGCGAAAAAGAACCTCGCTGTAGCGGTGTATAACCACTACAAGCGCCTTGGTTATAATCCGCTGTCTGATGGCAATCAGACTGGTAAAGACGATATTGAAGTGCAAAAAAGCAATATTTTGCTGATTGGGCCAACTGGCTCCGGCAAAACCTTGCTGGCACAAACATTGGCGCGCTTGCTGGATGTGCCATTTGTGATGGCGGATGCCACCACTTTGACGGAAGCCGGTTATGTCGGTGAAGACGTCGAAAACATTATGCAAAAATTGCTGCAAAAGTGCGATTACGATGTTGAAAAAGCACAGCGCGGCATTGTTTATATCGATGAAGTCGACAAGATTTCTCGTAAATCAGACAATCCATCAATTACCCGTGACGTGTCAGGGGAGGGCGTGCAACAAGCCTTGCTGAAACTGATTGAAGGCACGATTGCTTCTGTGCCGCCACAAGGTGGCCGCAAACATCCTAACCAGGAGTTCGTGCAACTGGATACCACTAATATCCTGTTCATTTGCGGCGGCGCTTTTGACGGTCTGGAAAAAGTCATCCGTCATCGCTCAGAAAAAGGCGGCATTGGTTTTGGCGCTGAAGTAAAAAGCAAAGAAGACGTGCGTGCTGTGGGCGAAGTCTTGCGTGAAGTTGAGCCAGAAGACTTAATCAAATTTGGTCTGATCCCTGAGTTTATTGGTCGTTTGCCAGTGGTGGCAACCCTGGAATCTCTGGATGAAGCCGCGTTGATGACGATTCTGGTTGAGCCGAAAAACGCCTTGACCAAACAGTATATGAAGTTGTTCAAGATGGAAGGCGTAGAGCTGGAGTTTGAAAATTCTGCCTTGCTGTTAATTGCTAAAAAAGCGCTTGAACGTAAAACCGGTGCACGTGGTTTGCGCTCTATTATGGAGCACGCGCTGCTGGACCTCATGTACGAATTGCCATCACTCAAAGGCTTGGCTAAAGTCATTGTCGATGCTGGCGTGATTGAACACACTTCTGAACCTATTCTGATTTATCAGGATGCACAAAAACGCGTCGAAAACGCAAGCTAAATCCCCCTTGCAATAGCCGCCCGGCTATTGCAAGATAGCATCTACAACATTAGATGCTTGCTCTCTTGAATTCTCAAAGAATGTTCCCATCTAAATGCAAAGGACTGGCTCCTTTGTCACTTTTTGAAAGACGCTATGACAGAACACACTTTGCTTGACTCCGAGATCCCCGAAGAAAACGCTTTAATCCCGTTATTGCCATTACGCGATGTCGTCGTCTACCCACATCTGGTGATTCCGTTGTTTGTTGGCCGTACCAAATCGGTCAAAGCCCTGGAGCGCGCCTCGGAAGGGGATAAAAAGATTTTGCTGGTCGCTCAGAAATCTGCCAACAAAGATGATCCGGTGGCAGAAGACCTGTATGAAATCGGCACGCTGGCCACCGTCTTGCAAATGCTGAAGTTGCCTGATGGTACCGTGAAAGTGCTGGTTGAAGGCCTGCATCGTGTTCGCGTGTCTGATTTTGTAGAGACTGACGACTGCTTTATGGCGTTGGGTGAAGAGGTCGAGCAAACTGATCAGGACGATAAAGAGGCTGAAGCCTTGATGCGTACGGTCATGACCCAGTTTGATCAATATGTGAAGCTGAACAAAAAGATTCCACCAGAAATTTTGACCTCGCTGGCCACCATTAATGAGCCAGGTCGTCTGGCGGATACAATTTCTGCGCATTTGACCCTCAAGCTGGAAGAAAAGCAAAAAGTGCTGGAAATGCTCAGTGTGATTGAGCGTTTGGAGCATCTGCTGTTCTTGATGGAATCTGAAATCGACATATTGCAGGTGGAAAAACGTATCCGTGGCCGCGTTAAGCGTCAAATGGAGAAAAGTCAGCGCGAGTACTACTTGAATGAGCAAGTCAAAGCCATTCAGAAAGAACTGGGTGAGCAGGACGAAAACGCAGAGATGGAAGAGCTGGAGCAGCGCATTAAAAATGCCGCCATGCCTAAAGAAGCCTTGGCCAAAGTCACTGCAGAGCTAAAAAAACTCAAATTGATGTCGCCAATGTCGGCTGAAGCCTCAGTGGTGCGCAATTACATCGATACGTTGCTCAATCTGCCATGGAAAAAGAAAACCAAAATCAGCAAAGACCTGCAAGCCGCAGAAGCGATTCTGGATGCAGATCATTATGGCCTGGATAAAGTTAAAGAGCGTATTGTTGAGTATCTGGCAGTGCAACAACGCGTGGGTAAGCTTAAAGCGCCGATTTTGTGCCTGGTAGGTCCGCCAGGGGTGGGTAAAACCTCGCTGGGTCAAAGCATAGCTAAAGCAGTGAACCGCAAGTTTGTGCGTATGGCTTTGGGTGGCGTCCGTGACGAAGCCGAGATTCGTGGACACCGTCGTACTTATATCGGCTCTATGCCTGGCAAAGTGCTACAGAGCATGACCAAGGTTGGCGTTAAAAACCCGTTATTCTTACTGGATGAAGTCGATAAGATGGGGCAGGACATGCGCGGCGATCCTTCTTCTGCGTTGTTAGAAGTGCTGGACCCGGAGCAAAACCATACCTTTGCCGATCACTATGTTGAAGTCGACTACGACTTGAGCGACGTCATGTTTGTGGCAACTGCCAACAGCATGAATATTCCTGAGCCATTGTTGGATCGCATGGAAATCATCCGTTTGTCTGGTTACACCGAAGACGAAAAGATCAATATCGCACAGCGCTACCTGTTGCCTAAGCAACTGAAGGCGCATGCACTCAAGTCCACTGACATTGCCGTGGCTGAGAGCGTGTTGCGCGATATTGTGCGCTATTACACGCGAGAAGCCGGTGTACGTCGTCTTGAGCAAGAGATCGCTAAAATTTGCCGTAAGGCCGTTAAAGAGCAATTGCTGGCCAAAGGCAAAACCAAAACAGTTAAAAAAATCAATATCACTAGCAAAAACATTGAGCAATACCTGGGCGTCAAGCGCTATGACTTCGGTGTAGCCGCCAAAGAAAATCAGGTGGGGCAGGTGACTGGCTTGGCCTGGACCTCGGTGGGTGGTGAATTGTTGACGATTGAGGCAGTGACCTTGCCAGGTAAAGGTAAGACCATTACGACAGGTAAACTGGGTGACGTGATGCAAGAATCTGTGACAGCCGCCATGAGCGTTGTTCGCAGCCGTTCAGAAGGCCTGGGGATTCCGACCGATTTCTACGAGAAAAAAGATATCCATATCCACTTGCCAGAAGGGGCAACGCCTAAAGATGGCCCAAGTGCGGGTATCGGTCTGACGACAGCGATTGTCTCCATACTCACTGGCATTCCGGCGCGTGCAGATGTCGCGATGACGGGTGAAATTACCTTGCGTGGTGAAGTGTTGCCGATTGGTGGGCTTAAAGAGAAGCTGTTGGCTGCACATAGAGGTGGCATCAAGACGGTGCTGATTCCTTCGGCCAACGAGAAAGATTTGGTTGATATTCCGGCCAATATTAAAAAAGACTTGGATATTCATTGCGTCAAATGGATAGATCAGGTGCTGGATTTGGCACTTGAAAGTGCGCCAAAACCGTTGGCCGTCACCGCGCCAGCTGTAGAGATTGTGGCTACTGGCGACGCGAATCCGGAGCAAGCTGTCACGCATTAGTAAAATTGATGCGAATTATTGTCAAAAGGCCGGATTAGCGCTTGACAGCTCGTTTTGCGGCTTGATATAAAGACGGTACAGGATGTACCTGTCTTTTTAACTAGTTAT
>NZ_SSGF01000005.1 GCF_008015755.1 Methylophilus sp. | reverse complement strand
TATTTTGTGCGTGCCATCGCCATGGTGTTTGACCGCTATTTGCAGCACGATGCCAATCGTGCAAGGTTTTCCAAAATCCTTTAAACTCTCGGCATGTTAGCCAGCTTACTCCTGACCGCCTTTGTCATGGGGCTGGCAGGCGGCCCGCATTGCATAGCCATGTGTGGTGCGGCTTGCGGCGCCATGCAGTCTTCAGTCACCACCACCAGCCAGTTCCGTTCGATTCCGTTACGCGTCATCAAGACCATTCCCTGGAGCTTTTACCTGGGGCGAATGCTGGGTTACGGCATTTTGGGCGCGATTGCAGCAGAAACCTTGCGTGGCCTGGCCTGGTTATCCAACCAGAGCCATGTGTTCCAGCCTTTGTGGACGTTCTCACACACCCTGATTTTTGCCTGGGGCGTGTTATTGCTGGTCACCGGGCAACAGCCACAATGGGCCGTACAGAGGGCGCAACAAGTGTGGGTCTGGATCAAACAGCGCACCCAGCATGCCAAACTTGGCTTTCTATTCACCGGCATGATCTGGGCCTTGTTGCCATGCGGCTTACTCTACTCCGCCGTCATGTTGGCCTCACTGCAATCGCAGTGGTTACAAGGCGCATTGGTCATGATGGCATTCGCCTGTGGGTCCGCCACCGTGCTGGCGCTGGCGCCCATCCTCTGGCGTAGCAGCCAGCAAGCCATGCCGGGCTGGTTTAAAGAATCAACCGGCATGCGCCTGAGCGGCGTATTGCTGATTGCGCTCAGTGTGGTCGCCTTGTGGATGGACGTCATGCATCACGACAAATTGTGGTGCCAACTGCTCTAGCCACTGTCTCTCCGACAATAATCGTTGCTTTTATCACTAGCATTCTGTAATTTTAAATTGTTAATTTATTTTAACAATTGGAGGCGTCATGCTAGCGCGAGCAAAGTTCTACCTGTTTGTTTTCCTGTCCTTGCTGGTTGCACACAGTTACGCCCAAGCCCCAGCCATTTTGCTGGCGCAGATTTATCATGACGATATTCAGGTGCAGGATTATCTGGTCAGCGAAAAGCTGGATGGCATGCGTGCCCTCTGGGATGGACAGCAACTCACCAGCCGCCAAGGCCATCCTATTCATGCCCCGGCCTGGTTTACGCAAGCGTTTCCAGCAACACCCTTGGATGGCGAGCTATGGCTAGGTCGCGGCCAATTTGAAACACTGTTATCCACCGTCAGGCAAACACGGCCCAATGATGCTGCCTGGCGACAAGTCGCCTATTATGTGTTTGAGTTACCAGATGCCAAAGGTGATTTCTCACAGCGTGCGCAGCAGATTATCCAGATCGTCAAACAAGCGCGCAGCCCTTATCTCAAAAGCTTGCCACAATTCAGGGTCAAAGACAGGCAAGCACTTAAACGCACTCTGGCGCAAATTGTGGCCAAGCGTGGCGAAGGTCTAATGCTGCATCGCGCCGATGCACCATACCTGACGGGCCGCAGCCAGGTCTTGCTCAAACTCAAACCACAACTCGATGCAGAAGCCAAAGTGATCGCCCATGTGCCTGGCAAAGGCAAATACCAAGGTAAAATGGGCGCGTTATTAGTAGAAACGCCGACTGGCATCCAGTTTAAATTGGGCACCGGATTCAGTGACGCCGAGCGCGCGCATCCACCGCCAATCGGCTGCCAAGTCACTTATACTTATCGTGATGTCACCAACACGGGCAAACCAAAATTTGCCAGTTTTTTGCGCATCCGCCCGTCTGAATAGATAAAGGAAAACATATGAAGTGGTTCGCAGGACTCTTAAGTTGCTGGATAGCAGCCAACGCCTACGCGCTGGATTTAAGCGGTGTCTACGCCTGCACCGGCGACGATGTGAACGAAGGCAAATATACCGGCACCGTCACCATGAAACTGCGCCCAGAGCATAGCAAAGGCGCCGATGCCAGTTACGACTTCCAGCTCGAAGTGCCTGACTACGGCATCTACAAAGGTCACGCCGCGGCGCATGGCATGCATGCGGCCATGCACTTTGCCTTGCCAGCGGAGAATGGCGAATATGGCGGCAAAACGCATGATTATGGCACTGGCATTGCTGAGTTCAAGAAAAATGTCAAAGGGCAATTAAGCTTCAGGAAGTTTTATTTTGAACCAGGGTTTAAGGGCGGGAATACTGGGGTGGAGGAGTGTGTTAGAAAGTGATTCTTTCATTTTCTAGTTAGATATTGACACGCTATTTAGACGTATGCCTGGAGTCCAGGCAGAGTTGTTGTCTTGGCTAATGGTTATTTTGGATTGATCGGTTTCTTTTCGCCTTTTGGGCGAGTTACTTTTCTTTGCTTGCCCAAAGAATAAGTAACCAAAAGAAATGCACCCCAGCTTCCGCTTATTCCCTGTGCTACTCGGCTTGACGGGCGGTCATCGAAACTCGCCCTAGTGTCTTGCACAAAACGCAAGCCACCGCGGAACTCGAACAGCCGATGACCGAATACTCCCGCTAATCCTGCGTTGCTCGGCGCGGCAGATGGGGACCCCGAACACCATGCGACTGCCACCGAAAGCCAATTGAAGAAAAAGAATCTGGTTTTTAAACCATCCAAACTGTGGTTCAGCTACTTAAATGAGAAGAATCCCATTCATCACGCTGAGTAGCGGAGACGAAGTGGGGGTAGTCGGCCATCGGCTGTTTGAGCTCCGCAACAAGCCACGTTTTGTGTGGCTTGTCAGGGCGAGTTTCGATGGACGCCCACTTTGTTGAGCAACGCAAGGGAGCCTTTAGGCCGTGATGGCTGGGTGTCGTCCTCTTTGGTTACTTTCTGGGGGACAAGCACCAGAAAGTGACTCGCCGAGAGGCGAAAAACAATGCATGAAACAGAGAAAATTCAGCCACTCGTAAGCTACCATGCTGCATCCCTGTTGGTATGCCATGTTAAAATCTCCACCCTATGACCGCCGTCTCGCCAATCCAACTCATCAGCCAACTTGAAAAACAACTTTCCCAGTGTATGCTGGCTGACCGCTTTCCGCTTAAGCGTCGCTTGCAACAGCTTAAAGAGGCGTTAAAACAGAATAAACCTGCCGATAAATCTCTGCTGGAGGTTGCGCATAAAGTGCAGGCTTCGCAGCAGCGTTTGCAAGCCCGGCTGGTGGCATTACCTAAGCCTGAATATCCGCCAGAGTTGCCAGTGAGTGGCAAAAAAGATGAGATTGCGGCGGCGATTGCCAAGCATCAGGTGGTGATTGTGTGTGGTGAAACCGGCTCGGGTAAAACCACGCAATTGCCTAAAATTTGCCTGGAGCTTGGTCGCGGTGTCGGTGGCTTGATTGGCCATACCCAGCCGCGCCGGATTGCGGCGCGCTCGGTGGCTTCTCGTATTGCGCAGGAGCTTAAAAGTCCGCTGGGTGAAGCGGTGGGCTACAAGGTGCGCTTTAACGATAAGTTGTCCGAGAGTAGTTACGTCAAGCTGATGACGGACGGCATTTTGCTGGCGGAGACGCAGAGCGACAAGTTTCTCAATGGCTATGACACCATTATTATCGATGAGGCGCACGAGCGCAGCCTGAATATTGATTTCCTGTTAGGCTATCTCAAGCAGTTGCTGCCCAAGCGGCCGGATTTGAAGATCATCGTCACCTCGGCGACGATTGACGCGGATCGATTCTCTCACCATTTCAATGGCGCGCCGGTGATTGAGGTCAGTGGCCGTACATATCCTGTTGAAATCCGTTACCGGCCGCTGGGCAACAAAACCACCATGGTGGCGGTGGAGGTGCCGATTGATGATGGCTTGGACGACATCGACCGTTTGGCGCAGGACCTGATGGGCATTAAGCGCAAGCCGCCGCGCACTGAAACGCGCTGGCTGGAAGAGGATGACGAAGAAGAAGTGATGGAAGATGCCATCCTCGATACCGCAGAAGATTTGTTGCGGTTGGGCGATGGCGATATTCTGGTGTTTTTGCCGGGTGAGCGTGAAATCCGCGACACGGCTGATCATTTGCGTAAATACCAGGGCCGCTCGCCTAAGTTGAACTCGATTGAGATTTTGCCGCTGTTTGCACGGCTGAGCATAGAAGACCAGCAAAAGATTTTCCGCCCCAGCGGCCAGCGCCGTATTGTGCTGGCGACCAACGTGGCCGAGACGTCATTGACGGTGCCTGGCATTAAATATGTGATTGATGCTGGCCTGGCGCGCGTGAATCGTTACAGCCCACGCGCCAAGGTGGAACAGTTGCAGATTGAAAAAATCTCACAAGCAGCCGCCAAGCAGCGAGCAGGGCGTTGTGGCCGGGTGTCTAACGGCATTTGCGTGCGCTTGTACTCTGAAGAAGATTTTAACCAGCGTCCGGCGTTTACCGACCCTGAAATTTTGCGTAGCTCACTGGCCAGCGTGATTTTGCGCATGGCCGATTTGCGCCTGGGCGATGTGACCGAGTTCCCGTTTATTGAGGCGCCGTCGTCACGCCTGATTAGCGATGGCTATCAGTTGCTGCAAGAGTTGGGCGCAGTGACCGAGCGACGCGAGATCACCGAGCTGGGGCGGCAGATGGCACGTTTGCCGCTGGACCCACGTGTGGCGCGCATGATTATTGCGGCAAAAAAAGAAGGCTGTTTGCGTGAAATTCTCATTATTGCCAGCGTGTTGAGCATGCAGGACCCACGCGAACGGCCCATGGATAAACGCGAAGCGGCGGACAGCGCGCATGCCAAGTTTAAGGCCGATGACTCCGACTTTATGAGTTATCTCAAGCTGTGGGAGTGGTACGAGCAGACCCTTAAAACCAAAAAGTCTAACCGTGACTTGCTGAACCAATGCCATCAAAACTTTTTGTCTTTCTTGCGCCTGAAAGAGTGGCGCGAGTTGCATGCGCAGTTGCTCGATATGGTCGAGGAGATGGACTTTAAGCGCAGCGATAAAGAGGCCAGCTACGAGCAGGTGCACCGCGCGTTGTTGTCTGGCTTGCTGGGTAATATTGGTTTTAAAGACGGCGACAGCGAAACCTATGCTGGCGCGCGCGGCATTCGTTTTACCATCGCGCCGGGCTCTGCACTGAAGAAAAACCGCCCCAAGTGGGTGATGGCGGCCGAGCTGGTGGATACGACCAAGTTGTATGCCCGAGTAGTCGCAAAAATTGACCCGGACTGGATAGAGCCGATTGCCAATGAGGGTGGCAGCCGTGACCTCACGCAGAGTGACTATACCGACCCGCGTTGGGATAGAAAAACCGCGCAGGTGGTAGCTTGGGAGCGTGTGAGTTTGTATGGCCTGACCATTGTGCCTAAGCGCCGGGTGCATTACGGGCCGATTAACCCGACCGAATCACGTGAGATTTTTATCCGTGAAGCACTTGCTAACATGGAGTTCGATACGCGTGCACCATTTTTTGAAGCTAATCGCCGCTTAATCGCCGACGTTGAGGCATTGGAACATAAGGCGCGCCGCCAGGACGTGCTGGTGGATGAATACCAGTTATTTGTGTTTTACGACAAAGTGGTGCCGCCCATTGCTGAGCCTGGTCAACAAACGCCTTATCGCATTTATAACGGCGCTGCCTTTGAAAAGTGGCGGCAGGATGCGGAAAAGAGTAACCCCAAGGTGTTATATCTGACGCGCGAGTCGCTGATGCGTCACGGTGCCAGTGCCATTACCGAGGTACAGTTTCCTGAGCAAATGACCATAGACGGCGAAACCGTCCCGCTCAAATACCGCTTTGAACCCGGCCATGTGCTGGATGGCGTGACGGCGACCATTCCGCTGGCATTGCTCAATCAACTGGATGCGACGGTGACGGAGTGGCTGGTGCCTGGCATGGTGCGCGACAAAGTCACCGCGCTGATTAAAGCCTTGCCTAAAACGCTGCGCCGCGTGTGTGTGCCGGTGCCGGAGTTTGTGACTGGCTTTCTCGAAGAGAAAAATGCGCAGCAGTCATTGTTGCAGGCCTTGGCTGAGTTTATTCAGCACAAAACCGGCTTGAAATTAAAGCCAGAAGAATTCGACCTGGCGGGCCTGGATCCGCATCACTTGATGAATTTTAGCGTGGTGGATGAAAAAGGCCGCGAGTTGGGCATGGGCCGCGATTGGCATCTGCTTAAAAAACAATTGGGCTCTGCGGCACAGCTCACATTTAGAACCGGCTCGCCCGGCATTGAAAAGTCTGGCCTCAAGCAATGGGATTTTGGTGACTTGCCGCAAACCCTGACCTTTAGCAAAGATCGCCGCCAGCTCACCGGTTACCCCGGGCTGGAGGACTCGATAGATAGCGTGGCAGTGAAGCTGTTTGATACGGTAGAAGAGGCAGCGGCCTCGCATCGCAAAGGCGTGTGCCGCTTAATGCGCTTTGAGCTTAAAGAGCAAATCAAGCAGTTAGAAAAAGGCTTGCCGGGCTTTAACCAGTACGCTTTGCTGTTGCGAGCCATCATGAACCCTGACCAATTGCGAGAAGATATGCTGCAAGCGATTGCCGACCGTGCCTTTATTGCCGAGGATGAGTTGCCGCGCACCAATGCCGCGTTTATGCAGCTGAAAGCGCGTGCCCGCACACGCTTGCCTGCAGTGACCGAGGCGTTGACGCGGCAGGCGCAACTGATCGCTAATGAGTATCAAATACTGCTGGCCGCGTTGCAAAAAATGACGCCGGTGACGCAAAAAATCAAACGCGAATGTGAGCAGCAGTTGCAAGGCATGCTTTACCACGGCTTTTTTAGCCAAACACCATGGGAACAATTGCCGCATCTGCCGCGCTACCTCAAGGCGATTAAAATGCGCATTGATAAATATCCAACCAGCATAGAACGTGATGGCCGCCACGCCCAGGCGCTGGCGCAACTGGAGCAACGCTGGCAGCAAAAAATGGATCAATTACGCAAAGCACACTTGCCTGTAACCAACCCGTTACAAGACTTTGCGTGGCAGTTACAAGAGTTGCGTGTATCATTATTTGCGCAGGAATTAAGAACCCCTTATCCTGTCTCAATCAAGCGTCTTGAAAAAATCTGGTTAGAAATACAATCGTGATACTGCCTCTGCTCATTTGTGAATAATTCTGTTCATGCAGCCTTCTCCTTTTGAACCCTTTAGTACGCCAAACTGGCTAAAACCTAAGCAACCTGACCGTGTGTTGCGTATTCCAGCACGCCTGGCGTGGGCGATTTTGCTGTCGCTGGTGTTTCATGCGATTCTGTTCTGGGGATTTTTACTCGACTTGCTCAAGCCACTTGAAGAACCAGCGCAAGAGCCATTAAATATTGTGCTGGACTTAGGCTTGCCTGTGCCTAAAACACCGCAAGTGTCGCCCCCCCCAGAAACGCCACCACCACCGCCGGTGCCGCAACCAAAACCCAAGCTAAAACCAAAGGCTGAGCCGACCTTACCCAAAAAAGTGATTCAGTCACAACGGCCTGATAGTCCGTTCAAAATGCCTGAGCCTAAGCCGCAAAATCGCCCCGAGCCGACGCCGCCTGTGCCGCCACCGCCAGTGGAAGATTTTTCTAATTTTATTAAGCGTAAGCAGTCAGATCGCAACTCTGATGAAATGGCGGCCAAGCAGATTAATGATGCTGCGGCTGCCGCTGAGCGTGGCCCCTCAGAAGACGAGCGCCGTACCAAAAACATCATGAACAACCTCAAGTTTGGTACCAATGGGTTGTTCCAGATTCGTCGCATGGACCCCTATAACGCGACCTTTAGCTTTAAAGGCTGGGTCAATGACTATACCTCGGCCAATACGCAGTATTACGAAGTCGAGGCGCGCAATGGCGAGGATATCCGCCTGGTGATGATGCGCCGGATGATTGCGATTATCCGTGAGCATTACAACGGTGATTTTGACTGGATCTCTAATCGTCTCGGTCGCACCATTTCACTGTCAGCGCGGCCAGCAGACAATGCCTTCCTGGAAGACTTTATGATGAAAGAGTTTTTTGGGCCCAATTATAAAAACCTGGATGTATACGGGCGTTAGTCTTAGCGATACGTGATGACAGGCAACTTTGATCACCGCGCTTTATCAACCTCGCCGTACTGGCAAGTTGGTCTGGTATTAGTGGTCGGCCTGGCGTTGGTGACCAGCCTCGGCTTATATTATTTCGCGGCACTGGGGGTCACCGTGATCACCTTGCTGTATATGCTATGTGTGTTGTGGGCCGCCTATTTCCTGCGCTTTGCTGATGCCTTGTTCACTGCTGTCATCGCTGTTCTGCTGATCAATTTCTGTTTTATTGAACCCCGTTATACCTTTGGCATTGCCAGCCTGCAGTCGTGGGTGGTGTTGATTGTATTCGCCATCCTCGCCATCACCGTCAACCAGGCGATGCAGCAACTCAAGCAGCAGCGCCAACAAGCACAACAGGCGGCCTTACAATCATCTTTTTTTCAATCTTTGGCCGAGTTGCTGTCGATACAAAACAGCATAGAGGGCTTGCTGGAGGCAGCCTGCCAGCATGTACACACGGTATTTGGTTGGCAAGTTGGCGTAGTGCAACTGCCTGATTCTGGTGGACTGACATGGCTTGCAGGGACGCCAGTGGCCTCGCTGCAAGCCTCCAGCGTGCAATGGGCGCAAGACTATCAACGTGCGATAGGCGCGGGCACCGCAGACTGGCCAGAACTAGGCGCTTGCCTGCTACCGTTTGGCGCTGGGCAAAGCGAAGTCCTGGTAGTCGTTGGTCACGCCAGCGCAGATCTGCACTTTTTACGCTTGCTCACGCATCAATGTGCGCAGGCGACGATTAAATTGCGTCAGCAAATCGCGTTGGCGCAAGCCGCGCGTGATGCCAGTGAGGCCGATTTTAAAAAGACCCTACTCACCGCGTTGTCGCACGATATGCGCACGCCGCTAACCGCGATTCTTGGCGCCGCCAATGTGCTGGCCGACGGCGACATTGCGCTGGCGCCTGCACAGGCTACGCAACTGTTACAAAGCATACAGGCCGAGGCGAGCTACTTGACCCAGGCCACAGAAAATATCCTGACTCTGGTCAAGCTGGAGGCGGGCAGCAGTAGCTTGCATCTGGATTGGGCGTCGCCGCAAGAAATTATGCAGCATGTGGCGCAACGGTATTTGCAGCGTACGCCTGCGGTACGGTTACAGATGACGTTGCCTGAACTTGGTGCGCAAGAAGTCCTGTTTAAAGCCGACGCCGTGCTGGTGGCACATGCGCTGGCCAATCTGATTGATAACGCCTTGCAGTGGCGCGAGCAAGGCAGCACGATTGAACTTGCGCTGTCGCTGGAGGCATCGTCATTAGGGTTGTCTGTGCGCAATCACGGCCCGGGCTTCCCGCCGGGGTTTGCTATCTCCGCATTTGAGTCAGGCAAGCCTGCCGCCGCGGGTGTGCGTGGCTTTGGGCTAGGGTTATCCATTGTGCAGACAGTGATGCAACTGCATGGCGGGCAAATAGAGATTGGCAGCAGCGCCGACCAGCGCACAGAAGTGCGCCTGCTGTTGCCGTTTGTTTATGCGGCAGACTTAATCAAGGCCGATACATGAGCCAGCAGGTGACCCTATTATTGGTAGAAGACGACCCCGGCGTATATCAGTTTTTATTACCCGCGTTGTCGGCGCACGGCTACCGCGTGCAACATGCGCGTGATCTGGCGCAGGCGCGCGAGGCCAATGGTTTTGCCATGGTGATTCTCGATTTAGGCTTGCCAGACGGGCAGGGTGAGCAGTTTATTCCGCATTTACGTGGATTTTCTGATGTGCCTATTTTAGTGCTTTCTGCGCGTCAGGACGAGCTGGATAAAGTGCATTGCCTGAACCTCGGCGCTGACGATTACTTAATGAAACCGTTTGGCTTGCAAGAGCTGTTGGCCAGGATACAAGTCGCTTTGCGCCGCACCGCCATCATGCAGATGCGTGACCACGTTTATCAACATCAGTCACTGGTGATTAACCGCGCTACGGGCATGGTCAGCAAGCAGGGCGCAATCTTGCATCTGAGCCCGATTGAGCATGCCTTGCTAATGTTGCTGGCCAGCAAGCCCGGCACCATTTTTACCCATAGCCAGTTGTTGGCGCAGGTGTGGGGGCCAGACTATATCGACGATACACATTACTTGCGCATCCATATTGGCCGCTTGCGCGCCAAGCTCGAAGATCAGCCATCCAGCCCGCAAACCTTACTCACCGAACTCGGTATCGGTTATCGTCTCGCCTAGCCTTTAAATCGTTGTTTATGCGATTGATATACCCTTAGTCGCACACTGCCGCCATCAATCAACCACAAGGGGATGTGATGGACAATCTTTCCATACGAAAAAGCAGTTTGGCGGCATTAGCACTCGGGGCGATCGGCGTCGTCTACGGTGATATCGGCACCAGCCCGCTGTATACCATACAAGTGATTTTTAGCGAGAGCACTGGCGTACCGCTCAATCAGGCCAATATCCTTGGCGCGATCTCGTCTATTTTCTGGCTGCTGATGTTTGTGGTCACGTTTAAATATGTGCTGTTGGTGCTACGTGCGCATAATAAAGGCGAGGGCGGTGTCATGGCTCTGCTGGCGCTCGCGGTCTCTAGTTTGCGCCCACAAGACAAGCGTACCAGTTGGTTGCTACTCTTAGGCGTGCTCGGCGCCGCCTTGTTTTATGGCGATAGCGTGCTCACGCCCGCGATTTCGGTGCTGTCTGCGGTAGAGGGCTTGCAAGTCGCTTCGCCCGCGCTGGCGGCGCAAGTCTTGCCGATTACTATCGCTATCCTCATTGGCCTGTTCTGGTTTCAGCGCCATGGTACGCATGCCGTCGGCCGTTTTTTTGGCCCGATTGTGATTATCTGGTTTTTGGCACTGGCCACCATCGGCGTGCATCAAATTGCACAAGCGCCAGAAGTGTTGCAAGCGCTGCATCCGCAATATGCCTGGCAGTTCTTGCAAGCGCGCGGCGCTGCAGTGTTTATCGCCATTGGCGCAATTTTACTGGCGGTGACCGGCGCCGAGGCATTGTATGCAGACATGGGCCATTTTGGCCGTCCGGCGATACAAATGGCCTGGCTGGGACTGGTGTTTCCCTGCCTGACTTTAAACTACCTGGGGCAGGGCGCCTTGTTGCTGCAACACCCTGAGGCGGTCAGCAATCCGTTTTATTTGTCTTTTCCGCAACCATTATTAATCCCGGCTGTGATTTTGGCTACACTGGCGACCATTATTGCCTCGCAAGCGGTGATTTCCGGCGCATTTTCCATGACGCGGCAGGCGATTCAATTAGGCTTTTTGCCACGCATGCGCATCATCCATACCTCCGCCAGTGAGTCCGGCCAGATTTATATCCCGGCGGTGAATTGGGCGCTGTTGCTAGCCGTGATTATCGTCTGTCTGGCGTTCCAAAGTTCGTCAGCGCTGGCCTCAGCGTATGGTATTGCCGTCACCGGCACCATGCTCATTACCACCATTTTGTTGTTTGTCGTCATGCGTCATCGCTGGCAGTTCCCGGCCTGGTTGGCCTGGCTACTCACCGGGGCATTAGGCGTGGTCGATACAATTTTGCTCAGTTCCGCCTCGATGAAATTTTTGCAGGGTGGCTGGTTTCCCATCGCCCTCAGTGTCCTGCTGATTGTGCTGATGACCACCTGGAAAAAAGGCCGTTACACGCTATTGAATAGCATTGCCGACAACGACCCCAAGCTGGAACCGTTAATCGCCACGCTAGCCAGCAGTTCATTACCACACGTGCCCAGAACGGCGGTGTATATGGTGTCTAACCTCGACACCGTGCCGCAGGCTTTGATGCATAACCTCAAGCACAACCAGGTGCTGCATCAGCGCAATCTGTTAGTGAATGTATCATTTGAAGACGTGCCGTTTATGAATACCGCCGAGCGCGTGACCGCCAAGCGTCTGGCCGATGGCTTCTGGCAAGTGCAATTGCGCTACGGCTTCTTGCAGCATGCCGATGTGCCGCAAGCCTTGCTGCAACTCAATCTGGATGGCGAAACGCTGGATCCGTTTACCAACTCCTACTTTTTAAGCCGCGATATTATTGTGCCGGATGTGGGGGGCGCCATGCCGCGCTGGCGTGATCAACTGTTTTCAGTCATGTCACGCAATGCCAGCAGCGCCGTGGAGTACTTTAATATCCCGGCCAATAGCGTGATCGAGTTAGGTAGCCGCGTACAGCTTTAATCAGTCTATTGCAGCCACCTTTGCGTGGTGGCTGCGACTAAAAAAAGCCCCAGTGATGGGGCTTTTTGGTTGTTTTAAGTTTTGTGGCTGCGGGTCGCAGGCTGTTCATGTAGCAATTTATACACCTGCTCAATTTCCTTTTGTTCTGCCGTGTCCAGCACACCGTCCTGATTAGCATCCATATGCTCAAAGGTTTTTTTCTGGTGCGTCGTGTCGCCTTGCAAATACTCCAGCAATGAAATCACACCATCCGTATTTTCATCCAGATAACTGATGCTGTAATTCGCTGGCATGTTGTGGCAATCCGGCATCGCAGCGTGTTCATCGGCATGTGATTGTTGATACAGCGAAGGCAGCAAAAAAATCATAAAAGTAAATACTGGTATTTTCATATTAAATCACCCCATTATCTCATCCCAAGTACGTAGCTGATATGATTATCGCGATAGCTAACAGGTTCCGCGCGAAGCAGGCTCTTTGCAAGATTTAATCTCTGCTGACGACAACAAAAAAACCGCACCAGGCGGGTTTTTGTCACAACTTGAATCTGCTAGTGGTCGCTGCTGCCATGCCCGGCAATTTTGTCCATCCATGCAAACAGCACGCCGGTGATGATAAACGTCAGGTGGATGCCGACCAGCCAGGCCATTTGCTCGGTGCTAAAACTGGCGGTGCCTGAGCTTTGGTGCACAAACGCTTTGAGCAGGTCAATGGCAGAAATCGCCACAATTGAACCGATCAATTTGAGTTTCAAGCCAGAGTAATCGACTTTACCCATCCACTCTGGGCGGTCTTCGCTGTCGGCAGTGTCGATGCGTGAGACAAAGTTTTCATAACCGCTAAAAATCACCATAATCAGCAAGTTACCCACCAGCGTGATATCGACCAGCGCCAGTAATGAGAGCACGGTTTCCTGCTCAGAAAAACTCGCCAGGTGTGCAGCAATATGAATAAACTCCTGGCCAAACTTCACCAGCAAAATCACCAACCCGCCGACCAGACCGAGATACATCGGCGCCATCAGCCAACGGCTTTTAAAAATTAGGCCTTCTAAAATTTTTTCCAACCAATTCGTCATTTCAACTCCAGTAAAACGTTTTCTTAAAATTGCGTCAGCATTGTGCGCACAGCTTCCTCATCAATCCCCTTGCCGATAATCACAATACGGCTAATCGGCTCTTCTTCATCCCAACCTTCAAGTAAGGTCGGCGGGTAGGGCGTAAAGTGCACTGCATGTATCGCTAGCGGCGCAGGCGCATCTTCCACATGCAAAATGCCCTTTAAACGCAGCAGCTTTTCCCCATGTGTTTGGCACAACTTGAGGATCACGCCTTTAAAGTCAGCCCACGCCATTGGTTTAGGCAAATACACCGTAAACGTATTCACATCATCATGCGCAGGCGCTTTAGGCAGCGTGCCTTTTTTAGCTGCGCTAAACCCACTCGCGGGCGCACGCAACCAGCGCTGCGGGTTGGCCTGCTTGTTCGCAAAATCAAACAAGCCTACATCAATAATCTGCATCGGGTCTATCTCGCCATGCAACACAAACTGCTGCGTCGCATTCGGGTTGATCTCACTCAGCTTCGACTGCAAAGCCTCAATCTGCTCAGGGGTTGCCGTGTCGCGCTTGGTAATCAGCAACACATCCGCCACAGCAGCTTGTTTTAAGGCTTCTTTTTGCTCGGCAATTTGCTGCAAACCATACGCTGCATCTATCGTCACCACCACCGCGTCCAGGCGATACACCGATTCAATCACCGGCTCATTCATCAGGTTAGCCAAAATCGGGCCAGGGTCCGCCATGCCCGTGGTTTCAATCACCAGGCGGTTAAATTCCGGCACCGCCTGCAAACTGCGTTTGAAGAACAAATCGCGCATGGTGTCAGCCAGCTCGTTTTTGAGCGAGCAGCACAAACACCCAGAACTCAACAACACCGTGTTATCGGCAATATGCTCACTCTCAATCGTTTGCGAAATTTGGCTATTGGCAAAAATCTGGTCCAAGCCTGCTTCACCGAGCTCATTTATGATCACGGCGGTGTCTTTCATCGCAGGGTTATGCAGAAGCTTGTTGAGCAGGGTGGTTTTACCGCTGCCTAAAAAGCCCGTGAGCAGGGTGACTGGGATGCGTTTGTCCATAATGCCTGAGTTTTAAAATGTGAGGATTATTCTAACCGTAAAGCGGAAAACTGCCTTTAGTTGTTTTCATTTATATGGTGGCTGGGGTGAAAATCACAAGAATCTTTAGGAATAAAAAAGCCTCAAAATTTTTTGAGGCTTTTGGATGATGGATTGAGCTTACCAATTTTACTTTTGAAACTTAATTTTACTCTGGCCCAACTCTGCCAACTCTTTAAAAATGTCGCAATGCAAGACCTGACCCCGTCGCTTCTCTATTTATAACTGAAAAGGTGAAAGTATTCTAACCCGAATGGCTAAAAGCGCATTTAAGTGTTTCTACTTATATGGCGGTGCGGGGTTGAATCACAAGGGTCGTAACAATAAAAATCCTCAATTGCTTGAGGCTATTCGAGTTTTGGTTTGGCCACAGCATGATAAAGCTAAGTGCTGGAGTTTTAGACTCTTTCTTGCCTAAGGAACATACAAGATGATTTAGTGGTTGGTATCGCCATCTATTGGAATTGCTATGCGGCGAATAGCACTAGCTCTGGCTTTAACGTCTTGCAACATTTTTTTGCGCCATTCAATATCTGTAAGAAGTAAAGATACCTTCTCATCCGTCAGTAGTCTTCTGTAGCTATTTAGAGTTGTGATCTTAGTCAGTTCTTTACGTATTGCTTTTAAGTGGCTTATCTTAACTCCATGAGGATCTTGGGTAAACGACTCCAATGCATTTTCAATAAGATCAGCAGGGATCTCGCGGCAAGCAAGGATTTCCGAAGCAACGTCTGCTAGTGGGTCAGGTGGAAACAACTTTTCACCTCCAGAAAACATCTCAAGGAAGTATTCACCGATATGTTTGTCGTGATGAAACTGCATCATCGTGACATCGGGCCAGCCATCAAAAGCATGACATAACGGAAGCTCAGTAACCCAAGCACACTGTTCTGTCGGTCTTGGCAAAGCCTGCGGACCTAGTGGAAAATACATACTAATATCTAAGGGGTTTACTCGATAGATGATTCCCGTTCCTGAAGTGATTGGTTGCCACCCGTTTTTAGTTTCGTAGCAAGTAGCGAAGAAAGCGCTAACATTGAAATCATCCGTAAGATCGAGATATCCAGTTGGGATGCCGTAGTGTTGTGCAAGTGCAATTCGATCAAGTTCTAGTTTTTGATTAGCTGCATGAGATGTAATTGGGTGATGATCAAGCTCTTGGGAGAACCACCAGGATTGAGCAAGTCTAAGTACAATTTTAGCTTGATCAGAAATAGCATATTTCCATAATTCGCCTGTATTCTCGGATGACATTCCTCTTGAGATAGAAGGTAACATCGGCAAGTAGCGCTTATTTTGCCCACGATACAAATTTTGTATGGCAAACGGGGTTGCTCCTCCGTGATCACCTTCAGAGTACCAATACCAGCTTTGCTCTCGTCTGGATCTATGATCAACAAAGTCTTTCGAGATTTGAAGGAGTATTGATGCAGGTACTATTTGCATGGGTTATTCCGACTTGGGATATTTGGAAATAATAATTGGGGTCAGAGTAAAATTAAAACCTTCATCAGCTATCTCTCCAGCCAGTTTTCAACCTTGAGGCCGCGAATACGGCTAAATTCTCGCAAGTTATCCGTTACCAGCGTAACTCCTAGAGTATAAGCTTGTGCAGCAATCAGTAAATCGTTCATGCCGATGGTTTGGCCTGTTGCTTCAAGTTCTGCGCGGATGCGTCCATACTCGGTATCCACTGGCGTTTCTAGTGGTAGTACCGGAATGGTGGAGAGTAGATTTTCCACCTTTTCAGAAAGTTTGGGTGATCCCTTTTTTGCGCAGCCATAACGCAGCTCGGCGGCAACGATAATGCTGGTAAAGATATCCTTGGCTTCGACTTTCTCAATATGGCGTGCCGCATTCCCAGACGGGTTGCGAATCAGGTCGCTGATGATGTTTGTGTCGAGCAAGTAGCCACTCAAAATATGTCCTCCGGTTTGGCGGGCATATCTTCAATATCCGGGAACTGATCTTCTGGTGCAAGGGGAGGCTCTTGACGCCATTGCGCGAGTAGTTCGACGAGGTTACTGGGGCGTGGCACTGGCTCAATAATCAGCTTGTTGCCTTCACGGTGAATTAATACGCGATCACCCGGTAGCTCAAACTCAACAGGAATGCGCACGGCCTGGCTGCGGTTGTTGCGAAACAGCTTTGCTTCTCTATGAGGGGCGGTTTTGGATAAACTTGACATGTCAGGTGCTCCTTTTTGCATATACATTAAGTATATGCCATATTTTGCGTGCGTCAACCTTGCAGAATAAATTGCCTATGATTAATCAATCAATCGCCTCGAGTACTGAGAGAAACGTCACCAAATCTTCGTCTAATTGCTTGCGCGCTTCGGCAGGCAGCAAGGCGAGCATAGCTTGCTCATTGGCAATATGTGCTTCTACCGCTTGATTAATCAGGTTCAACCCAGCTTCAGTCAACTGCACAGGCATACTGCGCATATCCGCATCGCTTTTAACTCGCTCTACCCAGCCCACTTTTTCCAGGCGTTGCAATCGATGTGTCATTGTGCCTGAGGTGACCATGAGTGATGAATACAGCGCAGTGGGTGCCAGGCAGTAGGGGTGGCCTGCGCGTCTTAGTGTGGCAAGCACATCGAACTCCCAACTGCTCATGCCAAACTGTTCAAAAGTTTGGTCTAGCTTGCGCCTGATCAGCATTTCGCAGCGTGCCAGTCGGCCTATCAGCCCCATCGGACTTGGGTCAAGGTCGGGCCGCTCACGGCGCCATTGGTCCATGATGTCATCGACCGCATCGTTTTTTCTTGTCATGTGTGCTCCTGATTTTGTCTTGACTTCAAGATAAACTAACCATACTCTGAAACTATCTTGAAGTTAAGATAACTCTCATATTAACCTAACTGGTGGAGATGTATGTGATGAATGTAGGACGCTTGTGGCTGACGGTGGCGATTCTGTTGGTGGCGATTAATTTGCGCCCGGCGATGGCAGCGCTTGGGCCGTTGCTGGATTTAATTGAGCATGCAACCGGACTGGATGCAACAGGTGCTGGTTTGTTGACGACGCTGCCGGTTTTCTTAATGGGTGTGTTTGCCTTATTGGCGCGGTTTTTGCGCAAGACGCTGGGTGAAGTAAATGGCGTTACCTTCGGCGTTGTGTTGATTATGCTGGCCTGTATTAGCCGCGCGTATTGGGGCTCGTCTATCGGTTTGCTGGCAAGTGCTGCGGTCGTTGGTCTCGGTATTGCGCTGGTGCAGGCGTTGTTGCCTGGGTTTATAAAAGGGCAGTTTGGCGCAACTACTGGGCGAGTGATGGGTTTTTATGCCACGGCAATTATGGGTGGCGCCGCAATCGCCGCCGCGAGTGCGGCCAGGTTAAATAAATCACTCGGCTGGCAATACACACTGGCGGTGTGGGCATTGCCAGCCTTGCTGGCTTTGATTGGCTGGAAAGCCTCGACAACGGGGCGTGAGCTTGCAGTTGCGCCTGCTAGCCAGCAAGCACCTATGCATTTTTGGCGCTATCGCAGGGCGTGGTCACTCATGGTGTTTTTTGGCCTAAGCACGGGCGTTTACACGCTGATTCTGGCCTGGTTGCCGCCGTTTTATATTGAGCTGGGACAGAGCCGCCAGTTGGCGGGCGACCTGCTGGCTGGGCTAACGCTGACAGAAGTGATTGCCGGGATGCTGGTGGTCAGTTTGGTGGGCAAATATCCTGATCGGCGGCCTTTATTGTTGGTGGCGTTGGGCTGCACACTATTGGGGTTAGCCATCATGATTATGTCACCCGTTAGTCTGGCATTGGCTGCGATAGTGCTACTCGGCCTGGGCGTGGGCGCGTTGTTTCCGTTATCTTTAATTTTGGCGATGGATCATCTGGAGCAGCCGGCATTTGCCGGTGACCTGGCGGCCTTTGTGCAAGGCGGTGGCTATATGATTGCGAGCCTGATGCCGTTTTTGGCAGGCTGGGTGAAACGTGAATTTACGAATTTGTCATTGGCTTGGGTAGGCGTATTTGTCACGGTATTTGCCATCACTTTATTGGCATTCAAATTTTCCCCTGCAAGCTATCGCAAGGCGTTCTCTGATAAATAGTGCCGATTGAGCCGCTGTGCATCAGCTGATTTGCATTAGTAGGTCAGATTTTCTAAAACAACGTTGCAATCATGCGTGGGCTTCATTAAGATTGTATTACAAATGAATTACACGCGAGGTGCTTGATGAAAACTGCGACGATTCCGGCTTTGCGGGTGGAGCCACAATTGCGCGATGCCGTTGAAGGCGTTTTGGCTGAGGGTGAAACACTTTCAAGTTTTATGGAAGAAGCGCTCAAAGCCAATATTACCCGCAGGCAGCACCAGCAGGCGTTTATTGCACGTGGTTTAGAATCTGCCGCCATTGCCAGGCAAAACCAGGAGTATTACAGTGCAGAAAGTGTCTTGGATGAGTTGCAAGCCATGCTGGATGCGGCAAATCCCTGATGTACCGTATCCGCTTTACAAAAGAGGCGCGTGAAGATTTAAAGCGCTTGTATTCCTTTTTACTAAGTAAAGATCGGCGGGCCGCCAGTCAGGCCTTAACCGCCATTCACCAGGCCATTGAAGCCATTAAATTTTTTCCTTACACCTGTCGCAAAGCCTTGGGCGATAACCCTTTTGTGCGGGAGATGGTGATTCATTTCGGCGCGTATGGTTATGTGGCTTTGTTTGAGATTGAACCGGGTGATGTGATTACAATTATTGCGGTGCGTCATCAGCGGGAAGAGGATTTCTTTTAGCCGCATGCTTTTCGTTTAGGTTGCGGATATAACTTTTAGCGTTGCTTGTCACAGCAATATGCAAACAAAACCATTAAGGCTGAACCCTAAAAAGCTGTTACATTCCAAGTGGACAGCATTAAAGCCCGTGAATAAAGAAAAGCATTTTATGGTGACCAAGATCATCATTCGAGATGAGGAAACGCAAGTGATAGAAAACGTGGAAATTGAAGCAGTGATGACAGGGCGCAAGCAGGTGATCCCTTGGCTTGCGTTGCAAAATAGTGGTGTATGGAAGCAAGGGTGGCAGGCGTGAAAAATATTGCAGTGATCGGTGCGGGGATGGCGGGTTTGGCGTGTAGCCAGGCTTTGCAACAGGCCGGTTTTTTAGTGACGGTATTTGAAAAGAGCCGTGGGCCATCTGGGCGCGTGTCTACACGTGTGGGGGAGGGCTGGCAGTGTGACCATGGCGCGCAGTATTTCACCGTGACTGAGCCTGCCTTTGAGGCGCAGGTGCAAAAATGGCGCAAGGCAGGCGTGGTGGCCGAGTGGGAGGCACATTTGTATGAAACCGATGGTGCCGCTTTACAAGCCAAGCAGTCAGCCAAAACCCGTTATGTGGGCGTGCCTAAAAATACCAGCCCGGCACGGCACATGGCGGAGGCGTTAACGGTGGAGTTAGAACAGACTGTTGACGCGATCACGTTTGCCGATGGCCAGTGGCGGGTGCGTAGCAAAGAGCATGGCGTGTATCCGCAAGTGTTTGACAAAGTGGTGCTGGCGATTCCTGCGCCACAGGCCAAGGCCTTGCTGACGGCTCATCCTGCGTTTGAGGCGCTGGCTGGCGGTGTGACCATGCGTGGCTGTTGGGCCTTGATGGCGCGTTATGCGCAGCCGCTGGCGTTGCCATTTGATGGTTTGTTTGTGAATGAAGGCCCGCTCTCATGGCTGGCGCGAGATAGCAGCAAGCCTGGCCGACTCAGTGCCAATAGCGCGGTGCAAGAGGTGTGGTCTATACATGCCAACCCAATCTGGTCTGAGGCGAACCTCGAACGTGCGCCGGAAGCGGTGGCGCAAGACATGCTAGCCGCATTTGTCACGCTGGGTGGGCAACAACCTGATGCTTACAGTATCCACCGCTGGCGTTATGCAGATTGTGCCCATTATTTGCAGCAAGCCTATGCCTGGGATGCGGCGCAGCAATTGGGGTTGTGTGGCGACTGGCTCAATGGCGGCAAGGTTCAAGGGGCGTGGATGAGTGGGCACGCGCTGGCATTGGCCATGATAGGCGCGTGTGCTGCGCCGTAAAGCAAGTTAGTGATTGGTGCGCTGCATAAAGGCGGCGAAATCGTTGGCTGACAGTGGTTTAGAGAAAAAATAGCCTTGCACTTCATCACAGCCTGATTCACGCACATGCTTGAGCATGGCTTCGTTTTCCACGCCTTCGGCAATCACATCCAGATTAAGCGTATGCGCCATTTGCACAATGGCACGCACAATCGCGGCGTCGTTGGGGTCGGTGTTGATGTCGCGCACAAATGATTGGTCGATTTTGAGGCGGTCGATATTGAATTTTTTGAGATAGGCCAAGCTGGAGTAGCCCGTGCCAAAGTCGTCAATGGCGAGTTTGACGCCAAGTCGTTTGAGCACGTCAAGTTGCGCCAGCAGGTGGTCGATGTCTTCTACCAGAATAGACTCAGTGAGTTCGAGTTCTAACAATCGTGGTTCGAGGCCGGTTTTTTCAAGGGCTTTGATAATCACTTTGTCGAGGTTGCCACGTCTGAACTGCACGGCAGAAACGTTGACGGCCATGCTCAGCGCAGGCAGGCCATTTTTCTGCCATTCCATGGCCTGACGACAAGCTTCTTCAATCACCCATTCACCTATTTCGACAATCAGGCCGGTTTGTTCGGCGATGCTGATAAATTGCGCCGGGGGTTGCAAGCCATTTTGCGGATGCTGCCAGCGAATTAAGGCTTCGGCACCGATGACTTGTGCGCTGTTGAGGCTGATTTGTGGCTGGTAATGCAGCTCAAACTGGTGTTGCGCCAGGGCTTCACGCAAGCCGTAGGCGATATTGAGGTAATGCAGGCTGTCGTTATTGAGTTTTTCGGTAAAGAAGCGGGCGGTGTTGCGGCCTTCTTCTTTCGCTTGCGACATGGCTTTGCGCGCGCGGCCAAACAGTTTTTCAAAGTCGTTGCCGTCTGTGGGGTAGACGGCAACGCCCACCGAGCACGAGGTAGAGATATTGCTGCCAGCAAAAGCAAAGGGCGATGAAATTTCATTGAGCAGGGTGTCGACAATGTAGCTGATCGAGTCGTCATCTTGCATGTTGTTGAGCAGAATAATGAATTCGTCACCGCCGTGGCGACAGATGCTGTCTGTGTCGCGCAGACAGGCTTTGAGCCGCTCGGCAAATAATCGCAACAGCTTATCGCCGGAGGCATAGCCGAGCGAGTCATTTAAAAACTTGAAGTTATCCAGATTGAGTGCCAGCAGGCCAATTTTACTGTTGGCGGCAGAGGCGATAGAAATTGCGTTTTCCAGGCGGTCTCTAAACAAGGCGATATCAGGCAGGCCGGTCAGCGCATCGTGTGACGATAAATACTGGATTTCTTTTTGCGCAGACTTGAGGTCGCTGATGTCGCTAAACGTCCCCACATAGTGACTGACTTCGCCTGCTGCATTTTTCACTTCTGAGATCGAAATCCACTCAGGGAACACCTCACCGTTTTTACGCCGGTTCCAGATTTCGCCGCGCCAGTGGCCAAAGTGCGCAATGCTTTGCCACAAGTTGCGGTAAAAACTGGCGTCGTGCAGCCCAGAAGACAGCACTTTGGGTGTTTTACCTTTGACGTCATCCAGCGTAAAGCCCAGCATTTTGGTAAATGCCGGATTGACCGACAAAATGACGTGGCGCGCATCTGTGACCATGATGCCTTGCTCGCTGCCTTCAAACACTTTTTCAAACTGACGCAGGCTTTCCTGATACTGGTTGCGGTTGAGCACAATGGCGATGATAGACGAGCCGATCTCCAGCAGCATGCGGTGAAACTGGCCAGGCTCGCGGTGCTCAAAGCTGGAGAGGGCAAAGGTGCCGATGACCTTGTTTGCCGCAGAAAAGATGGGGATAGACCAGCAGGCTTTCACGTCAAACTCATAGGCCAGATGGCGGATATCTTCCCAGCGTTCGTCGGTTAAGGTATTGCTGACATATTGCACTTTTTGCTGATAAATGACGTTGCCACAGGAGCCGCCGCCAGGGCTGGGGCGCAAGCCGTCGATTTTCTGGATTTGTTCTTTGGTCAGGCTGGGGGCCGCATAGACATTGAGTAGTTGCGTATGATCATCCATCAGCATAACCGAACTAAAGGCATTGCTGACCAGGCCTTCTGCTAACCGGCAAATCTGGTTAATGACTTCCATGTGGTCTGCGCCGCGCGCGACAGATTCGAGAATCACGCGTTGCAGCCTCAGCAGCTGGTTTTGTTCGTCAATAGAAAGGCGACCACTGTCTGTGGCGATAGGATTAAGAACCTGTGACGCTGAAGCAGTGGGATGTGCGCTCAAAGCTGTATCCAGTCTTTTATAAGAGTGCTGCGTTTACTCCTCAGTGTTGTCCTTTTGTCAATTGATGTCAATAGGGTTGATATTAATGAGTTGACTGAGTGAGCTGTGGCATGATCCATTTACGGAACATTAACGGCGTGATCATGGTGGTGACAACGCCCATCAGTACCAGCACCGAGAACAAGTCCTGGCCAATAAAGCCGCGGTCATAGGCAATACTGGCAATCACCAGCTCCATCACGCCGCGGCCGTTCAGAATAAAGCCTATGCCCAAGGCGTCACTTTTGGATAAGCCGATCAGACGGCCGCCGATCCAGCCTGCCAGAATTTTGGTGACAATTGACACCACCAGCACCACAGCCACAAACCAGAATGAGTCTATGACTTGTACCTTAAACTCGAGGCCGAGATAGGCAAAAAACACCGGTGCTAGAAAGCCGCCAGTGATAGAGCTCAATGTCAGCTCTAGCTCTTTGTAGCGCGAGGGTAAAAAGAACGTGCGGTCCATGAGCAGGGCGCCGAAAAAGGCACCAATTACAAAGTGAAAGCCAAGCGCCGCACTGACCGAGCCAAAAATCAGTACCAGCAACAATAACAGGCCAAACAGGGCTTCATTACCGATCAGGTCGACCAGCTTTTCTGACCATTTATCTATGCTGATGCCTTTTTCAATGACTTTTTTAATGAGCAAGCTGATGCTGACGATTAATACAATCAGCAGAATCAGTTTCGAGCTGGCTTGAAAAGTCGCGGTCGCCACGGCCTGGTAAGATTTTTGTTCTGGCAGGTTGAGAATCACGCCCAATACCAGCAAGGCGGCAATGTCATTAAAAATAGCAGTAGCCACCGAGTAGCGTGCAATATTTGAGCCGAGTAATTTAAAGCTCTGCAGAATGCTCACGGTGACTGGCAAAGCGGTAATCGATACGCACAAGCCCAAAAAGATCGTACGGCTGACATCGAGTCCAAAGCCGACGCCGACCAGAATGCCGCCGGTGAGCGGCAAAATAAAGCCTAATAGCGCGATGACGATGCCTCTGCCGCGCATGGAATCAATGACCTCTTTAAAGTTCATTTCAAGCCCGGCAGACAGCACAATTAAAAATACCGCAAATTCTGAAATGCCCGATAAGGCTGGCGTGGGCGAGATCAGGTTGAGCAGGCTGGGGCCCAGAACCACACCGGCCAGCATTTCGCCAATAATCGCAGGTTGATTAAAGCGGCTAAACACTTGCCCTAGCAGGCGGGCAGAGACGATGAGAATAAGCAGGGTAGTCAGTAAAGGCATGATTTTCTCTTTGTGTTACTACATGACAGCCGCCAGTGTGTGAAGGTTCTGCAGCTGGCAGCGCACAATAATCATACATTCATGAGTGTATGATTATTGGAAGTGTAAAGCATTTATGCCGGCAGCGGCAGCTATGAGTGACAAAAAACAAAGTGAATCTTGGTGGGAATCGCCGCCAGCCGCGGTGCGTGAGCGATTAGTTGGCGAACACTTGTATCATTTCTTTGCGATTTTTACGCGTACGTTTGTCTGCATACATGCGCTTGTCGGCAATACGCATCAACTCTTCCGTTTCGCTGGCTTCGTGGCTAAAGACCACGCCTACGCTGGCCCCCGAGCCGACAAAGCCTTCTTTCTCCATTTGCCTGTGCGTGTATTCCAACTGGTGCTGGCACCACTCAACATCATCTTCATGACAGATAATGGCAAATTCGTCCCCTCCCAGCCGATACAGTTGGCCATGGGTATCCAGTTTTTTGGATAAAATCTGGCAGAAACTCTTGAGCAAGTTGTCGCCTGCTTCGTGGCCAAAGTGATCGTTAACCTGCTTTAAATTGTCCATGTCTATAAACATCAGGCAGCCATGTTCTGAAAACCGCAGCATTTGATTTTCCAGTGCATGCCGGTTAGGCACCCCGGTGAGCCGGTCTGTCATGGCTAATGAGCGCGTGCTTTGCAGCTCGGCCAGCATGTGTTCTTTTTCTTGATGCATACGGTTAATTTGATAGGCGACCAGCAGTGAAAGCAAGATGGCTTCAACCGCCACGGCAATCAGCCCGAGTTGCTCTATGGTCCAGGCATTGGAGCTGAGACGCTCGGCGGTAATAGATAGCCCACCTAATACGCCAAACACGGTGATGGCAAACAGGTAAAGTTGCGCCACTCGGTGTTTTTTCAGGCTGAGCAGGATGCCGCTGGTGAGCCCAAACAGAAGAAAGATCGCCACGCCTACTCTATCCATCTCCAGCATCCAGTTGGGGAAGATCATGGCAAACACGAGTAAGGCCAGCAAGATCGCACGCGCGACCATAGAGAAATAGTAAAGTTTGGCATGATGGTGCTGGTTAATGCCCAGCAAATGGCAGACAAAACTGACATAAGCCATGTTGGAGAGCAAAATTGGCAAGCTGGTAAAGTAAAACCAGTGCCATTCAAATAATTGTTTAAATAGCCCTAACGCAGCACTTTGAAAAATCAGGTTACCCAGAATAAACAGCGCGTACATGCGCTCGGTCTTATGCCCGGTCGAGACACCAATCGCGCAGTAGTAAGTAAAAATGCCTAACAGCACGCCCAATAACAACAGGCTGATTGCCGTTGTGTAGTTGGTTTGCTGCTGGTAGCTGGCGAGGTCGGCGACAAAAATCTCTGGTTGGGCCAGGTAGTAGGGTGATTGTAACCAGGTAATCAGGCGATAGGTGCCGGGCACCAGGTGAATAAGATGGCCATGTCTGAGTAGAAAAGGATCTTTCTCTTGGCTGCTGAGGCCACCTTTGATCAGGCTGGTTTGATTGCGATCATCTGTGATTTCGTGTTGAAAGTGCGCAATCGTTGAGGTGTTTTTAAAGTCGATGACATACTGGTCGGCATGGGTGATTTTAAGCACACTTTGGCAGACAAATTTGCCCCCTTGCAGCGGAATGCTGGCAATCACGGCACCTTTGGTGTTCATGCAGGTGGTGCCTAGTAGCTGCGGGCTTGCTGCTGAGGCCTGTGGCATCAGGGTGACCCATAACGCAATCAGCATGCAGAAGAAGAAACGTCGCAAACCAAGAATCCAGTCAAGTGTCAAATCTCGACGCAGTGTACATGAAAGATTCTGCCGGGCGGGCGTTGAAAAGCATTAAATAAGGCAAAGAATTACTAACTAACGTGTGGCAAATCGGCAATAAAAAACCCGCATTAATGCGGGTTTTTGCCGGGCTAAAAACGCTTATTTTTCTTCAACAGCGGCTTTGGCAGCATCGGCGGTTTCTGCCGCTTGTTGTTCAGCGGCGGCGGCTGCTTCTTTGGCGGCTTTTACTGCATCTGCTGCGGCATCTTTGGCTTCACTGGCGGCGGCTTCCGCATGCTCTTGGGCGGATTCCACCGCTTGTTCGATTTGAGGTTCTTTGTCGCTGCAGGCAACCAGCAGGGTGCTGCTCAAGGCGGCGATGAGTAATAAACGAATCAATGATGACATAGTCGTGTCCTTTGTAAGATAAGTGTTGGTTATTGTTGTGAGTAATGCTTATTCTGGAATGCGCAATACCTGGCCTGGATAGATTTTGTCCGGGTGGTTAAGCATCGGGCGGTTTGCCTCGAAAATCTTCATATAGCTATTGGCATTGCCGTACATTTCTTTGGCAACCTTAGACAAGGTATCGCCTTTGACTACCGTATAAAACCTGGCTTCAGGCTCAGGGCTAGGCACATGCAGCTGGTCTTGCACAGCCTCAACGCCCGCCACATTGCCGCAGCAGAGCAGGATTTTTTCTTTGTTTTCTTGCGTATCGATATTGCCTTGCACGATGACCGTGCCGCTGGCGCCGTCAAATTTCACGTCGTAGCCAGTGGTGGGTAAATTGTTTTTGGCAATATAGTTTTGAATCGCCTGCGCGGCTGCGGCGTTGGCCGCATCGACGTTGACGGGTGTCGGTGCCTTGCTGGCGGCTTCTTGTGCTGCTTTGGCTTCACCGGTACCAAACAGTTTTTCACCAGCTTCTTTGATAAAAGAAAATAATCCCATCGCCTACTCCTGACTTGTTATTTTGTGAAAAGAAATTTCATCATAACAAATTGGCGGCGAGCCCACTACCTATTCAGCTTGAAAATGTGGGCACTATGGCAACGTTTGTAATTGGCTGGCAATTTGCTCGCTGAGCAGGTCGAGGTCTTGGCCCAAGGCACGCACCAGGGCTGGATAACCATTTTCTGCCAACGGCGTGCTGAACTTGAATGACTGGCCAGGGCCTGCAGTTTGCTGGGCGGTGATGAGTTGCCATTGGCCACTGAGCACTGCATAACCGCGCATTTGCCCATGAAACTGCTCTATGGTGAGGTGCAGGCTGTTGGCTGCAGGCAAGCCAGGTTGCGCATCAACGACGCGCGTATTGCCCAAGCGGCTGGCGAGGCGGGCACGCAGACCGCGCCTTAGCTCTTGCGACAGGTTATCCACCCACACATGATCACGCGCTGGCTGCATGGTAATGTCATCGGTCTGGATAACGATGCGGTCGGTATCCAGGTAATCGGCCACCTGCAATCGGCTCAATACCAGCGTACGTGTTGGCGTTGCAGTTGCTGGCGTCAGAGGGACTTCTGGCAGGCTGTAGCGTTCTGTCTTCACTGGCGGGTTGGATTTGAAACAGGCGCTCAGGCTGAGCCCGAGTAATATGGCCAGCCCAAATCGAAAAGGTGTTTTTTTGGTCATCCTTTAGGTTCCTTACGGCGCTGCCGGTGCCATGGGCAGCGGGTCGTTACCGGGTTTGCGGTCGAATAAAATGGCATTCGGCTGCTCGTTTAAAGTGCGCGCCAGTGGCTGGATATCACGCAAGGCTTTGTCCAGACGCTGCAAGGTTGTGGTCAACTCTTGATAAGCGGGCGCGTCTGGTGACAGACCTTTTAAGGTGGTACGCAGCGCTTGCATGGTCTGGTTAATATTGGCCGGCATCTGCTGCAATTCGGGCTGGCTGAGCAACTGATTCACCTGCTGGCTCAGGCCGCGGATTTCCTGCATGGTTTTCTCGGACTGCTGCAAGTTTTTATCCAGGCCAGATAACACCGGCTCCAATTTCAAGCCATTGAGTTTGTCCAATAGGTCAGACAGTTTTTGTTCAATCTGTGCCAGATTGGTAGCGCTGGTCGGCATCACTGGCAAGCCTTCAAACCGCTCGCGGTGGTAGGTTTGATGGGCACGCCCGTCCATATTGAGGTCAACAAATACCGAGCCTGTAATCAGGTTGCCCGATTTCAGGGTGGCATGCAGGCCCCCTTGCAGCATCTGGGCGACCCTGGTTTTCCATTCTTGCAGATCAGCGATGCCATTCTCTGCCAGGCGGCCGGGCTCAAGGTGAATCAACACCGGGATGGCATAACGGAAATCTTTTTTGCGTTCTGGCGAGTTAAATTTCCATGGTACGTTCATCACGGTGCCCACGCGCAAGCCGCGGAACTCGACCGGCGCGCCTTTGGATAAACCACGCACGGTATCATTCACCAGCAGCACGTATTCCAGGTATTGGTCGTAGGTTTGCTGACGCGCAGCTTCTTCATTGGCAAACAACTCAAACGTGGCTTCAGAGCGGACCGGATTGCCCATTGGCCTATCATCGGCATGACCAAAACTCACGCCCCCAGCAATCAGCGACTCGACGGTGGGAACGCTGGCTTTAAAGCCCTCGGCATCGAGTTTGACATCAATGCCGACCGAGGTCCAAAACCGCGTATTGTCGGTGACCAGTACATCGTAAGGGTGCTCAATAAATAACTCATGCTGCATTTGGCGTTGCTTGGGATCAAAGCTGGCGCTGACCACGCGGCCCACGCGCAGCCCCTGGTAAGTGACAGGATCGCCTACACGCAAGGAATTGCCGACTTTACCGATCAGGTTGACATGCACCCCTTTGGCACCATTGAGCGAAATTGGCGGCTGGTCGAGCACGGTAAACTGGTCAGTTTCTTCCAGGCTTTTGCCGGGTTGCAGCTGGATATAAGCCCCAGAAATCACCGTATTCAAGCCGCTGATGCCTTCCAGCCCAATCCGAGGTTTCACCACCCACAGTTGGGTGTCTTTCACCAGCATGGGTTGCGCCTTAGGGGTAATACGCGCCAGGACTTCAATATGGGTGAGGTCTTCGGACAAAGTGACTTGTTCGACCAGGCCAATATCGACACTATGTACTTTAATTTTTGTTTTACCGGCTTCTATGCCCTCCGCATTGGTGAGCGACAGCGTGATTTGCTTGCCAGCCTTGGTGTAGTTGTCGTAGATCAGCCATAGGCCAATCAGTAGGGCGACAACAGGGACGATCCAGATCGGCGACAGCCGGGCTTGTTTGCTGACTTTGGCCAGCAACTGGGTGTTTTCTTGCGTAGTGTCTTGATTATTCTCAGTCATGCGTATTTCCTTGCGTGTCCCAGAGTAGGCGCGGGTCAAACGCCATGGCAGCCAGCATGGTGGTGATCACCACGGCGCAGAATGCCAGTGCCGCCGGGCCCGGTAACACTGACATCAGATTGCCAGATTGTATCAGGGCCACCATGATGGCGACGACAAACACATCCACCATAGACCAGCGGCCAATGAGTTCGGTCAGGCGGTAAAGCCTGGTTTTTTGCTGCGCCGATAACGGGCCAGGATGCTGCGCCATGCAGGTGAGTAACACCAGTATCAGCATTTTAATAATCGGCACCAGCACGCTGGCGACAAAAATAACCACCGCAATGGGCTCAGAGCCATGTTGCCATAACTCCAGCATGCCGCCAATAATGGTAGAGGCATGGGTTTGCCCCAATGAGGTGGTAATCATCATCGGGTAAGCATTGGCCGGAATATAGAGCACTGCCGAAGTGATTAACAGCGCCCAGGTAAACTCCAGACTGTTGGGTTTACGCAGATGCAAACGGCTCCCGCAGCGGCTGCATGCATAGTGGGGCGGCGGGCTGCTGGTGCTGGCCGCTGCAGGAAGGGTGTTGATCAGGCCGCAGGTGGTGCAACCGGTGGCATGTTGCGCGGCGGCATTGATGCCACAATGAATGCTGGTGTCAGGCGACGGCTCACCGGCCAGTCGATACCATAACCAATCAATATCGACCGAGCGTGTGGTCATCAGTAGCAAGAGCGCAAACACACAATAGGCCCAAAACGAAGCCCCTAGCTGCACTTCACCAATTTCGGTGAGTTTGACCAGGCTGACCAGCGCCGCCACCATAAACACATCTGCCATCATCCATGGGTGCAAGCGCGAAAACAGGCGCGCAATCACGTCGCTGTATGTGCGCGGCACGCTGCGCAAGATATTCGCCTGCATCAAAATCACGCCAATCAGATATAAAGCCGGCAACAAAAAAGCCGTGCCACTGACAATCAATGCCACCAGTGGTTGATGCACATCGACCAGAGTGACGGCCGTTTGTGTCAGTGCAATCTGCGCGTCCAGGCCATTGGTATCCATGCTGATAAACGGGAAAGCAATAGCGATCAGCAGGGTAATGAGTGCGCTGCTGGCCAAGGCGATGCTGCGCTGCACCGGATGCAAATGGCGTCTGGCCAGGACATGCCCGCAGCGCGGACAACGGGCATGCTCCCCTGGCCGCAGCACTGGGATCGCGCTCACCATGTCGCAGGCACTGCAGGCACGTAATCGTCGCCATTTTGTGGGTTGCTGGGTTGTCATGCCGGTGGTCAAATGTAGATCGATGATCGCTGTCTGGATTGTCGGGGAGAGTCACGTGATGGTAAACGGATTGGATTTAAATCCGCAAGAAAATTCTGGCTGGCACTCTCGATACTCAGTGCGATGATGTTAAGCAAGGCGTGAATCAGGCATGCAGCCCCGCCATCTGCATAAGTGCCTTCAGGCATAGGCTGAGTGCCGCCAGGGCGACGATGCTGGCCAGCCAGATGCCGAAAAACCAGCCCAGGCGTTTAAGTGTATTTTTCTGCGCGGGTGACATCAATGATAAGCCTCACCTTTATGCACTTTGCCGCGAAACACATAATAGCCCCAGGCGGTGTAGGCCAGGATAATCGGGATAATGATCACGGCGCCAATCAGCGCAAATTGCTGGCTTTGCGGCGGCGCAGCGGCGACGTATATGCTCATTTGTGGCGGAATAATATTGGGCCAGATACTAATGCCCAAGCCTGCATAACCGAGTAATACCAAGCCCAGTGTATACAAAAACGGGCTGGTTTCTGCTTTGTTTTTAAGGGCGCGTTGCAGGTTGTAGAAACAAATAATCACCAGTAGCGGCACCGGTGACAGCCACAACAGATTGGGCATCGTAAACCAGCGCTCAGCAATTCGGCTATCCATCCATGGCGTCCACAAGCTGATCACGGTAATAATCAATAGCAATGCCACAGAAATGCGCTGTGACAAACGCATGCACACTGCTTGCAGCTCGCCTGTGGTTTTAAAAATCAGCCAGGTGCTGCCGAGCAGAGCATACGTGACCAACAAACCTAGCCCGGTAAAAATAGAGAACGGTGAGATCCAGTCCAGCGGCCCGCCTGCATAGGCTTGGTTCACCACGTGAATGCCTTGCAGATAGGCGCCCAGCGTCATGCCCTGAAAGAAAGTCGCCGCGATAGAGCCGCACAAAAAGGCTTTGTCCCAAAAGTGACGTTCCGCATCATGCGCCTTGAACCTGAACTCAAAGGCGACACCGCGAAAAATCAAGGCCATCAACATAAACAACAAGGGCAAGGAGAGGGCACTTAAAATCACCGAGTAAGCCAGCGGGAATGCTGCCAGCAAGCCTGCGCCGCCGAGCACCAGCCAGGTTTCATTGCCATCCCAGACTGGGGCAACGGTGTTCATCATCAAGTCGCGGTCATCTTTGTCTTTAAAAAACGGGTACAAAATGCCGATGCCGAGGTCAAAGCCATCCATGATGATGTACATCATGATGCCAAACAGGATGATGACGGCCCACACCAGTGATAAGTCCATTGCTTTATCCTTTATTGATCTTTAGTCGTTGGTGCCGATTTCGCGTCAGGATGAAACTCCGGCGCCAATGCAAAAGCATTGACCGCATCACGGTTGCCCGCAATGGCGTCGCCATGTAAGTTTTCCTCTGTGTGTGGCCCACTATGCACCAGCCGTAAGACATACAGCGTGCCGACGCCAAATACCGCCAGGTAAATAACCACAAATAAAGCCAGCGTTAAGCCGACTTCCGTGGCAGTGTGCGGCGTCACGGCATCTGCGGTGCGCAATACGCCATAAACTACCCAAGGTTGGCGGCCAATTTCAGTAGTAAACCAGCCCGCCAGAATGGCCACGATGCCGGCCGGACCCATGGCCGTGGCAAATGTGAGGAAAGGCTTGTGTTGGAATAGCTGTTTTTTATAACGCAACCAGACGGAGGTCACGGCCAACAAGATCATCAGCATGCCTAGCCCGACCATGATTCTAAAGGTCCAGAAAATAATCGTGGCATTGGGGCGGTCTTGTGGCGCAAACTCCTTCAATGCTGGAATCTGCTCGGTGAGCGAGTGGCGTAAAATCAAACTCCCTAATACCGGGATTTCTAGCGCAAAATGATTTTTTTCCTGCGCCATGTCCGGCCAGGCCATCAGTACCAAAGGCGTCGCTTCGTCACCTTTGTTCTCCCAGTGCGCCTCAATCGCGGCGATTTTGGCTGGCTGGTGTTTTAAGGTATTTAAACCATGCATATCGCCCACTATTACTTGTAATGGTGCCAGCAAAAATATCAGCCATAGCCCCATGGAAAGCATCTTGCGCACGCAGGCATTGTCTTTGCCACGTAGTAATTGCCAGGCACCTGAGGCGACCACAAATAACGCCGTTGCCAGGTAAGCGCCAATCACCATATGCACCAGTCGGTACGGAAACGACGGATTAAAGATGATTTTGAACCAATCGACCGGAATCACTTTGCCATTTATCAGCTCAAATCCCTGCGGGGTTTGCATCCAGCTGTTTGAGGCCAATATCCAAGTGGCCGAGACCAGCGTGCCGATAGCGACCATCAAGGTCGCCGTAAAGTGCAGGGTCGGCCCGACCTTGTTCCAGCCAAACAGCATCACGCCTAAAAAGCCAGCCTCGAGAAAAAATGCTGTGAGCACCTCATACGCCAGCAAGGGCCCGGTCACACTGCCCGCCACGCTAGAGAACCCAGACCAGTTGGTGCCGAATTGATAAGCCATGACCAGGCCAGAGACCACGCCCATGCCAAAACAGAGCGAAAATAGCTTGAGCCAAAAGTGATATAAGTCGAGATAAACCGTATTTTTGGTTTTTAACCAGCTCGCCTCCAGCACTGCGAGGTAACTGGCCAGGCCGATCGTGATCGCCGGAAACACAATATGAAAAGAAATCGTGAACCCAAACTGGATTCTTGCTAAGGTTAATGCCAACTCAGACATACATATCCTTTTACATCACTGGCAATATTCGCACGGGCGGGAATTCGCGTGCCTGCGCTCATTAAGTGGAAATCACTCGGCGAGAAATATTATCAGTATTGACTCATATTGCTGGCAATAAGTTTTACGGGCGAGCAAGCGATTCATTTGAATGATTCAAAGTACTGCCCAATCACGCTGCTTAAAAATGCATTGATTTCGTATAAAAACGCAATATAATGAACTTTAAGTTTATTAAGTATTAATTTATTGATGTCTAAAAAAACAAATTCACTAGCGAGTGCGAACCTAGATGTGCTAATTGCATTAGAAACGCTAGGTCTGCGCCTGCGTGCCAATCGCGTGGCTTTGGGCTGGACAGTGAAAGAGATGGCAAGCCGCTTGCTCTGTTCGCAGAACACTTACCGGGCGATTGAGGCTGGCAAACCTAGCGCGAGTGTGGGCATTATTGCCAATGCATTGTGGCTGTTTGGCCAATTAGACAGTCTGGAGGCTGTTGCGCCTGTCCCCGTGAATGCGAGTGCACATATTCGCGCCAGAAAAAAATCTGGCGTAACCGATGCCACAGTCATCTCAGAGGACGAGCGTGATTTCTAATCGCACCATTTATATCGGTCTGGCTGCCAGTTTCGATAGCGATGTCAGACCCGCGGCAATATTGAAACTTGCGCGCAGAGGCGTGATTGAGTCCAGCCAATTGGCTTATGGCACCCGATTTTTGGCCGCGTCTGATGCTTTTGCATTAAATCCGTTACATCTGCCGCTTAAAAATGAGGTCGTCAGCGTGGCCGAGCGTCGCGTGCGTGACGGCGGTGCGTTACCGCTGACGCTGGGTGATGCTTTGCCGGATGCCTGGGGCCGCAAAGTGCTCGAGTCGCAGCAGGGGCGCTCACTCGATGATATTGATGTGCTGCTGCTGACAAATGCTGACCGCGTTGGCGCCATGACTTTTGCCGAGACCTTACCGATCACACTACAAGCGGCGGACAATGAGCTCTTTTCGCTCGATGACATGGCGGAGGCAGTCAAGCGACTCGAAGTCGCTATGGAGATTCCCTTGCCCCTGCGTCGGCTGCTTAATAAAGGGGGCAGTCTGGGTGGGGCCAGGCCCAAAGCAGATTTCGTCCATGACCATAAAAGATGGATAGCAAAATTTCCGGCAAGCAGCGATGACCACGATGTGGAGTTGCTTGAGGCCGCGGTGCTGGCACTGGCCGCACGCTGTGGCATAGACGTGCCGCCACATAAGCTGGAGCGGATACATCGCGGGCATGCTTTGTTAGTGCAACGTTTTGACCGCACTGGCAACGTGGATGCTGAAACTCGCATCCATTACCTCTCAGCCTCTGCATTGCTGGATGTGCCATATCGCTCGAATGACGGTAGCTATATTGAATTCGCGCAAGTGATCAGGCAGATTTCGGCCAACCCCGAGCACGATTTAAATCAGCTCTACCGCAGAATGGTTTTCAACCTCATCATCGACAATACGGATGATCACGTCAAAAATCATGGCATGCTGCATGTCAAAGGCAATCAATATCAACTGTCCCCCGCGTTTGATATGGTGATGCAACTGAGCAATGTCCATTACCAGGCCCTGGCTATTTTTCCTGGCAACAATCTTGCCAAGCTTAGTTTAGCCATGCGTGCGGCACCACACTTCGGTATTAATGAGCCGGCTGCCAAAGCCATCATAGACGACATTGAAGAGAAAGCACGTCTACAGTTATTGCCGATAGTAGAAAAGTTGGGCGGTGGTGATGTGTTGATGAAAAGAGTGCAGCAGTGCCTGGATAGACAGCTGGCATTTATTCGAGAAGCGTAAGTAGGGTGCGCGTGCACAAACCGTCAGTCATACAGGTGGCACAGATATGATGTTCTTGCGAGACATCATGAGCGACCAATAAAGCAAAAAGCCTCGCATTTCTGCAAGGCCTTTTTTATTTGGCTCCTCAACCTGGGCTCGAACCAGGGACCTACGGATTAACAGTCCGGCGCTCTACCGACTGAGCTATTGAGGAATCGGTACGTCGTTTGAAGGCGCTATATTACTGAGACCACGCCCCTTGGTCAACCACTTTTTGCGAAATATTTTATATTTTTTGTGGTTGACAAATCGGTATGCAGAAATGGCTTGCCAGCGCCTCGCTTTAAGCAAATTTTTGTAATATTGGCGACTTAAAGCCTTGACAGCCGAGGCTTTGTCAGGGTGTTGACTTATAATGTTGGTCAGGAGAATATGATGCGAACCATGGTTGGGAAAATTGCAAGTGTAGATGGCGTGGCTGAGGTGATTGATGCCCGCGGCCAGCATCATCAGCTGGCAGCCGGAGACTGGTTGCGTGAGGGTGACCGCTTGGTGACCAGTCACGGTGCAGCGGTGACCGTTGAAACCACTGTGGGTGGCATGGTGCAGGTGAGTGAGTCGCAGACGATTACGTTAAGCGCGCAGCTGGGTGCCGACTTTGTGGCTAATAGCAGTGATGACGCGGTGAATCCTTGGTTGTTGCAGCAAGTGCTGTCTGCGATTCAGTCTAAAGATGATGTGCTGGATTTGTCTACGTTACTAGAGACGATGCCAGAAAGTGCCAGCTTTAGCGCCTTTGCGGCAGAGGCCCCGGTTGCGCTGCACATTGAGGATTTGATTCAGGATCATGCGTCTGCAACTGTGCAATCTGCCAGCCTGCCGGTGAGCGAGGTGGTTGATCTGATGGCAAGCACGGGTCTGCCTAGCGACGTGGCCTTGCAGCAAAACTTGCTGAAAGATTTTATTAAAGATTAATGCTTTGAATATTCAAATAAAAAAGCGCCCTTGGGCGCTTTTTTTATGACTTACCGTTACTGCTTAGCTCAACGCTTTTTCAATGCGATCGAGTGCTTCGCGCAGGTTTTCCATGCTGGTGGCAAACGAGATGCGGAAGTAGCCTTCTGCGCCAAAGGCTGAGCCTGGGACGACGGCGACATTGTGTTGTTCCAGCAGGTATTCAGCCAGGGCCATGTCTGTGGCAGCGTTGATTTTGCCTGCCTGGTGCAGGCTGGCAATTGCCTGACGCGCATCTGGGAAGGCGTAGAACGCCCCGCCTGCCATTAAACAGCTGAGGCCTGGTATTGCGTTAAAGCGGTCAACCACATATTTGTGACGTTCGCGGAACGCAGCGACCATTGGCTTGATACAGTCTTGTGAGCCGCTCAGCGCTGCTTCGGCCGCATATTGCGAAATCGAGGCCGGGTTGCTGGTGGACTGGCTTTGCAGGATTTCCATCGCTTTGATGATGTAAGCTGGGCCTGCCGCATAACCAATCCGCCAGCCAGTCATGGAATACGCTTTTGAAACACCATTCAACACAATGCAGCGGTCTTTCAGGTCTGGTGCTGCATTGAGGATGTTATGGAATTTGTCGCCCGTCAGGTTGACGTGCTCATACATATCATCGGTGGCAATTAATACGTGTGGATGTTTGAGCAACACTTCACCCAAGGCTTTTAACTCGTCCAGCGTATACACAGCGCCGGTTGGGTTAGAAGGCGAGTTGAACATCACCAGTTTGGTGTTGGCGTTAATCGCGGCTTCGAGTTGCGCGGGCAGCAATTTAAAGCCTTGCTCAATGCCGCACTCAATAATCACCGGTTTGGCTTCGGCTACCATGGCAATGTCGGCATAGCTGACCCAGTAAGGCGCAGGCACAATCACTTCATCGCCGGGGTTTAACACGGCCAGGCACAGGTTGAAAATGGTTTGCTTGCCACCGACGCCGACAATCACTTCGTTTAAGGCGTAGTCAAAGCCGTTTTCGTTTTTAAACTTGTTAACAATGGCTTTTTTCAGCGAGGGAATACCGCTGACTGGTGTGTATTTAGTATAACCAGCGTCAATCGCGGCTTTGGCAGCATCTTTAATATGCTGTGGCGTATCAAAGTCTGGTTCACCTGCAGCCAAGCCAATAATCGGGCGACCTTCGGATTTATACTTGGCAGCTTTGGCAGTAATAGCCAAAGTTGGGGATTCTTTAATGGATAACACACGTGCAGACAGCACGATGGCGGCAGCTTGGCTCAAGATTGCTTCCTTGTAGGTCGACGATGCGTAAACAGACCGCGCATGGCGGACTGCAAAAAATTGAAAAACGCAATATTTTACGCAAAAAACCAAGGCTGTGGAAGCGGCAGCGCCTGGTTTTTTCTAAAATAATCAACCCGTTATTTTTGGCAGTGTTTGTCGCAAGTGAGGTAAGCCTGATAAGCAGAGGCGAGCAAAGGATCAATTTTTTGTAATTGCGTCTCAATTTTTTGCACGGTTTGCTGATCGCCGAGTTGTTGAGCAGCTTCGCCACGCCGGAACCAGGCTTCTATAAATTCCGGGTCCAGGCTCACCGCTTGATCCAGTGCGCTGGCAGCAGCATCAAATTGTTTTAATGAGAGCTGTGCCAGGCCCAGACTAAACCAGGCATCGGCGCTGGTCGGCTCTTGTTGTGTCCACAGACTGCTCACTTTTTGCAGGGCGGGCCAGTCTTGGCGTGACTCGGGCACCGCGGCACGCATATAAAAAGGCTTTTTGTCTTCATCCTCTTCCCAGAGTGCTTTGCCGTGCACTGGAAACTCAGTGCTGGCTGGCATTTTGGCCAGTGTTTCCAGCCACTCTACAGGTAGCGCAAAGTGGATACTGCCGCCGTTGCCTGCGGTTTTAAAGGTATTGATGCCAACCAATCGGCCGTCCATATCAAACAGGCCGCTGCCGCTGGCACCCATGAGAAACTTGGCGCTGCTGCGTATCATATTGCCTGGTTGTGTTGGGTAAAGCCCCTGAATTTCGCCCACTGAGGTAATGGGTGCTGGCACACCATTAGAGTGGCCGATAGCAGTGATTTCCTGACCGCGCGCGAGGCTGAGACTGCTGCCGCGCAGCACCGGTTTAAACGGCATATTGTGGGTGGTGATCAAACAGAGGTCGTGCCAGGCATCGGCACGCACTTCGGTGATTGGGTAACTATCCTCGCCGCGCGACACCCAGGGTTGCTTGGTGGCGCGTAACACATGGCAGTTGGTGACGACGCTGTTATCTGCGACGACCACGCCAGAGCCGTACGCCATGCCCCCGTCCATATTGTAGCCACGGATCATGACGACACCAAAATAGGCCTCCATCAGTGCCTGCTGGTTATAAGCGTTGGCAACGGATGTGCTGAGTAGCATGCATGCTAAAAACAAGTGTTTCACGTGATCTCCCGAGAGGCTATTTTGGCGTTTGTAAAATGACTGATTCTTGCGATAAAAGTTCAGACGGCAAACATCCGCGAAAATTGTAAATCCTGCGCTTGTGACTACAAAAAACAGTTAAAATATTATTTATACCATTCTTGTTTCCAGATTGTTCTTGTGATCGTCACTTTTCCGGGCAGCAAATACGAATTACACCAGCCGTTTCCACCTGCTGGCGATCAGCCTCAGGCGATTGAAAAACTGACGCAAGGCATTGAGGATGGCTTGAAATTTCAAACCTTGCTCGGTGTGACCGGCTCGGGCAAAACCTACACCATGGCCAATGTGATTGCCCGTACCGGCAAACCGGCCATCGTGATGGCGCCTAACAAAACGCTGGCCGCGCAGCTGTATAGCGAATTCAGGGAGTTTTTTCCTAACAACGCGGTCGAGTATTTTGTCAGTTATTACGACTATTACCAGCCCGAAGCCTACGTGCCTTCGCGTGATTTGTTTATTGAAAAAGATTCCAGTATTAATGAACACATCGAACAGATGCGCTTGTCGGCCACGAAAGCGATTCTGGAGCGTGAAGATACGGTGATTGTGGCGACGGTGTCCGCCATTTACGGTATTGGTGATCCCGGTGAATACCATGGCATGGTACTGCATATTCATCAGGGTAAAAAAGTCGCGCAAAAAGACATTGTGACGCAGTTGATTAACATGCAGTACGACCGCAACGATTTTGATTTCAGCCGCGGTTGCTTCAGGGTGCGTGGCGATATTATCGATGTGTTTCCGTCAGAAAACAGCGAAACCGCCGTGCGTATCAGTCTGTTTGATGACGAAATCGATAGCATCCAGTTGTTTGATCCGCTCACTGGGCAGGTCTTTAATAAAATCCATAACTTCCGTATTTTTCCTTCCAGTCATTATGTGACGGCGCGTGAGGCGACCGTGCAGGCGATGGAAACTATTAAAGAAGAGTTGCGTCAGCGCGTGAGTTTTTTCTTGAGCGAAAACAAACTGGTTGAGGCGCAACGTATAGAGCAACGCACGCGGTTTGACCTCGAAATGCTCAACGAGATTGGTTTTTGTAAAGGCATTGAAAACTACAGCCGCCATTTAACCCGGCGCAATCCGGGTGACCCGCCGCCAACCCTGATTGATTATTTGCCTGAGCAGGCGTTGATGATTATTGATGAAAGCCACGTCACCGTGCCGCAAGTCGGCGGCATGTATCTGGGTGACCGCTCGCGTAAATCCAACCTGGTGGATTATGGCTGGCGTTTGCCTTCGGCTATGGATAACCGGCCGCTTAAGTTTGAAGAGTTTGAGCGCATTATGCGCCAGTGCGTGTTCGTGTCGGCGACCCCTTCTGAGTACGAAAAAAATCACCAACAGCAAGTGGTCGAAATGATCGCGCGCCCAACTGGCTTGGTGGACCCTGAAATCACGGTCAAACCGGCGGATACGCAAGTGGATGATTTGCTCGGCGAGATTAAATTGCGCGTGGCTGTGGGTGAGCGCGTGTTGGCTACCACGCTGACCAAACGCATGGCCGAGGATTTGACCGATTATTTAAGCGAGCATGGCGTCAAAGTGCGCTATCTGCACAGTGATATTGATACAGTCGAGCGCGTGGAGATTATCCGCGACTTGCGCCTGGGTGAGTTTGATGTGCTGGTGGGGATTAACCTGTTGCGCGAGGGCCTGGATATTCCTGAGGTATCGCTGGTCGCCGTACTCGATGCTGACAAAGAAGGTTTTTTACGCTCTGAGCGCTCATTGATTCAAACTGCGGGCCGCGCGGCGCGTAACCTCAACGGCAAAGTGATTTTTTACGGCAACAAGATTACACGCAGCATGAAGCTGGCGATGGATGAAGCCGACCGCAGACGCACCATCCAATTGGCCTTTAATGCCGAGCATGGCATTACGCCTAAGGGCGTGACCAAACGCATCAAGGATATTATTGATGGCGTGTATGACAAAGACGAAGCCCAGCGTGAACGTAAAGCCGCACAAGAGCAAGCCAGCTATGAAAGCATGAGCGAAAAAACCTTGACTAAAGAGCTCAAGCGGATCGAAAAAGCCATGCACGACGCGGCCAAAAACCTGGAATTTGAAAAAGCAGCGCAGTACCGTGACCAGTTGAAAAAGCTCAAGTTGCAGACGTTTGGTGCCGAAGTAGAAGATTTAAAATGATGACGCTAACCACCTGTATTGGCTCAATAGCGGCGGTGTGTACTACGCTAGCATTTGTCCCTCAAGTGCTAAAATCATGGCGCACCCGAGACTTAAGCGGTATTTCATTGCCCATGTATACCATTTTTACAGTGGGCGTGTTGCTGTGGCTGGTTTATGGCATCCTGATTCAGGATTGGCCGGTGATTGTTGCGAATGCGATCACGGCACTGCTGGCGAGTGCCGTGCTGTTATTAAAATTAAAATCCATACTCAATATTTAGATCATTTTTGATTATTTTTATTATTATTTTTACTAGGATACGACCATGAAAAAAATTACAAAAGCAGTGTTTCCAGTGGCAGGGCTAGGCACCCGTTTCTTGCCAGCGACTAAAGCCAGCCCCAAAGAGATGCTGCCTGTGGTGGATAAACCGCTGATTCAATATGCGGCAGAAGAGGCGATTGCCGCCGGTGCCACTGAGCTGATTTTTATCACCGGCCGTAACAAACGCTCGATTGCCGACCATTTTGACAAAGCTTATGAGCTAGAAGCTGAGCTCGAAGCCGCGGGCAAACAAAAACTGCTCGACATCGTGCACAGCATTTTGCCAAAAGGCGTCAGTTGCGTATTTATCCGCCAGTCACAGGCATTAGGTCTGGGCCATGCGGTGTTATGTGCTAAGCCCGTCGTCGGTAACGAGCCATTTGCCGTGTTGCTGGCGGACGATTTGCTGGTAGGCGATGTGTCTATTACTAAACAAATGGTCGATATGTATGCCGAACAACAATGCTCGATTTTAGGCATTGAAACCGTGGCGCCGGAAGAAACCAGCAGCTATGGGGTGGTAGATGCTGTTGCCCTCACAGAAGACTTGTTGGAAGTAAAAGGCATGGTAGAAAAACCAAAACCAGAAGAAGCGCCTTCTAATCTGGCTGTGGTTGGCCGCTATGTATTAAGCCCACGCATTTTTGATTGTCTGGAGCATGTAAAACCAGGCAAGGGTGGCGAGATTCAGCTGACGGACGGCATTTCTGCGTTGATGGCCCACGAGAAAGTCATGGCTTATCGCTACAAAGGCAAACGCTACGACTGCGGTAGCAAACTCGGCTTTATGCAGGCTAACGTTGAGCTGGGCTTAAAACATCCAGAAATTGCCGACAGCTTTAGAAGCTACTTGAAGACCTTAGACATCTAAGTCGTATGTCTGCAGCCGCGACACAGCCGCCAGATTTATGGATTGCTCACTCGGAGGTGGTATTTACCGCCGCCGAGGTCAGCCTTGCGATTGATCGCATGGCTGATCAATTACATTACCACTTATCCGACAAGCAGTCAGTGGTGCTGTTATGTGTGATGCGCGGCGGTTTATACTTGTCCGGGCAGTTAATGAGTCGCCTGGCGATACCAGCCCGACTGGATTACCTGCAAGCCAACCGTTATCACGGCACGGCCGGCCAAGAGATTGTCTGGAGCAAACAGCCAGAGCTGGATCTGGCCGGGCAAACGGTGGTGGTGCTAGACGATATTCTGGATGAAGGGATCACACTGGCCGCGGTGGTTGAATATTGCCAGCAGGCCGGGGCAAGCCGTGTCATCACCGCCGTGCTCACTGAAAAAGACAATGGTCTGCAAAAACCGCTACAGGCGGATGTGGTGGGGTTAACCGTGCCTAACCGCTATGTGTTTGGCTGCGGCATGGATGTGTACGGCTGGTGGCGTAATCTGCCAGAGATTCGCGCCTTGCAATCCTGAGCTATTAAAAGCTACACCCTCAAGTCATATTGCCAAAATACTGGCGGAGAAGGAGGGATTCGAACCCTCGATACGCTTGCGCGTATGCCTGATTTCGAGTCAGGTACATTCAACCAGCTCTGCCACTTCTCCGTTTTTTAAATCCATCGCTGACAAAATAGGCACATAAGGCGTGCGGATTATTTTGCCCAGCCTAGATAGCTTAAACCACAAGCAGGACATTAGTTTACACCGCGGCGCTTGGGCTGTTCAACAAAAACCATGGCCGGGCGCGGCTGTGACAAACCCGATTATTGCAGTGGCAACGTGATATTAATGACGAGGCCAGAGGCCGGTCGCGGTTTGTTGTTAATCGACAGTTTTCCGCCATGTTTTTCGACGATCATGCGGGCGATAGCTAAGCCCAGCCCGGTGCCGCCTGTTTGCCGAGAGCGCGAGTCTTCCAGCCTGCGGAAAGGCTCAAGCACGTTATTTAACTCCTGTGGTGGAATACCCGGGCCATCGTCGGAGATGATAAAAATGACCTGCTTGCCTTCGGTATGGAGTGACAAAGCAGGCGTTTGCGCGTAAGCCACCGCGTTATTGAGCAGATTGGTCAGGCATCGTGTGAGTAGGTGTGCTGAACCCAGGATTGTGATCGACTCTGGGGGCAAGCTGGTATTCATCGCGTGACCAGCATCTTCAAAATCATCGCAGACGGCGGTGGCCAGTGCGGTGAGGTCTACTTTGCTTTTGTGGATGTTTTCACCGCACAGGCGGGCAAAGTCCAGCCCTTCGCGTACCATTTCCTGTGTGGCGGTGAGATCTTTGATCAAGCCTTGTTTTAGGTCTTGGTCTTTGACTTTTTCCAGGCGTAAACGCAAGCGCGTGAGCGGTGTTTGCAGGTCGTGTGCAATGGCGCCCAGAATAAAACCGCGCTCCTGAATATGCTTGAGGATACTGCGCTGCATTTCGTTGAAGGCTTTGGCCGCATGGCGCACTTCGGTAGAGCCTTCGTTTTCTGGCAAAGGAGCATGTTCAATGTTATGTGCCAGCTGCAAAGCGGCATTTGCCAGCTTGCGCAAGGGTTGGGTAGCCACAGAGGCGACCGCCCAAATGATGCTGATTAATCCTAGTAGAGCCAACACGATGGCGAGCGGATTACGCTCGTGTGGTGGCCCGGCCGGTGGGCGGCGGCCTCCGTAGTGCAGTTCAATTAAAATCGGTGTGTTGTCTTCTAAATGTGTATAGACCGCCAGGCATTGGCCATGCGGATGTGGTGGCGGTGCGCCAAACCCGGGCGGCGGTAATGGCGGGCGACGCGGTGCGCAATGGCTAGCTTTGGATAAGCTGATCAAGTCTGCGATCTCTGGCACCAGCAAGTTATTGAGATTGGCGAGCTCTGCCGGTATTAGCGGCGCATTTTGTGGCGGCTCTACACCCACGGTGACGTGGCTGCCCATGCGTTTAAACACATCCTGAATCTCAGAGCGTTTTTCAGGGACGGTGGCTTCGAGAATACGGATCATGCTCTCGATGCGGTCGAATGCAAACTGATCGCGCAGGCGCGTTTCATTCTCGCGTGAGTCGCGTTGACCCAACATGCTTACCACGGTTGCGGTGAGCAAAATGCCAATGACGGTAATCAGGAAAATACGGACCGACATGGTGCCCAACAATTTCTTTATCATCGCTGTGGTGTCTTTATCGTGGCGGGTTTATTTAAGATAACGGACATCTGCTGTCAGCAGGTAGCCTTCATTACGCAGCGTTTTAATCATCGACGGACTCTTAGTATCCACTTCAAGTTTCTGTCTTAATCTACTGATTTGTAAATCTATTGACCTGTCAAATGGGCCTGCTTCGCGGCCATGCATTTCTTCCATTAATTGGTCACGACTCAAGGTGCGGTTGGCGTTTAGCAACATAAAACGCAAAAACTTGAACTCGGCATTAGAGAGTGGAATACTAGTATTGCTTTGGTCAATCAAGGTGCGGTTATGGATATCCAGCTTCCATTCATTAAACTCAATGAAACGCAAAATGCCACTATCGGCAGACTCTTCATGAGGGGATTTGCCAGGATTTTCTACATGCATGCGTGCGCGACGGATCACACTACGGATACGCGATAACAGCTCCAGTGGTTCAAATGGTTTCGCCACATAATCATCGGCGCCGGTTTCCAGCCCCATAATGGTGTCCAGCGAGCTGGTACGCGCGGTGAGCATGATAATTGGCAGCAATCGATATTTGGGCGACTCACGCAACTCACGGCACAGCTCAATGCCGCTCCGTTGCGGCATGTTGATATCGAGAATAATCACATCTGGCACCTGTTGCTGTAATGCTTGCCACATTTGCGCGTGATTGGCTGCCTGATGTGTGATCAGTTGATTATCTTGCAGAAAATCACACAGCAGATCACGAATCGCATCATCGTCATCTACTACCAGTACATGTGTCTCGGGATGGCCGTCATTCATAAACAAGGTCTCAGGCTTTACAATGTGAATATTGGAGCACAAAAACCGGCCATTGTGGCCGGTTTGCTGCACTAAACCAGGATGGTTTTACGCACGGTACTATTTTTCATGGCGGGGGCCACCATGATGTGGACCCTCATGCTGCGGAAACGCATTCTCATCAAAAGCTTTCTTTTGCGCATCGTTGAGTTGCGCATAAAAACTACGTACGGCCTTGGCACGTTCAGCCTGGCGTGTATCACGTTCTTTGTCCCAGGCTTCCATTTTATCCAGGCGTTGCAGTGTGTTGAGTTTACTTAACTCAGCCATATCCGGATGCTCAGCTTTGTCTTGAGGCTTGATTTGTGCCTGATAGTTTTTCCAGGCGTTTTCCTGGGTGCTGCTCAGTTGCAAAATAGTGTGCAATCTTTCTTGATGCTTTTCAAAGTGCTCAAGACGATGTTCTTGCCAGTTGGCTTTATCAAATTTAGCTTTGTCGCAACCATGGCCGGGTTCTGCAAAGGCGGTGCCGCACACCACAACTAGAAGACTTGCGAATGCCAGTTTGTTCAGTTTCATGATGGTTCCTTTAATCATCATTGCGAAATTGCAATGTTGACATTAAAACACCCGAATGTATCGGGTGTTTGTCTGATCATGCGAGCTGTGTAACGGAATGTATCACTTGAAAACGGTGATAGCAGGGCATTAGGCAATGCCTTGGCTGGCCAGGTAATCCTCATAGTTACCAGTAAAGTCGACAATACCATCGGCTTTAATTTCAATAATACGCGTGGCAATCGAGCTGACGAATTCACGGTCATGGCTGACAAAAAATAAGGTCCCTTTGTATTTATCCAGCGCAGTGTTCAGCGCTTCAATCGATTCCATATCCATGTGGTTGGTCGGCTCATCCATCAATAACACATTGGTTTTTGCCAGCATCAGCTTGCCATACAGCATGCGGCCTTTTTCACCCCCGGAGAGTACTTTGACGGATTTTCTGGTCGCTTCGGTTGGGAACAGCAAACGGCCGAGCATGCTACGCACAGTATTGTCGTCATCACCTTGCTGACGCTGCGCAGTCATCCATTCAAACAGGTCTTCGCCTTTTTCGAATTCGTATTCATGGTCTTGCGCGAAATATCCCAGTTTGGCTTTTTCTGCCCATTTAACTTCACCATGTTTAGGCGTCAAATCACCGGCCAGACAACGCAAGAACGTGGTTTTACCAATGCCGTTTTCACCAATAATGGCAACTTTTTCACCGGCTTCAAACATCAGTTCTACGTCATTAAACAAGGTTTTGTCAAAGCCGTGGCTGAGTTTTTTCAGTTCTACTGCGTTGCGGTGCAGTTTTTCTCTGTCGTCAAACTCAAAGCGGATAAATGGATATTGGCGGCTGGAAGGCTTGAATTCTTCGACCTTGATTTTATCAATCTGCTTGGCACGGCTGGTGGCCTGCTTGGCTTTAGACGCGTTAGCCGAGAAGCGGCGCACAAAGTCCTGTAAATCTGCAATTTGCTGCTTGGCCTTGGCGTTGTCTTTGGCTTGTTGATTACGCGCTGCAATGCTGGCTTCCATGTAATCATCATAGTTGCCCGGGTAGGAGGTAATCTTGCCGTAATCCATATCGCAGGTATGCGTACACACCTGGTTCAAAAAGTGGCGGTCATGCGAAATGATCACCATGGTGCAATCACGATTGTTGACCACATCTTCCAGCCAACGAATGGTGTTGATGTCCAGGTTGTTGGTTGGTTCATCGAGCAGTAGCACATCAGGGTTGGCAAACAAGGCTTGTACCAATAACACGCGCAGTTTCCAGCCTGGTGCCACGGCACTCATCGGGCCAGTATGTTGCTCCAGCGGAATACCCACACCTAACAGCAACTCACCGGCACGTGCCTCAGCGGTATAACCGTCATATTCGGCAAACACGCCTTCCAGCTCAGCGGCACGCATGTAGTCGTCTTCGGTCGCCTCGAGGTTGGCGTAAATCGCATCACGCTCCTGCATGGCTTTCCACATTTGTTCGTGGCCCATCATGACCACGTCCAGCACGCGCTGGTCTTCGTAAGCAAACTGGTCCTGTTTCAAAAACGCCATGCGTTCGTTCGGGTCCAGGCTTACGTTGCCGCTGGTAGGTTCCAGCACGCCAGCCAGAATTTTCATAAAGGTAGATTTACCACACCCATTTGCGCCAATCAGGCCATAACGGTTACCGTCGCCAAATTTGACCGAGACATTTTCAAACAGTGGCTTGGAGCCAAACTGCATGGTGATATTGTTTGCTATTAACATGTAAAACCTTCAAAAGTTTAGCCGCTGATCAAGGCGGATGCACGCAGATAAAATTATTTTTGCAGGCAACTGGCCTGCATTTTTTTAAAAAGTGTTGTAGATGACGACTTCATCCATCGTCAACTGGCCGCCACGTGGTTTGGCTTCTTCCAGTGCTTTACCTACCACTACAAACATCACCGGCACATGATCGGCAGGCAGGTTGATCAACTTGGCCACGGCGTCAAAATCGAAACCGTCCATGGGGCAGGTGTCGTAGCCCATTTCTTTGGCCGCCAGCATCAGCGTCATGGCTGCCATGCCGCCTGAGCGCATGCCTTCATCGCGCTGCGCTTGTGCGTGGTCGGTGTAATAGTCGTGAATCGCTTTCACCAGGTAGTCACTGACTGGCTGTGGTGCATTGGCCCAGTAGCGCGCCGGGTCTTTTTCCCAAGCTTTCAAATCTGCGGTGAGTACAATCAGTAACGAGGCGTCGGTCACCTGGGCCTGGTTCCAGCTCACCGCGCGGATTTGATGGCGTAACACTGGATCTGTCACCGCCACAAAGCGCCAGTGCTGAATATTGAAAGCTGTCGGCGACAGCATGGCCAGCGAAAACAGTTGCTGGATTTCAGCCTCTGTCATGCGATGGGTGGGATCATAGGCTTTGATCGAGCGGCGTTCCTGTATGGCTTGTGATACGTTCATGATGGGTATTAATACTCAATAGTTAAAATATCCAGCTGCAAAGGGCCAGCCGGGCGCTGCCAGACGGTACTATCACCAGCCTTGCGGCCGAGCAGGGCTTTCGCCACCGGTGACACATAACTGACTTTTTGTTGCGCAATATCTGCTTCATCTTCGCCAACAATCTGAAACACGGATTGTTGGCCAGTTTCGTCCTCTACCTGCACTTTGGCGCCAAACAGCACGGTGTGTCGCGGTTGCTGCGCCGGGTCTACCAATTGCGCAGATTCTAGCTTGGCGACAAAATAACGCAGGTCACGGTCAATTTCGGCCAGTTTTTGCTGCGCACTTGGGTCTTCTTTACGCACAATGTACTGGCTGCGTGCGCTTTCGAGTGTTTTGACGGTTTGCTGTAGTTGTTGCAAACCATCTGGTGTCACGTAGTTCGCATGCTGACTCAGCGGGCGTTCCGGTAAGTCAGTCCCGGCCAGCTCCAGATCATCTTCTTTTACAAAACCACGACTCATGCTCAGTGTTTAAACGCTTAAAAGTAGGTCAAGCCCAACGCCGCGCGCACTTCACTCATGGTGTTGGCAGCGACTTCACGCGCTTGTTCAGTGCCTTCACGCAGCAATTGCAAAATATAACCTTTGTCATTGGCCAGTTCAGCACGCCGCGTGCGAATCGGCTCCAGCATTTCCTGCAATACGGCTTCCAGGCGTTTCTTAACGATGCTGTCCGCCAGGCCGCCGCGCATGTAATGCGCTTTCAGTTCGGCCACTGCGGCTTTGTCGGTGTCAAACGCATCCAGGTAGGTAAAAGCAATATTGCCTTCTACATGGCCCGGGTCTTCAATTTTCAAGTGCAGCGGGTCGGTATATACACGTTTCACTGCCTTGGTGACTTCGTCTGCCGTCGCGCCGAGGTTGATCACGTTGCCTAATGATTTACTCATTTTGGCTTTACCATCAATGCCGGGTAAACGGCCCAGTTCTGGCACCAGCGCTTTGGTTTCAACCAGGATTTCCTGCTTGGTGCTGGCATGTTTATAGGTACGGTTAAAGCGGCGCACGATCTCGTTGGTTTGCTCAATCATCGGGATCTGGTCTTCGCCCACCGGCACCAGTGTCGCTTTAAACGCGGTAATATCCGCCGCCTGGCTGACAGGGTAGGTGAGGAAACCCGCCGGGATATCGCGCTCAAAATCACGCAGGCGAATCTCTTCTTTCACTGTCGGGTTACGCTCCAGGCGCGCCACGGTCACCAGGTTCAGGTAATAAAACGCCAGCTCAGTCAACTCAGGCACTTGTGACTGGATAAAAATGGTCGACAGTTTAGGGTCTATGCCCACGGCCAGGTAGTCCAGTGCCACTTCCACCACATTGCGATGCACTTTATCAATATCATCCATATTGTCGGTCAGCGCTTGTGCGTCGGCCAGCATCACATATTGCTTGTATTCATGCTGGTATTTGACGCGGTTACGCAAACTGCCGACAAAATGCCCCAGATGTAACGGGCCGGTTGGGCGATCGCCAGTGAGGATAATGGATTGAGTACTCATCGTTTTTCTCTAATTAGGGTGAGGTCAGGGCTAAAAAAATGAAAGTTATTCCCACTCGATAGTGGCAGGCGGTTTACCGGAAATGTCATACACCACGCGGTTGATGCCGCGCACTTCGTTAATAATCCGATTGGACACTTTGCCAAGCAGGCTGTAGGGCAATTCTGCCCAATGTGCAGTCATAAAGTCGCTGGTCACTACCGCACGCAAGGCGACCACGTAGTCATAAGTACGGCCGTCCCCCATCACGCCCACCGACTTCACCGGCAAGAATACGGTAAACGCCTGGCTGGTGAGGTCGTACCAGGTTTTGCCGGTGGCAGCATCGACGGTGTTGCGCAATTCTTCGATAAAGATTGCATCGGCACGTTGCAGCAATAAGGCAAACTCACTTTTGACTTCACCCAAAATGCGCACGCCCAGACCAGGGCCCGGGAACGGGTGACGATAGACCATGTCGCGCGGCAAACCTAGCGCGACACCTAGCTCGCGCACTTCGTCTTTAAACAGGTCACGTAATGGCTCCAGCAGTTTGAGGCCTAATTGCTCAGGCAAGCCGCCGACGTTATGGTGGCTCTTGATGGTCACTGCTTTTTTAGACTTGGCACCGCCGGATTCAATCACATCCGGATAAATCGTGCCTTGCGCCAGGAAGGTGGCCCCTTTGTGGCCTGCGCCGCTGGCTTTGAGTTTGGCCGCTTCGGCTTTAAACACTTCAACAAACTCGGCACCAATGATTTTACGTTTAGCTTCCGGGTCACTGACGCCCGCCAGTTTACCCATGAATTGTTCTGTGGCATCGACGCGGATGACTTTCGCATGCAGGCGACCGGCGAACATCTCCATCACCATGTCGCCTTCGTTCAGGCGTAACAAGCCGTGGTCTACAAATACACAGGTCAGCTGATCGCCAATCGCACGGTGAATCAGTGCTGCGGCGACAGACGAGTCTACACCACCGGATAAGCCTAAAATGACTTCTTCATCGCCGACCTGGGCTTTGATTTTTGCCACGGCCTCAGTGATATAGTCGCCCATGATCCAGTCTGGTTTGGCCGCACAAATGTCGAGTACAAAGCGCTCCAGCATGGCCTGGCCTTGTTTGGTATGCGTGACTTCAGGGTGAAACTGTACCGCGTAGAAACGGCGGTCTTCATCGGCCATGGCGGCAATCGGCGTGGTGTCGTTGCTGGCAATGACTTTAAAGCCTACTGGCAGCTCGGTGACTTTGTCACCGTGGCTCATCCAGACATCAATCAGGCCGTGGCCTTCAGCATTGGTCGCGTCCTGAATGTCGCGGAACAACGCAGAGTGGCCGCGTGCGCGCACTTGTGCATAGCCAAACTCACGCTTGCTGCCTGCCTCAACCTTGCCGCCCAGTTGTTGCGCCATGGTTTGCATGCCGTAGCAAATACCCATGACTGGTACGCCCAGTTCAAACACGGCTTGCGGCGCCTTGTCGGTTTCCTCTTCATAGACGCTGGCATGGCTGCCGCTAAGAATAATGCCGTCGGCGCCAAAGTTTTTGACAAACTCTTCAGAGACATCACAAGGATGAATTTCGCAATACACATGCGCTTCGCGCACGCGACGGGCAATGAGTTGGGTCACTTGTGAACCGAAATCTAGAATAAGGATTTTTGAATGAGACATTTTTTTAGCCACAGAGTGCACAGAGGACACAGCGTCTAAGAGAAACTACTCTCCGTGACATCTGTGTCCTCTATGGCTTGGTTTAATAATAGTCAGTGAGACTTAATCTACGCGGTAGTTAGGCGCTTCTTTCGTAATCTGTACATCATGTACGTGCGATTCACGCATACCGGCACTGGTGATTTGTACAAACTCGGCTTTGTTGCGCATGTCTTCAACCGTTGCACAACCGACATAACCCATGGAGGCACGCAGGCCGCCCATTAACTGATGCACCACGGCAAACACGCTGCCTTTGTAAGGCACGCGGCCTTCAATGCCTTCTGGCACCAATTTGTCAGCGTTAGCGGTGTTGTCTTGGAAGTAACGGTCAGACGAACCTTTTTGCATGGCGCCGATAGAACCCATGCCGCGGTAAGATTTGTATGAACGGCCCTGGAACAACTCAACTTCGCCTGGCGCTTCTTCAGTACCGGCAAACATGCCACCTAGCATCACGCTGTAGGCACCGGCGGCAATCGCTTTAGAAATGTCGCCCGAGAAACGGATACCGCCGTCTGCAATAAACGGCACGCCGGATTTTTCCAGTGCTTTAGCCACATTGCTGATGGCCGTAATTTGCGGCACACCCACGCCAGCCACGATACGAGTGGTACAGATAGAGCCTGGGCCAATGCCGACTTTCACGCAGTCAGCGCCGTGGTCTACCAAGGCCAGCGCAGCTTCAGCGGTGGCAATGTTGCCGCCAATCACTTGCAGCTTTGGATATTTGGTTTTAGCCCATTGCACGCGATCCAGCACGCCTTGCGAATGGCCATGGGCGGTGTCAACTACGATGGCGTCAACGCCCGCTTCAACCAGCGCGTCGATACGCTCATCAGTGCCTTCGCCCACGCCCACCGCTGCGGCGACGCGCAAACGGCCTTTTTCATCTTTACAGGCCAAGGGGTGGTCGTGCGATTTTTGAATATCTTTAACGGTGATCAAGCCTTTGAGCTCGTAGTTTTGGCCCACGACCAGCAGGCGCTCCAGGCGGTGCTTGTGCAGCAGGCCCATGATTTCTTCACGGCTGGCGCCTTCTGGCACTGTCACTAAACGGTCTTGCGGCGTCATGACATTGCTGACCGCCTGATCAAGGTTAGTTTCAAAGCGCAGGTCACGATTGGTGACAATGCCAACCACTTTGCCATCTTGCAATACTGGCAGGCCGGAGATTTTTTGTTGTTTGGTGATGTCCATCACTTCGCGCACACTCATGGCGGGGTGGATGGTAACCGGGTCAATGACAACGCCTGATTCAAACCGTTTGACGCGGGAGACGCGCGACGCCTGCATCTCAATCGTCATGTTCTTGTGAATGATGCCCATGCCGCCCAATTGCGCCAACGCAATCGCCATGCGCGCTTCAGTGACGGTATCCATCGCGGCAGATAACAGGGGGATATTTAAAGTGATGCTTTTGGTCAGCTTGGTACTGAGGTTGACCTCGCGAGGCATGACATTCGAATGGGCTGGAACGAGTAAAACGTCATCAAAGGTCAGGGCTTGTTGCAACAAACGCATGTGAATTCCTTATCTCCAAAATATAATTATACCGATTTCGTTTTGCCTTGACAAAGCGTTTTGCATTTTTTACTAGGATGATGACAGTGTTTGGCATGGTTTGTGCATGGATGTTTTTGAATTAACAGCAGGGCGTGCGTGATGAAGATGATGTGGAAACTGATTTTGGCGGGATGCTTGCTATGCAGCTTGCAAGCAGAGGCTGAAATCTATAAGTGGCGCGATGAAAAAGGCGTGATGAATTATTCTGATGTGCCGCCACAATCAGGCCCTGCTGGCACGCAAAAAATCAAGGCAGCCACCGTGCCTAATGATGTGCCACTGACGCGCTCAGACGCCTACCACCAAGAGGAGTCAGCGTCGGCGAATAAAAAACCGCCAGAAAGTCGAGAGTCTGCGCCGTCGGCAGAGGCCGAAGCTTTAAAGGCGATGCAAGAGCGTTTAAAGGGGCAAAACTGTGCTGCCGCTCGGTCTAATTATCGCAACTATGCCGTTGGCGGACGCATGCAGAGTGTCAATGAAAACGGCCAGAAAGAGTACTTGAGCGACGATCAGATTAAAGAAGGCTTGGCCAGGGCGCAGCAAGAGATTGACGAAAATTGTCCAGTTGAGTAACCAAAATCGTTTGCTGCTCCCAAAAGTTGGTTTTTACTTCCCATTTTTGGCAGCTGCGCGCTGTCTGCGCGCTTCTTTAGGATTGGCGAGCAATGGCCGGTAAATTTCTACGCGGTCCATGGCTTTTAATAGCGTTGTTGGAGCTATTTTTTTGCCGAAAATGCCCAGCACCAGCGGCTGCTGCAAAATCTCCGGGTGTTGCTGGGTTATGCCAGATTGGCTGACAGCCTCCATCGCCGTGGTACCAGCGCTGACAGTCAATGCAATAACGCTTTGCTTTTTTGGTAGGGCGTAGGCAACTTCTACCGTCATCATCTCGGCTGGTGTATTCGGCATCCGTGCTATTTCAACAGCAGCTTGTCCGCCTGTTTGACAAAGCTATCCACAAACGTATTGGCAATATGGCTAAACACCGGCGAAATCATGCGCTCGACCAGGCTGTTGGCAAACACATACTCCAGTTTAAATTCAATTTTGCAGGCGTCTTCACGCAGGGCAATAAAATGCCAGTGGCCGCTCAACTGCTTAAACGGCCCATCAATCAGCGTGATATCCATACGGTTGGGCGCTTGCTTATGATTGCGTGTGGTGAAATGCTGCTGGATGCCATGGTAGCGAATATGAATGGTCGCCTGCGTGATGTCTGGTGTGCGCTCAATCAGCTCGCTGCCACCGCACCAAGGCAAAAAGGTGGGATAGTCTTCCACCCGGTCTACCAGATCAAACATGGCAGCACACGAGTGCATGACTAAAACGTTTTTTTCTACTTGTGCCATTAGGTTAAACCATCATGCCGGAACAGAATTGGGTTTTGAGTTAAAATGCTATTTTAAGTGATTTAAGTCTGCACACCAGCGTTATGAGCATCGCGCAAAACAAAAAAGCGTTTTTTGACTACTTTATCGAAGAAAAATATGAAGCTGGCCTAGTGTTAGAGGGCTGGGAAGTCAAAGCAGTTCGCGATAACCGCACCAACCTCAAAGAGGCTTATGTGGTGGTGATGCGCGGTGAACTGTACCTGATTGGTTGTCATATCACGCCGCTGGGCGCTGCTTCCACGCATATCCGCCCGGATGCTATCCGTACACGTAAACTGCTGCTGCATCGCGAAGAAATCGACAAGCTCATCGGCAAAGTCGAGCGCGCAGGCTATACCATCGTGCCACTGGATATGCATTTTACGCGTGGCCGTATCAAAATCCAGATTGGTCTTGCCAAAGGTAAAAAACAACACGACAAGCGCGACACCGAAAAAGAGCGCGACTGGAAACGTGAGCAAAATCAATTGCTCAAAAACAAGCAGCGTAGTCGCTAAGCGCAAGCGCTCAGTCAAGCGTACGCTTTTTCTTACGCCCCATGATCATGGGGCGTTATTCTTTATGATGATATGACTTCATTCGCAGCATCAAAAACATCTCGTTTACATAAATTGTTAATTTGTATTGTTTATGTTAATATTAGTTTATTGGTGAGTGGGGTCTGGGAAGGGAAAATTTGCTTGGGTTGACCACTTATCAACGTTTTTTGATTTCAAAAAAAAGGAACTTTGACATGCGCGAATTAACACTTTCTGAACTGGACGCTATTTCTGGCGGCTATTCCATTATTCCTGAATTTCCAACCTCTTTAGGCTTGCTTGGTGGCGTTGCGACCATTTTGACGGCTGCTGGTTACATCATCGGTGTGGCAGGTGTGAATCTCGCCCTGGGTTTGAACGAGGCCTTGGGGATCGGCACGCCACGTGCCACTTATCCAATTCTGGATATCTGAGATCTAGCGATCTGCATTTAATCACCAAGCGGTATTAAGTGCTTTTTTTTAACCATAAATGTTAATTTTTATTAATATAAGTGGTTTTAATGTAATTAAATTGTGTTAATCTAATTTGGTTGGTGTTGATTTGAGTGGAGGAGATTCACTGGTTAACAACCCAACTATTTTGATTAACAATTTAAAAAAAGGAAAAGTTATGCGTGAATTAACAATGACTGAAGTTGAAGTGGTTTCTGGTGGTTATTCCATTATTCCTGAGTTCCCAACATCATTGGGTCTGGTTGGCGGTATGGCTACACTTTTGACTGGTGCTGGTTACATCATTGCTGTGGCTGGGACTAACCTGGCACTTGGCTTGAACGAAGCGTTGGGTATTGCAACACCACGTCCGTTCTAACATAGGCTTTAAAAAGCAGGGCGCCATTGCACACGATGCGATGGCGCTTTTTTTATGGCTATTTGTCTGGCGGTTTCGCACAAATGTGCTGGCACTGGCGGATAGCCGCAGGGAGTAAGCCTGGTAAGTCTTCTGCGATTAAACCAGGCCCAAACAGTGTTGCGGCCTCGGCATGCAACCAGGCTGCGGCTGCACTGGCTTCAAAAGCTGGCATGCCTTGCGCCAATAGGCCGGTGATCATGCCTGCCAGTACATCACCACTGCCAGCGGTGGCTAGGGTGGGTGGGGCGTTATTGTTGACAGCTTGTCGGCCATCGGGCGAAGCGATCACGGTTTGCGCGCCTTTAAGCAGTACCACGGCCCCGGTTTGGCTGGCGGCCGTTTGTGTTTGCGTGATACGCAGGCTGAGTTCATGGGCAGGCGTGACGCCAAACAGCCGCGAAAATTCACCATCGTGTGGTGTGAGTACACATGGCGCGGCGATGGATGGTGTCAGTCTGTCTGCACGGCCCGCAAAGCTGGTCAGTGCATCTGCATCTATGACCACTGGCTTGCCGAAGCCTAACATTTGCAAGGTTGTTTCAGCTGTCTCTTCAGTGACGCCTGCGCCCGGCCCGATCAGATAAGCACTCACTTTGTTGTCGTTTATCAGCGCTGCGTGCTGCGCTGGGGTGGTGTAAGGCTTGGCCATAATACTTAATAGCTGGCTGGCATAAATGGGGAAAGCAATCTCTGGCACGGCGATCGCTGTCAGGCCTGCGCCTATGCGTGCCGCGGCCAGTGCAGCCAATCTGGCCGCACCGGTGATCGGGTAGCCACCTTGAATCAGCGCGTATCCGCGGCGGTATTTGTGGCTAGTGGCATCCGGCTGTGGCAGCAAGTGTTGCCATAAGCCAGGGTGGTTGATTATTTCGCTTTGCATGCGTTGGATTGTAAGCCTGTATAAAGAAAATGACGAGCCAGCGGTCGATTTTATCGTTTGCGTTCATTGTCGGCGAAGGGGCTTTACGGTAAAATGTTCTCCCGTCTGTAACAATCTCTAAGTACCTTATCCATGACCAAATATGTATTCGTAACCGGCGGTGTTGTTTCTTCTCTTGGAAAAGGTATCGCAGCCGCCAGTCTTGGCGCGATTCTCGAGTCCCGTGGCATTAAAGTCACCATGTTGAAACTCGACCCTTATATCAACGTCGACCCTGGCACCATGTCGCCTTTTCAGCACGGCGAAGTGTTTGTGACTGACGATGGCGCCGAAACCGACTTGGACCTTGGCCATTACGAGCGCTTTATTAGCAGCAAAATGTCCAAGCGCAACAACTTCACCACTGGCCAGATTTACGAAACCGTGATCAAAAAAGAGCGTCGTGGTGAATACCTGGGTAAAACCGTGCAGGTGATTCCGCACATTACCGATGAAATCAAGGCGCACGTCAAACGCGGCGCCGAAGGTGCAGATGTCGCGATTGTCGAAGTCGGTGGCACCGTCGGCGATATTGAATCGTTGCCATTTTTGGAAGCCATCCGCCAGATGGGCTTTGAAGAAGGCCGCAACAATGCCTGTTATGTGCATTTGACCTTGTTGCCCTGGATACCGACCGCAGGTGAGTTGAAAACCAAGCCGACGCAGCACTCGGTAAAAGAGTTGCGCGAGATTGGTATTCAGCCAGACATCTTGTTGTGTCGAGCCGAGCGTGAAATCCCTGAAGACGAAAAACGCAAAATTGCCTTGTTCACCAATGTGCCTTTTGAGGCCGTGATTAGCGCAATTGATAGCGATTCTATTTACAAAATCCCTGGCTTGTTGCATGAGCAAATGATGGACGAAATCGTCTGTCATAAATTGAATATTCTTGCCAAAGCGGCTGATTTGTCCGCCTGGCAAAAAATTACGCACGCGCAGGCCAATCCAAAAGAAATCGTCGATATTGCCTTTGTCGGTAAATATGTAGACCTGACCGAGTCTTACAAGTCGCTGACTGAAGCCCTGATTCATGCCGGTATCCATACTGAATCCAAAGTTAAAATCCACTATATCGACAGTGAAGATATTGAAAAAAACGGCACCAATGACCTCAACGGCATGGATGCGATTTTGATTCCAGGTGGTTTTGGCGTGCGCGGGACTGAGGGCAAGATTGCGGCCATTCGCTATGCACGCGAAAGCAGAGTGCCTTATTTGGGTATCTGCCTGGGCATGCAACTGGCGGTGATTGAATATGCACGCAATGTGGCTGGGCTAAAAGATGCGAACAGTACTGAGTTCAATCCGAAAACGGAGCACAAACTGATCGGCCTGATTGACGAGTGGCAAGATGCCTCTGGCAAGATCGAGAAGCGTGACGAGCATTCTGACCTCGGCGGCACCATGCGTTTAGGCGCACAGAGCTGTCCTATCGTGCCCAACACGCTGGCCGCCAGCATTTATGGCGCAGAGGTCAATGAGCGTCACCGTCACCGTTATGAGGTTAACAACCATTACGTAGACCAGCTGAAAGCGGCTGGATTGGTGATTTCTGCGCGAACACCACGCGAAGAGTTGTGCGAAATGATTGAACTGCCGCAAACAGAACACCCATGGTTTGTGGCCTGCCAGTTCCACCCAGAATTTACCTCTAACCCTCGTAGCGGTCACCCATTGTTTAAGGCCTACGTGCAAGCGGCCTTGGCGCAAAAAGCGTCTAAAAAGTAAGGAACACTGATGAAATTATGTGGTTTTGACGTTGGCCTCGAGCATCCGCTGTTTTTGATCGCGGGTCCTTGCGTGATCGAATCCAAACAGATGGCGATTGATACTGCTGGCCAGTTAAAAGAAATGGCCGCGCGTATTGGCGTGCCGTTTATTTATAAATCGTCTTACGATAAAGCCAACCGTAGCTCGACCAAAACCTTTAGAGGGTTTGGCTTGGACGAAGGCTTGAGAATTCTGGATGAAGTACGTGCCCAGATTGGCGTGCCAATTTTGACCGACGTGCATACTGAAGAACAGGTACCACATGTGGCAGCGGTGGTCGATGTATTGCAAACGCCAGCCTTCCTGTGTCGCCAGACCGACTTTATCGTCGCCTGTGCTCAGTCCGGCAAACCGGTCAATATCAAAAAAGGCCAGTTTTTGGCCCCGGGCGATATGAAACAAGTGGTGAATAAGGCTAAAGAGGCTAACGGCGGTATCGACAACATTATGGTGTGCGAGCGCGGCGCTTCTTTCGGCTATAACACTCTGGTGTCTGATATGCGTGGCCTGGCTATCATGCGTGAAACCCATTGCCCGGTGGTATTTGATGCGACCCATTCGGTACAACAACCAGGCGGGCAGGGCGACAAGAGCGGTGGTCAGCGTGAGTTTGTGCCTGTGCTGGCGCGCGCAGCGGTGGCCAGCGGCATTGCTGGTGTGTTTATGGAAACGCATCCAGACCCAAGCAAAGCCTTGTCAGATGGCCCCAACGCCTGGCCATTAGGCAAAATGGAAGATTTGCTGCATCTGCTGGTTGATCTCGATAAACTGGTGAAAAAGGCTGGTTTCGCAGAGCAAACGTTGTAAAAACTAAATACTTTCCACCGCCGATACACGCAGATGAACGCTGATCATACAAAAAACATAGTTATCTGTGTTTATCCGCGTTAATCGGTGGCTAAAAACGTTTTTGAATTTGATTTTAAAGGAAAATAAATGAGCGCTATTGTAGATATTATCGCCCGCGAAATTATGGATTCACGTGGCAATCCGACGGTTGAAGTCGATGTCTTGCTGGAAAGTGGTGTCATTGGCCGTGCTGCCGTGCCGTCAGGTGCATCTACCGGCGCTAAAGAGGCTGTAGAACTGCGTGATGGCGACAAAAGCCGTTACCTGGGTAAAGGCGTGTTGAACGCGATTGAAAACGTCAACACAGAAATTACCGAAGCCATTATCGGCCTAGATGCGGAAGAGCAAAGCTTTATCGACAAAACCCTGATCGAGCTGGATGGCACTGATAACAAAGACCGTCTGGGTGCGAATGCCATTTTGGGCGTCTCTATGGCCTGTGCGCGTGCGGCGGCTGAAGAAAGCGGTTTGCCTTTGTATCGCTACCTGGGTGGTTCTGCTTTCATGCAATTGCCAACGCCGATGATGAATATCATCAATGGTGGTGCGCACGCTGATAACTCCGTGGATATTCAAGAGTTTATGATTGTGCCAGCTGGTTTGCCTACTTTCCGGGAGGCCTTGCGCGCGGGTGCTGAGGTATTCCATGCCTTGAAGAAAACCTTGCATGCCAAAGGCTTGGCAACGACAGTGGGTGATGAAGGTGGTTTCGCACCCAATTTGCCATCTAACGAATCTGCCTTGCAATTGATCATGGAGTCTATTGAAGCGGCAGGTTACGAGCCAGGCAAAGACATTTACCTGGGCCTGGATTGCGCCAGTACCGAATTCTTTAAAGATGGTAAATATCACCTCGAGTCAGAAGGCGCAGCACTGACTTCTGCCGAATTCTGTGATTACTTGGCTACCTTGGCTGGCAAATATCCTATCATCACCATTGAAGACGGCATGGACGAATTTGACTGGGCTGGTTGGGATCTGCTGACACAGCGCTTGGGTAAAAATACGCAGTTGGTCGGTGATGATTTGTTCGTGACCAACCCGAAAATCTTGCGTGAAGGCATCCAGAAGGGCGTCGCCAACTCTGTGCTGATCAAAGTGAACCAGATTGGTACTTTGACCGAGACGTTCCAGACTATTGAGATGGCTAAACGCGCCAACTACACGGCCGTGGTGTCACACCGCTCTGGCGAAACTGAAGATACGACGATTGCCGATATTTCTGTTGCGACTAACGCCCTGCAGATCAAAACCGGTTCTTTGTGCCGTTCAGAGCGCGTAGCCAAGTACAACCAGTTGCTGCGTATTGAAGAAGAGTTGGGCGACGCGACCAGCTATGCTGGCTTGTCCGCGTTCTACCAGTTGTTCAAATAAACTGGTTTCAATCAGGTCACTGATAGGTCAACGTGCGTAAACTGACGGTCGTATTGGTGGTCCTGATTGCCTTGCTGCAATATCCATTGTGGCTGGGCAAAGGCAGTTGGTTACGTGTGTGGCAATATTCTCAGCAGATTGAAACGCATGAAAAGCGTAACGAGTATTATCGCCAGCGCAATGATACTTTGCGTGCCGAAGTACGTGACCTCAAACAAGGTCAGTCTGCGATTGAAGAGCGGGCACGAAGTGAGCTCGGGTTGGTCAAGCAGGATGAGGTGTTTTTTCAGGTGATTCAGAATAAACAGCCTGCCAGCAACAAGCCGACGTCACCGTTGGATGCCAAGCCGGTAGACTCAAAACTATCGAGTACGGATGCGGCGACGACGCAGGCTAAACCTTCGAGCCCCGTGGATGCTGTCAGTCCACCTGCAGCACCATAAACAGTTTGAATAAAAAAGGCGCTTAAAGCGCCTTTTTTATTGCTCAAACGTCTTAGGGCAGAGAATAAGGTAATTCTTTAAAATCTAGTGCCTGGCCCTGCCAGCTGATTGCACCTGCTTCTTTAGCCTCTAAGCGGCATTCCGCCAGGACCCACCAGCCATTGTCGGCAGCAGGTGCGACGCGCACCAATTGCCCGGCCTCTTGCTGCTGGCCGTCATGCAAGCTGTCGCCCGCTTGTGGCATCTGTGTGCCTGCACTTAAATGGGCGAGCATGGTTCTGCGTTTGACCTTGCCCAGATAATGCGTGCGTGCCACGATCTCTTGGCCGGTATAACAGCCTTTTTTGAAGTTGATGCCATTGAGTGCATCCAGGTTCACCATTTGCGGTACAAACTGCTCTTTGGTGGCGGCATACACTTGCGGAATCCCTGCCTGAATCTCTAATGCCTCCCACTGCGCGCTGCTGGTGGGGGTGAAGGTGGCTGACAACGATTGCCAGCTCGTGGTGGCTTGTTCGCGAGAGACGATGCATAAGGCACGTTGTTGTGCGCCTGCGTCTGCCAGGCGTATCAGCGTGCCATTTTCCGTTTGTGCTTGTTGATAGGGCGCGGCGGGGAATGCTGTGATCGTGGCTGCCAGTGTGTCACTGGCCAGGCCTAGCGCTACCATCTGCTCACTGGCGTCTTCTACCAGCACTTTGCTGCGCAGCACATACATACGCAAGCGTTTGACCAGGTCAGGGATCAAGTCACGCGGGCATTGCAGGTAAATGACATCATCGATCATGACGGTGAAAAATAAGGCTAGCATGCGCCCTTTAGGCGTGCAGTAACCATTAAATTGCGCGCCTTGGGCAAGCAGTTTAATATCGTTAGTGACTTGCCCTTGCAAAAAGGTCTGGCTGTCAGCACCGCTGATGGCAATCAGTCCGCTACTGGAGAGGTCAAATAATTGGGCATTGGCTGTGGCGGCGGGGAATGAAGCTTCGCCTGCCGCATTGAATTGCGCGCCTTGCGAGGTTAAATAAGCTTGCCAGGAGTTTGCTGGGCTGGACATAAATGGAGTTCCTTCTTGGGCAGGGCATGCTTGCATGGGCCGCCCGCACAATTGCGATGAAAAAAGCTATTCTATCAAGTGAAATTGGTCTGCGCCTCCGACCCTCACTCTTTTTATGGGGTTGGTGGTGTTTATTTTCAATGCTGGTGGTGTTTAGCCTACTGTATTGTTTGCCACCAACCTGGGCGGCACTGGGGTTATTAATCTATTTATTGGCTTGCCTTTGGCAGTGGATGCAGTTGCCCGCCACACGTTGGCCATGGAGTGTGCAGTCTCTGAGGGTGGATGTGTTCGGGCAGATGACCCTGACCAACACGTGTGGAGAGCTTTGGTCTTTTAAACTGCAGCCAGATAGCGTGGTGCATCCTGCTTGCCTGGTATTGCATGTCACGGAGGTGGTTCAGCTACAAGAGGCGGGTGCTTTGCATGTGCAAGACAGTCTGCATTTTTTAACACACTGGCTGCAGCCCAAGCGGCTGCTGATTTTGCCTGATCAAGCAGACGCGCAAGTGTTAAAGTCATTGCGCGTCTGGCTAAAGTGGGGTCTGCGGGAGTAACCGTGTTTGCTATTGAAAATGGTTGTCATGCGCCACGGATTCCGCGCGTACCGAGAATCTGGCGCGAATCTCATTGCGGTAAATCTTGAGGTTTTGTCTGATCTGGCGCCAGGGGTGACGGCTGGCATAAGTGCCCAACACACACAATCCTGCCAATGTGGCAAATAACCAATGCAGCGGCAGCGGGGCAATATCGCGGCGGGCAGGTTTTTGTTCTTTCATGGCTTGCAGCACGTTGTAAGTGCTATCGCCTTTAATGTAGGTTGCGCCTATCTCTTTGGTCAGACTTTGTAAGTATTCTGTTGAAAGTTTGGAGATAAAGCGGTCATTGTCACCATAGGCAATGTTGTCATCGCGCACGCCCAAAGTGCTTTCCGAAATCTGTGCAATGCCTGGTTGCATGGCAAAACTCTCGTTAGACCAGTAACCAATCACCTGATTTTCCGGGCTGAGCTTGGGAATCGCCACACCTTCTTCTGAGCCTATGCCGACAAACAGCCATTCATCGCCGCCTTGAAATTCTTCGAGGTTTTTGGTGTTAAACGCGTGCAGTTTTGGTGCTTCTTCACCATCGGTAAAATACAGCACTTGTGCCGGTTCTGGCATGGCACGTACCACTTTGGCAGTGACAAACAGGCTTTCTCGCACGCGGCTATTACCAGACCAGGCCATACGCCAGTCCAGATGCGCGATGGTGTCTTGGATCGCGGCAAAGTTGCTGCAGACTTCAATCGGTGCATACATGGCGGCTACCGAGTTACCGGCAAACATGCCGATACTGACCTTGGTGCCGCAGGGCAGTGAGGCGACCACCTCATGCATCATGTTTTGCATGTAAGCCATGCGCGAGACTTTTTTACCGTTGAGTATCATGTCTTCGGCATTCATACTTTGCGAAATATCAGCCACCAAAAAATAGGCGTAGATATTGTGCTTGAACGGGATGCTTGGCCGCAAAATAGCCCCCAGCAAGAACAACAGCGCCAGCGCTAGCAGGGCCGTATCACGGTGCTTTATAAAGTGTCTTAGCCAGATCTTCATGGGATGCCAGTCAATAATATTCAGTCAAATGGTTTGCGTGTAATGCGTTGTTTTACGGCAAACCGTTAGGGATGTTGCCCATGATTAACCCTGGGTTGTCTGACTCACCCACGCCCGGCGTCGGTTTTTCTGGCAGCAGGCCCAGCACACGGTCAAAATTACGGCGTGTGCCCCAGTTGCTGTTATCTGCTTTGAGCGCGGTTTTGTAAGAAGTCGCCGCTTGTGACAGCAGATATTCCAGCTCGTCACGGGTGCTGTTGTCGTTGCCACCGGTTAGTTGGATCGCACGCAGGAAAAACATATTACCGACGTTGTGCAAAATCGCTGCACGTTGGCTGGCTGATGCCTGGTCGATCAATTTGGTAAACAGCAGGGTGGATTCTTTGTAACGCTCATTTTTGCCTAGCCAATAGGCTACGGCATATTTCGCTTCAAAGCTTTGCTGGTCAGTTTGCGGACTTTTGGCGGCGGCAATCGCGGCATTAAACGCCTCTACTTGCTGGATGCGTTGCCAGCTATAAGCCATCGTGGCGACAGAGGCGATTGCTACGACTATCAGGCCGGTCACCAGTTTATTTACGCTGAGCGCCATGTGTGTATCTCCAAATATTTAACAGCCAGCAAGAAGGCAATCATGACGAATGCAATCCAGTAACACACGTTGGTGTAATCGTGGCCAGGAATCTTTTCCAGATATTGAATTGGTTTTTTTTCGCGGCTATTAATGTCCGCGATCGCTGCTTCAAGTGATTTGGGGTCAGCGGCTTCATAAGCGCTAAATGGCGTGCGCAAGGTTTGAAAAAACTGATAGAGCAACACCTCGCTGGGCATCGGGCCGGTATAGCTGCTTTCAGCATATTTCGGGTCAAAAATCGTGACCCCGCCTGGCTGGCGCAACACAATCCAATACAGGCCGATATTGTAACGTTGTAGCCAATCGCGCAGTTTTTGCTGCACCATGTCACTGACACGTCCGGCGCCATCCGAAATCAGGATAATTACGCGTGAGCCTGAGTCTGGCATATCTTTAAACAACTCAACGGCACTGGTCAGGCCGCCGCCAATATTGGTTTGAAACAAAGAGTTACCCGCGGTGGCCTGGATGGCGGACAGCATGGCTTCTTTGTTTTCGGTCAATGGCAGGACATACATGGCAGAGTTACTAAACGTAATCAGGCCCATCATGTCGTTGCTACGATGCTCGACAAAGCTGGTCATGATGCGCGCTGCTGCTACTGATTTGGTTTCGCCAACATGACCATCTTTATCGCCTGCAAACGGGTCATCCATACTGGCACTGCGATCTAACACCAGACCGATTTGCGCGCCGACGCCGGTACGCTCGATTTGCTGCTCCAGGCTATGTGGGCCGGCCAGACCAAGAATAATAAACACGATACTGACCACCGCCAGCACCTTGAGCAGAAAGCCAATGGTGCTCGACAGCGGGTCAGGCGGCAACAAGCCTATCCACGAATAATGCCTGCTGTGGGCGCGCTCAAGTAATAGCGGTAATAGCGCCAACGGCAGCGCCCATAGCAGCCAGGGGTGTGTGAATGCCATTATGCGTGTACCTCTGGGCGTAAGCCGCGTTCGCAATCACGCATCTGGCGGCAGAATTTTTTCAGCCATTGTTTAGGCGGCATGCCGAGGTCCAGCGGCGTGTGGCTATCAAAAAATATCTGGCGCGATAGTGCAAAAAAACGTTCGATCTCAGGTTTGGCGACCGAAAAAGCGGGTTTTGTCTGCAAGAAATGCTCAACACCATTACCAAAAACGCTCTGGCCGGCGACCTGATGCAAGGCCGCATGCACGGTCGAAATGGCCTGTTGCAAGCCTTGTTCGTCTTCCGGCAACTTGTTGATCTTACGATAGGCCTTGGCAAAGGCACCGCCCATATAAGGCAGCCAGGTACGCGCACCTAAAATATATAACAACGCCAATAAGCTGGCGGCTAACACGCCTGCTGCGATTTTTAGCGCCAGCCATTCTTTGTCCGCATGTAATTTAAGTGGTGCGACAAACGGGCTCAATTCGTTTTTGAGGTTGACTTCACCATAGACTGAAAGCGGCGAGGTGCGGAAGTTAAACGATGGCATGCGGAATTGTTTGACGTCTTTGCTGCCCTGCTGGCGCAGTTTAACAATTTCGCCTCTTAATATCGCCGGTTTAGCCACGCGTCCAATTTTAAACACCTGGTATTCCAGACGGATGGTATACACGGACTGCTTGCTTTCACGCTGTTCTTCGATGTCAATCCCAGTTAACTCAATGCCGGAGACCTGGCCGCGGTATCTGTGCTCATACCCGACAATCGGCAAAGACTCTTTAATCAGGATATAAGGCTGCTTGACGGTAAGTATCATGGTGCGTTGCAGTTTGTCGCCCACCACATAGCCCGCATCACGGCTAGGGTTGATTTCTTTGACGCTGACAAATCGACTGTCTACCGAGGGTAAAACGACATCGGCCGAACTGCTGATGGCCGTAACGAGTAATGTCGCTGCGAAGAGTAACGATAATAAATGGTTGCGCGCTTTCATCGGTCGCTTTCCTTAAGCAGGCACGTATTGGTGGAAGTAATCGGTGAGCAAGTCTGCATCAAAAGTGTCTTCCACAAAAAAAGGCTGCATATCAAATCTCATAAAAATATCTTCAATCGCCTGGCGTCTGGCGGCAAAGGCTTCCAGAATGCGTTGACGATAAGACGCGCGCAAAAATAAAGTGCGGCGCTCGCCGGTTTCGGGGTCGTTGATACTGGTAATACCGAATTCCGGCAACTGTTTGTATTCGGTGCTATTCCACAACACCACCGGCACAATATGGTGGCGCAGCATCAGTAGCAAGGCTTCTTCCAGTTGTGGCAACGGCATGTGAAAGTCCGAGACCAGAAAAATCAGGCTACGCTCGCGAGGCAAAAGTCGCACACTTTCCAGCAAGGCATTAGCCCCTACCTCATTCGGCAAGTGGTTCTCCAGCCGATCTGCCAGGTCAAACATGGTGTGCGGACGCAAAGACAAAGTGCTCAGCCAATCGTCACGCACGTCGTCATCAAAGCCGATGAAGCCGACCGGGTCCGTATTGCGGCTGGCCGACTGCGCGACTGAACGTGTGATCTGCGCGGCAGTGACCAATTTGGTATGCGGCGTGCCGTATTGCATGGAGCCTGACATATCACACATCACAAACACTGGCGTTGCGCTTTTTTGGTTAAAAATGCGCACATACACTTGTTCCATCGGGTCGCGGATGGTTTGGCGAATATCAATCCGGCGCGGGTCGGGGTAGGACAGCAGTGTGGTGTGGCCACGAAACTCCATGCCCATGCCGCGCTGGTTGCTTTTATGCCGCCCAGGCCGACGCGAACGCGAGCGCCAGCCAATGTGGTAGCTGAATTCCTTAATGAGTTCCATAGCGTCTCAGCCGTCAGCTATTAAGGCGCAGCAACGGCATTCACAATGCCCGTCAGCAATTCACGTGCGATCTCGGTCCGGCGCATCTCGTACACAGGGCTAAATACCAGGCGGTGTGCAATCGTTTCGTGGAACACGGCGTGAATATCTTCTGGCACCACAGCCTGACGATTGTTGAGCCAGGCGTTGACGCGCGCCGCACGCAACAGCATGCCCATGCCGCGTGGGCTAGCGCCACTGAGCACCAGGCGCTTCATGTCGACATTGGATACTTTGACACCATAAGCCACCGGGTCTTTGGTCGCCAGCCATAAGTCCAGCGCATATTTACGCAGGGCAGGGCTGGCCTGGATGTTTTCCTGAATGACCTTGGCAAAGCTGTTCAATTGGTCAAACTTGAGGATGTCGGCAGGCACATTTGAAATCAGCTGATCCACATCGTGGAAGCGCGTATCAAAAATCAATGACTCCATAATGTCGTGCGCAGGCGGCACCACAATCGGGATTTCCATCATGAAACGGTCGCGTGCCGCAGACGGGATATCAAAAGTTTCTTCACGCTCGACCTGGTTACGGTCAGCAAAAACCAGCATGTGCGGGAAGTAATGTTCTTTATTAAATGCGGTCAGCGTACGCTCAGCCATGACACGCAACATCAGCGAGTGCACTTGCGGGCGGGCGCGGTTGATTTCGTTAAAAAAGAAAATCGATAAATCCTGGCCTGACATCAGCAGTGGGCCTGGGCTGACGTGCGGTTTGCCATCTTCACCCAGATAGGTGTGATACACAAGGTCGTTAGGCATCAAGTCAATGGTGCCTTCAATCCGTTGGTAACCGCCGCCAATCCCACGCGTAAAAGCACGCAGCAAGGTGGTTTTACCCACGCCCACGTCACCTTCAAGCAGCACATGGCCGCGCGCAAACACGGCAGTGGTGATCAGGCGTACGGGGTTTTCCTGACCGACGACGACTTTGTTAACTTCAGACTCTAATGTGAGCGCATGGGTACGCCAATCGTTGAGTTGTTGATCTTGCATGCCTGATTTCCTGATGAGGTTAAATGTTGGATTGCGTTTAATTGTAACTAATTTGTAATTACAAACCTTGATAATAGTCTTGGATTATCCTTTAAAGCTTGTTGGGCTGGGCATTATCAAGTTGTAAAATTCAGTAACAATTTAGTGAATACTACCTACATTTTCACAAAAAGTATACAGGTCGGTATAGTTGTTGGATGACAAAAAGCTTTCACTAAACGCAATTTCCGGCGAAAATATTGTTTTATACTAAAAATCTAAAAAATACATGACTAGAAAAAGCAGTTTCAGCAAAGAAGATTTGTTGGCTTGTGGCCGGGGTGAGATGTTCGGCGAAGGTAACGCACAGTTGCCATTGCCGCCGATGTTAATGTTTGACCGTATCGTCAAGATTTCTGATGAGGGTGGAAAATACGGCCAAGGCGAAATTATTGCAGAACTCGATATTCGCCCAGATTTGTGGTTTTTTGAATGTCACTTTACGGGTGATCCAGTGATGCCAGGCTGTTTGGGTCTTGATGCCATGTGGCAGTTGGTGGGTTTCTTCCTGGGTTGGAAAGGCGGCCCTGGCCGTGGGCGTGCGCTGGGCTCTGGTGAGGTAAAGTTTACTGGTCAAGTCCTGCCGTCAGCTAAGCTGGTGCGCTATCACATTGATTTAAAACGTGTGATTATGCGCAAGCTGGTGATGGGGATTGCCGATGCACGTATGGAAGTGGATGGCCGCGAGATTTATAATGCCAGTGATTTGCGTGTCGGGTTGTTTACCAGCACGGACAATTTCTAGTCGTCTTTACAGTTTTTGAAGTGAATGGGAGGCGCAATGCGTCGCGTAGTGATTACAGGATTTGGTATCGTATCAAGTCTTGGTAATAACAAACAGGAAGTACTGGACAGCTTGCAAGCAGGCCGCTCTGGTATTACTTATCAACCTGAATATGCAGAGCGCGGTTTGCGTTCGCATGTCGCAGGGTCGATCAAAAATCTGGATGTTGAAGCCTTGATTGATCGCAAGCTGTTGCGTTTTATGGCGAAAGGCCATGCTTACGCCTGGCTGGCGATGCAGGAAGCGATTGCTGATGCCAACCTGCCGGAAGAGTTGGTCTCCAATGTGCGCACCGGCCTGATTGTCGGTGCCGGTGGCACGTCCACTGAAAGCATGCTGGAAGGCACCAATACGCTGGCAGAAAAAGGGATTCGTCGTGTTGGGCCGTATATGGTGACCAAAACCATGAGCAGCGGCATTGCCGCTTGCCTGGCCACTGGTGCCAAAATCAAGGGGGTGAACTACGGTATTAGTTCTGCCTGTTCAACCAGCGCGCACTGTATTGGCGCCGGGGTTGAGCAGATTCAACTCGGTAAGCAGGATATTGTGTTTGCTGGCGGTGGTGAAGAAGAGCACTGGACCATGAGCTACCTGTTTGATGCCATGGGCGCCTTATCGAGCAAATATAACGAAACGCCTGAAAAAGCCTCACGGACCTATGATGCCGACCGCGATGGTTTTGTGATTTCTGGTGGCGGCGGCATTGTGGTGCTCGAAGAGTACGAGCACGCCAAAGCACGTGGCGCACAGATTTATGCCGAGGTGATAGGCTACGGTGCGACCTCAGACGGTTACGACATGGTGGCACCGAGTGGTGAAGGCGCCGTGCGCTGTATGCAGCAGGCGTTGCAGGGGATTAATCCTGAAGACATCGACTACATTAATACCCATGGCACCAGCACGCCGGTGGGCGATACTAAAGAGCTGGAAGCCATTCGTGCCGTGTTTGGCGACAATAGCAAGACAGCGATTGCCTCGACCAAGTCATTGTCAGGCCATGCCTTGGGTGCTGCGGGCGTAAATGAAGCCATTTATACCTTATTGATGATGCAGCACGGCTTTATTGCCGCCTCTGCTAACATCGAAACGCTGGATCCGGCGGCTGAAGGCTTGAATATTGTGCGCAGCCCGATTGCTAATGCACGCATTCAAACCGCGTTGTCGAACAGCTTTGGTTTCGGTGGTACCAATGCCACACTGACTTTATCGACCAAAAATCTTTAAAGCATCAGCGAGCAATAAACAGGCAGTGTGTTGTGAAAACACACTGCCTTTCTTTTTTATGACGATGGTTATTAGGTGATTAGCAGCCAGCGCTGTCGATGGTGACGCTCAGCCCTGCATTGGCTGCGCCCGTGGTGATCGTATATTCCAGCTTGCAGTGGTTACTATCTCTCGCGCCTTGCAGGGTGTAGGTGGCGCGATTGGTGTCAGACAGCGCCGGTTGAACTGAAAATTTGCCAGTATCTAGCAGTTGATACAAGCTACCGGCACCATCTTCATTGCCCAGCCAACCCACCGGGTAGCCGTGGCTGAAATAAATGGTGTTGCCGTTGATGTTGGCTGATGGCGTATTCTGGTTGCTGTCGCAAAGTGGGTCTGTCATGCACATGCCTTTGGCCATGGTGGCGGTGGACAGCACATTGGCTTTGAATGATTGTAGCGATGCCAGTCTGGCCTGTGTATCTATCTGCGCGATGCGTGCATAGGCAGTCACTGCCAGCGCTGATAGAATCAATATAACGACGACCATTTCAACAAGCGTAAAAGCAGATTGGGTATGTGAAATTTTTTTCATTGCACACGATCTTATCGTATGCAGTCTGGGTGATTGTCAATTTTTGTCGAATGTTGCAAGTGTTAAATAAGGCTTACAAATGCGTGTTTTAAAAAGCGTTTCTACGGTGGTTTTGCTAGGGTTGTTGCTGACACACTGTGTGAGTATGGGCGATCGAACGGTGAAAATGAACACCGCGCAGTTACAGCAAAAACTTAATCACAAACTGGCAAAACCACTCACGTTGATGAAAGTGTTTCATGTGCAGTTGTCTAATGCACTGGTTTCGATGGATCCTGCGTCAGGCCGGATTCACACCTTGATGGATGCTCATGTGCAAAGCGATTTGTTCTCCAATGCCGCCACGGGTAAATTAGGGTTGTCTGGCTTGGTCAAATTTGACCCGGCACGCAATGCGGTGGTGCTAGATCAGCCTGCGCTAGATTCTTTTCAACTGGATGGCGCGAATGGTGAGTGGAATAGCTTGGTCCAACAGTTAGCCAAAGATTTAGGGAGTAAATGGCTGAACCAGTTGGTGTTATATGAGGTGAAACCTGAAGAGTTAAGCTATGCGGGCCGCCATTATCAGCCCACCGATTTGCAAGTGACGGCTGACGGCTTGCAGGTGACACTTAAGCCGCAATAGTCACGCATTTATGCGGATTCAGCCAGGTGGGATTCCAGTAGCAGGGCGGCGGCGACTTTGCGGCCTTCAGCGGTCAGAATGTTAAAAGTACGGCAGGCCGCAGCTGTGGTCATGCATTCCACGGCAATGTTGGCTGCCAGGAAAGCCTGCGTATGCCTTGGGTGAATAAAGCGCTGCTTATCGCCAGTGCCTAGTAAAACCACTTCCGGGCTGAAGTCCAGTATGGCTGCTAATCGCTGTGCATCCAGCGTGGCCCATGGCCCTTGAAACCAGTCTGTGCTTAAGGCCTGTTCACTCACAATCACGGGCTGCGCATAACGCTGGCGATTAATGATCACCGCATTGCTATCGACGCCATTAATTTGATATTGCTGTTCGCTGGTATGTAGGTGTAGTTTCATAGCTTGTAATCGTGGCTCATCTGCAAGTTGGCCAGGATGAAAATTCCGTTTAAATCTACAGTTTCAGAGCCCGGCAAAGGTCTCAGGTTCATTGATGTAGCAAGGGTTTGCAGGTAGAATGAAAGTTTTACTTTAAGAGCTTAACACACGCCAGATGTGTTTGTTAACCAGCGATGAAGCCAGTCAATAAATCCAGCAAACTCAGTAACGTCTGTTACGACATCCGCGGCCCGGTATTGCAACGTGCACGCCAGATGGAAGAAGACGGCCAGCGCATTATCAAGCTGAACATCGGCAATCCGATGCCGTTCGGTTTTAATGCACCAGAAGAAATCGTTCAGGACGTGATCCACAATATGGATCAAGCCTCTGGTTACACGGATTCGAAAGGCTTGTTCGCGGCGCGTAAAGCCATCATGCATTACACCCAGCAAAAGAATATTACCGGGGTGACCATCGATGACATCATCATCGGCAACGGTGTCTCTGAGTTGATTGTGATGGCCATGCAGGGCCTGCTCAATAATGGCGACCAGATTCTGGTGCCTATGCCTGACTACCCATTATGGACCGCTGCGGTGAACCTAGCGGGCGGCACGGCGCGCCATTATGTCTGTGACGAGCAGTCAGGCTGGTTGCCTGATCTTGAAGATATTGAAAACAAAATCACGGCCAATACCAAAGGCATTGTGATTATCAACCCGAATAACCCGACCGGTGCCTTGTATCCTAAGGAAACGCTAGAAGGCATTATCGAGATTGCCCGTCACCATGGTCTGGTGATTTTCGCCGACGAAATTTATGACAAGGTGCTGTACGACGGCAACACACATACTTCTATTGCCTCGCTGGCGGATGATGTGCTGTTTGTGACCTTTAACGGCTTGTCCAAAAACTACCGCGCCTGTGGCTACCGCTCTGGCTGGATGATCATCTCTGGCGATAAAAAAGATGCCAAAGATTATATCGAAGGCCTGAATATGCTGGCCTCCATGCGCTTGTGTGCCAATGTGCCCGGGCAATTGGCGATCCAAACCGCACTGGGTGGCTATCAGAGTATCAATGACCTGGTCGCGCCTAGTGGTCGCCTGTGCAAACAGCGTGATCTGGCGTATGACATGCTTACTGCCATGCCTGGCGTCACCTGCGTGAAACCAGCCGCAGCCATGTATCTGTTTCCCAAGCTGGATCCGGTGATGTATCCGATTGCCGATGACCAGCAATTTATTCTCGATTTGCTGCTGGAAGAAAAAGTACTGCTGGTGCAGGGCACTGGTTTTAACTGGAAATCCCCTGATCATTTCAGGGTGGTTTTCTTGCCCAATGTCGATGATTTGACCGAAGCGATGACGCGTATCGGCCGTTACCTCGATAGCTATCGCAAGAAGCATGCAAAATAAACAACATTCAAAATAAGGTGAGCGTGCGCGCAAGCCATCAATGGTGAGTATAAGTATGAAAGAATTAAAAGTAGGGTTGTTGGGCATCGGTACCGTCGGCGGTGGGACATATACGGTGTTGACCCGTAACCAGTCTGAAATCACGCGCCGTCTGGGTGGCCATATCCGCATTGTGCAAGTGGCTGACCGCAATCTTGAGCTGGCAAAACAGGTGACTGGCGGCCAGGTGGCGGTGACAGATGATGCTTTTGCCGTCGTCAATAATCCTGAGATTGATGTTGTTGTCGAGCTGATTGGTGGCTACACCGTGGCTAAAGAGCTGGTGTTAACCGCGATTGCTAATGGCAAACATGTGGTAACGGCCAACAAAGCCTTGCTGGCTGTGCACGGTAATGAGATTTTTAGAGCTGCGTCTGACAAAGGCGTGATTGTCGCTTTTGAAGCGGCAGTGGCGGGTGGTATTCCTATCATCAAGGCCTTACGTGAAGGCCTGAGTGCCAACAAAGTAGAGTGGGTCGCGGGTATTATCAATGGCACGACTAACTTTATCCTGACCGAGATGCGCGACAAAGGCCTGGCCTTTGCCGACGTGCTGAAAGAAGCGCAACGTTTGGGCTATGCTGAAGCAGACCCGACGTTCGACGTGGAAGGCATTGATGCCGCGCACAAACTGACGATTATGGCCAGCATTGCGTTCGGCATGCCGGTGCAGTTTGAGCACACTTACACCGAGGGCATTACCAAGCTTAACCTGAAAGATATTCAATACGCGCAGGAGTTAGGGTATCGCGTGAAATTGCTCGGTATCAGCAAAAATACACAAGCAGGAGTTGAGTTGCGCGTGCATCCAACGCTGATTCCTGAAAAGCGCCTGATTGCGAACGTAGATGGCGCCATGAACGCCGTAGTAGTGAAGGGTGATGCCGTCGGCCCCACTTTGTATTACGGTGCGGGTGCCGGTGCTGAGCCAACGGCCAGTGCCGTGGTCGCTGACCTGGTCGATATTGCGCGCCTGCAAGGCACCAAGGCCGAGCAACGTGTCGCTTATCTGGGCTATCAGTTAGACCAGCAACAAGTGCTGCCAATTTTGCCGATTAGCGAGGTGCATTCTGCTTACTACCTGCGCTTGCGTGCGTCTGACAAACCAGGCGTGATGGCCGATATCACCAAAGTGTTGGCTGACCTGCAAATCTCGATTGATGCCATGTTGCAAAAAGAGCCAGCCGAGGGCGAGTCAGAAGCCGATATCGTGATTCTGACCCACACCACGCAAGAAAAAATCATGGATGCAGCGATTGCCAATATTGAAGCGCTGCCAGCCATCGCCGCCGGTGTGACCAAAATCCGCATGGAAGCACTGTCACGCTAATTTGAGCATAGGTTAAATGCAATGAAATATATCAGTACCCGCGGGCAGTCGCCTGCTTTAACATTTAGTGAAATTTTGCTGGGTGGCTTGGCACCAGATGGTGGTTTGTACTTGCCTGAGCAGTATCCGCAGTTTAGCGATGCTGACTTGAACGCCATGCGCGGCATGAATTATCGTGACCTGGCGTTTGCCATCCTGTCACGCTTGGTGGATAACAGCGATATTCCGCACGCTGACCTGAAAGCGATCATCGATAAAACTTACCGTGCTGAGGTGTATCAATACGTACGTGCAGGCCAAAATGCAGAAGATATTACGCCTACGCTCAAGCTGGAAGATAATCTCTATCTGCTGAGCTTATCCAACGGTCCGACGCTGGCGTTTAAAGATATGGCCATGCAGTTGCTGGGTAATCTGTTTGAGTATGTGCTGGCGAAGACTGGCCAAACCACCAATATTCTCGGCGCAACGTCTGGCGATACCGGCTCTGCGGCCGAATACGCCATGCGTGGCAAACAAGGCGTGCGTGTTTTCATGCTGTCGCCTTACCAGAAAATGAGCCGTTTCCAGACTGCGCAAATGTTCAGCTTGAAAGACGACAATATTTTCAATATCGCCGTGAAAGGCGTGTTTGATGATGCGCAAGATATGGTGAAGGCCGTGTCTAACGACCATGCGTTTAAAGCACAATACAAAATCGGTGCCGTGAACTCCATTAACTGGGGTCGCATTGCGGCACAAATTGTCTATTACTTTAAAGGCTACCTGGCGGTGACGAGCAACAATAGCCAGAAAGTCAGCTTTACCGTGCCTAGCGGTAACTTTGGCAATGTCTGCGCCGGGCATATTGCGCGCATGATGGGCTTGCCGATTGACCAATTAGTGGTGGCCACCAACGAAAACGATGTGCTGGACGAATTCTTTAATACCGGCGTTTACGCACCACGTGGTTCGGCCAATACTTACCATACCTCCAGTCCTTCTATGGACATTAGCAAAGCCTCCAACTTTGAGCGCTTTATTTATGATCTGGTCGGCCGGGATGGCGACAAAGTGCGCGAATTATGGTCTGCGGTGGATGCCGGTGGCCAGTTTGATTTGAAGGCACAAGGCTATTTTGCCAAAGTGGCCGGGTTTGGCTTTGTGTCTGGTCATAGCAACCATGCACACCGCATGCAAACCATCCGCGCCACCAAGGCAACCTATGGTGTCACCATTGATACCCACACCGCAGATGGCCTCAAGGTGGCGCTGGAACAGCGCAAAGCCGATGTCCCGATGCTGGTGCTCGAAACCGCCTTGCCAGCCAAGTTTGAAGATGCGATTGTCGAAGCTCTAGGAGAAGTGCCTGAGCGTCCAGCCAGTCTGGCCGGTTTAGAGGATCTGCCACAAACATCCACCGTGATGGATGTCAGTGTCGATGCCATTAAAGCGTTTATTGTCGCCAATACTTAACTCGCCGCGGGAGTCTGTCTATGCAGCAGTATCATGATTTATTGAACCACGTACTTGCACATGGGCATGTGAAAACCGATCGCACCGGCACCGGTACCACCTCGGTATTTGGTTACCAGATGCGATTTAATCTGTCTGAGGGCTTCCCGCTACTAACGACCAAAAAAGTCCATTTAAAATCGATTATTCATGAGTTGCTGTGGTTTTTGCAGGGCAGCACCAATATTGCCTATCTCAAAGAGCACGGTGTCAAAATCTGGGATGAATGGGCAGACGAGCAGGGAAATCTGGGCCCGGTCTATGGCTATCAGTGGCGCAACTGGCCCAAGCCAGACGGCAGCCACATTGACCAGATCACGCAAGTGGTTAACCAGATCAAACAGACGCCAGATTCGCGACGTTTGATTGTCTCGGCCTGGAACGTGGCAGATGTAGAGCGCATGAAATTACCGCCTTGCCATGCTTTTTTTCAGTTTTATGTGGCGGATGGCAAGTTGAGTTGCCAGCTGTATCAGCGTAGTGCAGATATTTTCCTCGGCGTGCCATTCAATATCGCCTCTTATGCCTTATTAACCATGATGGTGGCACAAGTGTGCGATTTGCAACTGGGTGACTTTGTGCACACGCTAGGCGATGCCCATATTTACAGCAACCATATGGAGCAGGTCAAAGAGCAATTGTCGCGTACGCCACGCGCCTTGCCAACCATGCGCATTAACCCCGCTGTCAAAGACTTGTTGGCCTTTAAGTTTGAGGATTTCACCTTAGAAAACTACGATCCGTATCCTGCGATCAAGGCGCCAGTGGCGGTATAGTCCAGCAGGCTGGCCGTTTGTGAAATGGTTGACTGTAGCCATTTTGTTAATAAGGTGTAATATTTTCAAAAGCTTACCGCGTTTTTGTTATCCTTTTCGCGTTGTGAATTCACGAAGCATGCGTCCCTAGCGGGTGTTTCGTGTTTTTCATTCATGACTTTAAACAAGGAGATCATTATGCAAATGAAAGCGTCATTATTAGCTGCCGCGTTATGCGGTGTGTTGTCCGGTCAAGCATTCGCTGACCACGAAACCATCAAGCCAAAAGCGTACGATAGCCTGGGCAAGTGCGTAAAAGCCGCATTGTCCAAGCACGACGGTAAAATCGTTAAACTGGAAGCCAAGTCTGAGCGCAAGCAATTGGTGTATGAGTTTGATGTGCAGTCTAACGACGGTAAAGCCTGGGATATTGAGTGCAGCGCTAAAACTGGCAAAGTCACTGAAGTGGAGGAAGAAGTCGCTGCCACTGATGAGCGTTTTAAAGCCTTGGCCAAGGTGTCTGAAGAAGAGGCAAAAGCCACTGCATTGGCCGCACATCCAGGCAAAGTGGTTGAAGTTGAGTATGAGTTAGAGCCAGATGGCAAAGCGTCTTACGAGTTTGACATTCTGGAAGCTGACAACGAAGAAGTGAAAGTCGAAGTTGATGCCGCGACTGGTAAAATTGTAGAAACCAGCTACGAAGTGTACCAAATCGGCCAAGAGTAATTTCTGGCTCGCTCATTTAAGTAGCGACCAAGCAAAAGGCACCGCATCTGCGGTGCCTTTTTTGCATGAGATCAATACGCAAGTGAGGGAGTGTCTACCCCGATACCGGCGGATATGCAGTCTGCTGGTATCGGTCCTAGTGATAGCTCACTCCCAATCTATGTTTAGCATTTTGCATGCCATCACTGCCGCTCAATTTAAGCTGATGATTAAAAAGCGTATTTTGGCTGTAAATAGGAGTTTTTCCTGTCTTTTTGGTGGTTGATTGCAGCCAAACTGGTTGTGGACTGGGTGTTGTGAGCCCCATGACGATAGATGATAGTGGTGGTGGATGGTTATGGATACTCACTAAGCATTTAGCTTTGTGGGTTTAGCTTTGCTGCAGGAAGCGGTGTATGGTAGTCAGCAGTTTTTTATATTCACCGCGTTTAATCAGCTCACTTTGCGCCAGCATGTTGAGCAAGGATGATTGCTGTTGCTGAACATTCAGTTCATTAATAAACTCGGCCGAAAAGCCGAGATTGCTGGCCAGGTAGCACAGGTTAAACATATCGCAGCACTCGCCATACAGGCTGCCGAGCAAGATGCTTTTGGCATATCTGCTTGATAGCGGCTGGTTGGGTTGAATAAATGGCAGGTGCGCGCGCTGATCATCAATCAGTAGCAAGTGGTAGTCGGCCAGCTTTTGCGCTACCAGCGTCTGTGCCGCTTCTGTTGTTTGTGTGTTAAACAAGGCTGACGTATCACACCATAAGGAAGACACGGGATAGTTAATGCAAAACTTTTCAATTTGCTCAATAAACTCGTGCGCCTGGCCATCGCCGATGGCCGGTAGGCGTAATACCTGTATGCCTTGCCGTTGCAGCGCTACTTCCAGTGCTACGCTGGCCTGATGCCCTAATAGCAGGCAGCCGTCTATGCTGCTGAGGTGATGCATCAGCGCGGTTTGCAACACCGGCCAGGTGCCGCAGGTGATATGGTCAGGCGACACCAGGTAGCGTCTCTCATGCGCGAGCAGATTTGCCAGCATATGTTTGAGATTAAACAGGCCAGTCACGTCGTAATCGTGTGGCCGTAATTTGTGCATATGCAAGGCAACGCGGCGAATATGGTGCGCCGTGGTTTTCTGGATGAGCTGATAAATGCTGCTGGCTGCACTATCCGGCTCGGGCCGTAATGGCGTCAGGCTGCGGGGGCGAGGTGGGCCAGGGCGATCGGAACGTGGTGACTGCGAAACAAAGGTGCCGCGTTTGGGCTCGGTGTAAATCAGGCCTTGCGCAGACAGTTCTTCATAGACCCGTGACACCGTTTTGCGATTGATACCCAGGCGCTGGGCAATATCACGTGAGCTGGGCAGAGCGCTGCCGCCTAGCCACGCGCCGCCTTCTATCATGGCGCGAAAGTGTTCTATGAGTTGCTGGTGGATGGAGTGTGGTGAAGCTTTGTCCAATACCAGTGAGTAATGCCAGGGTCTCAGCACAGTCAGTGTCTACCTTTATAATCAAGTAAAAAGGTGCCGCCATCATTGATTGGATGGCACCATTACCTGAAGGGCACACTAGGACATGGCCTTCGAAGACAAAATGATACAAAAAAAAAGCAATTCTATAAAGTTTTAAGAAAAATTCCTTATCTGGCCCATGAATAAAACCCAAAACTGGCTGGCTGTTTCGGGGGGCTATTTATATTACAGTTACAAACGCTTAATCAGTGACATCTATCCTTTGCGGGATAAGTAACAGCTCTGGAAATCCTAGTGCCAGTGGCAATTTAAGCACAGCGCAATTTTTAATTGCAATTTGTGATGGATCCTTTTGGGATTTTTCTTCCGGAGATATAACTATGATCAAAATTAAAACTGCTTTTGGTATTGCAGCCAGCGTTGCGCTCGCCTTACCAGCCATGGCGTATGCCGCGGCTGACCAGGAAGCTGCCATGAAAGATGCCAATAACTGGGCACATCCTCGTGGTCAACACAATAACCAGGGTTACAGCGCCCTGGCACAAATCAACAAAGGCAATATCAAAAACCTGAAAATGGCCTGGACATTCGCAACCGGTGTTAACCGTGGTCACGAAGGTTCTCCGATTGTGGTTGGCAACATGATGTACATCGTGACGGCTTTCCCAAACAACATTTATGCTCTGGACCTGAACGATAACCAAAAAATCGTATGGTCTTATTTCCCAAAACAAGACCCTAGCGTGCAAGCAGTGTTGTGCTGTGACAACGTGACACGCGGCTTGGGTTTCGGCGATGGCAAAATCTACCTGCAACAAAACGATGGTTTGCTGGTAGCGCTGGATGCTAAAGATGGCAAAAAAATATGGGAAGTGAAAAACACTGACCCAAAAGTAGGTGCAACGAACACGAACGCGCCACACGTAATCAAAGACAAAGTATTGACCGGTTGCTCAGGGGCTGAGTTCGGCGTACGTTGCTTTATCGCTGCATACAATGCAAAAGATGGTTCTTTGGCATGGAAAGCCTATTCAACTGGCCCAGACAGCGAAACATTGCATGACGCAAACACGAACAAAGATAACCCACTGTACAACGCGCTGTCTGTTTACCAAGACGTAAACGGTGGTAACAAAGAAGGTGGTTCTTTCAAACGCCTGTCTGCTGACCAAATCAAGGGTGGCGAAAAAGAGCTGGGGACACGTACCTGGTTGAAACCTCAAGCAATCAAAGACGGCTGGCAACATGGTGGCGGTTCCGTATGGGGCTGGTGGCCATATGATGCACGTACCAACCTGGTTTACTACGGTGCAGGTAACCCATCTGTCTGGAACCCGGATGTTCGTCCTGGCGACAACAAATGGTCTATGACTGTGACTGCGCGTGATCTGGACACTGGCGTGGCTAAATGGGCGATGCAAATGACACCACACGATGAGTGGGACTACGATGGCGTGAACGAAGTCATCCTGTTCGACAAAGGTGGCAAAACATACGCATGGCACCATGACCGTAACGGGTTTGCTTACACCTGGAATGCCAACACAGGTAGCTTGATTGCTGCTGAAAAAGTACACCCGTTTGTTAACTGGGCAACGGATGTTGACCTGAAAACAGGCGTACCAAGCAAACTGGCTGCTGCTTCAACACACCAAGACTACAACGCTAAAGGCATTTGCCCAGCTGCGTTGGGCACTAAAGACCAACAGCCTGCTGCTTACTCACCAAAAACAGGCTTGATGTATTCCCCACTCAACCACGTATGTATGACATACGAGCCAGTAGAGTCTAAATATGTGGCTGGTCAACCATGGGTGGGTGCGACATTGACTATGTTTGCGGGTCCAGACGGCGTGATGGGTGGCTTTGCTGCTTATGACCCAATGACCAACAAAAAAGTCTGGTACAACAAAGAGAAATTCTCTGCCTGGAGTGGTGCACTGACAACCGCTTCTGACATCGTGTTCTACGGTACTTTAGACCGCTGGTTTAAAGCAGTAGATGCGAAGTCTGGTAAAGAGTTGTGGAAGTTCCAAGTGGGCTCTGGCGCCATTGGTAACGCGTTCACCTATGGCAACAAAGGCAAACAATACGTGGGTATCTTGTCTGGTATCGGCGGTTGGGCGGGTGTTGCGATGAACTTGGGTATGACGACTGACACCGACGCACTGGGTGCTGCTGGTGGTTACAAAGAGTTGACCAAGTACAACGCTGCGCCTGGCGGCGGTGCATTGAATATTTTTGCACTGTAATTAAGCCACGAACAAACACGTAGCGATACGTGTTGTTGATGAACACCCTGCTTAGGCAGGGTGTTTTTTTATGTGCGACAGGCTGGCCGCTGAGCGGGGTGAGGGAGAGTCTAGCCGTAGATTTGTACGGTGTTTTCAGCGCGGATTTGCTGGAAAATCTGCAGGCGCTCAGGAGCAATGTTACCAGCAGCCAGTGCTTGTAAAATCACGCATTCCGGCTCATGGGTATGCGTACAATTATTAAATTTGCAGTGGCCGATCAAGGGCCTGAACTCAACAAACGCATATTCGAGATCGGCTTCTTCAATATGATACAAGCCAAACTCTTGTAACCCGGGCGAGTCGATAATCGCGCTGTCGTCATCCAGGTGATAAAGGTGGGTTGCCGTGGTGGTATGTTTACCGCTATCGAGCGTGGCGCTGATCTCTTGCGTTTTGCTGCGGGCTTCAGGCAACAGGCTGTTGATGATGGTGGACTTGCCCATGCCAGACTGGCCGACCAGCACGCTGGTGTGGCCCGCTAGCAAAGGCCGGAGGCTATCTACAGACGCTTTGGCATTGAGTTGCACTGTCTGATAACCAAGTGCGGCATATTGCGCCAGCTTTTGCATGGCTTGCGGGTTAGGCAAGTCACATTTGTTCAGGATAATTACGGCGCGTATGCCTGCGGCTTCTGCCGCAACCAGGCAGCGATTAAGCAAGTCTTCGTAAAAGCTGGGTTGGGTCGCTAATACAATCAGTATTTGCGTGACGTTAGCCGCCAGAATTTTGCTTTTGAACGCATTGCTACGATAGAGCAGGGTGTTGCGCTCAGCCGTTTTTTCGATCACCCCTTCGTTGTCAGCTGTGAGGGTCACGGTGACGCGGTCACCAGCGGCGTTATCGACTTTTTTACCACGGGTGACGCAGCTAAGAATACGGCCATCTGCTAGTTCTACGTTATAGCGCTTGCCGTAAGCAGCGACAATGAGACCTTCTTGAGACATGCTAGAAATGATAGTAGGTGTGATTTAAGTACTGTACCACTTGCTGCTCTTCATCATCAAACCATTTCAGGTTGAGCATGGTATTGCAATTAGTGACTTGGGCTTTGAGACCGTTGAATGAGCGCACTTTGCGGTATTCGCGCGTGTAAATGCCACTGCCATCACCACCATAACTGCTGGCGTGGCAACTGATGCAATGCGTGTCGACCAGTTTTTTGCCTGCTGAAAGCGCGTTATCCGCGGCGCTGGCGCTCAAACTTACAAGCGCGGGTAACAATCCAATCAGCAGGAGGTGTTTCATGCGTAGGTTTGCAGTTTGGCAATACGCAGGCTGGCCGGCGGATGCGAGTCATAAAACGCTGAGTGCAACGGGTCAGGGGTCAGCGTAGAAGCGTTGTCACGGTACAGTTTGACCAGGGCATCAATCAAAAACTGTGGTCTGGATTGTTGTGCCGCGTAGTGGTCGGCCTCAAACTCGTTGGTACGTGAGTAAGCCGCCATCAGTGGGCGCAAAATAAACATAAACACGGGTGAAACCAGCACAAACAATAGCAAAGCCATATGGTTGCTGGCGTCTGCCACGCCCAGGCCAGTAAAAAACCATTCTTGCTTGATTAAGTAACCGAGCAGTGCCAGGCCCAGCAGGCTGAGGCCAAACATCATGACGATACGTTTGATCACATGCTGATGCTTGAAGTGGCCCAGTTCATGTGCCAAGACGGCTTCGATTTCGTCCGCGCTGAGTTTCTCCAGCAGGGTATCAAAAAACACCACACGTTTGTTTTTGCCAAAGCCGGTGAAATAGGCATTGCCATGGCCAGAACGGGTCGAGCCATCCATGACAAACAAGCCTTGGCTGGCAAAACCGCATTTTTGCAACAGGGCCTCAATGCGTGCTTTGAGTGTTTGGTCTTGCATGGGTGTGAACTTGTTAAACAGCGGTGCAATCCAGATCGGGTAAACCGCCAGCATAAACAGGTTAAAGGCGCTCCAGATCAGCCACAGGTAGAGCCACCACCAGTCGCCTGCACCTTGCATCAACCACAGGGCGATAAACAGAATTGGGCCGCCAAGCAACAGGCCAACAATTGTATGCTTTACCAGGTCACCAAAAAACATGCCACGAGACATTTTATTAAAGCCAAATTTTTCGTCGACATTAAAGGTCTGGATGTAATCAAACGGCAGGGTAGCGGCGCCTGAAATTAACATGGCGGAGCAAATCACCAGTGCGCCGCGAATGATGTCGTGTGCGGGCAACCATTGTTGCCAGGCCTGATCTAGCAGTTGCAAGACACCACCCAGCGTCAAGGCCAGTAAGATGATCGATTCCATCACCGTTTCATTGAGGCGCAGCTTGACCTTGGCCGTGGTGTAATCGGCGGCGCGCTGATGCGCCTCTAGGCTAATGGTTTGATTGAACGCTGCGGGGACCTGCTGGCGATGTTGCTGAATGTGACGAATATGGCGTAAGCCCAGCCAGACGCGAATAGCGAGGCTAACGACAATCACAGCGACAAAAATTTGAGTAAACAGTGCAGACATAACCATGAGTGATGTGTAAATGATAACAGTTAGCTATTTTGATGGATTTAACTCCACCTTGTTCACTGAACTGCATATAATGTTTCATTTTAATGGAAATCATGACGAGAGGCACACAATTGGCAAGTAATCAGGACAATTTAATCTGGCTGGATATGGAAATGAGTGGTTTGCTGCCTGACACAGACCGTATTCTGGAGCTGGCTGCCGTCGTCACCGATGCGCAATTGAATGTGATTGCAGAGTCGCCGGTACTGGTGGTGCATCAGTCTGATGCGGTATTGGATGGCATGGATGCCTGGAATAAAGGCACTCATGGCCGCAGTGGGTTGATCGATAAAGTCAAAGCTTCAACGCTGGGCGAAGAAGCGGCGACCGACGCCATGCTGGCATTTTTAAAAGAACATGTGCCTGCAGGTAAATCGCCGATGTGTGGTAACTCTATCTGTCAGGACCGACGTTTTATGGCGCGCTATATGCCGCGCCTGGAAGCGTTTTTTCACTACCGTAATCTGGACGTGAGTGTGTTTAAAGAATTGTCACGCCGCTGGCGCCCGGATATCTATGCGGGCTTTAAAAAGGCTAGCCGTCATGAAGCCTTGGCGGATATTTATGAGTCGATTGATGAACTCAAGTATTACCGCGAACACTTTTTGAATATGACGCCACCTGCCAAAACAGAATAAGCTTTTCAAAAAGCAAAGCGAAAAAAAAGACGCCTATTTGGCGTCTTGAGGGAGGAGAAGTTAGCTTTGGAGAAGCTTGATTAGTAATAAGCACCTTCTATGCCAACTCTCCTTCACTTTTTGGTGAAACTCTGTAAGTAATTGTTTTTAAATGCCTAGCAAGCGCTGATATACATCCAGGTAGTGTTTTGCACTGGTTTCCCAGCTGACATCCTGTTGCATGGCTTGTTTTTGTAGCTGTTTCCACTGCCCAGAATTGGCATATATCTGTATCGCTTGTTTTAATGTGACCAAAAGTGTCGCTGGATTATTTTCTGGCATTACCAATCCTGTCATCATCGCGGGTAAGCGGCCATCCGCCATCAGTGCACAGCCTTGTACCGAGTCTGCCAATCCGCCAGTATTGGCGACCAGCGGAATCGTGCCGTAACGTAAACCATACATCTGATTTAAGCCGCACGGTTCAAAGCGTGAAGGCATCACGAAAATATCTGTGCCGGCCATGATGCGATGTGACAGCGGCTCGTTGTAGCCAATGGTGACAGCCACTTGCCCCGGATATTGCTGCATCAGCGCCAGATATTGCTGTTCCAGCGCGGGCTCGCCGCTCCCAAGCACCGCCAGTTGACAGCCACTGGCCAACAGTTCGTGCGCAATCTCGACCAGCATGTCCAGGCCTTTTTGGTGCGTGAGTCGGCTGACGACGCCCAGCAGCGGACTGGACACGCGGGGCTGTAAATTAAGCTCTGCTTGCAGTGCCTGTTTGACCTGTTGTTTGCGCGCTAACGTCTTGCTGGTGTAATGGGCCGGTAAATAAGGGTCTGTGGCCGGATCCCAGACGTCGGTATCTATGCCGTTCAAAATGCCTGTTAAATCATGGGCTCTATGCTGAAGCAAGCCTTGAAAACCAAAACCAAACTGCTCGGTTTGGATTTCTTTAGCATAGGTCGGACTCACGGTAGAGAGCGCGTCTGCGTAATAAAGCCCGGCTTTCATAAACGACAGGTGGCCATAAAACTCATAGCCTGCGGGCTGAAAGTCCTGCTCGCTCAGTAGCAGGCGATGGCGCCAGTCCGCATGAAAATTGCCTTGAAATGCCAGGTTATGAATGCTGAATACTGATTTTGCCGGGCTGGCCAATTGCCGCAGGTAGTAGGGCGTGAGTCCACTTTGCCAATCATTGCAATGCACCAGCTCTGGCTGCCATGGCTGCAACATATTGGGTACCGACAACATGGCCGCCACTTTTGACAATAAGCCAAAGCGCAGGGGATTGTCTTGCCATTCGCCATGTCTCGGATGATGGTAAGGGCCACCATCACGGTCATACAATGCCGGGCAATCAATCAGTAGTAATGGGATGCTGGTGCCGGGTAATATGGTTTGATAAATATCGCAGCGTAGCTCATGAAAAGGCTGCAAACTGCCAAGTAAACGCGGTGACTCACACTGTGCCAGCATGCCTCGATAAGCTGGCAGCAGTATCTGAATATCTAATCCGGCTTTAGAGAGTGCTGCGGGTAATGCACCACTGACATCTGCCAAGCCTCCTGTTTTGATGAGTGGGAAAATTTCTGAGGTAACAAATAATAAACGCAAGGCAATCTCTTTAATTCAACAGGCGGTGGGCGCAGAATGTTTTAAAACTTATGATACATTGCCTGTTAACGTTTTAGAAGGACAATAAAATGAAATCTTGGCTGATGGTCGGATTAGGTTCGGCATTGGGTGCTTGGGCACGTTGGGGCCTGTCAAACTGGCTCAATGGCATCGGAATGATTCCTTTGGGTACCTTGATGGCAAACGCGATTGGTGGCTTTTTGATGGGCGTTGCGCTCGCACTTTTTCAAACCATGCCGCAACTCTCGCATGAGTGGCGCCTGTTTATTGCTATGGGTTTTTTAGGTGGTCTGACGACGTTTTCCACTTTTTCGGCTCAGGCGTTTGTATTATTGCAAAAGCAGGCTTATGTTTGGGTGGGGCTGCATATTTTTACGCATGTGGTCGTGTCTGTTTTGCTGACGATCATCGGTTATTGGAGTGTCATCCGCTGGCAAGGGGCATGAGCGATAGCAGGGTATAAAAAAAGAGGGCCGTGAGGCCCTCTTTTTTATGCTTCTGAGTGTGTAAATACAGATTACTTCTGCGTCTCAACCATCACCAGGCTTGGTTCTTCGCTTGCTGCGGCGTCTTTTTTCCACTTGGCAGCACTACGAGGTTTTTTCGCCTTGGTCGCAGTGTCTTCCGTAGCGGCGACTGGTTCAGATTTAGTCTCAACCAGCTGTATGCCTGTATCAGCGGTAGCTTCAGCTGTTTTGGCGGTTGCTTTTGCAGCAGGCTTGCGTTTGCGTGCAGGTTTTTTCTGTGACGCTTCTTCAGGGGCGGCTGCTTCAGCATTGGCAGCTGGCGCTGTGGCGGTTTCAACCAACTCAATCGTTGGTGCGTCAGCCGTTTCTGCATTGCGTTTGCCACGTGGTTTGCTGGTTTTGCCTGCACGAGAACGGTTGCGTGGTGCTTTCTCAGTTACTGCTTCATCGCTGTTGCTAGTTGCTGCTGCGTCTACTGTTTCTGCGATCGTCACTGCAACCTCTGCTGCGACTGGCTCAGCCACGGCTTTTTGTGCGGCCTCAGCATTGTTTGCTGGGGCTGTCACAGGAGCAGAGACGGCTTCGGTAATAACAACGGGGGCCGCATTCACTGCTGCAGTATTTTCAACTGTGGCTGCCACGTTTGCGATCACTTCACCATTGGCTTGGTTTTGTGCATCGTCACGCGGACGACGATCACGACGGCCGTGGCGGTTACGGCGGTTGCCGCGCTCACCGCGTTCCTGTTTGTTCTCGCCAGTTTGTGTCGTCAGTGCAGGTTGATTAGCCTCTGCTTTGACTTCTGGTGTTGATTGGCGATCCTGTCTTTCTTTCTGAGCAGGTTTTTCTTGTGGCTGACGCTCCTGACGCGGTTTTTGTGAGGCATTTTCCTGTTGTTCTTTAGGTTGGCGCTCACCGGTAGGGCGGTCATGACGGTCTTGTTGGCGATCGCGCTGACGATCACGCTGGCGGTTGCGATTTTTGTTGTTACGATCACGACCAGATTCTTTGGCTTCACGTACTGGTTTTTCAACCACAGTTTCAGCTTCTTTTTCTTCCAGACCCAACCAGGATTTAATCACGCCAAAGAAGGACTTTTTAGATTCAACCACTGGCACTGCTGCTGGTTTTTCTTCAACGATAGGCGCAGATGTTGCCGGGGTAATGCCTTTAACCACGGCTTCAATCTTGGCAGGCGCCGCTGGTTGCTGCAGACTGTGTTGATAATCTGATTCACTCGGCAGGTCGACCATTTTGTAACTGGCCTGCATGGTGTCTTCATTCACATCATCCAGGCGAATGCGCAAGATATTGTAATTTGGGGTTTCCAGGTGCACGTTCGGAATCAGCACTACCTCAACGCCAGTGCGCTGCTCAATTTTGTGAATATCTGCACGTTTTTCATTCAGCAAGAACGTCGCAGCTTCAACCGGCAACTGTACTTGAATAATCGCGCTGTTTTCTTTCATGGCTTCTTCTTGCGTAATGCGCAGAATATGCAATGCCGTCGATTCAATGCCGCGGATATGGCCCGTGCCGTTACAACGTGGGCAGGTCATATGGTTGGTTTCACCCAGGCTAGGGCGTAAGCGCTGGCGAGACATTTCTAGCAGGCCAAAACGCGAAATTTTACCCATTTGCACGCGGGCACGGTCATGGTGCAAGGCGTCACGCAAAGCGTTTTCAACTTCACGTTGATTACGCTGGTTTTCCATATCAATAAAGTCGATGACCACCAGACCGCCGAGGT
>NZ_SSGF01000018.1 GCF_008015755.1 Methylophilus sp. | reverse complement strand
TGGTAATTGCTATGACAACGCCGTGGCAGAATCCTTTTTTAGTAGCTTAAAGAAGGAACGAGTGAAGCGAAAAATCTATGCATCAAGAGAGGAAGCTAAATCAGAGATATTTGAATATATCGAAGTGTTTTACAATCGAAAACGGCGTCACAGCCATCTCAATCAGCTGAGTCCAATGGAGTTTGAAAAGTTACAGATTGGAACCTGATAATCGTCTAGTAAAGCGGGTGAAGTCCAGTCAGACTCCAAAGGTGTCAGAAATGCTGTGATAGAAGCTAGTAAACATCCCGCACATAGCGCTTTTCCTGCGCCATTTTGGCTACATAGTCTCCAGCATCTTCTGCACTCATCTTGCCGTGCGTTTGCACAATCGTTTTCAGTGCAGCATCCACGTCTTTTGCCATACGGCTGGCATCACCACATACACAAAAATGGGCGCCTTGTTGCAGCCATTGCCATAGCTGCTCGCCTTGTTCCAGCATGCGGTGTTGCACATAAATCTTGTCAGCCTGGTCGCGTGAGAAGGCTGTGTCTAGGCGGGTGAGTACGCCTGTTTGTTGTAGTCTCTCTAGTTCTTCGCGGTAATAAAAGTCTGTGGTGGCGTGTTGTTCGCCGAAAAACAGCCAGTTTTTGCCCTTGGCAGCAGTGGCTTGGCGTTCTTGCAAAAAGGCGATAAATGGCGCAATGCCGGTGCCGGGGCCGACCATAATCAACGGTGTATCCGGGTTTTTGGGCGGGCGGAAGTGTGCGGAGCGTTGCAGGAAGATAGGCACGTTGATATCCCCTGCGCGGTCGGCCATAAAGGTAGAGCAGACGCCGCCGCGTGCGTGGTTTTGACCGTAACGCACGGTAGAGACAGTGAGATGCACCTGGTTGGGGTGTGTTTTGGGGCTGGACGAAATTGAATACAACCGTGGTTGCAGGCGTTTGAGTACGGCTAGCCAGTCGCTGGCCTCGACCCGGATGGGAAAGGCCTGCAGCAGATCAATCAGCTGTTTGCCCCATAGCCAGTCTTTTAGCCGTTGCTCATCTTCCATCAAGAGGGCCAGTGCCGGGCTGGCGCTGCGTGTTTGTACAAATTTCAATAGATCGGGGGTAATGCGTGCGATCTCGTAGTGGTGCAACAAGGCCTCACTCAGGGCAAGCGTGCCTTGATCCTTGACCGTGACCAGGGTGGAAGCGGAAAGCTTTAATGCCCGCAAGATGTCACCGACCAGTTCCGGGCAGTTCGTCGGCCAAACGCCCAGGGCATCGCCGGCCTCATAGGTAAAACCGCTGCCGGTTAAATCAAAACCAAACTGGCGGATCTCCTTGTCGGCACCTGCAGCATTGAGGCGCTGGTTAATGATTAACCGGGTCTGCAATGGATGCTGGCGGCTGTAGCCTGGGTTTGCTGTCGTGGCCGTTTGTGCGGCGGCTTCATCAATATCACCGGCCAGTGCCATGCTGGGTTGTGCGACGGTCACGGCACTGTTGGCCAATGCGGCGACCACTTTATTCAGCCAATCATTGGCGGCTTGCTCAAACTCGGGCTCGCAATCGACGCGTTCGGTCAGGCGTTGCGCGCCAAGTGCCGCCAGCCGTGCATCCAGTTTGCGGCCAAAGCCACAAAACTGGTCGTAGTTAGAGTCCCCGAAGGCCAGTACGGCGAAATGGGTGTTGTCTAACCTGGGTGCACTGTCTGCCTGTAACGCTTGCCAGAACTTTTCGCCATTATCTGGCGGGTCGCCGTCACCAAAGGTGCTGGCGAGCAGCAGTATCTGCCGGGTGGCGGCGAGCTCGTTGACGTTGATGCTGTCCATGCAGACGACTTTGGCATGGCAGCCACTGGCTTTGAGGCGTGCGGCACAGTGGTCCGCAAAGCTTTCGGCATTGCCGGTCTGCGAGGCCCAAACAATGGTCACTGGGGCGGCTGCAGCCATTTGCGTGGCCGAAAAATCTGGCAAGCCTGTGGGCAGGCTCGCCCCCTGTGGCAGCCAGCGACGCGCAAACAGTCCAGCCAACATACCGTTGATTAAAATATGTTTGGCCGGGGCGATAGGTGCGCCGTCTGGCAACATCGGCACGCCGCCTAACTGGCGCGATTCTTCGCTGCGCAGGCCGGTGACAAAGCCTTGCAGGTAAAGTTGTTCTTTTGCATCGAGGATGATGTCGGGCTGGTTGTCCAAGCCTAGCAATCTGGCCAGCGCATCAATCTCTTTCATTGGGAGTTCCTTGTGGTTCTTGGGTGAGTCCCCCGTGCTGGTGGTGACGGCATCCTCTTGTTGCAGAGCCGACCGCTGGGCAGGTGCCACGCGCGTCATCGCTACCGCACAAAATTTGAATTCGGGTTGCTGCGAGATAGGGTCTATCGCATCGCTAGTGACGGCGTTAATGGTCAAATCATCGCCAAACACATCGTTCCAGTGAAAGGGCGCAAAGCAGTTACCGACGCTTACCCGCTCAGTCACCACCGCCGGTAAGACGGCGCGGCCACGCCGCGAGCGAATCTCTACTTGATCTTTGTCTTGTATGCCCAGCGCCGCAGCATTTGCAGGATGCAGCTCTACAAACGGCCCGGGGTTGAGCTTATTCAGTGTTGCGATCTTGCCGGTTTTGGTCAGCGTGTGCCATTGGTGTTGCAGGCGGCCGGTATTAAGCACAAACGGATAGTCGGTGTCTGGTAGTTCGGCCGGATCCATATGCGGGCGGGCAAAAAAGACGCCTTTACCGCTGGCCGTGGCAAAGGCAATACGCGGTTGGCTGCCGTCTTCACGCACGGTCAACTTTTGGCTGATGCCATCATTGAGGTAGCGAATCGGATGCCGATCTTCTGTGCTGTCTGGCGCATATGGCCATTGCAGCGATTGTTGGCGTAACTTGTCATGGCTCACGCCGCGAATGTCGTAGCCGGTGTTCAGGTTAGAGGCACGGGTGATTTCTTCAAATATTTCGGCGGCAGAGGTGTAGCTGAAGCCTTCATTAAAGCCCATCTCGCAAGCGACTTTTGCAATGATCTGCCAGTCTGCCAGTCTGCCATTGCCTCGCCGGGTGGGTTCACCGCGTGCTGCATCAGGGTCATGTTGCGTTCGGAGTTAATCATCACACCTTCTGCCTCGGCCCAGAGTGCGCCCGGGAGCAAAATGTCAGCATAGCGATTGGTTTCGGTATCTAAGAACGCATCCTGCGCAATCACCAATTCAGCTTTTTCTAGCCCTGCAATCACATTTTTACGGTTTGCCATACTGGCGACCGGGTTGGTGCAAATCACCCAGCACGCTTTGATCTTGCCTGCCATCATCTGCTCAAACATGGCCACGGTGCCGCCACCCAGGCGTGTATGCAGGGTGCCTTCCGGCACCTGCCATAATTGCTCAATAAATTGGCGGTCTTGTTCGACCAGCACGGAGCGCTGGCCTGGCAAGCCTGGGCCCATATAGCCCATTTCACGGCCGCCCATGGCATTGGGTTGACCGGTCAGTGAAAACGGGCCGCTACCCGGGCGGCAAATCGCGCCGGTGGCCAGGTGCAGGTTGCAAATGGCATTGGTGTTCCAGGTGCCATGCGTGCTTTGATTTAGCCCCATGGTCCAGCAACTGATCCAGTTGTTGCTGGTGCCTATCCACTCAGCTGCCTGGCGAATATCAGCTTCATGCAATCCTGTGATGTCAGCCACTTTTTCTGGCGAATATGCCTCAAGAAAGTCTGGCATGACCTCCCAGCCTTCAGTAAATTCGGCAATAAAGGCAGCATCGGTGTGGCCATGTTTCACCAGCAAATGCAGCAGGCCATTCAGCAAAGCCAAGTCTGTGCCTGGCTTGATCTGCATAAACAAGTTAGCTTTATCTGCCGTGGTATTGCGGCGTGGGTCGACGACGATCAACTTGGCTCCGGCTTTGACTCTATCCATCATGCGCAGGAATAAAATCGGATGGCAATCGGCCATATTGGCGCCAATGACAAAGAATAGGTCGGTCTGGTCAAAGTCTTGGTAGGAGCCTGGCGGGCCGTCGGCACCCAGCGATAATTTGTAGCCACTGCCTGCGCTGGCCATACACAGGCGCGAGTTAGATTCAATATTGTTGCTGCCGAGATAGCCTTTGACCAGTTTGTTGGCCAGGTATTGTGACTCAATCGACATCTGGCCAGACACATACAGCGCAATCGCATCCGGGCCATGTTGGTCCAAAATTCCGCGCAAGCGGCGGGCGGTTTCTTGAATGGCGGCGTCTATGCCGGTTTGCACCGATTCTTGTCCGCGCGCCGGGCGCACATAGGCGTACTCCAAACGTCCGGAGTCGGCGATGGCCTGGATGCAGGTGTTGCCTTTGGTACACAGGCGGCCAAAGTTGGTCGGGTGCTGCTTGTCGCCATACACCTTGATCACCTTCTGGTGTTCTACTTCCATCACAATGCCGCAACCGACACCGCAATAAGGGCAGACTGATTTAACCTGTGTCACCATAGTTGTGTGTTATCCCTGACTAAACCTGCACCCACACGGTATCGTCACGCAGTTCTACCGAGTAAGTCTTGAGACTGATGCTGGCATCTTCTACACAAACCCCCGTGCGCAACTGGTAGTGATGCTTGTAGATCGGCGAGGCGACCACCCGTTCGCCACTTAAGTCACCGACGATGCCACGCGACAGCACGTTGGCGTCGCTGTGCGGATCATAGTTATCCAACGCATAAAGCTGGTTGTCCTGCAGGCGGAAAATCGCAATCTGACGCCCTTCAACCAGGGCGCAGACGCCCATATTCGGCCAGATGTCTTCGAGGGCACACACCGGGTGCCAGGCGCCTAACTGGCTTGCGCTTTGATTCATTGCCGCATCCAATGCGGCGGCTTGTTGACCTTGACTCATGACTGACTCCGTTGATTACTCTGTGGTAGCGAGGATAGGAATGACCTTCGCTTGTTTCTTTTCTTCTACCGTGGCCGGGCGTATCTGTTCGCGTTCATTCACGAAGACGATGTTGCTGTCTTCTGCTTTACTGTTTACAAAGCTACGGAAGCGTTTGCGCACTTCAGGATCGTTGACGGCGGTTTTCCATTCATCCTGGTAGTGGTCGACCACGTGTTGCATCTGTGCTTCCAGCTCGGCGCCCAGGCCCAGCGAGTCATGAATCACCACGTCGCGCAGGTAGTCCAGACCGCCTTCGAGGTTGTCGCGCCAGGTGCTGGTGCGTTGCAGTCGGTCAGCGGTGCGGATATAGAACATCAGGAAACGGTCTATCATGCGGATCGCTTCTTCTTTGGTTAGATCGCTGGCGATGAGCTCGGCATGGCGTGGCTTCATGCCGCCGTTACCGCAGACATACAGGTTCCAGCCGTTTTCGGTGGCGATTAAACCGACATCCTTGCCTTGGGCTTCGGCACATTCACGCGTACACCCAGAGACGCCAAACTTGATTTTGTGCGGGGCACGCAAACCTTTGTAACGGTTCTCTAACTGCACAGCGAGGCCGATACTGTCATCGACGCCATAACGGCACCAGGTTGAGCCAACGCAGCTTTTGACCGTGCGCAGTGATTTGCCATAGGCATGACCAGACTCGAAACCTGCGGCGATGAGTTCTTCCCAGATATTCGGTAATTGTTCAACGCGGGCACCGAACATATCGACACGCGCGCCGCCGGTGACTTTGGTATACAGCTTGTATTTCTTGGCAATCTGGCCAATCGCAATCAGGCCATCAGGCGTGACTTCGCCCCCCGGCATCCGTGGCACGACCGAGTAGCTGCCATCTTTCTGGATATTGCCCAAAAAGTAGTCGTTGGAATCTTGTAGTGAAGCCAAGTCTTTTTTGAGGATAAAGTCGTTCCAGACCGACGCGAGGATACTGGCGGCGGTGGGTTTGCAAATGTCGCAGCCCAGCCCTTTGCCGTGCTTGTGCAACAGGTCGTCAAAGGTCCTGATCTGCTCTACGCGCACCAGGTGGTAAAGCTCCTGGCGCGAGTAAGGGAAGTGTTCGCAGAGGTGGTTGTTGACGGTCATGCCCAGTTTCACCATCTGTGCTTTCATCACTTGCGTCACCAGTGGCACGCAGCCACCACAAGCCGTCCCGGCTTTGGTGCAGGACTTGATGGCGCCGATGCTGCAATTGCCCGCCGCCACCGCTTCACCAATCGCGCCTTTGCTGACGTTATTACAGGAACACAGCACCGCTGTGTCTGGCAGCGCATCCACGCCCAGACCAGGTTTTTCCTTGCCATCGCTGGCTGGCAGAATCAGGAATTCAGGGTTTTCCGGCAAGGCCATCGCATTGACGGTCATCTGTTGCAGCGTGCCATATTCATCGGCGTTGCCAATCAACACCGCGCCCAGCAGTTTTTTGCCATCTTCACTGACGACGATTTTTTTGTAGATATTGCGTACTTCATCCGTGTACTGATAGCTGCGGCAACCAGGAGTTTTGCCATGCGCATCACCCACGCTCGCCACATCGACGCCCATCAGTTTGAGTTTGGTGCTCATGTCCGCCCCCTGAAAGGTGGCGGTGGTTTCACCAGACAAGTGCGCACAAGCCGTCCGCGCCATGTCGTAGCCCGGGGCGACCAGCCCGTACATTTCGTCATGCCAGCTGGCACATTCGCCAATGGCGTAAATATCGTGGTCGCTGGAGCGCGAAAAATCATCAATGGCGATACCACCACGGGCGCCGATGGCCAGGCCAGATTCGCGTGCCAGTTCGTCACGTGGGCGGATGCCGGCAGAGAACACGATCATGTCGGTTTCCAGCCAGGTATCATCAAAAAACACCATGCGGTGGCGCGCGGTGGCGCCATCCACAATCGCGGTGGTGTTGCGGCTGGTGTGTACGTGTACGCCTAGCTCTTCGATCTTGCTGCGCAGCACTTTGCCGCCCGCTTCGTCGACTTGTACCGCCATCAGGCGTGGCGCGAACTCCACCACATGGGTTTCCAGGCCCATGTCTTTCAATGCCTTGGCGCATTCCAGGCCGAGCAGGCCGCCACCGACCACGACACCACTTTTAGCCGTTTTACCTGCGGCGGTCATGGCTTCGAGGTCTTCAATGGTGCGATAGACAAAGCAGTTGTCGCGGTCACGGCCAGCCACAGACGGCACGAACGGGAAAGAGCCTGTGGCTAAGACCAGCTTGTCGTAGGGCAGAACAGTATTGTCTGTCAGCGTGACGGTATGCTGGTGGCGGTCAATCTGGCTGACGCGCGCATTCAGACGTAATTCCAGCCCCGGGCGGTCATAAAAACCAGGCTCGACTAAAGATAAATCCTCAGCGGTGCTGCCAGAGAAAAAGCTGGAAAGGTGCACGCGATCATAGGCAGGCCGTGGTTCTTCACCCAATACCGTGACTTGCAGCTGCGCCGCGTGCAGATCGGGATGGCGCTTGACCAGCTCCTGCATAAAATAATGTCCTACCATGCCGTTGCCGACGATGACGATGCGGGTAAGTTGATTCATCATGTGTTTCCTATCATGGGCAAGCATGTGCGTGGTCGTTGTGTTGCCATAAACATGTCTTGCGATTTACCTAAGTGTTTACCAGGCCTAAAAACGAAAAAAGGCGTCCATAGCCAATGCCGCGGATGCTTGATGCAACGCTGCGGATAAGCTATGGACGCCGTTGTCCATTCAGGGATGACTGACTGCCAGCATCCCTTTTTAAAAAATACTCATCTTCAATGAAGAGAATTTAATGCTTGAAAAGCAATTGATATGCCAATCTGAGCATCAGAGAGGCGATCAGTATTGTAAGTGTCTGTTTTTTATAGTTTTTAAATGTGTGTAACAGACGAGATGTTGCATCGTTCTGGGTCATAAGCCCATGCATCTGTGATTTGAATATGCACGCTAATGATGCAAATTAAAGGGATTGCACCAGAATTGATCTTTGCAGGAGGTTTCAGATTTCGCCGGTAGTGAACTCGTCACCCATCTTGGCTGACTAGGAGATAAACAGCAAATACACCAGCAGCAGGTTGATCAGCAATGAGCACACCGCCAGCCACTGCCATTTCACCAAGCGGGCGCGCGCAATCAGCGGCGTGCGTGGAATCGCAATCGACTTTAATTCGCCATGCTCAAGCGCCAGCAGCATTTCTTCTGCAGTTTCAAAACGGTCGGCCGTTTTTTTGGCAATCGCTTTCAGAATAATGTTTTCCAGCCAGGCTGGAATTTCTGGCCGGTAGCGGCTGGGGCGGATGGGTTCGCCAAAGCGAGGTGACTGGAACGGCTCTACTTCGCCATAAGGGTATTTACGCGTCAGCAAGTGGTACATGGTGACGCCCGCTGCGTAAATATCCGCTTGCCTATCAGCGACCTTGCCATCAAATAATTCAGGGGACATAAAACTGGGAGTGCCCGGATTTTCCATTTGCTCAGGCATCGGCAGGGTAGGGTTGAGGGCGACGCCGAGATCGAGAATACGCAGGCGATTATCGCTGCCGAGATGGATATTGGCGGGCTTGATATCGCGGTGCACGATATTGAGACGGTGCAACATACTGAGCCCGCGTAATAAATCCTGGCCGATATTGGCTACGCCATTCATCGTAAAGTGGTGTCCGGCATCCAGCCGTTGCTGCAAGGTCGCGCCTTCATGCCAGGTCATCACGTAGTAAAGATAAGTGCGTTGCTCTCTGGTGAGTGGCAGGATTTGCGGCACACATTGCGACACCACGCGCTTCGCCAGCCACTCTTCATTTAGTAAGGCTTCACAGCTTTCTGTATCATCGGCACGGGCTGGTTGCAGGGTTTTTAATACAAATAATTGCCCGGCCGTATTTTTGACCTGATACAGAATACTGACACGGGAATCATGGATAATTTTGGTGACCGTAAATCCATCGATTTGACTGCCAACCGTCAGCTTGGCCGGTAACGGCAAGTGATGTGCGTCTGCCAGCATATCGGTCAGATGATCTTGGCCGATGCTTTCGATACTCACCACCACGGCAGAAGCATTATCGGGGCTGCCTTTGTCTATCGCCAACTGCGTCAGATGTTCGGCCACCATTTGCGGTGTGCGGTAGAGCATCAATGCTTTATGAATTTCAGCATTGCCCAATGCTGACCATACGCCATCGCTGACAATCACATAGACATCACCGGGTTGCAGCAATCCTTCGGCATAATCCACCGTTAATTGGTCGTCCAGGCCTATGGCCCGTTTGAGGACATGGCGCATGTCTGGCCTGTCCCAGACATGGTCAGTCGTGAGCTGTTCCAGGCATTGTTCACGCAGACGATAAATGCGCGTATCCCCCACATGCGCCAGCACATAGCGCTGGCCGCGTAACACCAGCATGGATAACGTCGTCGCCATGCCCGCCATCTGGCTATGCTTGCGTGCGTGGGATAACACCCATTGATTGGCTGCCTGAACCACTTTGTCCAACGCATGTTGTATGGTCCAGGTGTCAGGCGTGGCGTAGTAGTCAGCCGAGACGGTTCTTGCCGTCATTTCAGCTGCTTCTGCACCACCAGCACCGCCGCTGACGCCATCGGCAACCAGCATCAGTGCGCCTTTGATTGCCAACTGCGGGGCAGCTGGGGTCACCGCAGTCACGTAATCTTCATTACGTGGTCGCGGACCGGTCAGACTGCTTTCACCGACGCTGTATATCAGGCTCATAGCTTCATCATCTTACTTCAATCGTCGATACTCTTATACTTTGGCAGCCGTGACGCTGGCTGCGCCCCACGTGGTCCGCCAACGTTTTTTAACGCCAGCCAGGCCGATGAAAGCGAGGATGGCCAACCCGGCAAAGATGGTTAAGCCAAGCTGGTAACTGCCGGTGAGTTGTTTAGAGTAACCCAGGCTGGAAGCCAGGTAAAAGCCACCAATGCCACCTGCCATGCCGACCAATCCAGTCATGACGCCAATTTCTTTGCGAAAACGTTGTGGCACTAATTGAAACACAGCACCATTGCCCATGCCAAGCGAAGCCATGGCCAAGACGACGACGCCCAGACCTGCTGCCTGGCTATCCATCCCCAAACTCAGGATAAACAGAAAGGCGGCAGCCAGAATATACATCGCACTCAGCGTGCGGATGCCGCCGATACGGTCTGCCAGCAAACCACCAAATGGCCGCACCAGTGAACCGGCAAACACACAGGCGGCGGTGAAGTAACCCGCATGCACCGGGTCCAGGCCATACTGATCATGGAAATAGATCGTCAGCGAAGAGGCCATACCGACAAAGCCACCAAACGTCACACTGTAAAACAGCATAAACCACCAGGCGTCTTTGTCTTTGAGTACAGACAGATATTGCGACAACGATTTAGGCGCCGGCGTATCTGGCGCATCTTTTGCCAACGCAGTATAGACAATCAATGCCAGCAGCAGCGGGATCAGGGCTAGTCCAAATACATTGTTCCAGCCAAACGCCACGGCCAAGCCGGGGGCGAATAAGGCTGCCAGCGCGGTCCCTGAGTTGCCTGCGCCCGCAATACCCAAGGCAGTGCCTTGATGTTCAGGCGGATACCAGCGGGAGGCCAGTGGCAAGGCCACGGCAAACGCTGCTCCGGCAAAGCCCAGAAACACCCCAAGCAACAAAGCTTGCTGATACGTATGTATGCCGTGCAACCACGCCGTCAGCAAGGCTGCCAGCACGATGACTTGACCAATCAGGCCCGCTTTTTTAGGTTTAAGCTGATCGACGAGTACGCCCATGACAATGCGTAACAAGGCGCCTGTCAGCACAGGGGTTGCCACCATCAGGCCCTTTTGCGCCGGGTTTAATTGCAGGTCACTGGCAATTTGCACTGCGAGTGGGCCGAGCATGACCCAGACCATAAAACTCAGGTCAAAATAAAAGAACGCTGAAAATAGCGTAGGCTTGTGGCCTACCTCCCAAAAACTCTTTTTCATTTGTTGCTCCGGTAATCTATATTAAAAGGTTTTGATGCGCGCGCCGACCATTGGATGTGGATCAAGGCACGCTATAAATTTAAGCTGCATGGGCCTGATTCAACCAGGATTGCAGCGAGTGTTGCCAATCTGGCGCTTGTTCAGTGCGCTTGGCTAATGTCACCACTTCGCCGACGACAATAATGGCTGGACTTTTTATCTCTTCTCTATGGGCTTCATAAGGCATGGCCTGTATAGACGAGATGACTGAACGTTGATCGTCGCGTGTCCCGTTTTCGACCACCATACAGGGCATGTCTGCCGACATCCCTGCTTCTATCAGCGCGCGCGAAATCTCAGGCAAGTGTTGCAAGCCCATATAAATCACCAGCGTGGTATTTGAGGCGACCAGCGCTTGCCAAGGCAATGGACCGCCATCCTGCGTATGGCCGGTGACAAAAGTGACGCCATGGTTCAATCCTCTGTGGGTCACAGGCACCTCCATGCTGGCACAGGCGGCGATACCACTGGTCATGCCGGGAATAATCTCATAAGGCACATTCGCTGCACGCAAGGCCAGCATTTCTTCGCCGCCACGGCCAAACACAAACGGATCGCCGCCCTTGAGGCGCACCACCTGTTGCCCTTGCTCGGCCAGCGCCACCAGCATGCGGTTGATAAAGTGCTGCGGGGTAGACTTGCAGCCGCCGCGCTTGCCGACCGGCACAATGCGTGCCTGTGGGCAATGCATGAGCAGGGCTGGGTTGACCAGGTCATCGACCAGCACTACCTCAGCTTGCTGCAAGGCCTTGACGGCTTTGAGCGTAATAAGGTCCGGGTCGCCTGGGCCAGCGCCCACTAAATACACTTTTGCGGCTGATGTCATGGCCAATTCCTTAAAGAGTTAAAACGTATACATGGCGGTTAGCCATAATTTTTCGGTGTCGCGCACGCGGCCACGGTTGCCAGGGATGCTGTCTGGCACGTTGGCGGTGAGCGCATAACGGTCACCTTCCGTAAACTTGCCGTACTCCAGCTTGGTCATCCAGTTCTTGTCGACATTCCAGGTCACCGCGGCATTCCATTCCTTACCATAGCGTGAACCATTGGTGCGGTTGCCGCCACCTACGGTATGAAAATCTTCATCTGAATCAATCAGGTGATAATCAGCAAAGAACAAAAAGTCACCATAGCGATACGTGGCGGTTACAAAGGTATCTTTAATGCCTTCGAGTGGAGTGGCCAAGAATTTATCTACCCAGCCCTGGAACAGGTGGTTGGTGCCCAGTGGGGTCTGGAAGGCATACTTGCCGTTATTGCTGGATAACAGCTCCTGGTCGACGCGCATATTGAAGTTATCAATGCCAAAACCGCCGCCCAATTTGTAGTAGTGCGCATCAATACGTGAGTCACCATTGCTGTAATCGGTCTGCTTGGCATACTCTGCCGTGTAGTGTGCACGGTAGTTAGGCGTGAATGGATGGGTGCCATCCAGACGTGCACCTATAATTTTGTTGCCTTGATCGGCATTCTGGTTAGCGGCACCGCCTTTACCGGCGGCAATGGCAGCGGCAGTGGTGCCATTGCCGAACCAGGCGCGACCCATGCCTAAATCCTGAAAACCATCCAAGTAGGCATAACCTACCAGAAACTCAGTGGGCGAAATGCGGTAGCGTGCATTGACAATATCCAGCGCGCCATCTGAACGGTGTTTTGCCGTGATTTGCTCCAGGCTTTCAAAGTGCGCCAGAAAAATTTCGGTGTCTGGAATGGTTTTGTTGAAAATCGACACGCCATCAAACACTTGCATGACCTGACGGAAAGCAATATCACCGATAAAGCGCACGTTATCCAGATTCACTTGTTGGCGACCCGCACGCACACGGGTATTTTTAATGCCAGTCCACTCGACAAATAACTGGTTGAGGCCAGTGTAGTCAGGGTCTACCACCTTGGCGTATTCAATCTTGCCCGCCTGGTTAGACACACTATTGGTCAGCGTGCTGTTGGTGCTATCGTTAAAGTTGTCTGTCAGTTTGGACACATTAATCAGTTGCGCTGCAAAGCTAAAGTTATGGTAGGGCGCCGTTTGCCAGCCAATCAGGCTGCGCATCGTCAATGCGTTGGCATCTTTCAGGTCTTGTGTTGCCCCTGGGTTGGCTGTGCCATTGGGTAAGGTCGGTGGTTGCAAACCATCCTGCTGTACATTCTCATAACGCAATCTAAAGCTCGTCATGTTCTTGCCGGTTTTAATCGCGTCCATGAAGGTGTATTCAGGCAGGGCTTCTTCTTCGGCCATGGCTTGCATGCTTAACGCTGCCAGTAAAATCGCCACTGAAACTTGACGCAGGCGTGGGTGTGAGTTAGCGTTCATGTGTTGCTCCTTTATGCAATGTGGGGTAACCATACTTCGATGAGGTATGCAGTGCTGGCGGGTGACCGCCCGTCAGCACTCCTTTTGTTTTATGCCGCCTTTTTGGCGTGGCGCTCATACAAAAACTTCAAAACTTCGCTACGCAGATGCGTATAAGCTGGGTCTTCTACCAGCTCTAGCCGTTTGCGCGGGCGTGGCAAATCCACTTCCAGAATTTCACCAATGGTGGCTGCCGGGCCGTTAGTCATCATGACAATGCGGTCTGATAGCAATACGGCTTCGTCGACATCGTGCGTGACCATGACAGCGGTGCAACCAGAGCGCGCCATAATGGCCATCAGTTCATCTTGCAAGCCAGCGCGGGTGAGGGCATCGAGTGCGCCAAACGGCTCGTCCAGTAACAGCACTTTAGGTTCCATGGCCAGTGCGCGGGCAATGCCAACGCGTTGCTTCATGCCGCCAGAAATCTCGTTCGGGCGTTTTTCCATCGCATGGCTTAAACCCACCAGTTCCAGTGCGGCACGGGTACGCTCAGCCAGTTGTGATGCACCTTCTTTGTCACCAAACACGCGTTCTACGGCCAGATAAACGTTTTCAAAACAGGTCAGCCATGGCAGCAGAGAGTGGTTTTGAAACACCACAGCGCGCTCAGGGCCTGGTTTGGAGATTTCACGCCCGGCACAAAACAGGTAGCCTTCGCTGGGTTGCAGCAACCCGGCAATCAGGTTGAGCACGGTAGATTTGCCACAGCCGGAGTGGCCGATGATGGAGATAAACTCGCCTTCGTGGATATTCAAGTTGATGTCTTTGAGGGCCTGAAAACTGCCTTTTTTGGTTTGAAACGTCATGTTGACGTTTTCAATCAGCACATAACGGTCTTGTATCGCATTGGTCGTCATAATCAAGTCTCCTTTTACGGTTATTCGTAGCTGTAGCGTTTTGCGATCAGCACCAGCAACTGTTCTAGCAATAAGCCGACAATGCCGACAATAAAAATAGCGATGATGATGTGTTCTACATTCAGGTTGTTCCACTCATCCCATACCCAGAAGCCGATGCCGAGGCCGCCGGTCAGCATTTCTGCCGCCACAATCACCAGCCAGGCAGCGCCAATCGACAGACGTACACCGGTCATCATGTAAGGCATGACATAAGGCAGCAGAATCTTGGTGACGACTTTCCATTCGGACAGGTTGAGTACTTTGGCGACGTTCATATAGTCTTGCGGCACTTTGCTGACGCCAACCGCGGTATTGATGATCATTGGCCAGACGGCGGTAATAAAAATCACCCAAATTGCAGCCGGGTTAGCGGCTTTAAACACCAGCAGGCCAATTGGCAGCCAGGCCAGTGGTGACACTGGTTTGAGCAAGCTGATAATCGGCGCCGCCATGCGTGACATAAACGTATAGCGGCCAATCACAAAGCCCATTGGGATGCCGACAATCGCCGCCAGGCCAAAGCCAGTCGCCACGCGCTTGAGCGAGTTGAGGATGTTCCAGCCGATGCCCATGTCATTCGGGTTGTTGATATAAAACGGGTCGCTAAACAACTCGACGGCCGATTGCCAGGTTTTTACCGGGCCTGGCAAGCCTTGTGTCAGTGCCGCGACTGTGGCCCAGATGGCTGCGAAGATCATTAAGCCAATCACAGGCGGCAACAGCCATTCAAATGCGCGTTTGGCTGTTGCCGCCCATGCTCCCCGCTTCTGCAAAAGCGGGGCGGCTGCTGTCGCTGTGGTTGAGAGAGGGGTAACCACCGCTACAACGGGTTGCGCAGAGACTAATTTCACAGCCTCTTCGCTTGTTTGCATGATTTTTTCTTTGCTAAAGCTGACAACACTCATGGTGACGCTCCTTAAATAATTAGGCTTTCACCTTGAAACTGTTGGCATAGGCTTTCGGATCTTTACCATCCCACACTACGCCATCCATCAGCTTGCTGCTACGCATCGCATCTGGCACCGCAATGCCCAGCGATTTAGCCGCTTCGGTATAAATATCGATACGGTTTACTTTTTTTGCCACGCCCAGATAGTCAGGCTCAGACTTCAGCAAGCCCCAACGTTTGTGCTGGGTCAGGAACCACATACCATCAGACAGGTAGGGGAAGTTCACCTTGCCGTCGTTAAAGAACTTCATGTAGTTAGGGTCTTCCCATTTTTTACCGATGCCATTGTCGTAATGGCCGAGGAAACGGCCTTCAATGACTTCTTCAGGCGCATTGACGTAAGCTTTGCCAGCAATCAGCTTGGCCACTTCAGGGCGATTTTTCGTCGCATCGATATAACGGCAAGCCTCTAAAATCGCTTTGGTTAATGCCAATGCCGTGTTCGGGTTTTTAGCGGCAAATTCAGCCGTGGTGCCCAATACTTTTTCCGGGTGATCGGTCCAGATATCCTGAGAGGTCGCCACAGTAAAGCCAATTTTGTCGTAAATCGCACGTGCGTTCCACGGTTCGCCTACGCAGTAGCCGTCCATATTGCCGATACGCATGTTGGCGACCATTTGTGGTGGTGGCACGACAATGGTTTTCACATCTTGCATCGGGTTGATGCCATAGCTGGCCAGCCAGTAATACAACCACATGGCGTGCGTGCCCGTGGGGAAGGTTTGCGCAAAGGTAAAGTCGCGGTTTTCGTTATCCAGCAGGCGTTTGAGGGTGCCGCCGCTGGTGACGCCTTTTTCTTTCAGCTGGTTAGCCAATGTGATGCCCTGGCCGTTGTTGTTCAGCGTCATCAAAATGTTCATGTCTTTTTGCTGTCCGCCGATGCCGAGCTGTACGCCGTAAATCAGGCCGTACAAGACGTGTGCGGCATGCAACTCGCCGTTGACCATTTTGTCGCGCACGCCTGCCCATGAAGCCTCTTTGGATGGCACAATTTTGATACCGTATTTTTTATCAAAGCCCATTTGTGCGGCGACGATAATCGGCGCACAGTCAGTCAGCGGGATAAAGCCGACTTTGACTTCCGTGATTTCAGGCGCATCTGAACCAGCAGCCCAGGCCTGACTGCGAATGGCGGACGGCACCATATTCATCATGGCTGCCGCGCCAAACGCACCGGCCATGGTGTGCATAAAAAAGTGACGGCGTTGCTGGTTGACTTGCTCGGTTGTTGAAACTGCGCTGGTGACGGTTTCATTGGCGGTGGCCGTCACATTGTTGTTGTCAGAACTGCTCATTGCTGCTCCTTAATCATCTAATCAATCGGAAAATAAAAAACAAAAAGGCGTCCTGAATGCAGACTTTTTTGTCTACACTCAGGACGCCTTTGTCCTTTTACTACGCAAGTCCTCAGACTTGTTTATTGCTCAGCCAAATTTAATGTCGGGCTGGTATGGCACGAGATGTTCAACCACCGTTAGCTGACGCCTCAAGCAAGATTAGCAATTGCCGTGCCAGCTGAGAGGGTTTTTTTAAGTGGTTGTTCTATATTGGTTTATTTAACATCGGGGCTATTGATGCAACCTTTTTAGTGCGGTGTTGTCCGCACCATACATGTGCAGATGCACCACATTGACGGGCGCTCAGCCTGCGTGTGCGTGATGCGCGAGGATGTTCTCCGCCACATCAATCATCTTACGGTTTTGCTCCATGGCGATGCTGCGTATGGTTTTATAAGCTTCCATTTCATTCAGTCCGCGCGTGCTCATTAGCAAGCCTTTAGCGCGCTCGATCAACTTGCGTTCGGCCAGCGCTTTTTTGGTGTCGGATAACTCGCTTTCCATCTCGGCAATTTGTCGCGACTGTTGTTGTAGCAGAGTAATCATGGATGCCATCGGATAGACCTGCGAGGTATCATGCGCCTGAAAATTCAAGGCGTTTTCGACCGGGATGGCCAGGTTGAAAAAGGTGCTGTTGAGTGCGGCTGACGGCGTCGCCTGAATCGCCTCCAGATATTGCCTTGTCTGCGCAAAGTCTTGCTTGGCTTTGCTTGCCAGCCCGGCCAGTAACTCATGCATGGTTTGCACTAATTGACATTGAATCTGCCACATGGCGCTCAAGCGCTGGCTGCACAGCTCAAACCAGATGTCTGCGCTACTGGGGCTGAGTGCTTGCTGGTCTTTGGCACGGCTCAGTTTGGCGCGATATTGCTGGTGTTGCTGGTGCCAACTGGTCGATTGCAAAGCCGTCCATGCGCCACTGACCTCTTCACTGCCAAACTGGCAGAATAATTCAAAATGTCGGTCTTGCTGGGCGATGAGCTCAAACAGTTTGTGCTGATGCGCCAGTTGCAGGCTGCCCGAGCCAAACATATAGGCGCCTACGGCACGCTCCTGTCCGGCAAACTCCTTGCCCTGGATCAGGTTGTACAGCGTGAGCAAACAGGTGGCAATTTTGCTATTAACCGAGCTGTCTGTGATCTCAAAAATCAATGCAATCAAGCTGCCAATCAAGCGGTTAAACGATTCAATGCAATCGGCAAAAGAGATTTTTTGCAGGGTGATTTGATGACGCAAAGTCACCATTTGATCGAGGCCAAGCAAGATCCACGACGTGAGCGTGAGCTGCTTGGCATCGGCCAATGTATTTTTATCCAGGTGCTGCTGCAATGCCGTTCTGAAGCTGGCTTCCATGGCCTGATTTTGCGTAATGATGTCAGCACGTTCTGGCGCAAAGCGCTTGCCGTGAGACGCAATATACAAACAGCTGGCGCCACGTTCAGCCTGTATCAAATGGATTAATTGGCCAATTTTTTCGACAAATGTGATACAGCTATCGAGTCGCTCTAGCTCCTCGATATGTCTGATTTTGGCCAAGGTAATGGTTTGGGAAGGGGATATTTCTGTGTTCATCACTAGGCACCAAGCAAAAAGTGTGCGCAACTTGGTGGAGATCTTTAAATTGTTGCTAGATAGCTTTTATTCAATATTAAAAAAACGATTTGCCGACATTGTCTATTAATGCCAACCGCCACCCATCACCTTGTATAAAGTCAATTGGCTGGTCGCATCATTTAATTGCAGGGTGACCAGCGATTGCTCTGCCGTATAGTGGGTGCGTTGTGCGTCAAGCACGACCAGGTAACTGTCGACACCATTTTTAAAACGGGCATCAGCGAGCTGGAACGCCGCATTGGCGGCAGCCGTGAGTGATTGCTGGGCATCGAGTTGTGATTGCAGGCCCTCACGTTGTGCCAACACATCAGCAACTTCGCGGAACGCAGTTTGCACGGTTTTTTCGTATTGCGCGAGCAGAATATCACGATTTTTTTCTGCCGAGGTTAAATTGGCGCGGTTGCGACCTGCATTAAACAGCGGCACGCTGATTTGCGGCACAAAGGTCCAGATGCCGGAGTTTTTCGCAAACAGGCCGGACAATTCTGTGCTGGCCGAGCCGACGGTAGTGGTTAAACTGATGGTGGGGAAAAAGGCCGCGCGCAGGGCGCCGATATTGGCGTTGGCACCTTCCAGCAAGTGTTCTGCCGCACGTACATCTGGCCGTTGTTGCAAGGTCTCTGAGCTGACGCCGTCAGGTAAAGGCATAGCGAGCACCACGCTGGAGAGTGTCGCTTCAGGCAGCCATTTTTCAGGCACACTATTGCCCGCCAGCAAGTGAAGCGCGTTGATGTCTTGCTTGATCTGCATTTTGTAGGTGGCCACCGCGACGCGTGCACTGTCGACACTGGTTTGCAACTGCTTTAGGGTCAGTGCGTTGGCAACGCCGAGATCAAACATTTTCTGATTGATGTCATAAGTAGCTTGCTGGCTTTGTAGCGTCTGCTCGGCGATGGCGAGGCGTTTCTGATCCGCCGCCAGGGTCAGCCAGGCGGTGGCGACTTCGGCAATCAGGCTGATTTGCGTACTGCGCCGATTCTCTTCATTGGCATAAAACGTCTGCAAGGCTTGCTGGTTGAGGTTGCGTATGCGGCCAAACAGGTCGAGCTCATAAGCGCTAAAGCCGACAGTCGCACGGTATATATGCGAAATATTGCCACTGCTGTTACTGCTACCCGCCGCGCCAGTGGCTGCCCCCGCGGTATTGCCTGCGGTGTTGTTGGCGGCGCTGGCCATGCCTTTAGAGGCAGTCTCGGTCACGCTGGCGGCCACCGTCGGGAACAGGTCAGCGCGTTGCACCTGATACAGTGCGCGTGATCGCTCTATGGTCAGCGCAGCGACTTGTAGGTCACGGTTGTTGGTGAGCGCCAGCGCAATCACCTGGCGTAACTTTTCATCGCTGATATACGACTGCCATGGCAAGTCTGTAAAGGCCTTTTGGTCGCTGGCTGCGTTGCCCAGCGTGGCCGGGACGGGCGCGGCAGGGCGTGTATAAAATGGGGCCAGGTCTATACAGCTACTCAGACTGAGTGAGAGCGCCAGTAATCCAGCCAATTTTTGAGTATGCGATGTTTTCATAGGATTAGTCGTGGGCCGTGTTGGTCAGGGCGGCATCTGCGCGATAAGGGAACAATGAGCGTATCAGCACATAAAACAGCGGCACAAAAAAGACGCCAAGAAACGTGGCTGTTAACATGCCGCCAAGCACGCCGGTGCCAATGGCCTGGCGGCTGACGGCGCCTGCGCCATGGCTGAATGCTAGTGGCAAGACACCAAATATAAAGGCGAGTGAGGTCATGAGTATCGGCCGCAAACGCAGTTTCACGGCCTCTAACGTGGCCTCAATTAATGGCCGTCCCTGTTCTTGCAGGTGTTTAGCAAACTCCACAATCAGAATCGCGTTTTTGGCTGACAGGCCGATGGTGGTCAACAGTCCGACCTGAAAGTAAACGTCAGCCGTCATGCCGCGTAAACTGGTGGCCAGCACGGCGCCTAAAATACCCAGCGGCACCACCATAATCACCGAAAACGGCACCGCCCAGCTTTCATATAAGGCCGCCAGACACAAGAACACAAACACCACAGAAACGGCATACAACAACGGTGCCTGTGAGCCGGAGAGCCTTTCCTGGTAGGACTGCGCACTCCACTCGTAGCCGATGCCCGCCGGTAACTGCTTGATAATGCTTTCCGCAATACGCATGGCCTCGCCGGTGCTGGTGCCTTTGGCTGCTTCGCCGACGATTTCAACCGAAGAAATACCGTTATAGCGTTCTAGCAACGGTGAGCCTGAGACCCAGCGGGTACTGGAAAACGCAGAGAAAGGCACCATGTCGTTGGTGCTGTTGCGCACATACCAGCGATCGATATCCTCAGGTTGCATGCGGTAAGGCGCATCGCCCTGCAAATAGACTTTTTTGACGCGGCCTTTGTTGATAAAGTCATTCACATAAGTGCCGCCCATGGCGATAGAAAGGGTGGTGTTGATGTTGGCGGTGGTCAGGTTATAAATGCCGGTTTTCTGGTCATCAATATTGAGTCTGAACATCGGTGTATCGTCCAGCCCGCTTGGGCGCACGCGGTTCAGTTTGGGATTGTCTGCAGCCAACTGGATAAACTGGTTTCTGGCGTCCATCAGTGCCTGATGTCCCAGCCCGCCGACATCCTTAAGTTCTAACGTAAAGCCGGACCCTTGGCCGAGGCCGCGCACGGGGGAGGGCTGATTCACAAACAGTTTGGCATCGCGGATTTTGGACAAGGCCTTAGTCATTTTGTCTGCCAGTGAAGCGGCGTCCTGGCCTTCACCACGCAACTCCCAATCTTTGAGCCGGATAAACGCACGGCCGGTGTTTTGGCTGCCACCGCCGCCCTGGCCCAAGCCAGCAATGGTTAAATATTCATCAATGACGGCGTCCTGACCATCCAGGTAGTGTTCGATCTGCCGCAGCACCTGCTGCATCCTGCTATCGGTCGCGCCTACTGGTAGTTGAATCTGCGCCATCAGTGTGCCTTGGTCTTCGGTAGGCAGGAACGAGCTGGGTAAACGCAGGAGCAGGAACACCAGCAGGGAAAGAATGCCGCCATAGATGACCATGGTCAGTAGCTTTTGATGCAGGATTTTTTCGACCAGGGTCTGGTAACGTTGAGAAAACGCCTCAAATGCCGGGTTAAACCAGCGGAAAAACCAGCCAAACAGGCCACCAGTGGCGGTATGGTCATGGTTGGATGGCTTGAGCACAGTCGCACATAGCGCTGGCGTTAAGGTGAGCGCAACCAGCACAGACAGCAACATGGCCGAGACAATGGTGATGGAGAACTGGCGATAAATCACGCCGGTGGCGCCGCCAAAAAACGCCATGGGGATAAACACAGCAGACAATACCAGTGAAATGCCGACCAGGGCACTGGTAATTTCGCCCATGGATTTACGCGTGGCTTCTTTCGGGCTCAAGCCTTCTTCACGCATGACGCGCTCGACGTTTTCCACCACCACAATCGCATCATCCACCAGCAGGCCAATCGCCAGTACCAGGCCAAACATGGTCAGCGTGTTAATCGAAAAGCCAAACGCCGCTAATACACCAAACGTGCCGAGTAGCACCACCGGCACCGCAATGGCCGGAATCAGCGTCGCCCGCAGGTTTTGTAAAAACACATACATAATGATGACAACCAATAAAATGGCTTCGACCAGCGATTTCACCACTTCTTTGATCGAAATACGTACAAACGGTGTCGTGTCGTAAGGGATATGAATGCTGAGTTTTAGCTCGGGCGGAAAATACGGTTCCAATGCCGCCAGCTTGTCTTTGACGGCTTGCGCGGTGGCCAGGGCATTGGCGCCAGAGGCGAGTTTGACGCCAAACGCTGCCGAGGTCTTCCCGTTGAGGTTCGCCACCGGCGTGTAACTCTCGGCGCCTAGTTCAACGCGGGCCACGTCTGACAAATGCACTACGTAGCCGTCTGCGCCTGACTTGACGATGATCTGGTTAAATTGTGCTACGGTTTGCAGCTTGCTGCGCGCGGTAATTGGCGCATTGAGGCCTTGCCCTTTGATTGCGGGCAATGCCCCTAGTTGGCCAGACGAGACTTCGGTATTTTGCGCCTGGATGGCGGCAGAAATATCCGCAGGGATCAGCGCGTATTTTTGCAGCTTGGCCGGGTCCAGCCAAATGCGCATGGCGTAACCTGAGCTCAGCGCCTGCACATCGCCGACGCCATCCAGGCGACTGATCTGGTCAATCAGGTTGCTGGAGATATAGTCGCCAATGTCGATCGCACGCACCGTCGGGCTATCGGACATCAAAGAAATCATCATCAGGAAATCAATACCGGTTTTAGCCACCGTGACGCCCTGGCTTTGTACGATCTGCGGCAGCCTGGGCATGGCCTGTTGCAGTTTATTTTGCACCTGCATCTGCGCCACATCGGGGTTGGTGCCCGCATCAAAAGTGAGGCTGATATTGGCTGAGCCAGAAGAGGTGCTGCTGGCCGACATATAGGTCAGGTTATCAATGCCCTTCATGTACTGCTCAATCACTTGCGTGACTGAGTTTTCAATGGTGTCGGCCGCGGCGCCGGTATAGTTAGCGCTGATAGACACGCGTGGTGGCGCGATATCCGGATATTGCTCGAGCGGGAGCCACTCAATGGCGCCTATCCCGGCCAGCATAATCACAATCGCAATTACCCAGGCAAAAATAGGGCGCTGAATAAAAAAGGACGCCATAAATAGACTCTCTTTGGGTTAGCGGGCCGGATGGGCGGTGGATGGCGTTGCGGCAGCTTGGGTATTCGCGGTCGCCACAAATGGCACTGCTTTTACTTCACTGCCGACGCTAATGCCTTGCACGCCGTCGATAATCACGCGATCCCCCGGCTGCAAGCCATGGGTGACACGCCACTGATCGCCCTGGGCGCCGCTGGTTTCCAGGGTGTGCTGCACCACTTTTTGTGTGGCATCCACCAGCAACACCGTTGGTTCGCCGCGCGTATTTCTGGAGACTGCGCGCTGCGGCACCAGAATGGCGCCTTTGTCTTCTGCGACATCAATCAGCGCATGGACATACATGCCCGGTAATAAGGTGCCCTCCGGGTTGGGCACCACCGCACGCAGGGTCACCGCGCCCGAGGTGGTGTTGACGCTAATACCATTGAACTTGAGTTTTCCGGCATGCGGGTAGCTAGAGCCGTCTTCGAGCACCACACGCACGGCCACTTCTTTTTGCGCTGTGTGGCTCAGCTTGCCGCTGGCAATGTCTCGTTTGAGTTTGAGCAGGTCACTGCTCGATTGAATCACATCGACATAAATCGGATCGAGTTGCTGCACCGTGGTCAGCGCCGTCTCTTGGCTGGCGGTGACCAAGGCACCAGGTGTCACGGTTGAAGTCGCCACATAGCCGGTGATTGGCGAAACGACGCGTGTGAAATCAAGGTTGATTTTGGCGGTGGCCAGCGCGGCTTTGGCCGCAGCCACATCGGCCTCGCCTTGCAACAGGGCCGCTTGTGCGTCGTCATTATCCTGTTTGCTGATCGCATTGATCTTGACCAGCTCCTGATAGCGGCCCGCCTTGAGTTTGAGGGTGGTCAGTGTGGCTTGGGTTTTTTGTAGCGCGGCGGCGGCACTTTGATAGCTGGCCTGATAAGGCGCCGGTTCAATTTGATAGAGCAGGTCGCCTGCTTTGACTAAGGCGCCTTCGGTAAAGGCGCGCTGGCGAATAATGCCCCCGACTTGTGGCCGCACTTCAGAAATCATAAACGGGTTGGTGCGCCCCGGCAGGTCTGCCACAATGGGTTGACTACTTGCCTGCACTGTCATCACGCCAACAACAGGTGTTTTTTTCGGTGGCTTGTTGTCAGTTTTGGATGAGCAGGCAACCAGGGTCAGGCTGGCAAGACACAATACAAAAATGCCGCTTTTTGCATAAAGGGAGTGGGGGTTCATAGATTACCAATATCGATATCGTTATTGTGGTCTGACAAGATTATATTGCGTTTGATTGAGCGTAAATGTAACGATACGTATCGACTGCTAATACAAACACATCATAGCGTTAAATGCCGTGTGCTGACAAAAAAATCAGGGCTGCAAAAGCAGCCCTGATTTGCGAACTGGTTGTACCTAAACGACCTGGCGTTCAAAACGCTGCAACACATGCGCAGACATGCCTTTCGCCAGTTCCTCCTCGCCAAAAAATACCGCTTCGCTGAGGTCTTTTTTCAGGCGCAGATATTCATCTTCGTGGTGAGTGCGAATCACCACTTCGATGTCTGGCTTGAGCTGCTTGGCGATATCGACGATTTTGCGGATGTCCATGGCGTCTGGCGTGGCAATAATCAGCATGGCCGCATTGGCAATGTGCGCCTGGATCAGCACCATGGGGTCGGCTGCGTTACCTGACACCGCTGGCTGGCCTTGTTTGCGCAGTTTTTCCACCAGTTCACGGTTTTGTTCGGCCACCACAAATGGAATCGCTGCGTTGGTGAGCGATTGGGCGATGCGCTTGCCGACGCGGCCATAGCCGACCAGCACGACCTGGCCTTCCAGAAACTTGCGTTCAGTGGTCATCGGCAGTTCACTGTAGGGGTCCATGCGCAAAGACAAACGGCGCGCTATATCAGATTTTTTCACCACCCAGTTGGTCAGGGGTTTAATCGAGGCAAACACCAGTGGGTTTAAAGCAATCGAAATCAGGGCGCCTGCCAGCACCAGGCTCATGCCGTCTTGTGACAACAAATTGAGTGAAACACCGAGTCCGGCCAAAATAAACGAAAACTCACCAATTTGACCCAGACTGGCCGCCACGGTTAAGGCCGTGTTTAGGGGGTAACGCAGCGCCAGTACAATGGCGATTGCGGCCAGTGATTTGCCCAAGATGATAATGGCGACCACCGATAACACCTGCGCCGGTTGTTTGATCAGGATGCTCGGGTCAAACAACATGCCGACAGAGACAAAAAACAGCACCGCGAACGCATCACGGAACGGCAGCGAGTCTTCGGCCGCGCGGTGGCTGTATTCAGATTCGCGCATGATCATGCCGGCGAAAAAAGCGCCCAGTGCAAACGACACATGAAACAGCGATGAGGCAAAGACCGCCACGCCGATGGCCACTGCAATTACCGTTAAAGTAAACAGCTCGCGTGAACCAGTGCCTGCCACATACCACAGCAACCACGGCAATACGCGTTTACCCACCACCAGCATCACCACCACAAAGCCGGTGATTTCCAGCAAGGTCACGCCGATGGTTTCCCAGATGGCGCTGGCATTGGTGGCTTCGCCCTGGCCACCCAACACACCGGCGAGGGCAGGCATCAACACCAACACCAAGACGGTCACCATGTCTTCTACCACCAGCCAGCCGACAGCGATTTTGCCGTTCATGCTTTCCAGAATGCGTCTGGATTCAAGTGCTTTGAGCAACACGACGGTACTGGCGCAAGACAGCGACAGGCCAAAGACCAAGCCGTGCCCCATGCTCCACCCCCAGGTGTGCGCCACTAGCATGCCGAGCAAGGTGGCCAGCGTCATTTGCGCTAGCGCGCCGGGCAGGGCGATGCGTTTGACCGACATCAGGTCTTGAATCGAAAAATGCAGGCCGACACCAAACATCAGCAACATGACGCCGATTTCTGATAATTGCGAGGCGATTTCAATATCGGCAACAAAACCAGGCGTGGAAGGCCCAATTAAAATCCCGGCAAACAAATAGCCAATCAGCGCTGGCAATTTGAGTTTTTCGGCAATCAGGCCGAACACCAGGGCTAGCGCAAATGCGGCAGCAATGGTGGTAATGAGTGAGAGGTTATGGTCCATAGCAGTGTGTTCTTAAATTATTGTTATCAGGGGTGTATCCAATAGCGGACGACGCGCCTGGGACAGACAAGACGGCGCCGTCGTTTTTACTGACCTTGCTCACGCTAAAAAGTTGAACAATTTTATTGTCATCAATGTATCTGCCCTTTATCTTGACGCAAGGCAGGCGCATTCGTCAATGACAGCGCGCCATATTTATAGCGGTCACAGTGTCATCGACAAGCGTTGCAGGCTGTACTCACACAGTTGCTCGGCACGTTGCCAGCGTTGTGATTCACTGAGACTGCCAAAGTAGATAATGCTGAACACGCCTTCAATAATCGACTGGCAATATAGGCTGATGAGGTCAAAATCGATAGTTGCGGACAATTCGCCTTGTGCGATGGCTTGTTTCAATAAACTGTCGATTTGCGTAATTCGTTTTTTCTCCCAGGCAAAGCGCAATTGCAGCAGTTCTGGTGAATCATCAATGCCTACATACAGAAAAAACAGCACGCGTTGAATCGAGCTAGGCTCAATGTAACTGCGGATTTCGTGCAGGCAAAATTGTTTGAGGTTTGCCAATGCTGTGAGCGCGGGTTGGCATTGAAACGGGGATACGGCTTGAATCACCCGCTCGGCCATCGCAGTGGCGACTTCCAGCTTGCCTTTGTAGTGACCATACACCGCGCCACGCGATAATTGCGCCGCCTCGGCAATCTCCGCCATGGTGGTAATGGTAAACCCATTGCGATAAAACACGTGCTCTGCCGCATCCAGAATCTGGTCGCGGGTTTTTTGTGCCTCTTCTTTGGTTTTTCTGGCCATGATTTCTAGGTCTATCATTCCTCAAACAATGGTCATATGATACCAAAAAATAATTAATCAGTCATGATTGATTAATTATTGAAGGGCAGATAGAATATTGATGTCTATAAGTTAATAAGGCATGTTCATGTCCCGTTTTTCAGTCAGCACGGCCGCTGTCGCCACGCTTTTATTCGTGCAACTCTCTGCTTGCAGCATGCCGCAAGAAGCCGCGCAGGCAACGGCTACGGCCCCTGAGGTTGACGTCGTGACCTTACAAAATGCTGAAATTCCGGCTGAGGTCGAGTTGCCTGGCCGTGTAGAAGCTTTCCGTATTGCCGAGGTGCGCGCACGTGTTTCCGGCATCGTCTCCAAGCGGCTGTATCAGGAGGGGCAAACGGTCAAAGCGGGCACGCCTTTGTTTGCCCTTAACCCCGAGCAATTACAGGCCAGCAAACTGGAAGCCGACGCTGAGTTAGCCAGAACCGAAGCCAATTTGGCCAATGCCAATGATAAATTGCAACGCTACCAGGCGCTGGTGGGCGATCAATCAGTGAGCCAGCGCGATTACCGCGCGGCGCAAGCCGAGGCGCAACTGGCCAAAGCCGAAGTGGCGGCAGCGCAAGCCAAACTCAACCGTGCCAAGCTCGATGTGGCCTATGCCAATGTCACCGCGCCGATTGATGGTGTCGCGCGCCGTGCCCTGGTGACCGAAGGTGCACTGGTGGGTAAAGATGAAGCCACACATATGACCACGGTCGAGCAAATCAACCCGGTGTATGTCAATTTTTCACAGTCTTCTTCTGAGGTGTTTGCCTTGCGCAAAGCTTTGCGTGACGGCCAGTTGAAAGGCAGCAACGGCCACTTGCAGATTGCTCTACTATTGCCGGATGGTTCGGCGTATCCCAGCACAGGCAAACTGTCCTTCTCGGATGTGTCGGTGAACCAGACCACAGACTCCGTGGTCATGCGCGCCATTTTTGATAACCCGCAGCAGGAACTCATGCCTGGCGCCTATGTGCGCTTGAAAATCCGCCAGGCGACCAATCCGAATGCGATTTTAATCCCCAGAGATGCCTTGATTCGTGACCAGTTTTCTAGCCGCGTTTGGGTGGTCAATGCTAAAAATGAACTGGAATCGCGCGAGGTGCAAACCGGTCGCGTGCTGGATAAACAGTGGGTGATTGAGCAAGGCTTGCAACCAGGTGAGCAAGTGGTGGTGACCAATGCCGCCACGCAAACCGCGGGCGTGAAAGTAACCCCTAAACAAGTCAGTGCCAACAACAATACCTCGCAAGCCGTCGCGCCTTAAAGGACACGGTCTTACACTAGCCTCAAATAAGGGAAGCAGGCCATGAGTCGTTTTTTTATTGATCGCCCGATTTTTGCCTGGGTGATTGCCATCCTGATTGTGCTGGCGGGCCTCATCGCCATTAAACAATTGCCGATTGCGCAGTATCCTGACATTGCGCCGCCCGTGGTCAACATTGCTGCCACTTACCCTGGCGCGTCTGCCAAAGTCGTTGAAGAAACCGTGACCTCGATTATTGAGCGCGAGATGAACGGCATGCCTGGCCTGATGTATGTGTCTGCCACCAGCAACCAGGGCATGGCCTCGATTAGTGTCACCTTTAAACAAGGCACCAATCCTGATCTGGCAGCGGTGGACGTGCAAAACCGCCTCAAAAGTGTGGAGGTGCGCTTGCCGGAAATCGTGCGTCGTAGCGGTATTCTGGTCGAAAAATCGGCAGATAGTTTTCAGTTAATCGTATCGCTGACCTCAGAAGATAACCGTTATAGCGAAATAGACCTCGGAGAGCTGTCATCGGCCACGGTGATGCCTACGCTCAAGCGCGTGCAGGGCGTGGGTAAAGTGCAATCATTTAGCCCTGAATATGCCATGCGCATCTGGCCGGATCCGCAGAAAATGGCGGGTTTAAATGTCAGCGTGACCGAAATCTCCAATGCCTTGCGTAGCTACAATACGCGCCTGACCTTGGGGCAGGTGGGCGCCAGTGGCGTGCCGGAAGGTACACCACTGAGCGTCACGCTCGAAGCTGAAGCCACACTCAAAACCGTAGACGATTTTGCCAATGTGCCGATTCGTAGCCAGGCGGATGGCTCGGCCTTGCTGGTGAAAGATGTGGCACGCGTAGAAATGGGTAGCAGTGACTATACCTACAGCTCTAAAGTCAACGGCAAGAATGCTGCCGGCATGGCGATCAAGTTGTCACCGGGCTCGAATGCGGTTGAAACCATCAAGCGCGTGAAAGCGGCGATGGAGCAAATGCAGCCCTATTTTCCGCCAAACGTGGTATTTCAGCTGTCCTATGATTCCTCAGCGTTTGTGTCTATCTCGATTAAAAAAGTGATTCAAACACTCATCGAAGCCGTGCTGCTGGTGTTTGTGGTCATGTATTTATTTATGCAAAACCTGCGTGCCACGCTAATCCCGACCATCGTCGTGCCGATTGCGCTCATGGGTACGTTTGCCGTGATGTATTGGCTGGGTTATTCGATTAACGTACTCACCATGTTTGGTGTGGTGCTGGCGATTGGTATTTTGGTCGATGACGCGATTGTGGTGGTTGAAAACGTCGAGCGCCTGATTGTCGATGAAGGTTTATCGCCTTATGACGCGACGGTGAAAGCCATGTCGCAGATCAGTGGCGCCGTGGTGGGGATTACCGCTGTGCTGGTGTCGGTGTTTATCCCCATGGCCTTTTTCAGTGGCGCGGTGGGTAATATCTACCGTCAGTTTTCATTGGCCTTGTCGGTGTCGATCAGCTTCTCGGCCTTTTTGGCGTTGTCACTCACCCCTGCTTTGTGTGTCACGCTGCTGCGGCATGAGTCCGGCCCCAAAGCGCGCTTTTTTGTCTGGTTTAACCGCAGTTTTCAGTGCCTGACAGAGCGCTACACCCGCCTGACCGGTGGTTTGCTCAGCAAGCCATTGCGCTGGCTGGCGGTGTTTGGCCTGATCGTCGCGTTGGTGGCTTGGCTGTTTATGCGTTTGCCGGGGGCGTTTTTGCCCGAAGAAGACCAGGGTAACTTTATGGTCATGGTGTCTTTGCCACAAGGCGCGACGCTGGCCGAAACCGCCGACGTGCTGGGCGGTATGAGCCGTTACATCCAGCAGCACGAGCCGGTCGATATTATTTTTGAAGTCAGCGGCTTTAGCTTCTACGGCACCAGCACCAATAGCGGCATGCTGTTTATTACGCTTAAAGATTGGGCAGAACGGCCCAAGGCTGAACAGCAAGTGCAGGCGATTGTGAGCCGCGTCAATCAGCACTTTTATGGTCGCCCTAACTTGAGTATTTTTGCCATGAATGCGCCGCCATTACCTGAGTTAGGCAGTGTGGGTGGCTTTGACATGAAGCTGGTCGACCGCGCCAGCGTGGGTATCGAGACCTTGATGAAGGCACGCGACCAGCTGATTGCCGAATCGGCCAAGCATCCTGAATTGGCCAATGTGTTGTTTGCCGGGCTGTACGATACGCCGGTGGTCAATATGCAGCTTAACCGCAGCAAGGCTAGTGCCTTGGGCATTTCGCTGGATGAAATCAACGACTCATTGGCTACCTTGCTGGGCTCTAATTACCTCGGTGATTTTGTCTATGGCAACCAAGTGCGTCGGGTGTTGATTCAGGCAGACGGCAAGCAACGGCAGACGCTGGAAGATATTAAAAAGATTCGCCTCAAAGCCGTCGATGGCAGCCTGGTGCCGTTGTCTTCCATCATGACGCTGGATTGGGCCATGGGCACACCGCAACGCACGCGCTTTAATGGCTTTCCGTCATTTAATATCAATGGTGGTGCCGGGCCGGGCTATAGCAGTGGCGACGCCATGCAAAAGATCGAAAAACTGGTGCAAGGCCTGGGTAAAGGCATAGGCTTTGAATGGGCCGGGCAATCGCTGGAAGAGAAGCAGTCAGGAAGCCAGGCTGCCATGCTGTTCGGTTTGTCGATTTTGATCGTGTTTCTGGTACTGGCCGCTTTGTATGAAAGCTGGGCGATTCCGTTTGCGGTGATGCTGGTGGTGCCACTGGGTGTATTGGGCGCATTACTTGGCGTGACTTTGCGTGGCTTGCCTAACGATATCTACTTTAAAGTGGGTTTGATCGCGACCATAGGTTTGTCTGCTAAAAACGCCATTCTGATTGTCGAGTTTGCGCGTGAACACGTCTTGCAAGGCATGCCATTGCTGGAGGCTAGCTTGCTGGCAGCCAAAGAGCGCTTGCGGCCGATTGTGATGACCTCACTCGCGTTTGGCGTCGGCGTGATTCCGCTGGCATTCTCTACTGGTGCAGCGTCTGGTGCGCAAGTCGCCATTGGCACCAGCGTGCTCGGCGGCATTATTGCCGCCACCTTGCTCGCGATCTTTTTTGTACCGTTGTTTTTTATGGTGGTGGGGCGCTGGATGAAAAAGCCAGCCGCACCGCAAAGGGTGTCACATGAAGTTTAGTCGTCTTTTAACCATGGTCGCACTGGCATTTGCAATGAGCAGTTGCTCGCTGGTGCCCGAGTATTTCCGGCCAGCCGCGCCTGTGCCTGAGGCTTACCTAGGTCAGCCAAGCGATGAATCCGTGACCGAAGCACCACCACTCACCTGGCAAAGCTATTTTGCCGATGCAGACTTACAAAAGCTGATAGAAGTCGGTTTGGCGCATAACCGCGACCTCAAAACCGCGGTGCTACGTATGGACGAAGCGAAAGCAACTTATGGTGTGCAAAAAGCCGACCGTTTGCCCGCCATACAAGGCAATCTCAATTACGACCGCAGTCGCACCGTGTTCAGTTCCAGCCAGGCCTTTGAGGCCGAACTATATCGTGTAGGCGTGGGGATTTCAGACTACGAAATTGACGTATTCGGCCGCGTCAAAAGCCTATCGCAAGCCGCGCTGGAGCAATATCTGGCCGTGACCGAAAACCGCCAAGCGGTACAAGCCACTCTGATTACCGAAATCGCCACCCAATACGTCAACTGGCTGGCTATTCATGCACAACTCAAGGTGACACAGCAAACCCTGACTGACAGGCAACAAGCATTGCAGCGTACACAACGCCGCTTTGACGCTGGGCTAGATCAAATTCTAGACGTGAAAGCCGCCCAAATTCAGGTCGAACAAGTGCAGGCGCAACAAGCACAATGGCAGCGCCAGCTCGCCACCACACAAAACGCCTTGTACTTACTGCTGGGTGAATCATCACAGCGCACACCATTGGTGATTAAGCCTTTGGAAGATTTGAAACTGGCCGACGTCACAGCTGGCTTGCCCTCAAGCTTGCTGACCAGACGCGCCGATATCCGCGCCGCCGAGCATCAGCTCAAAGCCGCTAATGCCAATATCGGTGCCGCCAGGGCCGCGTTTTACCCACGCCTGCAACTCACCACCAATATCGGCCTGGTCAATTCAGACTTCTCCAAACTGTTTTCCGACACCGGCAGCAACTACTGGGCCTTTAGTCCGCAACTGGTGATCCCGATTTTTAACTACGGCCGCAATAAAGCCAACCTCAACCTGGCCGAAACACGCCAACGTATAGAAGTGGCCAATTACGAAAAAACCATCCAAACCGCGTTTAAAGACGTGATGGATGTTCTGAGCACACGCACCGTGATTAGTGAAGAAACCGCTGCTAGAAATCGCTTGCGTGAACTGGAAAGTAGCCGTTTGCAACTTGTGCAACGTAAGCTAGATCAAGGCTTGGTGACTTATCTGGAGTTGCTCGATGCACAACGCAGTGTGCTGGATGCGCAGTCTCAACTTGTGCAGATACGACAACAGGCGTTGCAGAATCAGGTGGGACTGTATAAGGCGCTAGGCGGGAGCTAAAGCTTCACAAAAACGTCATTGACGGGTTTGGGTTTGTATTTTAGGATGCACTAAAATTTAATAATCATTTGAAAATGTTAAGTAAAATTTATTCGTTTTCAATCATCATGCATCCATGACGCAAAATAAAGCGCCATCTAGGATGCCCGCTTTCATATTAGGGGTATTCATGAAAGACAATGAAAATAAAGGCATGACTTTAGACGTTCAACTCCCGTTTAATTTTGGAATTTCACCGCAAGGGGACTTAAATATTGGGTTTTATCTATCGGGCATACCTACATATATTGTCGTTCCTTCGAACGAAGTAAAAACATTACGCAATTGTCTGAATCAGTGCAAAACCATTCAGGAAACGCTATCGGTAAAAATACCACCGCAAGGCGCGCACTAATATTTTTTATCATGTCTATTTCCTTAGTTAAAACTCCAAACCACTCCATCAAGTTGGACTTGCAAAAGCAAGCCCCTTATGTCAAACGTTAGCCAAGTAGGGTGGGCAACTCGTTGCCCACGCGTTAAAACTCACGCACAATTCCACCATGTCACGTTATCGTTGCGCGAATACTGCTGGAGCAACTTACTTTTTCACGGTTGTGACTTACCGTAGACAAAGATTTCTTTGTGATGAGGATGTGCGTGATGCGTTAAAACATGCCATCCAAAAAGTCCGCACTGACCATCCTTTTACAATCGACGCATGGGTTTTGTTGCCTGACCACATTCATTCCATATGGACGCTACCACCCAATGATGCAAACTTTGCGCTTCGTTGGCAACTCATCAAACGTTATGTGAGCCGTGCTTGCCGTGCGCGTTTAAACCATACTGAATGGATGTCAGCATCCAAAACAAAACATCGTGAATTGACCATTTGGCAACGCCGTTATTGGGAGCATCAAATTCGCGATGATAACGATTATGCAAAGCATATGGATTACTTGCATTTCAACCCGCTTAAGCATGGCTTGGTGAATAATGTGAAAGACTGGCCTTATTCAACATTTCACCGATATGTTAAAGCGGGCGTTTATGATGAGCGTTGGGGTGTTGGGCTAGACTTTGTGGAGGGAACGTTTGGTGACGGATAATTAGTTTACGCGTGGGCAACGAGTTGCCCACCCTACGGGACTTGCATTTGGTGTAATAAAGGTATATTTTTTATACTATGATCACTTTTGAGTTTGACGAGGCAAAGAGTCAGGCCAATCTTCAGAAGCATGGCATTAATTTTATAGATGCTCAGGCGCTATGGGATGATTCCCGATTACTGGAAATCCCCGCAAAAACTGAAGATGAACCGCGATATCTGATAATCGGACTGATCAACGGCAAGCATTGGTCTGCCGTGATTACTTACCGAGGATTCAATATCAGGCTTATTTCTGTTCGTCGCTCACGTACCGAGGAGGTAGCACTCTATGAAAGCTAAAGATTTTGAGCAGCAGTTTGATGAAGGCGTTGATATCACTGCTGCGCTGGATTTATCAAAAGCAACACGCACTATGCAAGCGCAAAAACGGGTGAATGTCGATTTTCCTGCATGGATGATTGAGTCTCTTGACCGGGAAGCTGTGCGGTTGGGTGTGACCAGGCAATCAATCATTAAAGTGTGGCTTGCAGAGCGTCTTGAAAAGTCTGCCTAAAGTCTATGTGAGTTACTTGCCTGTGGCATTCCATTTCGCTCCATACTTAGTACATGTTATCAATGAGCGAGGTTAGTTTTATGCGTGTACAAAAACGGGGTAATTCATTAGCTGTCAAACTGCCTCACAGTTTTGTACAAGCTTTTGAGATTAAAGAGGGCGACAATATTAGCTTGTATGTAGCTGGTGAGCGTTGCTCAGATGTGATTAAACCAAAGCATGCGAAAGAAATGCTTATGCAGTTGCGCGTGTTTCGGGGGGCGATTGCCAGAGAGCTTTCGTTTTGACCGAGTAGAAGCTAATCTGCGTTGTGCAAAACTCGCCGACAATCAAAAGTAATTGTTCCCAGATTTAGACCGCGTAAGCATTGGGCATACGGCGGACTGTAAACGAGTCCGCCCTATGCGTCTGCCTAAGTCACGTTGGCGAACTCATTGATTAACACTTTATGTCACCGCACATAGTGGTGCTTTTCGCTTTTGCAGGTACTATCTGCCCTCACACATTCATAAAGACCTTATCCCCTAATGCAAAGTGAAATAAAAGCGCCTGAGATGCACGCCGTTGTGGCTGCCGTTCAACTGCCAACTGTCAGCGATATTGAGTTTGAAGCCTCGCTCAACGAGTTGCGCGAACTGGCTAAAACTCTGGGCTACAAGGTGGTGCACACGTTTGTGCAAAAGCGTCAGGGCTTTGATATTACTGGCTATCTTGGGGTGGGCAAGCGCGAAGAGATTCGTGAGTATGTACGCAGTGTGGCTGATCAGAGCGAGTCGCAGGCATTCAATAGCGCGGTGCCTCCTATTGAAGCGGTATTGGTAGACCACGAAATTTCGCCTTCGCAGGCGCGTAATTTGGAGTTAGAGGTTGGCTGCGAGGTGATGGATCGCACTATGGTGATCTTGGAAATTTTCCACCGCAATGCCCGCTCACGTGCGGCGCGTGCGCAGGTGGAGATCGCTCGGTTGGGCTATATGGCGCCGCGTTTGCGTGAAGCGGCCAAGCTGGCTGGGCCACAAGGTCGGCAACGTAGTGGCGCCGGTGGTCGCGGGGCAGGCGAGTCGCATACTGAGCTGGATAGGCGCAAGATTCGAGACCGCATTGCCGAGTTGCAACAGGAAATCATCGTGATGGATGGCGAGCGCAGGACGCAGCGTGCACGCCGTCAAGAACGGCAGACGCTGGCGAATGTGGCGCTGGTGGGCTACACCAATGCTGGTAAGTCTACCTTGATGCGCGCGCTCACAGGCAGTGAGGTGCTGGTGGCGAATAAATTGTTTGCCACGCTCGATACCACCGTGCGCGCACTGTATCCAGAGAGTGTGCCACGGGTATTGGTCAGCGATACTGTCGGGTTTATTAAAAACTTGCCACACGATCTGGTGGCCAGTTTTAAGTCTACGCTGGATGAAGCGCTGGATGCGGCTTTACTGCTGCACGTGATTGACGCCAGTGACCCTGGTTTTGAGCGCCAGCTCGCAGTGACTGATCAAGTGCTTGCAGAAATTGACGCCGACGTGGTGCCGCGTATTCGCGTATTTAATAAAATTGACTACGTGGGTGATGCCGTGGCACAAGCTGAGTGTGAAGCAGCATTGCGACTCAAGTACCCGGATTGCATCGTCATGAGTGCGCGTCGGCCTGATGAAGTCGCCAGGTTGCGCCAGCACATCATCGACTTTTTTCAGCAAGACCTGGTTGAGGCCGAGCTTTTTCTGCCCTGGTCAGCACAACAGCTCCGCGGCAAAATTTATAGCACTTGTCAGGTGTTGGGCGAGCGCTCGGTCGATGAAGGCACTTTCTTTAGTGTGCGCGGCGAGCCTAATGACATTGAAAGCTTGCGTGAGCAATTGAACTCGCTAGAGTAAGGCCTCGCTGAGGCTCTCTAGGGTGCCTCAGCACTTCTTGCCTTGGGCTAGTGCAATAAACGCCTGCACATAATCAATCTGCACTTCTGTTTCACGAATCCCCAAGTAAATCTGCTTGGGGATCCCTTGTTTGCCTAGCTTCACCGGCACCACCTCAAAACGGCTTTGATATTCCTCCACCAGCCAGCGCGGTAAGGCGGCGACACCGCGGCCGCTGGCGACCATTTGCAGCATGATGTCAGTGGTTTCAATCGGTTTGTGTACCTGTGGGCTGATGCCTGCGGGTTGTAAAAACTGGTTGTAGATATCCAGTCTATCTATATCAACCGGATAGGTAATCAGCGTTTCGCTGCTCAGTTGGTCTGGCCTGACATATTCTGCCCGGGCGAGTGCGTGCTGGCGATGCACGACCAACACCTGTTCGTAGTCAAACACCGGCACAAATTTCAGGCCGGGTTTATACAGCGGGTCCGGCGTGACCAGCATATCGATCTCGTAGCCAAACAGGGCGCCTATGCCACCAAACTGGAACTTCTGTTTGACATCTACATCCACATCCGGCCAGTCGGCTAAATAAGGCGAGACGACCTTGAGCAGCCACTGGTAACACGGGTGGCATTCCATGCCGATGCGCAAGGTGCCGCGCTCGCCTTGGGCAAACTGGCGCAAGCGTTCTTCGGCGAGTGACAGTTGCGGTAATAATCGGTTGGCGACTGCCAGTAAATATTGCCCGGCTTGTGTCAGTCGCAAACTACGGCCTTCACGTAGCCAAATATCAGTGCCGAGTTGCTGCTCCAGTTTTTTGATCGAATGGCTGAGGGCTGATTGGGTGAGAAATAGTTTTTCTGCCGCAGCGGTCAACGAGCCTTGTCGTTCAACTTCACGGATGATTGCCAAATGGATACGCTCTATCATGATTTAATCCATGAATAAAAGTAATTGATTGTTGAAATAATACCATTTTACTTCATGATTTGTGTTTTCTAGAATGTGTGTTCTTTAACGATCACACACGAGGCTGGCATGGCGACGATACACAACCTGGGATTTCCGCGCATAGGCGCAAAACGCGAATTGAAATTTGCTTTAGAGGCTTATTGGAAAGGACAGTCTTCACTGGATGTATTAAAGCAGGTCGGGCAAGATTTGCGTCGTGACAATTGGGCGTTGCAAGCTAACCTGGACTTGGCACCTGTGGGTGACTTTGCGTTTTATGACCAGGTGCTGGACATGAGTTTTACCCTGGGTAACCTGCCAGCGCGCGTGCAAGATTTTCATGGTGATGCGCTGGATAACTATTTCCGTGTGGCGCGTGGCCGCTCTGCCCAGTCTGCCGAAGACCATGCGCAGTGTTGTGGCGGCGTGGCGGCAGGGGAAATGACCAAATGGTTTGATACCAATTATCACTATATCGTGCCGGAGTTTACTGCGGAGACGCAATTTAAACTGGATGCGACGCGTTTGCTGGCGCAACTGGCTGAGGCAAAAGCGCAGCAGGTGAAAGCCAAGCCGGTGATTATCGGCCCGGTGACCTATCTGGCGATAGGCAAAAGCAAGGATGATTCGGATCGCCTGGCGCTGCTGCCGCAGTTGTTGCAAGTGTATACCGAATTGCTGGAAACGCTGGTTGCGCAGGGCGTGGAGTGGGTGCAGATGGACGAGCCGATTTTGGTGACTGAACTGACGGCTGAATGGCAGCATGCGTTTAACCTGGCTTATCACCAGTTGAAGAGCTGCCGCATCAAACTGCTGTTGGCGACTTATTTTGGGCCGTTGGCGGATAACCAATACCTGGCGGCGAATCTGCCCGTCGCCGGATTGCATGTGGATGCGATTCATGCGCGCAGTGAAGTCGTGCCTTTGATCAGCATGCTGCCTGCACACAAAGTGCTGTCTGTGGGCGTGATTAACGGCCGCAATATCTGGAAAACAGATTTGAATGCCACGCTGGATTGGCTGGAGCCGATTGCCGAACGTTTGGGTGAGCGTTTGTGGCTGGCGCCTTCGTGCTCGTTGCTGCATGTGCCGGTGGATCTCGACAGCGAAGTCAAACTGGATGCCGAGGTCAAGTCATGGTTGGCCTTTGCCAAACAAAAGCTGGAAGAGTTACAGGTATTGGCCACGGCATTGAGTCTCGGTCGCGCAGCGGTGAAAGTGGCTTTAGCGGTGAATCAGGTAGCGATTGACGCCCGCCGCGCCTCCAAACGTGTGCATAACCCGCAGGTGAAAGCCGCGCTGGAAACCCTGACGCCGCAACTGGGGCAACGCCAGAGTACGTATGCACAACGTGCAGAGAAACAGGCGGCATTGCTCAAGTTGCCCAAGTATCCAACGACGACGATCGGTTCTTTCCCGCAAACGGCGGAGATTCGCCAGGCGCGCAGCCAGTTCAAGGCCGGGTCATTAAATCTGGCGGGTTATGAGCAGGCGATGAAAACTGAAATTGAACGTAGCGTGCGTGAGCAGGAGTCACTGGGCCTGGATGTCTTGGTCCATGGTGAAGCCGAGCGTAACGACATGGTGGAATACTTTGGCGAGCAACTGGATGGCTATGCGTTTAGCCAGTTTGGCTGGGTGCAGTCTTATGGCTCGCGTTGCGTCAAACCGCCTATCCTGTTTGGCGATATCAGCCGCCCGCAAGCGATGACGGTGGGGTGGATCAAGTATGCGCAATCCCTCACCCGCAAGCCGATGAAAGGCATGTTGACGGGCCCGGTGACCATCCTCAACTGGTCATTTGTCCGCGATGATCAGCCACGTGCGGTGAGTTGCTACCAGTTGGCATTAGCGATTCGTGAAGAAGTGCTCGATTTGGAAAAAGCAGGCATTCACGTGATCCAGATTGATGAAGCCGCCTTGCGTGAGGGCTTGCCTTTGCGCAAATCGCAATGGAAGGAGTATCTGCAATGGGCAGTGGAATCTTTCCGCATCACGGCTAACGGTGTGCAGGACGAAACGCAGATTCATACCCACATGTGTTATTCCGAGTTTAATGACATTATTGCCGCGATTGCCGACATGGATGCTGATGTGATTACGATAGAGACTTCACGCTCGGATATGGAGCTGCTGGATGCGTTTGATAACTTTAACTACCCCAACGAGATCGGGCCTGGCGTGTATGACATTCACTCGCCCAATATTCCGACGCAGCAACATATCATGCAATTGATGCAAAAAGCGGCTGAACGCATCCCTGCCGAGCGTTTGTGGGTGAACCCGGATTGCGGCTTGAAAACCAGGCAGTGGGCGGAGGTACTGCCGGCGTTGACCAATATGGTGGCGGCTGCACACACTTTGCGCGCGGCTTAGCCAAGGGTTTAAATGGCCATGCTTCTTAACAAGCGCATGGCCATTTGACCTGCAATCCTCTACCAGCGACGGCTGAGCATAAAGTGCAAGAAGATTGCCTCGTTGCGAATTTCTGAGTCGCCAAGCAAGGGGCTATTGTATTTGACGCTGACTGGCAGCATCCACTCCACGCCGCCTGTCATCAGCCAGTGCTGGTCAATTTTGCGTGCCGCACCAAAGGTGAGGTGATGCTCCAGAATGCCTGCCAATAATGGACTGGAGTTCTGCCGTGGAATCGGATTTTTGCCATAGTTATGGCCTGCATACAGTGTCGTTCTGTCATCCCACTTGTAGGCCACACCGGAAGCGACTACCCACTGATCTTTCCAGTCGGCAGCAGCTATTGGGAAAGGGTATACAGCAGGTGCGGCGGCATTGTTAGGTTTAGTGGCGCGCAGCGTGATGTCGTTGATCGCATCGTCCCAATTGAGCCAGTTCAATTTAAATGATAGCAACCATTCGTCCGTTGGTTTGAATGCCAGCCCGACAGCCACTTCGCGCGGCAAGGCGAAGCCTTTGACTGAGGCATCCGCATATTTCACTTTTCCCAAGGTGGCGTAATCAGCGACCAGCGTACCGCCAGTCATCGGCAGCTCGGTCTTTTCTGTATAAGCCGCTGCCAGTGTCAGCGTCGGGGTCAACTTATATTGCATGCCTAACTTAAAGCCAGTGCGGATGGCAGAGGCGCCCTCTAATTTATAGCCCGCAAAATTCGTGCTGCCGGCACTGAAAGAGGTGTTGGAGAAAAAGTCTTGTTCTATGCTGCCATAGACCAGATTCAGGCTGGCGCCCAATGACAGCTTTTCATTCACCTGGCAGCCGATGCCGGGAATGATTTTGGCGATGCCAAACAGTGACGACAAATCATCGCGGTTGCCAAACGGCGTGCGCAAATTGTCGAACACGCCACCGGCACCACCTTGTGCGAATAAGCCGATGCCCACCGTACAATCCGAATTCTCCAGGGGCCTGGCATAGCCGCCGCCGCCCAAAAAGGTATAGCGATTAGATGCGTGTTCTTCGTTGCGCGGGTCTTTGTGCACCAGGTCGGTGGTGCGCAGCACGGAGCCAAACATATCCAGCAGAGGCGCCTTGATCTGCGTCAGTCCGGCCGGGTTGGTGTTGAGTGCGCTGGTGTCGCGCGCCACGGCCACGTCGGCGCCGCCCATCAGGGTCGATTCGGCGCCAAAGCCAATCAGGTTGATGCCATTGGTGGCGTGTGCGCTAGTGCAAGTCACAACCAGGGTGAGCAGGGTGACCATGCGCAGGGTGTCATGATGGATAGCAGCCATAGCGTGTTTAAATTTTTATTGATGGTAGATAATGTCGCATAATTCGCCTCCTCGGTGTAGCGTAAATAGCGAGGTAATGACAGGGTTTTTCTAGGGTTGACTTAAAAGCAACAGTGACTTTATCAGGCCTAAAAACTGCTAGGCGCTGCCCATCAAAGTGATCACTTGCGCTGTCTTTTGCGCGTTGCGAATGGCCTGCTGATCGTTGCTAAAGTATCTGTCTCTGTCACGAAAAAATATTCTTTAATAAAAACAATCAGTTGCTCACTGTCAAGGGAAATAAATCAATATATTGTGTTTTTGATAATTGAAAAACCATAGATATTGTTTTATAGTCGCATCCATACGGTATGCAGAAGAGCGTCCTCTTCTGTATTTAATAGGGAACCTGGTGCGTGAAGCCGCACAGGAGTCATCAAGCCAGGGCTGCCCCCGCAACTGTAATCAGCGAGTTGTTTGCTGCCATGCATGCCACTGAAGAAATTCGGGAAGGCGAAAGCAAATAATGACGACCTGAGAGCCAGGAGACCTGCCGTGAAATTTTTATTGTTAACGTTTGAGGCGGGGTGTCCTCGGCAGATGCAATTGGTCTATTGTTAAAACTGATTGTCATACTAGCCTTTCAGCGCGTGCATGTTTACCATGCACGGTGGCCCGGGTGTTGCCCGGCTTGAATGCGCTTTGCTGTGCGACCCCTCGCTTCCTGGACTGGGAGCCATTAATGTCAAAATACGAATCCATGCAGGCCACAAAAAGAGATGGCCGCAAGGAACCGATCAATCTCGATAAAATTCATCGCGTGATTGATTGGGCATCACAAGGCCTGAACAATGTGTCGGTCTCCCAGGTGGAGTTGCGCTCCCATATCCAGTTTTATGACGGCATTCGTACCGATGACATTCATGAAACCATTATTAAATCCGCGGCTGACCTGATTTCTGAAGAAACACCAGACTATCAATATCTGGCGGCACGCCTGTCTATTTTTCACCTGCGCAAGATTGCTTACGGCCAGTTTGAGCCGCCGCATCTGTTTGACCATGTGACCAACCTGACTGCGCTGGGCAAATACGACCAGCACCTGTTGCAGGATTACAGCCGCGAAGAGTTTGACGTGTTGAATGGTTATATTGACCACTGGCGTGACATGAACTTCTCTTATGCTGCGGTCAAGCAGCTGGAGGGCAAATACCTGGTGCAAAACCGGGTGACTAAAAAAATCTACGAAAGCCCACAGTTTTTGTATATTTTGGTCGCCATGTGCCTGTTTGCTAACTACAAAGGTCAGGCGCGTCTGGACTTCATCAAGCGTTTTTATGATGCGGTGTCTACCTTCAAAATCTCACTGCCGACGCCAATTATGTCCGGCGTACGTACGCCCACCAGACAGTTCAGCTCTTGCGTGCTGATTGAGTGTGGTGATAGCCTCGATAGCATTAACGCGACCACCAGCGCGATTGTGAAATATGTGTCGCAACGTGCCGGCATCGGCGTCAATGCCGGCCGTATCCGCGCCCTGGGCAGTGAAATCCGTGGCGGCGAAGCGCAACATACGGGCTGCTTGCCGTTCTACAAACTGTTTCAGTCTGCCGTGAAGTCTTGTTCACAGGGCGGTGTGCGTGGCGGGGCAGCCACCTTGTTCTATCCGTTGTGGCATCTGGAAGTCGAGTCTCTGCTGGTGCTTAAAAATAACCGCGGGGTAGAAGAAAACCGCGTACGTCACCTCGATTATGGTGTACAGATCAACCGCCTGATGTATCAGCGCCTGATCAAGGGCCAGAACATCACCTTGTTCTCACCGCATGACACGCCTGGCTTGTATGACGCGTTTTTTGCCGACCAGGATGAGTTCGAGCGTTTGTACACCCAATATGAAGCCGATGACAGCATCCGCAAGCGCACCATGCCTGCGGTAGACTTGTTCTCACTGATGATGCAAGAGCGCGCCGGCACAGGCCGTATCTACATCCAGAACGTAGACCACTGCAATACACATAGCCCGTTTGACCCGGCTGTGGCGCCGGTGCGTCAATCTAACCTGTGCATGGAAATCGCGCTGCCGACCAATCCATTGAACGACATTAATGACACCGAAGGCGAAATCGCCTTGTGTACCTTGTCTGCCTTTAATCTGGGCGCGCTAGAGTCATTAGATGAGCTGGAAGGCCTGGCCGACTTAGTGGTGCGTGCACTCGACGCGCTGCTTGAATACCAGGATTACCCGGTCAAAGCGGCATTGAACGCCACCAATAAACGCCGTTCATTGGGTGTGGGCGTCATCAACTACGCCTACTATCTGGCTAAAAATGGCACCAACTACACCAGCGATAACGCATTAGGCCTGACCCACCGTACTTTCGAGGCGATTCAGTTTTACCTGCTCAAAGCCTCTGTGCAGTTAGCGCGCGAATTTGGCCCCTGTGGTGCGTTTAACGAAACCACCTACGCCAAAGGCATTTTGCCGATTGATAGCTACAAAAAAGACCTTGATGCCGTCTGCAATGAGCCGTTGCTGCTCGATTGGGAAGGCCTGCGTACAGAGATTCAAAAAGATGGCTTGCGTAACTCAACCTTGACTGCGCTGATGCCATCAGAAACCTCCAGCCAGATTGCTAACGCCACCAATGGCATTGAGCCACCGCGTGGCCTGGTCTCGGTCAAGCAGTCTAAAGACGGTATCTTGCGCCAGGTGGTGCCAGAGATTGACCGCCTGCGTGACCAGTATCAGCTGTTGTGGAAAATGCCTAACAACGAGGGTTACCTCAAGCTGGTGGGCATCATGCAGAAGTTTGTTGACCAGTCTATTTCTGCCAACACCAACTACGACCCAACCCGCTTTGAAGGTGGCCGTGTGCCAATGAAGCAACTGCTGAAAGACCTGTTGCAGGTTTACAAGCTGGGCATTAAAACGCTGTATTACCACAACACCCGCGATGGGGCGACCGAAGGTGGCACTGAGGCAGAGGACGATGGTTGTGCCAGCGGTGCCTGCAAGATTTAAATAAGCGCTGACTCAGTGGCTGCGCGGGCAAATTGCAATGTTGTGCGGTGCTCGAAATCCTGATGTACTCCTTGTACATTGCGGTTTCTGTGCGCCGGGCGCCTTGCACTTTATCCCGCTCGCTCACTGATGAAATGCTTATTGCAGTGGGGTTATGAGTAGATTTTAAAAACAGTTTGAGAATAACACTTAAACATTAGGAACACGGCCATGGCCTACAGTATCTTTACCAAAATCGACAACGAACAGCTCAAAGAACCGATGTTCTTTGGTCAGCCCGTCAACGTGGCACGTTATGACCAGCAGAAATATCCGGTGTTCGAGAAGCTGATCGAAAAACAATTGTCTTTTTTCTGGCGTCCGGAAGAGGTCGATGTGTCGCAAGACCGTGCCGACTACCAAGGCTTGCCTGAGCACGAAAAGCATATTTTTATCAGCAACCTCAAATACCAAACGCTGCTGGACTCGATTCAGGGCCGCAGCCCAAACGTAGCGCTGTTGCCTTTGGTGTCACTGCCTGAAATTGAGACCTGGATTGAAACTTGGGCGTTTTCCGAGACCATCCACTCGCGCTCTTACACTCACATCATCCGCAACATCGTCAATGATCCATCTATTATTTTTGACGACATCGTGCGTAACGACAACATTACTGCACGCGCCTCTGACATCGCCCATTATTACGATGAGCTGATCCATCAGACCATGTTGTATTCGCAACTGGGTGAGGGCGATCACGTCATTAATGGCGAAACCATTTCAGTCAACAAGCGTGAACTGAAAAAACTGCTATATCGCTGCCTGATGAGCGTGAATATTCTCGAAGCGATTCGTTTTTATGTGAGCTTTGCCTGCTCGTTTGCCTTTGCCGAGCGCAAGGTGATGGAGGGTAACGCCAAAATCATCCGCCTGATTGCGCGTGACGAAGCCTTGCACCTCACCGGCACCCAGCACATGCTCAATATCATGCGCTCTGGCCAGGACGACCCCGAGTTCGCCGAAATTGCTACTGAATTGCACAGCGAGTGTTTTGAGATGTTTAAAACAGCCGCCGAGCAAGAAAAGGAATGGGCAGAATACCTGTTTAAAGATGGCTCCATGATTGGCCTCAATAAAGATATTTTGTGCCAGTATGTCGAATACATCACCAATAGCCGCATGGCGTCTGTGGGTTTGCCGCCCGCATTCCCTGGCGCCAAAAATAACCCGATTCCATGGATCAACACCTGGCTCGCGTCAGACACGGTACAAGTCGCTCCGCAAGAAGTCGAACTCAGCTCATACCTGATTGGTCAGATTGATTCTGAAGTATCCGCCGACGATTTGAACGGCTTTGAGTTATAAACAGTAGTGGTCATCTAAACCAGTGATTAGCATCCGCAGCCAGCACAGCCGCTTTAGCCTGCTCCCGCAAGAAACCCTCCTCGAAGGCCTCGAACGCACCGGCCACGAAGTAGAGTATCAATGCCGCAGCGGCTATTGTGGTGCCTGCCGCGTACGCATGCTAGATGGTGAAGTCGATTACGTTGAGCTGCCATTGGCGTTTACCGCCGCCGATGAAATTTTGCCATGCTGTTGCGTGCCGAAATCTGACCTGTGGTTAGAATGCGAACTCCGGTTTGACCTGCAAACCGCGCAGATGCAAGACGATATGTTCCCGGCGCAACAATCGCTGTTTGATGAAGCCTCGTTTGCTGCAAGTGCTAGCCCAGTGAAAAAATTGCTGCAGAGAAAAGTCGTCAGGAATAATGTGCGTGCGAGTAACCTGTCGTTGTTTTAGATAAACTCGCAGACAAAAAAAAGGCGCTTGAAACCAAGCGCCTTTTTTTAAGCATGTTATTCACGCAGCCTTAGGCCGTAACCATTGCATTTTCAGGTTCGGTGTGCGCCCACTCGCATCGCCTACCAGGCTGCAACTCAAAATCTCGCAGCGCCAATACATCTGCCTAATCTTAGCATCAGCCTCTTTGCGCGACTTGCCAAAAATCTGCAAATTTTCAACCAACACGCCATTCGCACTGCGAATGCTATACAAATATTTTCCAGACATATCCATCATTTTCAATGTCACCCCGATGTTTATTTGATGCATACGCATCATATTTATTGTGATATATCGGTAACATATCAAAGTTTTTTAGGGTTGTATACATTGTAAAGATAGTATTTATATCGTTAATTCAACAATTTAAGGGGTTTTTTGCATAAAACACCTATCATTAACGTGCTAACTTCACTTCCAGCGGTCAGTTTGAAAGGTCAATGATTGCCGATCTCTGCGCCAAATTACCTCGTATTGGCCCACCGCTAACCACCAGGTTTGGGTGTCTGGCCTGGGTTTAGGCTCGGCAAAGCTCTCTGGCGTTAATACCGCCACACACCATGCCGCGTCTGGATTGCGGACAGATTGATACACAATACAACCCAGCGCGACCTCTCGCGCTAATTGTGCAAAGGCCTGGGTCGGACCGTAATCGGATTTATGCACCCAACTTGCATCTGCATTAAAAGGATGTTTGCGTAAGTCCACCGCTTGCGCTTTGAGTGCGACTTGAAACGCAGTGTGTGCTACAGGTTCAATATGCGTCAGAGCAGGCGCATCCATTAAAAACCGCCAGCGCCAGTAACCGAGTTCAGCCGCTGCAGTGGCGACCGATTCCGCGCCATAAAACACACCAGGGTCATTCGCCCCTCTAAATCGTGAGCCGCCTTTGCGCGTTGGGTAACGAAACGGGGTCGCCAGCAGATAGTCCAGCTTTGCCGTCGTGTCAGGGTAAGCAGGCTTGCTGTGATCGAGCAATGCTTCAAGAATATTCTGCTCAGCAGCAGTATCGACCACCTTCATGGTCGAAGCCACATGCTGTGCCTCCACCATACGCCAAGCCAAACCCCGCCAGGCAAACGCCTCAGACGAGACCGCGTGAGGTGTCCAGGTGGTGTACGACACGCACCAAGCCTTCCGTTTGAGAAATCAGATCAATCGGGCGTGCATTCAAGGCCAAGTTATGGTTGTTCAACCACACCCGCGCCGTTTCATCATTGCTCACTATTGAATCCAGTGAGCGGAATACGCGCACAAACAACAACGCAAAATCCCACTCTTTACGCTTCTGGTCAAGAATGTATTTGCCATCATACAACCGCGTAATCGTTGCCGGACTCAAGCCCAGAATCGTCGCCAGCATTGCACGTGAAAGCTGTAAACGCTGGGCAGCTCGGCCTACCGCTTTGCTTAATACATGCGCGGCATCGGGTTTAATCGCTGTTTCTTTAATTGCAGTTGTCATAACGCATTAATCTTTCTTTAGAAATTATAATTCAAAATTATTTCTAAAGAAAATATATTAATGTGGCTAAGAGGCGTTATTTAGCAGATATCTATCTAGTCATATATTAAAAAGCATTGTGATAAGTTTATTCAAGCCTTAGAAACTCCACTACTTCCAGTGGCTGCTTAACTCTACACTTGTATTATCTTTAACTCATTTGGAGTGAAAGTATTCGCGCTCCAAATGAGCATTCGCTAAATGCCAATTTAGTATTTCCTCACGTTCATTTTTCACTTGTTCGTTATCGACAATTCTGCTTTTAAGGCGAGGTACATCAGTATCTTCATAAAAACTAAAAATCATTCTATGTGAGTTTTCAGCTATGAATTTTCTAAACTGTAATGTTAGGTTTAGATTTAGCCGAGCGCCTTTTGGAAAAGGTCTTCCACCGATTTCTGCAAACAACGCATGTTCTGGCCCAATTGGAAAAATAATGTTGCCTTTTTCTCTGCCCCAGCCACCTAATAAATCATAATTTAGATGGTCAGTGTAGTTGAGTTTCACTACAGGATTGTCACTGGTAAACCAATAATAGCCTTTAGCTGGTCTCACAATAGACCATTTATGTTTATATAAAATTTGAGATGTGTTTTCTAATAGATGTTTAATTGAATGAATCCATGAGCTTCTACCAATGAAGGTCTCTGCTCTTAATGTAGCGATGTCACTATCTGGACAAGATTCAGTAATCACTTTTAGAGGAAAGTAGTTTGGTTTTTTTTCATAGCCTTCTGCTTCTTGATCTATCGAAGTCAATTCACCTTTTTCCAATTTTTCCTTAACGTCTTCTAAAACTTCATTTAAAACATCCGAAGCTGACTTTATTCCCCATTCAATATGTTGGCGCATCCTAGATGGAGTTCTAACATCTTGTGCAGCTAAAAGTTTGATTAAAATATGCCAATCATCTTTGGATAGCCTTTGATCAGAGATTGCTTTATCAATGACCCTGCTAGCTGGGGCCTCAATTTCTCTAGCGAACCATCTTTCTAGTTCATCATTTTCCTTGCCATTTATAATTTGTGTATATAGATGGCTGTGATAGGCGATAGCTGAGGTGGAGTAAGGCTTCCAGATTGGTAAATTTACATGACTAACCAAAGTTCTATAAACCATGACTTTCCTATCTGAGTTCTGCCATCTCCTTAGATAGGATTGTGGAACATAGTGATTTCTAACAATCAGTGGGTTAGTCATGTTTGCAGCATCAATGGGATCAGGTCTTTTAAAACTACATTCTATCCTTAGGCTGGCAACTTAAATAAGTATCTACCTATTTGATTGGTATGCGCAAATCTGCTGCAATTAATCGACAGTTTTATATAAACGATTCTGCTGTATATAGCTAAATACCTGTGGTGGTATTTCAGTGATCACAGTGTCGTCATTCTGACTTAACCGCTCACGAATGCGCGTAGAGGAAATATCTGGCGGCGTGATTGGCAGAAAACTGATCAGGCCGTTCGCTTGTGCGGCAAACGCTTCTGGCGCTGTTGCGATATCTATCAACTTACCCTCATGTTCTGGATGCAAGAATAAGGTTTTTTCACGATCTGCACGGTGTACGACTAATATATGGCAATAGTCTAATAACGCTAACCAGCGGCGCCAGGTGGGTAGTTTTTGGTAACTGTCTTGGCCCATGATCAGGCAGAGGGCCTGGCTTGGAAAGCGGTGGCGCAATAGGTGTAGGGTTTCTATGGTGTACGAAGTGCCCTGGCGGTCTAGCTCGCAGGTATCGAGTACGAATTGCGGGCGGTCTTGTATCGCCAATTGCACCATCGCGGCGCGGTGTTGTGCGGTGACGGCGGGTGTTGCTTTATGCGGTGGAACAGCTGCTGGAATAAAGCGGATTTGCGTGCAGTGCAGGGTGTCGAGCACGGTTTGCGCCAGCGCTAAATGCCCGTTGTGGATAGGATTGAAAGTCCCGCCAAAAATGCCTATGATTTCCATCGTAGTGATTCTTTCAAAGCATCGCGGTCAGACTGTATCAATCGGGCATCACCACTATGCGTGATGCGCCCAATTCATGCGTTAGGCCCTGACGTGGCCGTCACCTAGCACCACATATTTCAACGATGTTAATCCCTCCAAACCGACTGGGCCGCGTGCATGCAGCTTGTCGGTAGAAATGCCGATTTCGGCACCAAAGCCGTATTCAAAGCCATCCGCAAAGCGGGTAGAGGCGTTGACCATGACGCTGCTGGAGTCGACCTCGCGCAGGAACTGGCGCGCTTTGGTGTAGTTCTCGGTGACGATGGCTTCGGTGTGCTGGCTGGAGTGCTTGTTGATATGCTCAATCGCTTCGTCCACGCCACTCACCACCTTGCAGGAGATAATCGCTGCAAGGTATTCGGTGTAGTAGTCTTCTTCAGTCGCGGCAATGGCTTGTGGCACCAGGGCGCGCGTTTCTTCGCAGCCGCGGATTTCGATGCCTTTGCTGGTTAGCATCGCAGCCAGTGTTGGCAGGGCGGTGTTGGCAATGCTGCGCGCGACCAGTAATGATTCTGCAGTGTTGCAGGTGCCCAGGCGCTGCGTCTTGGAGTTCTCCAGAATACGCAGGGCTTTGTCAAAATCGGCTTCGTCATCCACATACACGTGGCAGTTGCCATCCAGGTGTTTGATGACTGGAATGCGCGCGTCGTTGCTGATGCGCTCAATCAGGCCTTTGCCACCGCGTGGCACAATCACGTCTACATATTGTTTCATGGTGATGAGTTCGCCCACGGCAGCGCGGTCTGTCGTCTCGACCACTAGCACGGCGGCTTGTGGCAAGCCCGCTTGTTGCAGGCCTTGGTGCACGAGCTTGGCCAGCGCCTGGTTGCAATGAATGGCCTCAGAGCCACCACGCAAAATACAAGCGTTACCGGATTTAATGCACAAGCCAGCGGCATCGACAGTCACATTTGGACGCGCTTCGTAAATAATGCCAATCACGCCAAGTGGCACGCGCATCTGGCCGATCTGGATGCCGGAAGGGCGGTATTTGAAGTTGCTCATCTCGCCAATCGGGTCTGGCAGGCTGGCGATTTGCTCTAAGCCTTCGGCCATGGTCGCGACTGACTTTTCGCTTAAGGTGAGGCGGTCTAGCATGGCGGCTTCCATGCCGTTGGCTTTGGCAGCGTCCAGGTCTTGCTGGTTGGCGGCCAAAAGCGCTTTTTCATGCTGACGAATCAGGGCGGCAATATTGCGCAAGGCCTGATTTTTGGTATTGGTGTCAGCTTTTGCCATCAAGCGAGAAGCAGCACGAGCCTGCTCACCCAGTTGTTTCATGTAGTGTTGAATGTCCATAACCATCATTCTATCTTAAAATCTTAACGAGGCCTTGCGGCGGCTGATCTGGCGGATTTATTCGCCGCCATACGCGCAATACCACTACATAAGCGGGAAAGCTCCAGCCAGGCATCGCCATCACCAACGCCTTTTGCCATGCGGTCTATGTCTGACAATTTCTGCAAAGCAGCTTCGATATGTTTTTGCGGTAAAAATTCCAATGCGCGTTTAACCAGTGTCTGGCGGTCACCGAATAACCTGGCCTGGCTTAAGGCAGCCTGCACGGCTTGGCCGTTTTGCATGGCGAGCCGTACTTGCAATAAGGGGCGGAACAACCACACCAGCGGGTTCATCACGGCGACGGCAGTTTCACCTTCTTCACGCAGGCCTTCAATAATACGTAACACGCGGCTTTGGTCACCTTGCAGCATAGCTTCACCGAGCTGCGACACGTCAAACCGTGCCACGTTAAGCACGCATTGGCGGATGGCGTCTTCAGAAAGAGGGCCGGGCGGGTAAAGCAACCCTAACTTCTGGATTTCCTGGTGCGCCGCCAATAAATTACCTTCAACCTGCTCTGCAATAAAGCGTCGTGAGGCTTCATCGGCACTTTGTTGCTGCATGGCCAGGCGTTGTGCAATCCACTCTGGCAGTTGCGCCAGCGGCACCTGGTTAAGCACCAGCAGCACGCCATGTTGTGACAAGGCTTCGTACCAGGCACTGCTCGTCATGTCGCGGTCTGGGGCGGGCAGGGTGATGATAATAGTGGTATCGGCAACGGGTAGCTCGGCCAGCTGTTGCAAGGCTTTAGCGCCTTCAACGCCGGGTTTGCCGGTCGGGATATTGATTTCGAGGATACGTTGCTCGGCAAATAGCGAAAAGCTTTGCAAAAACTGGCTGACCTGCCCCCAGTTAAAATAACGCTCTACGCTAAAACTGGCACGCTCTTGCGCACCATGCTGGCGGGCCGCGGCACGTATCTGGTCGATGGCTTCTGTGATTGAAAGCGGCTCATCCCCTGCCAACACAAACAAATGCTGTTTTGGCGGCAGGTGTTGAGCCAGTTGCGCTGCCTGAATGCGCATGGTTATTGCGCTTTTTTCAAGGCAGACAGGCGGCGCATGATGCCGTTGAGCACGTCCGTCTGCATGGTTTCAGTCAAGCGTTTTTCTTCTGCCAGTTTGGCCAGCAAGTTAGAGTCATTGTAGGTATAGTCGCGACGGCTTTCCATCACCAGAGGTAAGCCCCATGTAGGTTCGTTACTGGCCTTGGTGCGGTATTGCACACGATAATAAAGCTCGTACTCTCGCACCACACCGGTACCACTCAGGGACAAAATGCGTTTTTCATTTTCTTCATGAATCAGCTCCACCTGCAGCTCAGCTTCTTCTGCTGTTTCCACCAACTGAATATTTTGTTCTTTCAAACTCTTTTTGAGTGCTGTGGTGATTTTGGTTTTGCCTGTGAGTTGAATTGATTTAAATGACACCGGGTTGGGCTGCCTGAGCTGGAAGCCACAGGAGGATAACGCCACGATCAACAATAGCCAGCCACTATTTTGCCAAAAGCGCTTTGGCAGAAATGGTGTCAGGTGTGAAAGCAGCATAGTCATCCTTTCTTTAAGCAACCACAATATTAATCAGTTTGTTAGGCACCACAATAATCTTTTTCACGCTGCCTTCGTTGAGAAACTTCTGTACGAAGTCCTGATTCACGGCGGTCGCTTCAATCTGTTCTTTGACCATGCTTTTAGGGATGCTGATGCTGCCGCGCAATTTGCCGTTCACTTGCACGACGTATTCGACTTCGTCTTGCACCAGGGCTGCGTTAGCTGGCTCAGGCCATTTGGCGATGAGAATATCTGCGCCCAGCTTAAGGCTTTGCCACATGACTTGCGTCACGTGTGGTGCAATCGGTGACAGCACGCGCAACAGGATGCTGTAGCCTTCAAAGGCCACGGCTTGCCAGTCTTTGTCGGCTTCTTTTTGCACTTTTTCCAGCGTGTTGAGCATTTTCATGCAGGCTGAGGCCACGGTGTTAAATTGCAGTTTGGCCAGGTCCACATTGGCTTGTTTCAGCACCGTGTGGATTTCGCGCCTGTGATTGGCAAGTTCGCCGGTGAGTTTGTTTGGTAAGTCAGCAGGCTGAATTTGCGATAAAGCATAGCCAAAGTTCCACACGCGCTTTAGGAAACGATGCGAACCTTCTACGCCGCTGTCTGACCACTCCAGCGTTTGTTCTGGCGGTGCGGCAAACATCATAAAGAAGCGCGCGGTGTCAGCACCGTATTGCTCGATCAGCGATTGCGGATCGACGCCGTTACGCTTGGACTTGGACATGGTGCCTATGCCTTGATAATCGATGGCTGAGCCATCTTTCAGCAATTTGGCGCCAGTCACTTTACCGTTGGCATCTTGTACCAGTTCGACTTCTTCTGGTGCAAAGTACTCAATGCCGCCTTTGGCGGTGCGACGAGAGAAAATATGGTTAAGCACCATGCCTTGCGTCAGCAGGTTGGCAAACGGCTCGTCATAGTTGACGAGGCCGAGGTCGCGCATCACTTTGCTCCAGAAGCGTGAGTACAGCAGGTGCAAAATGGCGTGCTCAATGCCGCCAATATATTGGTCTACTGGCATCCAGTGATTAGTTTGGGCATCGACCATGGCGTCAGGGCTAAAGCCGGAAGCATAGCGCGCGTAATACCAGCTGGAGTCCACAAAGGTGTCCATGGTATCGGTTTCGCGCTTGGCTGGCTGGCCACATTTTGGGCAGGCGCAGTTCAAGAAGTCTTCGCGTTTGTTGAGCGGATTGCCTGAGCCATCGGGCACGCAGTCCTCTGGCAGTTTGACTGGTAACTGGTCGTCTGGCACTGGCACATCGCCACAGCTATCACAGTGGACGATAGGAATCGGGCAGCCCCAGTAGCGCTGGCGTGAAACGCCCCAGTCGCGCAGGCGCCAGTTGGTTTGTTTGCCACCGAGATTTTTGTCAGCCAGGTCGGCCGCCACGGCATCAATGGCTTGTGTATAGCTCAGGTCGTTATATTTGCCAGAGTGTATACAGACGCCTTTGGCTTTATCGCCATACCATTCTTGCCAGCCATCCAGGTCAAAACTTTGGTCGACCACGCTAATCACTTGTTTGATCGGCAGGTTGTATTTTTTAGCAAAGCCAAAATCACGCTCGTCGTGCGCAGGTACGGCCATCACGGCGCCCTCACCGTAGGTCATGAGCACGTAGTTACCGACCCAGACTGGCACTTGTTCGCCGGTGATCGGGTGCGCCACGGTCAGGCCGGTGTCCATGCCTTCTTTTTCCATGGTCGCCATATCGGCTTCCATCACTGAGCCTTGCTTACATTTCTCAATGAACGCTTGCAGGGCCGGGTTGTTTTGTGCGGCATGTGTGGCGAGTGGATGCTCAGCGGCGACGGCACAGAAAGTCACGCCCATAATAGTGTCAGCACGGGTGGTAAATACCCACAGTTTGCCGTCATCAATCAGCTGGCCATCGTTATTTTTAATCTCATGCGGAAACGCAAAACGCACGCCCACACTCTTGCCTATCCAGTTGGCTTGCATGGTTTTCACACGCTCAGGCCAGCCTGGCAGTTTGTCCAGGTCGTCCAGCAGTTGCTGGGCGTAGCCAGTGATGTGCAGGTAGTAGCCAGGAATTTCGCGTTTTTCAACCACTGCGCCAGTCCGCCAGCCGCGGCCATCAATCACCTGTTCGTTAGCCAGCACGGTCTGGTCGACCGGATCCCAGTTCACCACCTGGGTTTTTTTGTAGGCAATGCCTTTTTCCAGCATGCGTAAAAACAGCCACTGGTTCCACTTGTAGTAGTCGGGTTGGCAGGTCGCCAGTTCACGGCTCCAGTCAATGGCAAAGCCCAGTGACTTCAACTGCTTGCGCATATAGGCAATGTTGTCGTAGGTCCATTGCGCAGGCGGCACATTATTTTGAATCGCCGCATTTTCAGCAGGCAGACCAAACGCATCCCAACCCATAGGCTGCAATACGTTAAAGCCTTTCATGTGGTGATAACGGCTTAACACGTCACCAATGGTGTAGTTGCGCACATGCCCCATATGCAATTTGCCACTGGGGTAGGGGAACATAGACAAGCAGTAGTATTTGGGTTTATTGCTCTCTGCCTTGGCCTGAAAGCTCAGGTTGGACTCCCAATGTTGTTGTGCCTGTTGTTCGACTTCTTTGAATGGATACTGCTGTTGCATGTGCGTGGCTTGAAAGTGACTAAACGAAGCACTAATTATACCCGAGAACTGATAGGCATGTTTTTCGTTGGCACCTGCTTGACGGCAGCGCTTCACCCAATTTGGTTGATATTAGCCATGTATGTTGCAAGTCGGTTGATATAAACCGCTTGTATGCTGTGTCGGTCTTTCAAAAAGCGCTATACATATTTGTATAAATATAATTTATTTAATAAAAACATGGGGATAACCTTTATCGCAATAACATTGGTATTAATATTGCAGCCTGCTCATTTGTTTTTATAACAATATGAACAGAAGAGGGTGTAATACATGAAGAAAAAAAGCTTGTTGATGGCCACCGTGCTAGCGTTTAACCCAGCCATGGAAATCTTGGCGGAAGAAAAAGAGCAGCAGGATAAAACACTCAATATTTCACCGGTGGTGGTGAAGGGGATTTTGCCTGATCGCCTGGAGTCGGTGCCTGGATCTTATTACCTGGTGGATGAACAAGCCCTGGAGGAAAGACGCCCGTTTTCAATTCAAGAAGCCTTGAATAATGTGCCAGGTGTGCATGTGGTGGGTGAAAACAGTTTTGGCCTAGGCGTGAATATTGGCGTGCGTGGCCTGGACCCGCGCAGAACAGCGCGTACTTTACTGATGGAAGATGGCATGCCTTTGTTTTTGGCGCCCTATGGTGACCCGGCTGCGCATTACACCACGCCGCTGGAGCGTGTGCAGCGTATTGAAGTAGTGAAAGGTTCTGGCCAGATTTTATATGGTCCACAAACCGTGGGCGGCATGATTAACTTCGTTACCAGGCCTGTGCCTAGTGACGGCCAGGTGCATGGTAATGTGTCTGCGACGCTGGGCAACAACGACTATAGCAGCCTCTATGGCAATATTGGTGCAGGTGATGAGCGTGGTGGTTTGATGATTGATGCCTTGCATAAAAAAGGCGACGGCATTCGTGATAACCATGATTTTGAGATTCAGGAATACACCGCCAAAGGGCAGTTGAATTTATCTGACCGCCACACCTTGATTGCCAAGGCGAGTTATTTCCGTGAGAGCTCTCATGTGTCTGAAACCGGCTTGGGCCTGGTCGAATACAATGAAGATAAATACCAGGCACCGACTGGTAAAAATGATGTATTCGAGCACGAGCGCACGACGTTTCAATTACAGCATCTGTTTCAGATTAATGCACGGGCAAAACTCAGCACACAAGCCTATTATGCCAAGTCTGAGCGGGCCTCTTTCCGGCAGATTAACGACCCGGGTGGCCTGGGTGGGCGCTCGGTGATGGACCGATGTACTGGCTTGGGCGTAGCCACCGAAGCGAATGCCGAGCAATGTGGTGGACGCTGGCGCCCGCGTGAGTATGAATACTGGGGCATAGAGCCGCGTCTGGATTTGCAGCACAGTTTGTTTGGCATAGAAAGCAATGCCGTGCTTGGCTTCCGCTATCACCGCGAAGATATTCAGCGTAATCAGTTTCGTGGTAGTGACCCTCGCATCCAAAATCAGGGCTATGCAGAAGCTTTTGGCGATCACCGCGAGCAGATTCACAGCAATGTCGAAGCCAAGTCATACTATGCACAAAACACCTTTTATGTGGGCAACTGGACGTTCACGCCCGGTTTGCGCATAGAGGACTTGCGTATCAGGACTGATATTCTGCGTGCCGAAGGCGCGGTGCAAAATAATCCCCAGTCAAAAGACACCAATCATCAAAGCAAAGTATTACCGGGTTTTGGTTTAACCTGGAACGGCATTGAAAAAACCACTTTGTTTGCCGGGGTACACAAAGGTTTTGCGCCACCGCGCCCTGACCGTGATATTAATGCGCCAGGGGGTGCCAATACAGCCGTGGTGGTGAATACCAAGCCGGAAGAAAGTACCAATTGGGAGTTGGGTGCACGCTCTAATTACATCAAAGGCGTCACCTTTGAAACCACGTTGTTCCACACCATTTTTGACGATATTGTGGTGGCTGGCCCGACTTCTGGCTCGTTTATCAATGGCGGGCAATCGCAGCAAAGCGGGGTGGAGTTGGCTGGTCGCATTAACTTTGGCCAGATCTATGACTCTGCACATAATATCTACCTCGCCGGGTCTTATACCAACCTGTTCACGGCCAAGTTTAAAAAAACCAACGCGGCAGCAGATGTGTTTAGTGGTGACCGTTTGCCTTACGCGCCCAAACACATGGCATCCTTGAGTTTGGGTTACCAGCATCCGGTTGGCTTTGATGCTCGTATTGGTGTCGATTACGTCAGTGAGCAGCAAGAAGACGTCTCTTACCGCGTTGGTCGCTCAGAGGAAGACGTATTATCTGGCCGTACTGGTCGCATTCCGTCCTATGCACTGCTCAATGCCACCGTGAATTACCGGCCTGTTGGCAGTCGTGTGTCGTACTTTATGAGTGCCTATAACCTGGCAGACAAAGAGTATCTCACCAGCCGCGTCGATGGTATGGTGGTGGGTCGCCAACGGCAGGTATTTGGCGGCATCCGTTACGATTTCTAATCTGTGATCTGCAGCCAATAAAAAAGCCCGCAGCATGCGGGCTTTTTTGTTTTAACGCCGTTATTTCAATGCGCTAAAAATTTCTTCTTTAATGGTATTGAGTTCGCCTAGGCCGTTGACCTTGACGTATTGCGGCGCGCCGCTGACGCCGGATTTCGCCCAGTCGGAATAGTAACCAATCAGTTGCTCGGTTTGATCGTGATACACCTGCAAACGCTTGAGTACGACTTCTTCTTTGTCGTCGTCACGTTGCACTAGCTCTTCACCGGTCACATCATCTTTGCCTGTGACTTTTGGCGGGTTAAATTTCACATGGTAAGTACGGCCAGAAGCCGGGTGGCTACGGCGACCGCTCATACGCTCGACAATCGCGGCATCCGGCACGTCGATTTCAACCACGTAATCAATGGCGACGCCCGCGTTTTTCATGGCTTCGGCTTGTGGAATGGTGCGTGGAAAACCGTCAAACAAAAAGCCATTGGCGCAATCTGCATCTTTAATGCGTTCTTTCACCAGGCCGATAATCACTTCATCCGGCACCAGGCCGCCTGCATCCATAAACTTTTTGGCTTCTAAGCCCAATTGAGTGCCTGCTTTGACTGCTGCGCGCAACATATCGCCAGTGGAAATTTGCGGGATATTGAATTTTTCTTTAATAAAGGTGGCTTGTGTCCCTTTACCGGCACCGGGGGCGCCCAGCAGAATCAAACGCATAACATGCTCCAAAAGTGTGGGTTTTAGTAAAAACAGGATTATATCAGGCTAAGCTTTAAATCAGGTTAAGCCAGCAAGGCTTTGCGCAAGTTCGGCTTAGGCCTGATTGGTGAGTGACTGGTCTGCCAGGTAGTTACTGATGGCGACAAACTCGGCCACGCTCAGGTTTTCGGCGCGCAGCTGCGAATCAATATTCAATGCGGTAAAACCATCATCATTGAGCAGGCCTTTGAGGGTGTTGCGCAAAGTTTTACGGCGCTGGCCAAAGGCTGCCGTGACGACTTTGGCAAACAAGGCTTCATCGGTGGCCGGGTAAGGTAAGGTGGCATAAGGCACGCAGCGCACAAAAGCAGACTCGACTTTAGGTGCCGGGTCAAAGGCCTCTGGCGGCACGGTGACCATGTATTCCATCTGCAGGCGGTATTGCAGCATGACAGACAAGCGGCCATATTCTGAGTTTGAAGGGTCGGCGACCATGCGCTCGACCACTTCTTTTTGCAGCATAAAGTGCATGTCTATAATCTGCGCGGTGTTTTCCAGCAGCTTGAACAGAATGGGGCTGGAGATGTTATACGGCAGGTTGCCAACCACGCGGATGCGCTCGCCTATGGTCGAAAAGTCAAATTTCAAGACGTCTGAATTATGGATGGTGATTTTCTTCGGCGGGTAGAAGCCTTGCATCCATTGAATAATGTCGCGGTCGATTTCGACCACATGCAAGTGATCCAGATGCTTGATCAGCGGCTGCGTCATCGCGCCCAGGCCGGGGCCGATTTCGACCATCAAGTCATCCACTTGTGGATGGATGGCGTTGATCAGGCTTTGGATGATGGCTTGGTCAATCAAAAAGTTTTGACCAAATTTTTTCTTGGCGATGTGTTTCATATCTTTGAATAGTTGCGTGTTTTGGACAGCGTGATGGCCAGTTGTATGGCACTCAGCATGCTGCCGAGATCGGCTTTACCACTACCGGCGATATCCAGCGCAGTGCCGTGATCGACTGAAGTACGAATAATCGGCAAGCCCAAGGTGACATTGACGCCTTCGCCAAAGCTGGCGTGTTTGAGTACCGCTAGGCCCTGGTCATGATACATGGCCAGGAAAGCATCTGCCTGTGACAGGTTTTTTTGCGAAAACATGGTGTCGGCGGGCAAGGCGCCGATGAGTTGCATGCCTTCGGCGCGCAAATTCTCAAGCACCGGGTTGATGGTGTCGATTTCTTCCATGCCCAGGTAGCCGTTTTCACCCGCATGCGGATTGAGTCCGGCGACAAAGATGCGCGGTTGGGCAATACCGAATTTGTGTACCAGGTCATGGTGCAGAATGCGGATAGTTGTGCTGACACTGTCAGCCGTAATGGCGGCACTGACTTGCGTCAGTGGCAAGTGGGTAGTGGCCAGCGCGACGCGCATGCCGCCACCGACCAGCATCATCACCACTTGTTCTGTGTGCGTTTTTTCTGCCAGATATTCGGTATGACCAGTAAATGTGATGCCCGCATCGTTAATCACGCCTTTGTGTACCGGGGCGGTGACCATGGCATCAAATTCGCCAGCTTGGCAGCCTGCTAGCGCGCGATCCAGCATGGTTAACACGGCAGCGCTGTTGGCCGGGTTGAGTGTGCCGGTGACCACCGGTGCGGCAGTTTCTACCGGCAACACATAAAGGCTACCGTCACCTGCATGCGCTGGCAGCGTGTTGGTATAGGTGTGCAACGCTAACGGCATGCCTAACTGAGCGGCTCTGGCTTGCAACGCTGCTGGATCAGCCAGCACCACCAGTGCCGCAGGCATGGCGGTATGAGCGAGTTTGACACAAATATCCAGCCCGATACCAGCAGGTTCGCCAGCGGTAATCGCAATGCGAGGCAAGGTATTCATGCGTTTAGAATTTGTCTTCTAAACGCATTTCAACAAAGGCTTTGTCACGTAGCTCGTGGATCCAGTCGTTATAAGATTCTTCTGCTTTACGGGCACGAATTTCCTGGCGTGCTTTGAGGCGCTTGGACTCTTTGGACATATCCTGTTTACGGCGCTCTAATACCTGGATGATATGCCAGCCAAACTGGCTGCGGATAGGTGCACTGACTTCATTGACGGCCAGTTCGGCCATGGTTTTTTCAAACACAGGCACTGTGTCACCCGGACTGATCCAGCCCAGATCACCACCACTGGACGCACTGCCATCGTCAGAATATTGCCGGGCCATGTCCTGGAATGGGGTGCCATGGTCGATACGCTCTTTAATACCTTCAATTTTTTGCTTGGCTTCTTTGTCAGACAAGACTTCATTCGGTTTGAGTAAAATATGGCGCACGTGGGTTTGTTCAACAATCAAGGTGCTGGCGCCGGCGCGTCTGTCATTCAGTTTGAGGATATGCACCCCGGTGCCGCTGCGGATTGGGCGTGAAACGCCCCCTGGTTGCAACGTTTTTACCAGCTCCAGAAACTGGGCAGGCATCTGCTGGCCACTGCGCCAGCCTAAGCTGCCGCCATCGAGTGCGTTAGGCGCATCTGAAAAGTTGGCGGAGACTTTTTCAAAGCTCATGCCTTCAGACAAAGCTTTGGTGATTTGCTCGGTGCGGGCGCGGGCTTTTTGAATATCTTCCGGCGAGCTATCTTCTGGCAAGCGAATCAGAATTTGCGAGATGTTAAACTCGTCCAGGTCGCCTTCTTTTTCCTGTGTAGTCAGATAGTTATCAATTTCGGCTTCAGAAATATTTACCTTATTATCGACATCGCGTTCGCGCAAACGGGCAATAATAATGTCATTGCGGATGTCTTCGCGAAATTTATAAAACTGTGTACCGTCTTCTTCGAGGGCTTTTTTGAAGGCAGGCAAGGTCAGGTTGTTTTGTTCAGCAATCCGTTCTATGGTTTTATCCAGTTGCGCATCTTCTACCTTAATGCCGGTTTGGGCGGCCAGTTGCAGTTGCAGGCTGTCAACAATCAGCCGCTCCAGAATCTGTTTTTGCAGTACCTCGTCAGGCGGGACTTCGACGCCTTTTTTAATCATTTGCGTTTTAACAGATTCCATCCGGTTAAGCATTTCCCGTTCTGTGATGACCGATTGGTCGACCACGGCAATGATCCTATCCATTTTTTCGATGGGACGTTTTTCTGCGGCGAGTATTACGGTTGAAGATGCTGCGCAAAAGGCAAACACCATCGTGGATAACAACAGGGTGGATAAACGGTTCATCATTGCGAGTTCTGGTCTCTGTAAATTGCCGGGATGTCGTAGGTGCGCATATAGCTTGGAATATTACGCTTGATCACATTTAAAGGATTGGCGCCAATAGACGTCAAGCCTCCGAGTTCGAGTTGGAAAAACATAGCATAGTTCGCGTTGGCGGTGGCTGTTTGCACGCGTTGCATGACTGCGCGCGCCTGCCAGCACCCGGCATCATATTCCAGCCCACCCAAGAATTGCACGGCGTTGCCATCGCGGATAGAGTAGTTGAGGCGGCTGATACCATACCAGCCAGCGCCAAATGGCCATTGCACAGAGGTATCGAATTGTTCGAGGGTGTTGGCGGTATAGCGGTAGCCAAAGCTGAATGACTTGCCCGGTTCTGGGTTGTAACGCAGCAAATAGTTGTTACGCTCCATGTTGCCGCGGTCAGGGTCATACTGCCAAAACGTGTCTAGATTCAGGCGGCTGGAGAGGCGTGCGGTAAAGCCTGCCAAAATATCTGATGACTTACGAGTACTGGCTGAAGTACTTGGTAGCGATACTTTCTGATCTTCAAAGTAGAAACGCTGCCCCAAGGTGGCACTTATTCGCTCAATGCCAGTTTCTGCATCAATCAGGCGGCTGGTGATTGCCAGCGTTGTCTGGTTAGCATTGTTTACGCGGTCACCGCCAATAAACTGGTTTTCGGTAAAAATAGAGTCCTGATTAAGTGTCGCTAGCGCCGTATCAAAAATCGGGATTTTACTTTGATCACGATAGGGAATATAGACATAGTACGCTCTTGGCTCCAGCGTGTGCGTATAGTTTGTGCCAAACAAGCTGGACTCACGGTCGAAATAGAGTCCTGAGTCTAGGCTGAAAATGGGCAGCGTTCGGCTCAACTGGTTATACTCTTCCGAGTAGCCGTTAGGCACATTATTATTCAAGCTGTATTGCGTGGTGTTCACACCAAATTTCGGTGTGACAAACCCATATGAATTTTTCATCGGGTAGGACAGTGACGGGTAGAAATTTAACCGTGAGCCGGTAGGCACAGTGCCCATTTCTTGCAAGCTATCAAAATAGACATATTGCGCCACGGTTTGCGTCGTAATGCCGTTCCAGCTATTGTCGTAATTGACAGTCAGCTGAGGCAGGCGCTGGTAGACAAACGATTTGTTATCAAGGTTTTGATAGCGTTGTACGGAGCCGTTAAACGTCCAATGATCATCTTGATAATCAACAAACGCGGTTTGTTGCAGGTTGACGCGTGATGTCACCTGAATTCTAGTGGCCATTTCCGAAAAGTACTTATCGTCTGACACTTTTTCCAGATTGTAGCCGCCTGACCAGTGTTCACTAAATCGTTGCGCGTGCGACAGTTTTGCATAAAATCGAGTTTGGCCAGTCATGCTGTCATTGTCGAGATATTCAAAGTTGTTAATCCCTGAATAGTCTTCACCCAGGTAGCGGAATTCGCCTTGCAGTTGCGTACCGCGTTTGCTCAGAAAGCGGGTAGCAATGGTGGCGTCCATATCCGGGCGGATGTTGATGTAATACGGTGTCAGCAATTCAAAGCCGCTTCTAGAGGTCGTTCCCCATAACGGCGCCAGCAAACCACTTTTACGCTGGTTGTTGTAAGAAAAGCTCATCCACGGTGTGTAAAGAATCGGTACGCCTTTAAACTCAACGAATGCATTGGTTGCTTCGCCCGTGCGGGTGTAGTCGTTGAGTTCCAGATTGTTGGTTTTGATATACCAGTCGTCAACATCGGCAGCACAGGATGTGTAACTGGCTTTTTTTAACCGCTTGATATTCTGGCCTTCAAACAGTACTTGCTTGGCAGTGGCGCGAATATTCTCAAATGAGGCATTATTGCCTTGCGAGCTGTATGACTGATCATCTTCCAGGTAGCGTTTTGGATCGCTGAGCAAAATAGCTTCATCATTGAGTAGCGCGCTGCTATCCTGGTTGCTGGGCGGTGGCGGGCTGCTTTTAAATTCGATATTGACGTCGCGCATCTCCCCAATATTTTCACTCATGCGCATGCGCAGCATCGGGCCGGTAATTTTGGTTTGGCCCGCAGTAATGACCGCATTACCGTCTACTTGCAGTTCGTCATTCTGAATATCATAGCGAATATCATCGCCGGTGACTTGCTGGCCTTCTTTGCGAATCACTGCGTTGCCAATTGCCCGCATTTGTCTGTCCATGCGCAGTTGCAGGGTGTCGCCTTCAATTTCAATGGCTCCAGGCAAGGTGGTGTTTTCTGCGACGACAATGCTTTCTGTGGCTGCCTGCTCATCCGCGCGCACAGGCACAGGCGACAAGGTGCTGATGGCGATGAGCGCCAAAATCAGCCGGATGCCGCGGTCCTGAAAGGTGGATGAGTGAGCTTGCAAATTATTCAAAGAGTGATCGTTTCGGTAAGGCCTGCTAATGGCCGACGGTTGTACGCACGCATCCCAGACCCTGCGGTCAGATGTCTCATTTCAATTGGGCTATATTATTCATGAAAATGCTTAAAAAGTCATTTTTCACTTAAAATGACAGCCGCATTTTAACAGTAATGCCCGGTAGTATGGGCCGATTCATTATTTGGGAACATTTGTGGATAGAACACAGCAACTACAACAATGGCTACAGCAGGTGCTCGATCAGCCTTTTACACTCACGACGGCTTCGGCAGACGCCAGTTTCAGGCGTTATTTCCGCGTGCATTTGCCGACGCAAACCCTGATTGCCATGGATGCGCCACCGCCGCAGGAAGATTGTCGCCCGTTTGTGCGCGTGGCGGAGCAATTCCTGACAGCCGGGCTCAATGTGCCCAAGATCGTGGCGCAAGACGTTACGCAAGGCTTTTTGTTGCTAAGTGATCTCGGTAACGATACCTATCTGTCGCAACTAAATCGTGACAACGCCAAAGCTTTATATGGCGATGCTTGTCAGGCCCTGATCAAGATGCAACTGGCAACACAGCCAGAAGCATTGCCAGCATATGATGCAGCTTTACTGATGCGCGAATTGCAATTATTCCCTGAGTGGTATGTGAACAAGCATTTAGGTCAAACGCTGACTGCAGAGCAGCAGGCCGTGATGGATAAGACGTTTGGCTTGCTGATCGACAATATTTTGCAGCAACCGCAAGTGACGGTGCATAGAGACTATCACTCACGTAATTTGATGGTCACGCCCGACAATAATCCAGGCGTGCTGGACTTTCAGGATGCCGTGATTGGCGCCATCACTTACGACCTGGTATCCTTATTTAAGGATGCTTATATACGCTGGGACGAAGAAGATTTAATGGACTGGGTTGTCCGTTACTGGCAATCGGCTAAAAAAGCCGGTTTACCCGTCAGCGCTGATTTTGGTGAGTTTTATAAAGACTTTGAATGGATGGGCGTACAGCGCCATATCAAGGTGTTGGGTATTTTTGCCCGCTTGTATCACCGCGATGGCAAAGAGGGCTACCTCAAGGATATGCCCTTGGTGATGCAATATTTACAGGCGGCCTGTGAGCGTTATGTCGAGTTGCGTCCGTTTCTCAGACTGTTGCTCGCCTTGGAAAAGGCAGCCTAAGCCATGCGTGCGATGATCCTGGCTGCTGGGCGTGGTGAGCGTATGCGGCCGCTGACTGACCATACCCCCAAGCCATTATTGATGGCAGGCGGTAAACCTTTGATTGTGTGGCATATCGAGCGCCTGGCAACTGCGGGCATCACCCAACTGGTTATTAATCATGCGCACCTGGGGCAGCAGATTGAGGATGCGCTGGGCGATGGCCGACAATGGCAGGTGCACATTCAATATAGCGCAGAAGTCACGGCACTCGAAACCGCAGGCGGCATTGCCTATGCCTTGCCTTTATTGGGCGAGCAGCCGTTTGTGGTGCTGAATGGTGATGTATTTACCGATATTGATTATGCCAGCCTGGCCTTGCCAACCGGCAAGCTGGCGCACTTGGTCATGGTCGATAATCCACCGCAGCATGCCGCGGGCGACTTTGGTCTGGCAAATGGCTTGGTGTTGGAATCTGCCACTGACCGATTGACGTTTTCGGGCGTCGGTGTTTATCATCCATCGCTATTCGACAGCGTACAGCACGGGCACGCAGCCAAATTAGCCCCGCTGTTAAAAGCCGCCATGCAACAGCAGCGCGTGACTGGACAACATCACCACGGATTGTGGCATGATATCGGCACGCCAGAGCGGTTAGAGCAGCTGGATCATTGGCTAAGTAAAAAGAACTAAAAGCAAAGAGTTAATCAGGGGGGAACATGAAGCCACCATACGAGCATCGCACCGATAAAATCGCGCACCAGGCATTAATGTGGATAGAGCGGCTGGGCTTGGGGCTGGTCACGATCGCGACCTTCTTTTCACTGGCACATGAACTGGCGCGCATGTGGGATGCTGGCATGGTCGGGCTGGGCGATTTGTTGCAGCTGTTTTTATATCTGGAAGTGTTTTCCATGATCAACAGCTATTTTGGCACTGGCAAATTACCCATGCGTTATCCGATTTACATTGCCATGGTGGCGTTGGCGCGTTATTTATTACTGGACATGAAGGAAATGACCGAGACACATATGCTGGCGGTGTCTGCGGCCATCTTGATTTTGGCGATTTCAGTGCTGGTGATGCGCTTCGGGCATTCACGTTACCCTTACGAAGATATTCCCGAGCAAAAAAGAGACTTGTTATAACAGCATGTGCGCCGCATGATGGCGCACATGGTCAACTCAGGCGGCTGCCAGTTCTTCGTTAATCAGGGTGACCTGGTTACGGCCTTGTGCTTTCGAGGTATATAACGCCTGGTCCGCCCGTGTAATAAAACTGTCTGCAGACTCCCCCGGCAGGTAGGCTGTAACCCCCATAGAAATCGTAATATTAGAAATCAGCCGCTGCGTGACATTGTTTTTAATGGTGATGGCAGCCACCTGGCGACGAATGTTTTCAGCGATTTCTTTGGCAATATCGACGCTGGTATGTGGCAATAACAACACGAACTCTTCGCCGCCGTAACGGGCTGCGGTATACAAGTTACCTGACACCGTTTTTAAAATCCGTGCCACGGCCTGAATGACTTTATCACCAAATAAATGGCCATAGCTGTCATTCACCTTTTTGAAAAAGTCGATATCCGCAATCAGCAGGCACGTATCTTCATTGGCCGGGGTGTCCAGGCATTGATGCAAGGCTGTATCAAAGCCTTTGCGGTTCATCAGCCCGGTCAGGCCATCCGAAATCGCCTCTTGCTTGGCTTTCACAATCTCGTTTTTCAGGTCAGCAATTTCTTCCAGGCTCGCCTCCAGTTGATGCTGCAAGCCATGCATAGAGGTTTGCATTTGGGCGGTATCAGAGAGCAGCGCTCCGAGTTGGGCGCCGAGTTTAGGGTCTAGCTGTTGAATTTCGTCCGACCAGGCGTCCAATGACTTTCTAAATTGTGAAGTGTCCTGCCCGGCTTTTTCAGTACTGGAGGTGATATTCGTCACCACCTGGCTAAAGCGCTCAACCAATACCTTGGCGCTATCAGTGTCTGTGCTGGCAATGTGTTTGTTAAATAAGTGCGCCGTGCTCTTTTCGTTGAGCTTTTTTTCTTTTTCAATCAAGTCGTTGACTTCTTCAATCAGGCGCGCGTGCTCGCCCGATGAATATTCATACCAGACAGCGTAGCTGACGGGATGAAACGCCGCATCCTGCATCGACATGTGGTGGATGGCTTGTCGCAGGTATTCTGCACTTTTTTCTTTAGTGATTTCGTATTGCATCATGGTCTTTCGCGATGTTGGGTTCAATACAACGCATCTTCTTGTTGTTGAGTTTTCTAACCAGACTCAAGGGGAATATCGGCAGGCAGCCGATTTTTTTAAGGGTGCAGGCTAAATAAATCTTGAAAACCGCCGATTTTGCTTAAAATAATGCATCGTTCACCATCCTCACCGCCATGAAACAAGAAGACTTGATGCAACTGGTCACCCTCAAAATGCCCTATGGTAAATATCAGGGCAGGCTGATTGCTGATTTGCCCGGCAATTACTTGCACTGGTTCGCGCGCGAGGGGTTTCCGCCGGGCGAGCTAGGCCGCTTGCTACACCTGATGCGTGAAATTGACCATAATGGCTTATCCCATTTGCTGACGCCGTTACGTGCAGCCGCGGCGAAACAGCATGATTAATATCAGGTATTGGTGGCTAATTTTGCTGTTGAATACCTCTGCCGTGCTGGCAGAGGAGGCCTGGCAGTCCCCTGAATATTTGCAGCAGGCATTCAATGAGGTAGCACTGCATAGTGAATATGTCGCAGGCGAGCAAGCCGTACGCAAATGGCAGCAACCAGTCAAAGTATGGCTGGCGCACCATGCCGATGGGGCAGAACAACATACCTCGCTGACGACGGCGCATTTACGACATCTGTCCCAGATTACGGGTCACTCAATTAGCCTGGCCGCCAGCGCCGCTGAAGCCAATATGACCGTGGTGTTTAGCCAGTCTGCGCAATGGCGACAAGAAGTGGCACGTGTCAGTGACAATAAAAGCCAGCCGCCACCTGCCGACGCCATCTGCATGTTCGGTGTGACCCTGGATGCACAAAAAGCCATCAAGCGCGCCTGGGTGGTGATTCCTGTCGATCACGCACAGGAACATGGCGCGCTGGTGTCTTGCATTGTTGAAGAAATCACCCAAGCCATGGGGTTACCCAACGATTCAGACAAGGTATATCCCTCAGTATTTAATGACAAAACGCCAGAGTCCTTATTGACCGGCCTCGATGCCTTATTGTTAAAAATGCTGTATCTACCCGCTATCAAGCCTGGCATGCACGCGGCGCAGGTGCAGCCTATTCTGGCGCGCCAACTGCAACAGTGGCAAAGCGATGGCACGATTCAAAACGCCGAAAAAAATGTCAGACAGTCTGCGCTGTATGAAATGATGGGCTTCTGACGCGCTGTTGGCAGGAACCATTCCAGCAATTGCCAACCAAATACGCTACAATTCCTAACTATCCAGAACGTACTTTGAGTCTCTCCATGCAAGAATTTTCCCGTCGTCGCCAGCAACTGATGCAGAGCATGCAAGCGGGTATTGCGGTGATTCCGACCGCGCCCGAAGTGACGCGCAATCGCGACAGCCATTATCCTTACCGTTTTGACAGCTATTTTTATTACCTCACCGGATTTAAAGAGCCTGAAGCTGTGTTGGTGCTGATTGCCGGGGCATCGCCAAAAACCATTCTGTTTTGCCGTGATAAAGACCTGGATCGCGAAATCTGGGATGGTTTTCGTTATGGGCCGGAGGCCGCTAAAACAGAATTCGGTTTCGATGAGGCGTATTCCATCACACAACTGGACGAACAATTACCAACGCTGATGGCGAATCAGCCTGAGTTGTTTTTTAGCCTGGGCAGTGATGCTGCCTGGGATGCCAAAGTGAGCCAATGGCTGAATGCGGTCAAGGCGCAAGCGCGCACCGGCGTGCAGGCCCCTGCCAAGCTGGTTGATGTGCGTCAACCACTGGATGCAATGCGTCTGCTTAAATCCCCTTATGAGATTGACCTGATGCGCCGCTCGGCCAATATCGCCGCCAGCGCGCACAACCGTGCCATGCAGGCAGCAGTGCCAGGTAAGTGGGAGTATGAAATCGAGGCGGAGTTTTTGCATGCGTTTTATAGCCAGGGTGCGCAGGCACCGGCGTATACCAGCATTGTGGCCGGTGGCGCCAATGCGTGTACCTTGCACTACAACGCTAATAACGCGCAGTTAAATGTCGGTGATTTACTGCTGATTGATGCCGGTTGTGAGTTGGATGGCTATGCCTCTGACATTACGCGGACTTTTCCGGTAAGTGGTCGTTTTAGTGGCCCGCAAAAAGATTTATATGAACTGGTGTTAGCCGCACAGGCGGCGGCCATTGAACACGTCAGTCCGCAACATCACTGGAACGCGCCGCATGAGGCTGCCTTAAACGTATTGATGGATGGCTTTATCCACTATGGTTTATGCCAGGGCAGCCGTGAGGCCGTGCTCGAAACCGGCAGCTATCGCCAGTTTTACATGCATCGCACCGGTCACTGGCTGGGGCTGGATGTGCATGATGCCGGTGAATATAAAACGGCGGGCGGTGACTGGGTCATGCTGCAACCCGGCAACGTGCTGACGGTTGAGCCTGGCTGTTATGTGCGCCCGGCAGACAATGTGCCTGAGCATTTCTGGAATATTGGCATCCGCATTGAAGATGATGTGCTGGTGACCGCCAATGGGCATGAGGTGATGACCTCGGCGGCCGTAAAAACGGTGACCGAGATTGAAGCGCTGATGCGTCAACGCGCATCAGCAATTTGAGTATAGATTGAGATTGAGTCAAAGGCAGTCAGTGTGATGCAAACTATCAACCATCCTGTAGTCATCGGCGGCGGCCCGGTCGGGCTCGTACTGGCGTTGTCGCTGCAACAGTCGGCTGTGCCAGTGACGGTGCTTGAGGCGCAGTCGCACGGCGCCATGTACGGCGATGGCCGCGCGCTGGCGCTGTCTTATGGCACACGTCAGGTGCTTGAGCAGCTCGGGGTGTGGACGTTGCTCGAAAACAGCGTCACGGCGATTGAAACCATTCACGTTTCTCAGCAAAAAGGCTTTGGCCGCACCGTGCTCAAAGCCCAGGAGCACGACTTGCCCGCTCTGGGTTATGTAGTCTCATATGGCGCGCTGATGCAGGCGCTCGATGCACGCATTGCGCAATCTCCTGCGGGCATTACATTGCATGACCAGGTGCCGGTGACGGCGCTGGATGTACATGCGACTGCGGCTGAGGTTGAATATCAGTCTGCCGATGGCGCTGTACAAAAATTATCGACGCCTTTGGCCGTGATTGCCGATGGCGGCCGTAGCCTGGAGTCTATTCCTGGCCTGGTGCGTGAGACCAAGCATTATGGCCATGATGCGCTGGTCGGCCTGGTGCAGACCGAGCAACCGCACCGCAATATTGCCTACGAGCGGTTTACGCCATTTGGGCCGATGGCATTGCTACCCAACGGCCAACAATTTTCACTGGTATGGACCGGTGAACAGGTTTATCTCGATGAGATCGCTGGGCTGGATGATGATGCCTTTCTGCAAGCCTTGCATGCTGCCTTTGGTGACCGCGTGGGTAAATTCTTGCATGCGGGCAAACGCTTCAGATTCCCGCTCAAACTCAGTAAATTAGGCCAGACCTTTGCCGCCCACTGCGTGGTAATTGGTAATGCGGCACAAACCATGCACCCGGTTGCCGGACAAGGTTTTAACGTTGGCATCCGCGATGCAGTTGCGCTGGCGGCTAATGTTGCGGCCACGCAGGACAGCGAGTGGGGTGCAGCACACCGCCTGGCTGAGTATCATCAGTCGCGTCAGCGCGATACCGGGCGTGGCCTGCAGTTTACGGATTTCTTAGTTAATGTATTTTCTAATGACCTGGTCGGGGTGGGCTTGCTGCGTGGCGCGGGGTTGGGCGCGCTCAGCCTGTTGCCAATGGCGCGCCGTTATTTGGTCAATAAAATGAGTTATGGCAGCTGAACGTTCTCTGATTAACACCGATGTGGTGATTGTGGGTGCAGGCCTGGTGGGGCTCACGGCCGCGATTGCCTTGTCGCGCCTGGGTAAAAAGGTGGTGTTGACCGATGCCAAGCCAGCACTAGCCTTGCCGACTGACTGGATGACCGATATGGCGCATTGGGATAGCCGTATTTATGCGCTGACCAATCAAACCGTGGACTGGTTACGCGCGCTGGGCGTGTGGTCACGCCTGCCTACCAGTCGCATCAACCCGATTGCGGCCATGCATTTATGGTCGCCGACACATCAGCATGCCACGCCTAGCTTGCGCCTGACCGCAGATGAAGCGCACTTGCCTGAAATGGGCTATATCGTTGAAAGCCAGGCCTTGATGCATGCCTGCTGGCAGGTCTTGGCTGACACGGAGGTGACGGTGATCACCGACGCACCGGCACAGTCATTGCAACATGGCGGTCATCTTGCACGGTTATCCTTGCCACAGCATGAGGTTGAAGCTTCTTTGTTGTTAGGCGCTGATGGTGCGCGCTCCTGGGTGCGGTCGCAATGCGGTGTGGGGCTGCAACAGGTAGATTTTGCACAAACGGCGTTGGTCGCTAATTTTAAAGCTGAACGGCCGCATAGCAATATTGCCCGGCAGTGGTTTGGCGAGCATGAAACCCTGGCTTTGCTGCCCATGCCGCAACAGCAGGTGTCCCTGGTGTGGGCGTTGCCACATGCGCTAGCTGCGCAAAAACAGGCCTTGTCCGCACAGGCCTTGGCCTTAGAAGTGGCTGAGCGCAGTGGACAACTGCTTGGGCAGTTAACGCCGAGTGGTCCCGTGCTGGCTTTTCAGCTGATGCAGAATACCGCTGAAACCATGGCCTTGCCGCAAGTGATGCTGTTGGGCGATGCCGCGCATCAGGTGCACCCGATGGCCGGGCAGGGGGTTAACCTCGGTTTTCAGGATGTGCAGGCACTTTGTGCGCAGATTGCCCAATTGCCTGCGATGAAGCCATTGGGCGATGCCGGTTTTTTACGGCATGTGATGCGCACTCGGCAGCCAGATATAGTGAAGATGCATGCACTGACCCGTGGCCTGGATGCTTTGTTTGCCCGCCCACAAGCCATATGGACGCACGCCGCTTTGTTAGGCTTACGCGGTGTAGAGAACAGTGCTATGCTTAAACGTTTTTTAATTCGCGCAGCAACGCAACAATAATGTGTAGCGTTGCCTACTGCGCATGTTTGAGAAAGAGTATGTCATGAAAAAATCTATCGGCCAGTGTGTGATGGGCGGCATGATTGCCTTGGCCGCGCTATGGTCTTTTAGCAGTGTTGCCGACGAAGCCAGTCTGAAAAAACTGGTGGAAAGCGCTTACCCAAAATTCAAGGTCGACAGTGTGACCAAAACGCCATACTCAGGCTTGTATGAAGTGTTTATGGGTGGGCAAATTATTTACACCGATGACAAGTTCAGCTTTCTGATTGCCGAGGGTCGTTTGGTCGATCCAAAAACCAAAAAAGACATTACCGGCGAACGCATGGATGAGTTGAGTAAAATCGACTTTAACAGCCTGCCGCTGGATCAAGCGATTAAAGTGGTCAAAGGTAATGGCAGCCGCAAATTGGTGGTGTTTTCCGATGTGGATTGCCCATTCTGCAAGCGTCTGGAACAAAAAGAACTCACGAATATCAACGATGTGACTATTTACACATTCTTGTACCCGATTGAGCAGTTACACCCGGATGCCGCTAACAAATCACGTAGCATCTGGTGTGCCAGCAATCGCGTGAAAGCCTGGCAGGACTGGATTTTCAATAACAAACTGCCGACAACGACCGCCAAATGTGAAGTACCGCTGGAAAAAGTCGGTGAGTTGGCGCACAAGGTGGGTGTGAACAGCACGCCGACATTGTTTTTTGAAAATGGCAAACGCATGCTGGGCGCGCAGCCTTATGACGAAATTGAAAAGTCATTGCAAGCTGCCAAAAAATAATCGATTAGTGTATTCGATCATAAAAAAGGCCGGGATCCCCGGCCTTTTTTATTGTCTGCGTTTGCTGTGAGGCTTAGCCACCACCACTGACCACTTTCCCCATTTTGAAGATAGGCATATACATGGCGACCACCAGGCCACCGATGAGGACGCCGAGTACGACCATAATCACTGGCTCCATCAGACTGGAAATCGCCGCGACAGCATCATCGACTTCGCCCTCGTAAAAGTCGGCCACTTTGGTCAGCATGCCGTCTAAAGAGCCTGATTCTTCCCCAATCGCGGTCATCTGGATGACCATATTAGGAAACACATTGGCATTTTGCATAGACACTGTCAGGCTGGTGCCGGTGCTGACTTCGCTTTGGATTTTCTTGGTCGCATCAAAATAGACTTTATTACCAGAAGCGCCTGCCACAGAGTCCAGCGCTTCGACCAATGGCACCCCTGCCGCAAACATGGTAGACAACGTGCGCGCAAAGCGGGCGATGGTGGCTTTGCGAATCAGCTCGCCAAAAATCGGCAGCCGCAGCATGAGACGATCCATGGTGGCCTGCATTTTTTCGGAGCGTTTCCAGGTGTAAAAAAAGAACCAGAAACCAAACCCCATGGTGCCAAAAATGGCCCACCACCAAGCGACAAAAAAGTTGGACAGGTTAATCACAACCACGGTCGGCCCGGGCAGGTCAGCCCCAAAGCTGCTGAACAAATCCTTAAAGGCGGGCACAACAAAAATCATAATCACGGCGGTAATCACAAACGCCACAACAATAATGGAGACCGGATACACCAGCGCCGATTTGATCTTGCTTTTAATGGCAAGAATCTTTTCTTTATAAGTGGCCAGGCGCTCCAGTAAGCTATCCAGAATACCGGCTTGTTCCCCGGCACCAACCAGGTTGCAAAATAACTGATCAAAGTACAAGGGATATTTGCGGAACGCCGCGCTCAGGCTGCTGCCGGTTTCGACATCCGATTTAATATCAGACAGCAGCTTGGCCACCGCCGGGTTATGGTGGCCCTTGCCGACAATATCAAAGGCTTGTAATAAAGGCACACCTGCTTTCATCATGGTGGCGAGTTGGCGTGTAAACAGGGTGATGTCTTTTTCGGTGACTTTGCCTTTGGTCGCCAGCGCGCTTTGTTTTTTGACCTTGAGTATCGTTATACCCTGGCGGCGCAGGGTGGCATTGACCACGGCTTCGCCATTGGCGCGCATTTCGCCTTTGACCAGCTTACCTTTGCGGTCTTTGCCTTCCCACTGATACACGGATTGTTTGCTATTTGCAGTCGCCATAGTGTTTTCTTAAAAATAAATAGAGTGAGTCACAGACCTTATTCATTGGTGACGGCTTCGACTTCCTCAATCGAGGTTAAGCCTTGTTTTACCTTGAGCAGGCCAGACTCGCGCAAGTCTTTGACGCCTTCTTTTTTGGCCTGTGCCGCTATATCCAGCGCATTGCCGTTTTGCATGATGATTTGCGCGATGGCTTCAGTGATCGGCATGACCTGATAAATACCGACACGGCCTTTATAGCCGTTATTGCAGTGTTCGCAACCCCCCTCTTTAGGACCATACAATTGCCACTCACCTTCTAACATGGCATGGGTAAAGCCGACTTTTAGCAAAGCTTCTTGCGGGATGGTAAGTGGCACTTTGCAATGTTTGCATAAGCGCCTGGCCAAACGTTGTGCGGTGATTAAGGTCACGGCCGAGGCAATATTAAATGGTGCCACGCCCATATTCAGCAAACGTGACAGCGTGGTCGGTGCGTCATTGGTATGCAGCGTGGACAGCACCATATGGCCGGTAGACGCGGCCTTGATGGCCATGTCTGCCGTTTCCAGGTCGCGAATCTCACCAATCATGATGATGTCAGGATCCTGGCGTAAAAACGATTTTAAAGCGGCGGCAAAGGTGAGACCTTGTTTATCATTCACATTGACCTGATTAATGCCAGGCAAGGGGATTTCTGCCGGGTCTTCAGCGGTAGAAATATTCACGCCAGGGTCATTGAGCAGATTTAAGCAGGTATACAGTGACACCGTTTTACCCGAGCCCGTTGGCCCGGTCACCAATACCAGGCCATAGGGGCGATGGATGGCTTTCAGCAACGAAGCTTGCTGCTCTGGCTCATAGCCTAAGGCTTCAATGCCCAGTGTTGCGCTGGTCGGATCCAGAATCCGCATCACGATTTTTTCGCCATGGATCAAGGGCAGGGTACTGACACGGAAGTCGATAGCGCGCGTTTTTGAAATAATTAATTTCATGCGGCCATCTTGCGGAATTCTTTTCTCGGAAATATCCAGGTTTGAAATCACCTTGATACGCGAGGCCAGTTTTTCTTTGATGGCTAAGGGCGGTTGTGACATATCTCTTAAGACGCCGTCTACCCGGAAGCGAATACGGTAAAACTTCTCGTAAGGCTCAAAGTGCAAGTCGGATGCGCCCATATTGATGGCATCCAGCAATATTTTTTGCAAGAACTTGACCACCGGCGCATCATCCACTTCTTGCAGGATTTCTGCTTCCTGCTCTTCGCCCGCGTCTTCCAGGCCAAGGTCAAACTCATCACCGCCAGCATTGAGGTTAGACATGCTGGTATCTTTGGATTCGACAATTTTATCTATCCATTTACCGAGTTTGTCATCCTCCACCACCACCGGAAACAAGGTCGCGCCCATTTGAAACTGTATGGTGTCCAACGCATGCAGATTCGTCGGGTCGGAGATGGCAATATAAGCCACGTTGCTTTTTTGTTGCAGCAGCAAGACGCGATGCGATTGCATCAGTTTGATGTCTATGGTTTTGTCTGGCAGAGAGTCCTGATCTAAGGCATTGAGGTCAAAAAAAGGAAAGCCGAAAGCTTGCGAAGCCGTTTGCGCAATATCTTTGGCAGAAATCTTTTTTTGCGCCAGCGTGGCGGCCAAAAAGCTGATTTTCTGTGCGTGGCATTTCTCCTGCAACGCCGCTGCGTCGTCTTCGCCCATGAGCGAAGACTGCACCAGCATGCGCGCCATACCGCCCAGTTTTTTTGAACTTTCCAGTGTTGCCATAGATGTCTTTAAATACGTCGTCCAAACAGTGAAACAGATCCGTTAATATACTGATACAACTCACCTTTTTACTGGAGTATACGTGGAGGCTCAAAGATTCAAATCGTAGAAAAGACGGGCTCTCATGCAGCATTTATGCAAATTTTAAGGAGATTTTTTAGCTTTCGTTAAAAGATACAAAATTAGCCTTGACATTTAAATAATGCTAAATTATAAATCCTTAAGGCGTTTGGGTTCAGGTTTTTTGTAGCCGTCTTTAAGTAAAGCAAAGCTTGTTTATTGCGACTGGAGTACTTGAGACAAACTTTTGGGGCGCCTCCCTGTTAAGTAAAAAAGTAAGGAAGTAAAATGGCAACAGGTACCGTAAAGTGGTTTAACGACTCTAAGGGCTTTGGATTCATTACTCCCGATGACGGCGGTGACGATTTGTTCGCGCACTTCTCCGCAATCGTTGAATCTGGTTATAAAAGCTTGAAAGAAGGCCAACGTGTATCCTTTGATGTGACTGAGGGTCCAAAAGGGAAACAGGCTTCAAACATACAAAAAGCATAATTTGTTCTTTTAGGGGTAAAAAATACAAAACGGCTCGCATTTGCGAGCCGTTTTTTTATCGTTTGGTGCAGTGGCTAAAACTTAGGCCATTTGTTTGATGATTTCATCACCAAACTCTGCCGTGCCGACTTGCGTGGCACCTTCCATTTGGCTACTAAAATCGCCAGTCACCCGCTTGCTGGCAATCGCCTTGGCGACGCCATTGAGTACGAGGTCAGCCGCTTCTACCCAACCCATATGACGTAACATCATTTCGGCGGACAAGATCAGGGAGCTTGGGTTGGCCAGGTTTTTACCGGCGATTTTCGGCGCGGTGCCGTGGGTGGCTTCAAACATGGCGATGGTATCGCTCAAGTTCGCTCCGGGCGCAATCCCGATACCACCAACTTGGGCTGCCAGCGCATCACTCATATAGTCGCCATTGAGGTTCAATGCGGCCACGACATCGTAATCTTCCGGGTGCAGCAGAATCTCTTGCAAGAATGCGTCTGCGATACAGTCTTTAATGATGATGCCATTAGGCAGCTTGCACCATGGGCCGCCGTCAATCAGCTCGGCGCCAAATTCTTCTTTGGCCAGTTGATACCCCCAGTCACGGAAGCCACCCTCGGTGAACTTCATGATGTTGCCTTTGTGGGTGATGGTCACTGATTTGCGGTTGTTATCAATCGCGTACTGAATCGCCTTACGAATCAAGCGTTTGCTGCCGTCAATGGAGACTGGCTTGATGCCAATCGCAGAGGCTTCCGGGAAACGGATTTTTTTGCGTACGCCCATATCGCTCAAAAAGTTGATGACTTTTTTCACTTCTTCGGTGCCTGCAGCCCATTCAATCCCGGCATAGATGTCTTCCGTGTTTTCGCGGAAAATGACCATATCGGTTTTTTCTGGGTGCTTGACCGGGCTAGGTACGCCAGTGAAATACTGGATAGGGCGCAAGCAAACGTATAAGTCCAGCTCCTGACGCAGTGTCACGTTGAGTGAACGGATGCCGCCACCGACTGGTGTTGTCAATGGGCCTTTGATCGAAATGACGTACTCTTTCAAGGCAGCCATGGTTTCGTCGGACAGCCAAGTGTCTTTTTCGTAGACGGTAGTGGATTTTTCACCGGCATAGACTTCCATCCAGGAAATTTTACGCTTGCCGCCATAGGCTTTCTCAACCGCAGTATCCACCACTTTAATCATAGGGGGGGTGATGTCGATACCAATCCCGTCACCCTCGATAAACGGGATAATAGGGTGGTCTGGAACATTTAGGGTATTATCAGCATTGACAATAATTTTGCTGCCAGTGGCTGGCACCTTGATTTTAGACATAGCGCTTTCCATGTTATTACTGTTTAACAAACCTTTTAACGTCGTGTGCCAATTCACTGCACATGAAAAACACGCAACGCTCAAAGACTATATTCCGATTCCCAACGTCTATGCAGCCGGGCGGTTAGATACTGACTCCGAAGGATTGCTTATTTTAACCGATGATGGTGCATTGCAACATCGTTTGAGTCATCCCAAGCATAAACAGATCAAAACCTATTGGGCCCAAGTTGAAGGTGTGCCTACACAAGCAGATTTGATGCCACTAGAGCAGGGCGTGGATCTGGGTGACTTTGTCACGCAACCTGCGCAGGTCAGCATCATCACTGAACCTGACCAATTGTGGCAGCGCGTGCCACCGATTCGTGAGCGCAAACATATCCCAACTACCTGGCTGGAGCTGAAGATTAGCGAAGGCAAGAACCGCCAGGTGCGGCGCATGACCGCCCACGTGGGGTTTCCGACCTTGCGCCTGATTCGTTATGCGATTGGGCCGTATACGTTGGACGGAATCTTGCTAGGACAATATCAGGAAGTCAGTTTGGTAAGGTAAATCATGAAACCGGTAGTGATATTCAGGCACGCTTGCTGCGAGGGTGCTGGTTATTTGGGCACTTTTTTGGCGCAACATGCTATTCCGTGGTGCGAAGTGCGCATTGATAAAGGCGAGACAGTACCCACGTCTGTGGATGATTACAGTGGCATTGTGCTGATGGGTGGGCCCATGAGTGTGAACGATGATCTGCCGTGGATTCCGCCTTTGCTGCAATTGATTCGGCAGTCAGTGGACAAGGATGTGCCCTTGCTTGGCCACTGCCTGGGCGGCCAACTGATCAGCAAAGCGCTGGGTGGTGTCGTCAGCAAAAACCCGGTCAAAGAAATTGGTTGGGGTGAGGTCAAGGTCGCAGATCATGCGCTGGCGCGTGACTGGTTTGGAGACTTGCAAGGCTTTAACAGTTTTCATTGGCATGGTGAGACGTTTACCGTGCCAGCGGGTGCCACGCATGTTTTATCCAGCCCCTATTGCGCGAACCAGGCTTATGTCATGGGTAAGCATATCGGCTTGCAATGCCATATTGAAATGACGCCAACCATGGTGAAAATCTGGACCGAGCAATGGCAGAGTGATATTGCCAGCTCAGCCAGTAGCCCGGCGGTGCAGTCCGCGGATACCATGCTGGCAGCGGTTGAGGCCGATTGCGAAGTGTTGCACCGCGTGGCCGATAAAGTCTACAGCCGCTGGATCCAGGGCCTAGCTTAGCCAATTGCTGGCTTGGCGCTTAGCGCTCAACCTGGTCGGGTTGGCTTTTTTCCAGTTTGTGCAGGGCGTAGCGTCGCTGCTTGTAGCGGTTGTATTGCCATAAATATTGGCTGGGGCATGCGGCGACCTGGCGCTCAATCGCCTGGTTCAATTGTGCTGGTGTGCTGATGTCCTCTACCCGCGTCAGGTGGATGTCAAACCCTTTGCCAGCGGGCAGTCGCTCGCCAAACGCCATGATAATCACCGCATCTGCTTTGCTGGCCAGCTTGCTAGCTAAACCCATGGTATAGGCTGGTTTACCAAAAAAATCGGCCCATTCGCCTTCGCCTTGTCTAGGAATCTGATCCGGCAAAATGCCGATAGCCTGGCCTGATTTCAATGCTTGTAGCAACTTTTTCACCCCATTGGCATTGGCTGGCGCCATCTGCACCTGGCCTTTTTGCCTGCCTTCAACCACCAATTGACTTAACCACTGCAGTTTGGGTGGTCGGTAAAGCACGGTGATCGGCGCACGCGCACCATAATAAACCGACGTGATTTCAAAACAGCCCAGGTGCGGGGTGAGAAAAATCAGGCCTTTGCCTTGTGCCTGCGCCTCAACAATATGTTGCCAGCCATGCACTTGCTGTATCAACGGCAACAGCTTGGGTGATGGTTTTCCCCAGATAAACAGCGTTTCCAGAATGGCTTTACCTGCTTCCAGGCGGCTGGTTTTGACCAAACGTTGCGCCTCAATGTCGTCAGCAGCTAACCCGCTTTGTTGTATATTCGCCAGCGCAATCCGATTGCTTTTGGGGTCGAAACAATAAGACAGATAGCCGAAAAAAATGCCCAATCTATGTACCCAGGACAATGGCAGGCAGGCGATGGCTTTACAGAAAAACAGCAGCATGAGACTAATTTATAAACGCATTCTGTTAAAATTTAGGATTAGCCCTTATGTTAACAAACTGCGGTTTAAAAACCTGCATTGGCCTCAATTATTTCAGCATAATATATTTTGGAACATTCCTTGACGCATTATCAAGATCCAGCCTGGCAGACCGCCTTGCAGCAGCACGGGCTCGATGCTTTTGAAGCCTGGTGGTCACGTGACATCGCCTGGTTTGAGCCGCCGAATGAGCGTCGAGGCGGCTGGAGCGGCGTCGGCAAGCTGGTGCTGGCTGTTGAAAATCAGTCTGCACTGGCGTTGTTTGTGAAAAAACAGCAGAATCATGGCCGCCGTACCTTGCGCCATCCGCTGTCAGGCGAGCCAACATTCCGGCGTGAGTTTGAGCGTTTGCAGGCTTTGGCCAAGGCGGGGATTCCGGCACCTAAAGTGTTGATGTATGCCGAGTCCTTACACCAGGGAAATCAGCGCGCGATTCTGGTGACTGAGAATTTGCATGGCTTTGTCGATCTGAAGTACTTGCTACCGACCATACTGAGCCAGCCTGCTGTAGAGCGCAGACGTCTGCTGCGTGCCGTTGCCCAGCAAATCCGGCGTTTTCATAATCTGGGCTGGGTGCACCGTGCCTTGTATCCCAAACATATTTTTGTCCGCCAGACGGATGCAGTGCCACAAGTGGCGCTGATTGACCTGGAAAAAGCCAGGCAAAGCCTGGGCGCCTGGCGCCGTGCCCGGTTTGACCTGGCGGCACTGCATCGGCATACCGAGGGCTTAACTGACCGCGATCGCCTGTATTTTTTTAAACAGTATTTGCATACTGAGGCATTTGCCCGGCCTTTAAACTGGTGTGAGCGCCAGTTACTCAAACGCATTACCACACGTAGCAAGCGTTAACGGATAACCCTGTTTATGACACATACCTTACCAAGATTTAGTATCGGGCTGGTGAATTACAAAACGCTGGATTTGACCCGTACCTGCTTGAATTTTATCAAAAGCCACTTGGAGAGCGGGGCGTTGGATGCCAACGCGGTGGAGGTCTGGGTGGTCGATAATGATTCTGCTGATGACAGCACTGAGTATTTGCGTAGCCTAGACTGGATACATTTAATCGAACGCCCGTCGCCTGGGAAAGAGCAGGGCTTTGCCGCGCATGGAGAAGGCCTGGATTTGATCCTGGCGGCGATCAAGACCGATTACCTGTTTTTGATGCACACAGACACCTTTATTTACGAGCCACAGATTTTTATTGAGTGTTTGCAACGTATGCAGCGCCAGCCCAATATTGCGGCGATTGGCTGTTTGCATCAGCTCAACCGCGGGCATGTGCGTTTGTTCTGGCGTGCGTTTACCGGCTTTTTTAAATACCACAGCCGCCGTCTCAAGCAGCAACTCGGCCTGCCTGCACGCCAGGCGCGGCCTTATATCGAGCCCTATATCAAGAGCTTTTTTGCCTTGTGGAACGTTGGCCTGATGAAAAAGCTGGGCTATCGTTTTTATATGGAGCAGCAAATTCCCGGTTATGTGTTGCAAGACAAGCTGGCGGCTCAAGGCTATGTGATTGAGCGCATGTCTCCTGCCAGGTTGTTCCGCTATCTTGACCATGTGGAGGCCGGCACTGTTGGCCTGGTCAGTGGCTACACAGCACAAAACCGCCGTTTGCAGCGCAAACAGGCCATGCTTAAACAATTACAGTCACAGCAGGAAACGACGAAATGACGATGTCTGATGGGGTATTACCAATTGAAATGGCGCATGGCTTTGCGTTGGATGCGCGCCAGGCTAAGGATATAGGCAGTTTGCTGGCAGAGGATTATGCGCAGGCACAGCCTTTTCCGCACGCGGTGATCGACAATATTTTCCCGACGGCGTTTACGCAGTTGTTGCTGGATCATTTTCCGCAAGACCCCAAAGCGCATGACAAAGTGTATGAAAAGGGCTATGGCGGCACGCACAAGCGGCAGATTTCACCGTATGACTGTGACGAAACCCTGCGTGCGGCGTTTGCCTTGTTTAACTCGGCACCGATGTTGCAGTTTATTGAGGCGTTAACAGGCATGAAAGGGCTGTTACCAGACCCGTATTTTGCTGGCGGCGGCTTGCATGAAACCTCGGCCGGTGGCTTGCTCGGCATTCATGCCGACTTTCAGGTGAATGAAGGCTTACAGCTCTACCGCCGGGTGAATATGCTGGTGTATTTAAACCATGACTGGTTGCCGGAGTATGGCGGCAATCTCGAGCTATGGGACAGGCAAATGCAGGCCAAGCAGCAAACGGTGGCGCCGCTATTTAACCGCTGCGTGATTTTTAATACCGATGCCGACAGCTTCCATGGTCATCCTGACCCATTAACCACGCCAGAAGGCGTGACACGCCGCTCGATTGCGCTGTATTACTATCAAGCCTTACCCATCCCTAACGAGCAGGGTGATTCGCGGCATACTTTGTATGTGGCGAGGCCGCATGACGATGCAGCGACCAAATCGCAAGTGAAAAAAATGATGAAAAAACGCGATAAACGGGCGAAAAAGTTATTTTCAGGCCAAGACAACTGGCTGCAACAGCTGACGCAGTGGTGGAAGTCCCGCTAATGGTGGCAATGCATGACGCGACTATCGCGCCAGCCCAGTGTGAGGTTGTAGATCGCGCGACAGGCGCGATTGTCCTGTCTGACCAGACAGCGTTGACCGGCTTGGCTGCGGCGCGAGTATTGCCGCAGCGACGTTGGGTATTTCGTGCGCAATGGTCTGGCCAGGCCGTGTTCGCCAAGGTGTTTCTCGGTGCGCAGGCAGAAAAATATGCCGCGCGTGATGCGCAAGGCGTGCATTGGCTGACGCAGGCCGGTTTGGCAACGCCAACCTTGTTATGGCAAGGCGCGTCTGCAGACCGACGTGCCAGGGTATTGATCTACGTGGCGATTGCGCCTGCCGATAATGCGGATGTGTTGTATCAATCGTTGCCATCTGCGCAAGGGTTGGCGTTGCTCAAGCAGCTGGTGCAAACGTTGGCGGCACAACATGCTGCCGGGCTGATACAAACCGATTTGCATCTGAAGAATTTTTTGGTGGCGGATGGTCAGGTGTGGTCGCTGGATGGCGATGGTATTCAGCAAGCGCGCTTGAGCAAGCGTCAGGCGTATCGGCAACTGGCTGAGTTGATTTCAAAAATACAGGTGCTGGACCAGCATGCCTGGGTGGCGTCATTACTAGCTGCGTATGATGCGGCACGCGGCTGGCAAGCTACTTTGCTGCCTGCGACATTATTGGCCTGGGCCAAGCAAATGAAAGCGCAAGAGGTTGAGCGCTATGTCACGCGTAAGATTTTCCGCACTTGTAGTGATGTGACCTGGCAACAGACCGGGCAAAGCGCGCAGGCCGTGAGTAGCGCAGGCGGATTGCACATGACCGACTTGCCCGCGCTGGAAGTGGCCATGCATGTTGGTGTGGTGCTCAAGCCCGGCAATACTTGCACGGTGGTGCATACGCATTTGCAAGACCAGTCTGTGGTCATCAAGCGTTATAACATCAAAGACTGGTTGCATGGCGTAAGCCGTGCCTGGCGCCCTAGCCGGGCTGCCGCCTCGTGGCGCAATGCGCATCGCTTGCAGTATTACGGCATGCTGACGCCGCAGCCGTTGTTGATGTATGAGCAGCGCTATTGTGGCATGCGCGGGCGTGCTTATTTCGTCTCTGCTTATAGCCCATGGCCAGATGCGCTGACTTTTTTTCAGCAGTGCACAGATAACACTCAGCGTGAGCAGGTGATCCACCAGTTGGTAACGCTTTGCTACCAATGGTATTTGCTCAAGGTGTCCCATGGCGATATGAAAGCCAGCAATCTGCAAGTCACAGATCAGGGCAAAATTGTGGTGATTGATTTAGATAGCATGCAGCAACATCGCCGCACGCAAATCGCGCTGCGCGCGCATGCGAAAGATATCCGCCGCCTGCTGCAAAATTGGCAAGCCGATACTTCCCTGTATAATGCGCTGATAAAGTCGTTTAGCCTGATTTATCAGGACCATACGCCACTCAGACTTGCGGGCATTGCCCTATGACTGGCGTGCATCTCTCTTTTAATTATTTCCATTTGATCATTACGCGAGTTTCTGCATGATTGTTTTAGGTTTATCCGGTGCCTTGGGGCATGACGCTTCTGCTGCCATTCTGGTGGACGGCAAGATTATTGCTGCGGCAGAAGAAGAGCGTTTCATTCGCGACAAGCACGCCAAAAATCACTGGCCTTACGAAGCTGCCAAATTCTGTATGAAACAGGCAGGCATTACGCCGGACCAGGTCGAAGTGGTAGCGTTCCCTTATGGCGAAATCCCACTCACCTCGGCTGCGCGCTGGCATTATGCCAAGCGTTACTGGTACGCCCCTGATCGCGCGTTAGATGCGATTTTTAACGGTAACCGCCGCTTTCGTCGCAATCGCGATAAATCACTCAAACTGATGGCAGACCTTGGCTTGACCAACGCCAAGTATGTGCCGGTAGAGCACCATCTGGCCCATGCTTCCAGCGCTTATCACCTTAGTGGGTTTAAAGAAAAAACAGCCATTGTCGGTATTGATGGTAAAGGCGAGTATGCCACCACCTTTTTTGGTTATGGTGAAAACGGCAAGATTCACAAAATAAAAGAATTCTATGACCCGGATTCATTGGGTGGCCTGTATGGCGCCATCACTGAATACCTGGGGTTCGAGATGCTGGATGGCGAATTTAAAGTCATGGGCATGGCACCATATGGCGACCCGAAAAAATATGATTTAAGTCGCCTGGCCAAGTTTGAAAACGGCGAACTCATCATTAACACTGACTATGTGAATGTGGTCGGTTTGCGTCGTTATAAAGAAAACGGTAAAGGCTATTACTTTACGCCTAAACTGATTGAATGGTTGGGCCCCAAGCGTGAAGGTGACGAAATTGACGACCCTTATATTCATTACGCCGCCAGCATACAGCAGCTACTGGAAGACATTGCGCTGCAAATGATTGAATATTACCTGGGCGATATTCTTCGCGAGACCGGCAAGATTGTGATGGCGGGTGGGGTGGCGCTCAATGTGAAGCTTAACCAGCGCATTATTGCCTTGCCGCACGTGAAAGAATTATTTGTGCAGCCTGCCTCCGGCGATAACGGGACCAGCTTGGGCGCCGCGACCTATGCCGCGCATCTGGCAGGTGAAACCATCCATAAAATGGAGCACGCTTACCTCGGCCCTGCATATACCAACGAGGAGTGTATCGCGGCTTGTGAAGCACATCCGGCCAAGCCGATTTTCACCCGTGTTGAAGATGGCCCACGCAAAGCGGCAGAGTTGCTGGCAGCGGGCAATCCCTTGGCCTGGTTTCAGGGCCGCATGGAGTTTGGTCCACGCTCTCTGGGTTGCCGCAGCATTCTGGGTGATCCGAGTTTCCCTGGCGTGGCTGACCGCATCAATGCGCAGATTAAATACCGTGAGCGCTGGCGGCCGTTTTGTCCCAGCATGCTGGATCGCGTGGCGGTGGATATTCTGCAAACCGAGCATCCGGCCCCTTATATGACGTTTACCTTTGACGTGAATCCGGCCTGGAAGGCGCGTATTCCGGAAGTGGTGCACGAAGACGGCACGGCGCGCGCGCAAGTGGTGACCAAAGAGACCAATCCACGCTATTACGCGCTGATTGAGCATCTGGAGCAGTTACGCGGCAATGGCGTGGTGTTGAATACTTCGCTGAATCGTCGTGGCGAGCCCATGATTTGCAGTCCAACCGATGCCTTGAATATGTTTTATGGTTGTGATCTCGAGTATTTGATGCTGGAAGATATTCTGGTGACCAAATCCGCCTGAACGCTGGCTTGAGGCAAGGGCCTCAAGCGAGTGCTAGCAAACGGTTTATATTGTTTTAAGTCATTGAATCGTCTAAAAAAACCATCAAACTTGGTAATTCAGTTTGACGTGATGCACCAGTTTGGCGATAATCGTAGCTAGGGAACCTGTTTGGATTCATATATATTACGACCCTAAACTGTGACTAAATAGCAAGTTCAAAGCAGTTCACCAGGATAGTTCATCAGGTAGTTAAAACACAGTTGAGCGATAGTCAATGAAACAATCTCACATTGAAGTAACAGAACGCATCATCGAGCGCAGCCGCCCGACACGTAAGGCATATTTGCAGCGTATTGATGATTACCTGAACCGCGAAAAAGGCCCGGATCGTCTGGGCTGTGCCAACGTGGCGCACGCATTTGCGGCCATGCCAGCAAACGACAAGTTCAAGATTTATGCCGAAAAGCCAACCCATGTGGGTATTGTCACGGCGTATAACGAGATGCTGTCAGCGCATCAGCCTTACGTTAACTATCCGGATATTATTCGTGATGAGGCGCGTAAATTAGGTGCGACCGTGCAGGTTGCTGGCGGTGTGCCAGCCATGTGTGATGGCATCACGCAAGGCGAGCCAGGCATGGAACTCAGCCTGTTTAGCCGCGACACCATTGCCATGAGTACGGCAGTCGCCTTGTCTCATGATGTATTTGATGCTGCTTTGTTGTTAGGCGTCTGTGACAAAATTGTGCCGGGCTTGTTGATCGGTGCCTTGCATTTTGGCCACTTGCCTTGCGTGTTCGTGCCAGCAGGCCCGATGAGCACTGGTATTGATAACACTTCAAAATCCAAAGTGCGCGAAAAATATGCGCAAGGCCTGTGTGACCGTGAAGAATTGCTGGCGAGTGAGTCTGCGGCTTATCACGGTGCAGGCACCTGTACCTTCTATGGTACGGCCAACAGTAACCAGATGTTGCTGGAAGCCATGGGCTTGCATGTGCCTGGTGCGGCGTTTATCCATCCCCATGATGGCATGCGTGAAGATTTAACGCGTGAAGCGGTGCGCCTGGTAGTGCAAAACGCTAAAAAAGAAAAATTTGTGCCGATTGGCCGTCTGGTTGACGAGCATGTCATTGTGAATGCCATGGTGGCGTTGCTGGCGACCGGCGGTTCAACCAACCACCTGATTCACTGGGTAGCGGTGGCGCGTGCCGCGGGCATTATCATTGACTGGACCGACTTCCACTATCTGGCTAAGGCAACGCCTTTGCTGGCTAGCGTTTACCCGAATGGTAAAGCCGATGTCAACGAATTTCAGACCGCTGGCGGCCCTGGTTTCGTGATTCGCGAGCTGATCGAAGGCGGTTATATGTATCCGGATGTGTTCACCGTGAGCGGTGGTGGCATGCGTGACTACGGTAAAAAACCAGAAAAAACAGCAGACAAACTGGTATGGACGGATTACCCGGCGGAGAGTGGCGATGAAACCATCGTGCGTACTGCGGCACATCCGTTTAACGAGTCTGGCGGTTTGCGTTTGCTTAAAGGTAATTTAGGTCGCAGCGTGATCAAGATTTCTGCGGTGCCAGAAGACCGTCACATCATTGAAGCCCCTGCGATTGTGTTTGATGCGCAAGAAGAGTTGCTGGCAGCTTTTGACCGTGGCGAGCTCGAAAGAGACTTTATTGCTGTGGTGCGCTTCCAGGGTCCAAAAGCCAATGGCATGCCGGAGTTGCATAAACTGACACCGCCACTGGCTGTGCTGCAAAACAAAGGTTTCCGTGTCGCGATTGTGACTGATGGCCGCATGAGTGGCGCTTCTGGCAAGATTCCAGCGGCGATTCACCTGAGCCCTGAAGCCAGTGCCGGCGGTGCCATTTCCAAAATCCGCAATGGCGACATTATTCGCCTCAACGGCACAGTAGGCCAGTTGAACGTATTGGTAGATGAAGACACCTGGGCTGAGCGTGAAGCTGAAGAGCTGAGCGATGCCAAGCGTCATCACAATGCACATGGCATGGGCCGCGAGCTGTTTGGTGGCATGCGCAGGAATGTGCTGTCGGCCGAAGAAGGCGCGGTTACCTGGTTGTAAATTAAAAGTGCGTCGCAAGACGTTGTTGCAGATCGCTTGCCGTACTATTCGTACTGTCTGCGCTCCTGCGCCTAGTCTTGCTTAGCACTTTTAATTCACAGTGAAGCCAAGCGATTAGAAAACAATTTTTTATTTTTTAGGTCAATATTCATAACATGAGCACATTAGAGTTAGCTAATCATGGCCCGGTCATTCCGGTGATTGTCATCAACAAAGTGGAAGATGCCGTGCCAATGGCAGAAGCCTTGCTTGAAGGTGGCGTTAAGGTGCTGGAGGTGACATTGCGCTCACCAGTTGCCTTGCAAGCCATGGAACAAATTGCCAAGCACGTACCTGATGCGATTTTGGGTTCAGGCACTGTGCGTAACCTCAAAGATGCGCAAGCGTCTAAAGATGTCGGTTGCCAGTTTGCGGTAAGCCCAGGCTATACCACTGAGTTAGGTCAGTTTGCGCGTAAAATTGGTTTGCCATTGCTGCCAGGCGTGTCTACCGGTTCTGAAATCATGATGGCGAATGCCGATGACTACTATTTCCTCAAGCTGTTCCCGGCCGTGGCTGTGGGTGGCATTAATCTGCTCAAAGGCTTTGCTGGCCCGTTTGCAGACGTGAAATTCTGTCCGACAGGTGGCGTGAGTGTAGAAAGCGCACCTAACTTCCTGGCGTTGCCTAACGTGGTTGTGTGTGGTGGTACCTGGTTAACGCCATCTGATGCCGTTGAACGTAAAGACTGGGCACACATCACCAAGCTGGCAAAAGAAGCTTCAGCGATTGTGGCGGCTAAATAAGCAAACCGCTGACACAAATCGACTATAATGAAGGCTTGTAGCAATACAAGCCTTTTTTATTAGCCAGCCTATGTCCCAGCTTCCAGACCTTTCCATTTATAAAACCATCGTTTTGGATTGCGATGGTGTCGTCCTCAACAGTAACCAGACCAAAGTCGATGCTTATTACAATACCGCCAAACGCATGGGCGGTAGCGATGCGCAAGCGCAAGCCTTTGTCGATTACCACATTAAACTAGGCAGCATTCCGCGTAATGACAAAATCCGTTATTACATCACCGAGATCATTAAGCAGCCACTGACGCCAGAATTATTTCAGGCTTTTATGGAGACGTTTACCGAGATTCTGGACGAAACCTTAATGCAGTGCGAGGTTGCCCCGGCGTTAATGGATTTAAAGCAAAAGACGTCACAAGCCAAGTGGATGCTGATGTCGGGTGGCGATCAGGAAGAGCTGCGGCAGATTTTTCCTCGCCGTCATCTCGATCATTTGTTTGAACTCGGTATCTATGGCGGCCCGACCAAAAAGAACGAACACCTGGCCAGCCTGATTGCCGACGGCAGCATCCAGTTCCCAGCCTTGTTTATTGGCGATAGCCGCTTTGACCATCAGGCTTCGACCGGGGCCGGATTAGACTTTATTTTTGTCGCCGACTGGACAGATATGCCGGATTGGAAAGCTTACTGTCAGGCACATCAAGTCACAGTATGTCATCATCTCGAATTGCGCCCACACGAGGCGTTTGTTTAATGTTGTCCTGTTGACGCAATGAGAGTTTAGGCAATGAAACCATCCAATCATGCCGTTTTTCGGCTTTTTTTGTTACTCACCACCTTGCATATGTTATGGGTGACCTGGGGATTTCTGTCTGAAGGGGTTGCGGCTGCTACCAGTCTGTCGTGGTTTTTTCACCTGTCTGCCTGGGGATTTTATGCATTTCTCTACAGCCTGATCGCCATATTGCCTGCGTGGCTGGCGAGCATATTGCTCAGGGCTTATCCGCGATTGCTGGCTGCGCTGGCCATTGTGCTGAGCACCGCTGGGCTCATGTTTATCAAATCGGATCTGATGATTTATGATTTGTATCGTTTCCACTTTAATGGCTTCATCTGGAACCTGATGACGACCAAAGGTGGCCTGGCTTCGCTAGGCACCAGCGGCGGCACTTACCTGTCGATTGCTGGCTCAGTGTTGTTCGTGACTTTCATTCAAACAGTATTCTGGTTAATCAGCCTGCGCCATGCGCAATTCAGGCTTGCCAAATTATCTGCGCAGGCTATCTGGATACTGGCCCCGATATTATTTGTGGTTCAAGCGCTGATTTATGGCATTAGTGATGTAAAAAATATTGGTGCAGTGTTAGATACTGCCGAGGTGTATCCGTTTTATCAGCAGGTACTGATGCGCTCATTGGCAGCACGCTATGGCATGGATATTGAAAGACGCCATAATCATCGCTTGTCCGTGGATACCGCGAGGCTGCATTACCCGGTGCAAGCCATCAACTACAAAACGGTAGATCATCCGCCCAATATTGTCATCTTTGCTGCGGAATCGCTGCGCTGGGACCGGTTAACGCCACAAATTATGCCTCACAGTTGGCAGCTTGGTCAGCAGGGCAGCTTATTCACACAACATTACTCCAGTGGCAATGGCACCCGCGAAGGGCTGTTTGGCATGTTTTATGGCTTGTATGGCTCTTATTGGGCGAGCTTTCTGCACGCGCAACAGTCGCCTTTGCTGATGGATAGATTACAGTCTCTTGGCTATCAGTTTGATTTACGCACCAGTGCAAAATTCTCTTATCCTGAATTTAATAAAACGTTATTTGCCAAGTTTTCGTTGGCAGACTTGCATGAAGCGGATGAAAGCATGAATCCGTGGCGTCGGGATGAGTGGAATGCAAGCCAGCAGATCGCTTTTCTCAAACAGCGAGACCGTCGCAAACCCTTTATGAGTTTCTTCTTTTTTGAATCTACGCATGCTCGATATGATTTCCCGGAGCAGGCCGTCGTCGCTTCACCGTATCTGGGTGATGTCAATTATTGGGGAATGTCTCGTGCCTCTCTGCAGCCAAGAATAGGCGAGTTCAAAAATCGCTACTCGAATGCTGCACACTGGATAGACATGCAAATTGGACGTGTACTGGACGAGTTGCGTAGCCAGGGTTTGCTGGAAAACACCATTGTCATTATCACTGGCGACCATGGCGAAGAGTTTCTTGAAAAAGGTAACTGGGGGCATAACTCCACGTTTGTTGAAGAGCAAACGCATGTGCCTATGGTGATGTGGATGCCTGGTCGCATACCTTCTGAGATTGATCATGTCAGCAGTCACCTGGATATCTCACCGACCCTGTTGCAGGCGCTGGGCGCCCCTGCTGATGCCAATGGCTACTCATTAGGGCGCAACCTTTATGATACGCAACCGCGAGACTTTATTGTCGTCAGCGATTGGCGCACCATTGGGGTGTTGACCAACGACATGAAATATCGCATTGCCTATCAGCAAAACGGGATGAAGCATTATGTGCCTACCGGGCGCAACGATGAGGCTTTAGACGCCGAGCAGCAGGCTGCCCTGACAGCGAAGCATCAGCCGCAACTGCTACAGGCAATTAAAAATTGCTCACGCTTCTTGGCCAACCTTAAAAATTGATTGCCGTGAAAAAAACGCTTAATTTTGCAACGGATCATGAACTGCCTCCGGATATTCTGGCGCGGGATGATTTGTTTGAGTACCTGATGCATATTGATGGGCAGGTATTTCGTGCCGTTGCGACTCGACAGACGCTCAAAGTGAAGTTCGGACAGCGCTACTATTTTATCAAGCGGCATAACGGTGTTGGCTGGCTGGAGATCTTTAAAAACTGGATGTCTTTTAAACGTCCAGTTGTCAGTGCGCGCAATGAGGTTGTTGCTATTCAAGCACTGACAGATTTAAATATTCCGACCACGCCTTATGTTGCAGACGGCGTACAAGGCTGTGTACCAGCGAACCTGCGTTCTTTTGTCATGACTGAAGATCTCGGAGATATCGTCACGCTGGAGGACCTGGCGTTGCTCTGGCAGACACAGCCGCCGAGGCTGCAGTACAAACGTGCGCTGATCCGACAGGTCGCTGAGGTCGCCGGCAGGCTACATGCACACGGCATTTATCACCGCGATTTTTATATTTGCCATTTTTGCTTCAAACGTGAGGAAATGGCGCAGGTCCCACCTGCGTTATATGTGCTTGATCTGCATCGGGTTGAAATACACACGCCCCCTTCAGCGCGCATGCAAATCAAAGACATGGCAGCTTTATATTTTTCGGCGATGGATGTCGGACTGAGTCGAGGCGACTGGTTGACGTTTTTAAAATATTACTATTCGGCTTGGCCGCACTGCGATTGGCGTGTGGAGCGTAATAGTTCAGTGTGGCAGCAGGTATTTGCCAGAGCAGATAAGTTATATATCAAATATCAGCGCAAAATAAGCAATGGCGTCGTCATGTAAACGCTAGCCACTGCTGGCTAGCGTTTAAATCGTGCCGTGCAGCTTGGTGTAAATCATCCCCGCCAGTTCAAAGTCTTCGTGGTAATCAATATCGACCACCATATGGTTGGTTTCAAACAGGTATGGATTCACGCCAATATGGTAGTGAAAGCGGTTGACGGTTTCACGTTTGAGAATGAACAGGCTCCACAGCACAGAATACAGTTTTGGCAGGTCTTGCGATACTTTGTGCCAATAACCAAACCCGTAATTGACCGGGTTGCCTTTGGCGTCCAGCAAATGGCCTTTAAATGGTTTCACTGCAACCAGTGAGTCATGCTCATCACGCACCGTCTTCCAAGCCTCAAGCGCCTCTTTAAACTGATTAAATAGCGGCGAGGTAACCTGTATCCACATAATGTCATCATCACCAGGCAAGGGATCCGTCAAGGCTTTGACCAAATCAGGCTGATAGATTTTGTTGCCAGTCAGTGCATTATCGCGTTGCATGAAATGAAAACCATATTTATCACACAAGGGTTTCACCAGTTCGACACTTTCAGACGACACATAGACATTTTCCGGTGATTCAAAGGTGAGAATTTGTTTGGCTTTAATGTCAAACAATGAATCATCCTGATAAAACGGACGGATGTTTTTGTGCGGGATGCGGGTTGAGCAGGTTTGCAGTGGGATGATAATTTTCATAGTGGGTCATTTCAAAGAGGACGTTTGATCTTCTATTTGTTGCAAAGCCTCGGCAAAAGTGATTTTTGGAATAATCTGTGCTGGTAAGGCGCTTTTTAAAGACAGATTATATAACTTAACACCTTTTTTATCACTGGCTTCTCTGGCCAATTCAAAACAACCTCGGATATGAGGCTCGTAATAGCGTAAAAAATCAGGGGCAGGGTTGTTTTTATCCGCATAAAAATGCGCTTTGCCAGTGCCGCCTAAGTCCATGCCTACGATATAAATCGCGCGATAGCCCAAGCCGAAAGCCAGTTGTACCGCCCAGGTGGCAACCGTTTTGCCTGCGAAAACACCTTTTTGCAAGTTGTGGCTAAAACCAATCGCCCGGCAATATGGCAGTAGGTCAGCGGCCAATGTGATTTCTGGATCCTGCTGAAACTGCTGCAGGCATTGCTTAATACTCCATCGCGCAACGCCATATTTTCTAGTGGCGGATTCAATCAAGTAAATATTGCCTTGCTGCAATAATGTGGGCGCGCGCTCAGCAATAATACTTAAACCCTCAAAACTGAAAAAACAGTTTGCACCTGACTGGATGGCGGCAGTGACACATTCCCATTGCCGCTCAAATACGCGATGGTCGACAATAATCGTGTGTGTCGGCGTCAGTCTGTGATCGACAAATTTCTTGATGGCACAATTGAGGCTGATGGTGGGGAATGTCGCGATTTTGTGCAGATCAGCCTCGGCAAGGGAAGGGCCAGAAGCCACGATCCAGCAAGGGCCGTCCATGGTTTTACTCAGGGTATGCGCAAATGGAATGCTAGCTAGCACTTGCTGTTGCCATAAGACCGTGCAGTGCGTCTCACCGCGGATCAGGTCAAAGTCCGGGTGACAGTTGTACTGGTGTTTGAACTGTGACCCTAAACGCATGCGGCGCAACCCCGCACGCCACTTTTTAGAAAGTTTGCCGATCAGAGACATGAGTGCCTGCACCCCAAATAGATACGCTTAGTTTTTATCAGTGTTTTTATATTATTTTTCAGTGATGGCCGGAGCCACAGCACTGGCAGCATTTTTCTTATCAGACTTGATAAAGATATAGGCTTTGGATTTTTTGCGCCAGCCGTAGAGTGTTTTCGTTAACACAAAGTGGTGGCTGTTCAGCAATTGTGTCGCATACGTCTCATAGTCAGGACTGTCATGGTGAGGGCTGATGACATAAATATCATAGGCATCGATTTGACCGTTCGCTTCCGTTTGTTTAAGCCGTTTATAGCCATCTATGCGATTGAGAAATGGCTTTTTGGCATAAAACCTAGCGTTTTCGGTGTCATAAAACACGCGCGAGTCAGCTGCACTGATCTTTTTAACCGCATTCACCGCATCGCGGTCCAAATCAATTGCCCGATGGTCCCACACATTGCTAAGTACCATCAGTGCCATGATCAGCATCCATAAGCGGATCACCCAACGTGGCCAGCACCGCTCAAAATGGCTGATGGCAAAGGCGGCCATGCATAGCATGACAATTCCGCTGGCAATCACGTAGCGGCTGGATAAGACAAAAGTGTTCAGAATAATGACCGTGCTAACCACCAAGCCAGTGGTGAGTGTGAGCGCCATCAGTCTTTGCATGTGAATGTTGATGCTGCCCCACCATGCGCGTTTGGGCCAGGCGAGTAATATCAATGTTGGGTAGCCCGCAACTTTGACTGTCTTGAGCAGAATGATCAATAGTAACGCGCTCCACAAGCTAATCCTTGCATAGTCATCCAGTAAGTTACCCAAGACTTGTTGACCAAGGATGTCTGCTTTTTGATCAATAAAATCTAAGCGGTGAGTAAACAACTGCGTCAGTTGAGAGCTGACCTCTTGTAGCCTGCCCAATTGTTGAGGCTTGACCACGCCTGATACGATGGCCATGATCAGAATAATGATCACAGCAATTGCCAGCACGTTAGCCATCAGCCATCGGCTGATTTTTTTGCGCCAGCCGGTTGCCGGGGCAATCAAGCTTAAGAGTGGAATCGCGACGAGATAAGCGACAACTTCAATTCTAAACAGCGTAGCTACGACCATGCAGGCTTGAAATGCAAGTGCCTGTTTGAGTTGATGTGACTCCGCGTATCGGCACCAATACACTAATCCCCAGGTGTAAGCCGCCCAGAATCCTTCATCCCGCAGTAGCATGCCCAGAATATCACCGACGAGATAGGTGGTGGAGAACAACAACCATACACCCCAATGCAGGGTGCGCTGCTTGGCCCCGGCGACCAGCAATAACTGCTGGAAACCTGCGACAAACACCACAAAACAGGCTGCGTTAAGGCACTGGGCCGCTGTTTGGATTTCTAGCCCACTGAGCGTATGAATAATCGCCAATAACCCTGCATACAATGGCCATGAAAATAATTGAAAAGCGGCTGACCATTCTTTAGCTGCCAGCAGTCTGGCTTGCTCGAAATATAACAAGGAGTCATTGTTCACCCAACCGTGCTGGTTAGCCATCACTTTTATCGCGATCAGCAGCGCTAGCAACAAATATAACCAGCGCCAGGTACTGAGGCTGATCGACTGGCGATGCGCAAAAAAGGGCAGTCTGGCAAACATGGCTAGTGACTTCCGCTGTGGTTGGGGAACAGCTGCATAATGATTTTTTCCGCGTGCATTTGTCGTAAGCAGTTCAAATGCCCCAGCGGGCAGACACGTTCAAAGCATGGGCTACATTCCAGTCCCAGATATTCCACCACCGCTTGCGGATGCATGGGTGGGGTATGTTTGGGATCAGATGAGCCGTAAATGGCAATGAGTTTTTTGTCGAGTGCCGCGGCCACGTGCATGAGGCCGGAGTCGTTGCTGATGATGGCGTGGCACAGTGACATTAAATCAATCGCTTCACCGAGTTTGGTGCGGCCAGCCAGGTCTACGCAGCGTTGCTGCGTCAGTTGTTGGATATTGGCGGTGACTGGCTGATCTTTTTCTGAGCCAAATAACCAGACTTGCCAGCCCAGCTGCAAGGCGTGATTAGCCACCTCTGCATAGTATTCAGCGGGCCAGCGTTTGGCTTCGCCATATTCTGCGCCTGGGCACAGGCCGAGTACTGGCTGTTTTGTATCGGGGATGTTGAGTTTGGCTAACAGGGTGTTTGCATGCGTGGGGTCCGCCAGCAAGGCCGGTTGCGGTAATGAGTCAGGTAGCACGGTATTCTTGGGTAAGCCAAGCGCAACAAAGCGCTCGACTGTTTTTTTGAGCACGCTTTTATCTAGCGTGCGCATATCATTGACTAGGCCATAACGCATTTCGCCTTTAAAACCGGTACGCACAGGAATCTTAGCCGCCCATGGCAAAATCGCAGATTTTAGACTGTTGGTGAGTAAAATTGCCTGGCTAAAGCCTTGTTTGGCCAGTTCACGTCCCAGTTTAAAACGCTCACCTAATGCAAGGTCACCATGTTTAAACGGCAGGGCAATTGCGTGTGAGACTTCTGGCATTCTTTCTAGTAAGGGCAAGGTCCAGGCTGGTGCTGCGACTGTGATCTGGCAATCAGGCTGCTCGATTTTGAGTTGCTTAAACAGGCTCTGCGCCAACACCATGTCGCCCACCCACGACGGGCCCATCACCAGAATCTTGTTCATGCGTGCAATTTTTTAATCAGGTTAGTGGTGCTGCGGCCTTCAACCAGGTCAATCAGGGCAATTTCACCGCCCCATGACAAGACTTCATTGCCGCCAACCACCTGGTCAGCGGTATAGTCGCTGCCTTTGGCAATGACATTTGGTTGAATGGCATTGATCAGGCTCAGAGGCGTGTCCTCATCGAACAAAATAACCGCATCGACGGACTCCAGCGCAGCCAACACTCGAGCACGGTCTTTTTCATTCACCACCGGGCGCGTCGGGCCTTTGAGTGCTGAGACTGAACGATCGGTATTCAAGCCTAAAATCAGCTTGTCGCCGCGTTTTTTTGCGCCTTCGAGATAGGTCACATGCCCGGCATGCAGCAGGTCAAAGCAGCCATTGGTAAACACAATTCTTTGGCCCTGTTGTTTCCAGTTGGCGACTTTGTGCAACAACTCTGGCAACTCACTCACTTTATGTGCTTGCTCACTGCCCTGGGCGGTGGCAATCGCATCGATCAGGTCGGCTTTGGTAATAGGCACTGTGCCCACTTTGCCCACGACCACACCAGCCGCGATATTGGCCAGTGACAGGCTATCTAGCGCGCTCAAACCATGCATGAGACCTGCAGCGAGGGTCGCAATCACGGTGTCGCCTGCGCCTGACACATCAAACACCTGCTTGGCGGTGGCACTTAAGTGCTCCGTCTGTTCTGTGATCAGCGTAATGCCTTCTTCACCACGGGTGACCGCAAGAAAATCCAGCGCCAGGCTGGCTTTGAGTGTACGTGCCTTGTCGATTAATGCCGGATCATTGGTGTGCGTATCGCAAGCTTCCGCGGTCTCTTTTTTATTAGGTGTCAGAGCCGTTGCGCCACGGTATTTGTCGTAGTTGCGTCCTTTAGGGTCAACGAGCACCGGAATCCCGTGTTGGCGTCCATAGCTAATCACTTGTTGGCATACTTGTTCTGTGAGCAGGCCTTTGGCATAGTCAGACAAGATAATCAGCGCAGGTTGCTGTTGCAGCGCAGAGCCGATGGCTTGCGTGACTTGTTCTGCTTCACTGGCGGATAACGCGGCTGTGATTTCCTGATCCAGCCGCAGCATTTGCTGGTGCCCGCCGAGAATGCGGGTTTTGGCGATGGTTGGGCGCGTCGCGGTGGTCAGCATGGCTTGTGTATCAATGCCATAGTCTGATATTGCCGCCATTAAACGCTGGCCTTCATGATCGTTGCCAATCAAACCGATCATGCGCGTGTGTATGCCTAGTAATGCGAGGTTGGCTGCCACATTGGCTGCACCGCCTGCACGCTGTTGTTCTGATTTAATCAGCACCACAGGCACCGGCGCTTCAGGCGAAATGCGGTTCACTTCGCCCATCAGGTAGCGGTCCAGCATCACATCGCCGATCACCAGCGCGTGTTGTGGGTGCTCGCCAAAATGGGCAACCAGGTTTGCAATGCTAGGATTCATCAGGATTCCAGAATTTCACACAGGCAATGGCCGATAAAGATATGCGCTTCCTGGATGCGCGCCGTGACGCTGGAAGGCACCACGATATTGTGTGTGCAAAGCGTATTCATTTTGCCGCCGCTACCGCCGGTTAAACCAATGGTCGTTGCGCCGATTTCATTGGCCGTTTCAATCGCACGCACCACGTTGGCACTGTTGCCGCTGGTGGTGAGGCCAATCAAGACGTCTTCCGGGCGGCACAAGGCTTCTACCTGGCGGGCAAAAATATAGTCATAGCCATAATCATTGCCCACCGAGGTGAGGATAGACGTGTCCGTAGTCAGTGCGATTGACGGCAAGCCTTTGCGCTCTTTTTTAAAACGGCCGACGATTTCAGCCGCAATATGCTGGCTATCGGCCGCGCTGCCGCCGTTGCCGCACAGCAACACCTTGCCACCGCGCTGAATGCAATCACGAAGCAGGTTGCCAACGTCGCTAATCATCGGGAACAACGGCTCCAGCGCTTGGAACATCGCCACATGCGCGGCGTGCTCGCCTTTGAGGTATTCAATATGGTTCATATCGCTCACAATTCCTGAAGCCTCTTATGCGTAAGGGTCATCCTGCAGCAAGTAGTTCTGCACGTAGTCCTTTACGCCTTCTTCCAGTGTGGTAAATGGTTTTTTATAACCGGCCTGGCGCAGCTTTTGCATTTCAGCTTGGGTGAAATACTGATACTTACCCTGCAAGTCTTGCGGCATGTCGATATAAGTAATATTCGGCTCGCGCGTCATGCTGGTCATCACATTGGTCGCCAGGTCTTTAAAACTACGTGCCTGGCCAGTACCAATATTGTAAATGGCGCTGGCAACTGGTTTGTTTTTAAGCGCTGCCTCTAAAAAAAAGCCCATCACATCCGCCACGTCTTTCACATAGACAAAGTCACGCAGTTGCATGCCGTCTTCGACACCAGTCTTGGTGCCTTTAAACAGGCGCATGGTGCCGGTTTCTTTAAATTGGTTAAACGTGTGATAAGCCACGCTGGCCATGCGCTCTTTGTGATATTCATTTGGCCCGTAGACATTAAAAAACTTGAAGCCAGCCCACGCCGGTGGCGTGGCCTGTTTTTGCGTGACTTGCTGTAACACCCACTGGTCAAAAAAGTGTTTTGAGTAGCCATAGCCATTCAATGGGCGCAGGTTCTCAATGCTAGCATCGTCATAGCCTTGCTCACCACCGCCATAAGTCGCGGCAGAGCTGGCGTAAAAAAACGGCACCTCATACTCGGCACACCACGACCACAAGTCCTGCGAATAATGCATATTATCCGCCACCAGCTTGTTAAAATCGCGCTCAGTGGTCGCGCTGATGGCCCCCATATGAATCACCGCGGTGATATCGTCGTTGTCTTCCAGAAAATCGAACAGCTGATCTTTGTCCAGGTACTCAGCATAGTGCCTGTGTACCAGATTCTGCCACTGGCTTTCATGCGTGATGCGGTCAACAATCACCAGGTCCTGCCGACCCAGTTTGTTGTTCAAATGCCAGGCCATGATAGAACCAATCATGCCTGCGCCACCGGTGATAACGATCATAAGGAAACGATAAAAACGTTAAAAGGCGATTATAACGCGTAATCGGCGCGGGCTGGCACTGGAATCAAGATGAGCCCAGCGTTACTTTTCAGAACCCATCTCCAGTGCGCGCTGCTTGCTTCTTTGCGCCTCAGCTTCAGCCTTCACTGCATCAAAGTTATCACTCACCCACCCCTGCAAATGCTCCAGCGCAATATCGCGCATCGCTTCAATCCAAACTGCCTCGCTATTCAGCGCTGGGATATAGCGATAATCCCCGCCGCCCACAGACTGGAATAAGTGTTTGCCTTCCATGGCGATTTCTTCCAGGGTTTCCAGGCAGTCGCTGCTAAAACCTGGGCAGACCACGTCTATGCGATTGAGTCGTTGTTTGCCTAAGGCGTCCAACGTATTGGCGAGGTAAGGCTGTAGCCATTCCTGGCGGCCAAAGCGGGATTGGAAGGCTATCTGGTATTGTTCTTTAGTTAGGCCTAAGGCCTCGGCCAACAGGCGACCGGTTTTATGGCATTCGCAGTGGTAAGGGTCGCCTTTGAGCAGATGAAATTTAGGGACGCCATGAAAGCTCATGACCAGTTTTTCGGGTTTGCCGTTCAGTTTCCAGTAGGCCTGAATATGGCTGGCAAGTGCTTGAATATAGAGTGGGTGGTCGTGATAATGCTTGATAGTGCGAATGGCGGGCACGTTGCGCATTTTAAGTAACGCGCGCCACACCGCGTCTAGCGCGGCGGCGGTGCTGCTGGCGGCATATTGCGGATACAGCGGGAACACCAGAATGCGGTCACAGCCTTGTGCTTTGAGTAACTCTATGGCACTTTGCATGCTGGGGTTGCCGTAGGTCATGCCTAGCTCGACGGCAAAGGGCGAGTTGATTTTTTGTGACAGATAGCCTTGCAGCAACTTCTTCTGTTGCTGAGCATAGACCATCAATGGCGAGCCTTGGTCTGTCCAGACACTGGCGTATTTTTCGGCTGATTTTTTCGGGCGAAATACCAGAATGATGCAGTGCAAGATCCAGCACCAGATAAAGCGCGGAATTTCAACGACACGCCTGTCCATCAGAAACTGTTGCAGATAAGGCCTGAGGGCCTTTGCCGTTGGGGCTTCAGGCGTCCCCAGGTTGGCTAACAGAATCCCCACTTTTGCTTGGCTGCCGTGGGTGTAAGCAGGCTCTGGTTTGTAATAGCTCATACAGGCATTTTAAGCGAATAAAAGCCCATATGACGTTTGCCGGTTAAAAAAGTGCCGTGCGCCTACTCATAGGCGCACGCTAAGCATTATTTTTTGTTGATCTGGTTACCAATGACACCACCGATCGCTGCACCGCCGACCGTACCAATCGCGCTACCACCCGTTAACACGGCACCACCAACGGCACCAATACCCGCACCTAAGGCAGTGCTTTTACCACGTGTGCTCATGGAGCCGCAGGCAGTAGTGCTCAGGCACAATACCAAGAGCGCAGACCAGATAAAAGATTTTTGCAAAGTTGTTTGATTAACGCGGTTCATATTGATCTCTCCACATTGAATAAATTGTAGGTTTATTGTAAGCAGGCGGCGAGTTGTGCTGTAGCAGCGTTAAGCTGATAGTGCTGTCAGAACCCTCTGACAGAGATAAAGGTGTGATTTACTGATTGGATAATGCATTCGACAGCAGTTTGGCCGTGACGTCGACAATCGGGATAATCCGCTCATACGCCATGCGTGTCGGGCCAATCACGCCTAAGGTGCCGACCACCTGGCCGTCCACTTCATAGGGCGAGGTGACCAGGCTGCATTCATCCAGCGGCAGGTAGCCACTCTCGCCACCGATAAAAATCTGTACGCCATCCGCGCGCTGGCTATGGTCCAGTAATTGCATCAGGGCCGTGCGGCGTTCAAAAATCTCAAACAGTTTGCGCAGGCTGCCGACGTTGGTCGAGAGTTCATCGACTTGCAGTAGATTGCGTTCGCCAGCAATCACCACCGTTTCCTGCTCAGAGGATTCTGGCTGGCTGGCGGCTTCGAGGGCGGCAGACATCAGACGGTTAATATCGACCTGCATCTGCTGTAGTTCTTGTTTGAGCTTGGCCTGCACTTCTTCTAGGGATAAACCCTGGCAATGGCTATTAAAGTAATTGCTGGCGGCGGTGAGTTCGCTGGCGCTAAAGGCTTTGTCGGTGAGTAAAATGCGGTTTTGCACCTGGCCGTCTTCTGTGACTAAAATGACCAGGATTTTTTTGTCATTTAAATGCAGAAACTCCAGGTGTTTCAAGATATTTCGCGTGCGTTTGGGAATCATCACCAATCCAGCAAACTGCGTCAGTTGCGACAGCATGTCTGCCGCACTGTTGATTAACGCTTGCGGGTTGGGCGACGTCAGGCCGGTTTTTAGTTGCGTCACTGCGCGCTGATCCAGTGGCTGTACGGTCATCAGCGAGTCTACAAACAAGCGATAGCCTTTTTTGGTTGGCACGCGGCCGGATGAGGTGTGCGGGCTGGTGATAAAGCCTAATTGCTCGAGGTCGCTCATGACGTTGCGGATCGTTGCCGGACTGACATCCAGGCCCGAATGCTGGAGCAGGGTACGTGAGCCTATGGGCTGACCTTCGCTGATGTAATGTTCCACCAGTGTTTTAAGCAAAATTTGCGCGCGTTTATCCACTTTTAACCACCTTGTTGCCGACTATTAAATTTTGCACCATTTACGCTCAGGATAACAGTCCCTTGTGCTTTTCAGTTGTAGGCTTCTATGCTTTAATGCGGCCATGCAATCTACATTCCGTTCCGTCGCCATTGTTGGAAAATACATGGACGCCACCGCGTTGCAGCACATGCAAAGTGATTTGACCCGTTTGGCACATCATTTGTTGTCACATGGTTTGCATGTGTGCGTTGAAGAACGCACGGCACAGTTTGTAGATGACGAAGGCTTTGAACTGGCGAGCCTGGATGATATCGGCACCAAGGCTGACCTGGTGATTGTCATGGGCGGCGATGGCACCATGCTGAGTGTGGGCCGTGCCTTACGGGATACCGGCGTGCCGCTGGTGGGTATTAACCGTGGCCGCCTGGGCTTTTTAACCGATTTGCAAACCGACCAGATGCTGGTTGAGATTGATAAGATCTTGCAGGGTGAACACCAACTCGAATCGCGCATGTTGCTGCAATCGGCGGTGACGCGGGCAGGGCAGGTCATTGAGCAGACGGTGGCTTTGAACGATGTGGTGATTAAAAGCGCCTTTCGCCTGATTGAGTTGGAGGTGCATGTGGATGGGCAGTTTGTCTCGCGACAGCGCTCTGACGGCTTGATTCTCGCCACGCCCACCGGCACGACTGCTTATGGCTTATCTGCCGGTGGCCCGATTATGCACCCGGATCTGGAAGCGATTTCCATTGTGCCAATTAGTCCGCATACCTTGAGCTACCGGCCGATTACGGTGCCTGCTTGCAGCGTGATTGAGGTCATTATCGTGAATGCAGCCGATGCCCAGATCAGTTACGATGGCCAGGGGCAATATCCGCTGGCTGTCGGCGACCATGTGCGCATTGAGCGTGCGCCACAGCAAATTCAACTGGTGCATCCACAAGATTATTGCTATTTTGATATGTTGCGTAACAAATTAAACTGGGGCTAAACAGGCCCGCGCTAATCACCCATGCTACAAGCCCTTTCTATCCGAGACTTTGTGATTGTTGATACGCTGGAACTTGAGTTCTCAGCAGGCTATACCGCACTCACTGGCGAAACCGGCGCCGGAAAATCCATTTTGATCGATGCCTTGTCGTTAAGCCTGGGCGCGCGTAATGAAGGCGATGTGACGCGCAAAGGCTGCGAAAAGGCCGAGATTTCTACCACCTTTGATATTAGACATAATATTGCGGCGCGCGAGTGGTTGCAGGCGCAAGAGATGGATGTGGATGACGCCTTGATTTTGCGTCGGGTGATTTATGCCGATGGCCGCAGTCGCGCATTTATCAATGGTGCTTCGGCCACCGTTGGTCAATTGCGCGAGATCGGCGAAGCGCTGATTGATATTTACAGCCAAAACGCACATCACTCTTTGCTCAAAGTCGCCACCCAGCGCGAGATTCTGGATGCTTATGCACAAGCCACGCCATTGGCAAAGCAAGTGGGCAGATTTTACAAAGACTGGTCGCAACTGCATCAGCAGCAATTGGCCTATGAGCAGAATGCCAGCCAGTTTGCGGATGAGTTAGCCCTGTTGCGTGATAGCACGCGTGAGTTAAAACAATTGGGCTTTGTGGCTGAAGAGTGGGCCACCTTGCAACAGGAACACGTGCGCTTGAGTAATGGTGCCAGTTTACTTAGTGGCATGGAAACCAGTTTGCAGATGATGAGCGAAGGCGATGAAGTGAATGCGCTGGATTTGTTATCGCAAGCACAAGCCAAGTTGGCCGAGTTGCAGACTATTGATATTGGCTTGCAACCGATGCTGGAAACGCTGGACTCTGCCGTGGTGCAACTGGAGGAAGCCAGTCGTGCACTGAATCGCTACCTGCAAAAAAGTGAACTGGACCCGGCGCGTCTGGCAGAGGTTGAGGCGCGGATACAGGCGATTCATGGCGTTGCGCGCAAGTTTAGAGTCAAGCCGGATGAGCTGCCAGATTTGTTGGCGACACAATTGAGTCGCATGGCTGAGTTGGAGGCGTTTGCCGATGATGGGGCTTTGGCTAAGCAGGCGCAAGCCGCCTGGCAGCAGTATCAGGCACAGGCCACACAGTTATCTGCGGCGAGGCAGCAAGCAGCAAAAAAATTGGCAACAACCATTACCGAACAAATGCAGGCCTTGTCATTAAAGAGCGGCCAGTTTGCTGTCGCTTTAACGCCAGGTGAGGCGGCAGTTTACGGCCTCGAGCAAGTCGAGTTTCTGGTCGCGGGCCATGCTGGCGTCGAGCCGCGGCCACTCAATAAAGTTGCTTCAGGTGGTGAGTTGTCTAGGATCAGTCTGGCTTTGCAAGTCACCACCGCGTCATTAGGTACCGTGCCATGCATGATTTTTGACGAGGTGGATGTTGGCATCGGCGGCGGTGTGGCCGAGGTGGTTGGCAAGTTGCTGAGTCAGTTGGGCCAGCACAGGCAAGTGTTGGTGATTACGCATTTGGCGCAAGTGGCGGCGCAGGCGCAACAACATTGGCAGGTCAGCAAGTCTGAGCAACACGGCACTACTTTAAGCCGTATTCGCGCGCTGAGTAGCGCTGAGCGTATAGAAGAAGTGGCCCGTATGCTCGGTGGTTTGCAAATCACCGAAGCAACCCGCAACCACGCCCGGGAAATGTTACAGGCGAGTCGCTCCTGATTTGTCAGCCCATGGCCGCCGTCCGTGCGGTCAAATCTTTTACTCTATTTTCTCCATTCTGTGATGTGGATTTTTTGCGTTGATTGTGACGAAAAAACATGCTTTAATCGGCTTGCCTGTTGTTAGTTTATGTTAATTTTAATTGTCATCGGGTATGGTCACATTCGTCATGTTGTTAGATTAAACGCTTAGGAGAGTCGCATGAAAAGTAGAGTCGGGTTTATAGCTTGGGCCTGGGTCATTATCATCGGTGCTTTGATGATCACACCAAATGGGGTGCACTGTATCGCTTGTGGCGAGATAGGTAATTTGTTCATGGGGGTGACTTCGATTGTGCTGGGGGCTGTGTCTATCTTTACACATAAGTTTGCTCTCAAATAGATTGAGTCAAGTAATTGTGTAATAAAAAGGCCTGAAATATCAGGCCTTTTTTGTTGCGATCAATGATTGTTTTTGTGCTGTTTGAGCACTGCCCACTGCAGCAGTTTTTGTTCAAACGAAAGTCTTGCATTGGCCGGGCTGGTGGACGGTAGCGTCACCGTCGGTATTGTAGGCGTGAGGTGAATATGTTTTTTGAATAGCTGCGCGGCCGCTTGTCCATTAAAGGCAATCAACGTGATGTGTGGGCAACTGGTCAATAAATGATTAATATCGTTAGCAATAATACTGTGTCCTTGAATGCTGCTATCCAGGCTGCCGATGCGTTGCGCTGTATGACAGACATCCCAGATAGCCAGGCCATGCGCCTGCGCTGATTGGCAGTGCCGTTCATAACTAGCTTGGGCCGGGATGTTGAATAGCTGTTCCAACAGTCGCCAAAAGGCATTTTGCGGATGTGCATAGTACTGCTGCTGTTTGATGGATGCGACCCCAGGCAATGTGCCCAAAATCAGGATACGCGCGTCGGAGCTGGCGACTGGCGCAAATCCGGTCGTGTTATGTTGAGATATGGGTGGCAGTTCGGACAAACCAGTGTGGACAGACCAATGCGCGCGCATTAGTCTGTCATGTTTGATGTTATTCAGTGCAAGGTTGTTTTTTGCACAAACCGTAAATAGTCAGCGAATGATCTTGCATGCTAAAGCCGTATTTTTCTGCGGCGGCTTTCTGTCTATTTTCAATTTCTTCATCATAAAACTCTTCAACGCGACCGCATTTAACGCACACAATATGGTCATGGTGGCTGCCTTCGTTCATCTCGAACACGGCTTTGCCGCTTTCAAAATGGTGACGCACCAGTAATCCAGCTTGTTCAAATTGGGTTAAAACACGATACACCGTTGCCAGGCCCACATCTTCACCATTGGTGATCATGACTTTATAAATATCTTCGGCAGACAAGTGGCGCTGCTCACTGTTTTCAAACAGCTCCAGAATTTTCAGACGCGGTAACGTCGCTTTGAGGCCTGCATTTTTAAGTTCTTTGGGATCATGCATAGGTTTTGTCCATTGGGTTGTCTGTCGTTAAGTTTTGTCACTGCTTAGGTCGCCAGCCGTTCTTAATTGGCGAAACTACGTGGTATATTAATGATTATTCTCAATAATACCGATTATAAAGTGAATCCAATGCGTAATTCTATCTTATTTGTGTTGGCTGTCGCATCTCTGGAGAGTGGATGTGGTGCCAAACTTCCTTCGCTCAAGCCGTTCAAGATGGAAGTGCAGCAAGGGAATGTAGTCACTTCTAAAATGTTGTTGCAGCTGCGTCCTGGCATGACTCGTTCGCAAGTGCGCTACATTATGGGCACTCCGCTGATTGTAGATAGCTTCCGCGACAATCGCTGGGATTATTTTTACGAGTTGCGCAAACAAGGCGCCGTGATTGAAAAACGCCGAGTGATTCTTGATTTTGACAAGGATAGCCTGGTGTCCGTGCGTGGTGATGTGATTCCGTCTGCGGAAAATCCTGACATTAAAACCATTGCAGAAGCGCCACAGAAAAAAATAGACGCTGACAATGAGCAGCCGTGGACCGATAAGCTGAAATTCTGGAGAGGCGATGGCGGTGTTGCTAGCGACAAAGCAAGCGATGTCGCGCCTGCTGCGGCTGCAGTGGCGGCGACAGAAGCTAAAGTAACGCCATCTAATACCGCTCAATCTAATACAACTGAGCCAGCAAACGCGCAAGCGGCTGCGGCAAAGAGCACACCAGTCGCGGCTGAAGAAGTCGTGCCCTATATCCCTGAAGGCGAGTATGTTGCAGCACCTACGCCACAAGAGATGGCCAAGGGTAACACCGATGCGGCCGCTCATCAGGTCACTGAAGCCAAGGCGCATGCCGTCAATGACAAAGAAATGGCTGCGCAAATTGCCGATACGGTAGAGCCGCCACCGGTGTTTCAACCAGCGCCCGCAGCTTCACCAGCTGAGGTTGCTGCGCCAGAGCCTGTGTTGCCGCCAGTCGCCAAAGCGGCGCCTGCTGCGAGTAAGATCACGGCCCCTGTGGTTGCGGCAGCCGCCGTGACAGCGGCGGCGGTGAAGCCAGCCCAAACCAAAAAATCGGCGGCGCCAACCGCCAAACCAGCATCGCCACCCCCGCCAAAGCCCAAAGCCGCAACCTTGGCTGCGGTTGAGGATGATGAGGTCATTCCCTATATCCCTGAAGGGGAGTATGTGGCGCCAGTGGTGCCAAGCGAACAGGAGATGGTCAAAGGTAATATGGCTGAAGCCAACGCGCCGGTGACAGATGCTGAAGCGCATCAAGTGACTGAGAAGGGCGTTGCCCCTAAAGCAGAGCATGCGGCTGAGTCATCACCGACCTTTGTGGCCGAGCAACTGCCAGAGCCTGAACCTGAGCCGGAACTGCCGCCGCCGCCAGTGAAATCTATTGTGAAGGAAGTAGCGCCGGTTGTTCCGCCTGCGGCTACGCTGGCGCCTAAAGCCCCGCAAGCAGCGGCTCAAGCCGTTGAGCCAGCCGCCGTGGTTGCACAAGAAGTGCCGGCTGGTGATGGCGAAATTAATCAGGCAGTAGCTGCCTGGGCGCAAGCCTGGCGTAGCAAGGATATTAAAAACTATCTGGCCGCCTACGCGCCTGATTTTGTGCCAGAAGGCTTGCCATCCAAAAAAGCCTGGGAAGCACAGCGTAAGCAGCGCTTATCCGCGGGTCAGGGGGCGATTACGCTGGAGTTGAATAATATTCAAGTACAGCGTGAAGGCACGGCTGCGATAGCCACTGTGCATTTTGAACAGAAGTACGCAGCTAAATCTTACAAGGATGCGCTGACGAAAACCTTGGAAATGCGCTATGACTCCTCACAGAAACGCTGGTTAATCACGCGCGAGCGTGTCACGCCATTGGCTGCTGCTGCCGCGTCTGTGGCGGATCTGCCGAAAGTGAGCGTCTCTGAGCCTGTGGTGACAACGGAATCGTCCGTAGCGTCAACCGCCGTCGCTGCTGACAGCGGCGTTGAATCAGCGGTGCAGGCGTGGGCACAAGCTTGGCGTAGCAAGAATGTGAATGCCTATTTTGCAGCCTATTCTCCTGCTTTTGTACCCGAGGGCTTGCCTAACCGTGCCGCCTGGGAAGCACAGCGTAAAAAACGCCTGTCGCCACAGCAGGGTAAAATCAGCCTGGATATCAGCAACCTCAATGTTTCTCGTACAGGAGACGCGGCGGTGGTGACATTCACGCAAAAATACGCTGCAAAATCCTACCGTGATGAGATGTCTAAGCGTTTGGAGTTGCAGTTGGATGTTTCGACTCAGCGTTGGTTGATTGTGCGTGAAACGGCTGCTTCTGGTGCTGAAGCAGCTTCTGGCAGCCAGCAAGTGACTGCGCCTGAAGGCAGTGCTGAGCACTTGGATGGTGTACTGGAACAAATCGGGTTTTAATCCTAAATATTAAAGAATGATTGAGTGAGTGATGTTGAAAGTTGTGATTGCAGGTGTGTCTGGCCGGATGGGGCATGCTTTATTAGAGGGTGTTTTTTCTGACAGTGGTTTGCAACTGCATGCTGCATTAGATCGCGCAGAGAGCGCGATGATAGGGCGCGATGCAGGCGAGCAGTTTGGCATGCAGACCGGTGTCAAAATTACCTCGGATATTACTGCGGCCCTGAAGGGCGCAGATGTGCTGGTAGATTTCACCCGTCCTGAAGCTAGCATGCAGTACCTGCAAGCTTGTCAGCAGGCCAATGTGAAATTGGTGATTGGTACCACTGGGTTTAGTGAAGCTGAAAAAGTCAGCATTGAAGCAGCCGCCCAAAAAGTGGGTGTGGTGTTCGCGCCTAACATGAGTGTGGGAGTGACCTTGCTGATTAACCTGGTTGAACAAGCCGCGCGCGTGCTCAATGAAGGTTACGATATTGAAGTGGTGGAGATGCACCATCGCCATAAAGTAGATGCGCCTTCTGGCACGGCACTGCGTTTGGGTGAAGCTGCTGCTAAAGGCATTGATAAAGCACTTAAAGATTGTGCGGTATATGCACGTGAAGGCGTCACTGGTGAGCGCGAAGCAGGCACGATTGGTTTTGCGACCTTGCGTGGTGGCGATGTGGTTGGTGATCACACTGTGGTGCTGGCGGGGGTAGGTGAGCGCGTCGAGTTGACACACAAGGCCTCAAGTCGTGCCACGTTTGCACAGGGTGCATTGCGTGCGGCCAAGTTTCTGGCCGATAAGCCACAAGGCTTGTTTGATATGCGTGATGTGCTGGGGTTTGATAAAAGCTGATTTTTAATGGCTGCCGAGCGTCTGCTTGGTTTGAGTTACAAAAGCAACATTTGCCCCTGACTTACCCTTGAGTGGGCAGTCGATTTGCGCTATAATGCTTTAATTCTGAACGGGAAGAGTCCAACAAGCTTTTCCCGTTTTGCACATCTATTCACCGCAGCTTGAATCCCCTTTCTGGCGATGCGATGAACCCTCTAAACGATGTGTTTCGTATCAAACTTAAGGAGCTAAAGGTGTCAAAAACAATTCCAGCGATTTTAGTGTTAGCAGATGGAACTGTTTTTAAGGGCATTAGCATTGGCGCTTCCGGTCATACGGTCGGTGAAGTGGTGTTCAATACATCTATCACCGGATATCAGGAAATTCTCACTGATCCATCCTACACCGAACAAATTGTGACACTGACTTATCCGCACATTGGTAACTATGGCACTAATAGTGAAGATGTCGAGTCAGGCAAAGTCTATGCTGCGGGTCTGATTATTCGTGACTTGCCCTTATTGGAAAGCAATTTCCGCAGTGAACAAAATCTCTCCGATTATCTCAACGCCAACAATGTGGTGGCCATTGCTGATATCGATACCCGCAAACTGACCCGCATTCTGCGCGAAAAAGGTGCGCAGGCTGGCTGTATCATGGCTGGCGAATCTGTCGATGAAGCGCAAGCTCTGGCCCTGGCGAATGGTTTCCCAGGCCTGGCTGGCATGGACCTGGCCAAAGTGGTCAGCTGTACTCAGCCTTACGAGTTTACAGAAGCCGAGTGGCAATTGGGCTCTGGCTTCAGTAAAGCGGCTGATGCGCAGTTCCATGTGGTCGCTTTTGACTACGGCGTCAAACGTAATATTTTGCGTATGCTGGTTTCCCGCGGCTGTAAAGTCACCGTGTTGCCTGCGCAAGCCACTGCTGAACAGGCGCTGACCTACAAGCCTGACGGTATTTTCCTGTCTAACGGCCCTGGCGACCCAGAGCCATGCGATTATGCAATCAGTGCGATCAAGACCTTGGTAGACACTGGCATCCCTACTTTTGGTATCTGCCTGGGTCACCAGTTGCTAGCCCTCGCGAGCGGTGCCAAAACATTAAAAATGAAATTTGGTCATCACGGCGCTAACCATCCGGTACAAGACGTTGAAAGCAAGCGCGTGTATATCACCAGCCAGAACCATGGCTTCGCTGCAGATCCAGCGACCTTGCCAGCCAATATCAAGGTGACGCATGTGTCCTTGTTTGATGGTAGCTTGCAAGGGATCGCACGCACAGACAAGCCAGCTTTCAGCTTCCAGGGTCACCCGGAAGCGAGCCCAGGACCGCAAGAAATGAGCGTGTTATTCGACCGCTTTATCCAGTTAATGCAAGAAAGAAAGTCCATCTAATGGCAAAAAGAACTGACATTAAAAGTATTCTGATTATCGGTGCCGGTCCTATTGTTATTGGGCAAGCCTGTGAGTTCGATTATTCTGGTGCGCAAGCCTGTAAGGCGCTGCGTGAAGAGGGCTATCGCGTCATTTTGGTGAACTCTAACCCGGCCACTATCATGACCGACCCGGAAATGGCGGATGCGACCTACATCGAGCCCATTACCTGGCAAATTGTTGAGAAAATCATTGAAAAAGAGCGTCCAGACGCCTTGTTGCCGACCATGGGTGGCCAAACCGCACTGAACTGTGCGCTGGACCTGGACAAGCACGGTGTCTTGCAAAAATTGAATGTTGAACTGATTGGTGCTTCTAAAGAAGCGATTGATAAAGCCGAAGACCGCCAGAAATTTAAAGAAGCCATGACCAAAATTGGTCTGGGTTCTGCACGTTCTGCCATTGCGCATAGCCTGGAAGAAGCCTTGCAAGTGCAGGCAACGATTGGTTATCCGGCCATTATCCGCCCTTCATTCACCATGGGTGGTAGCGGTGGCGGTATTGCGTATAACCGCGAAGAGTTTATCGCGATTTGCGAGCGTGGCCTGGATGCCTCACCCACCAATGAGCTGCTGATTGAAGAGTCACTGCTGGGTTGGAAAGAATACGAGATGGAAGTGGTGCGCGACAAAGCGGACAACTGTATTATCATCTGTTCGATTGAAAACCTGGACCCGATGGGCGTGCATACTGGCGACAGTATCACCGTCGCGCCAGCGCAAACGCTGAGCGACAAAGAATACCAGATCATGCGTAACGCCTCGTTAGCAGTGCTGCGTGAAATCGGTGTGGATACCGGCGGCTCTAACGTGCAGTTCGCGATCAATCCTGACGATGGCCGCATGATCGTGATTGAGATGAACCCGCGTGTATCGCGTTCCTCGGCATTGGCTTCCAAAGCCACTGGTTTCCCGATTGCCAAAGTCGCTGCCAAATTGGCGGTGGGTTTCACATTGGACGAGTTGCGCAACGAAATTACCGGTGGTCAAACCCCGGCGTCATTTGAGCCATCGATTGACTATGTGGTGACCAAAGTGCCACGGTTCGCGTTCGAAAAATTCCCGCAGGCCGATAGCCGCCTAACCACGCAAATGAAGTCTGTGGGTGAAGTGATGGCCATGGGTCGTAGCTTCCAGGAGTCCTTCCAGAAAGCCTTGCGTGGCCTGGAAGTCGGCGTGGATGGTCTGGATTCTATTACTGATGACAAAGACCGTATCGTCAAGGAAATGGGTGAACCAGGTCCTGAGCGTATCTGGTATGTGGCAGACGCGTTCCGTTTGGGCATGAGCCTGGACGAGGTGTTCGACATTACCAAGATTGATCGCTGGTTCCTGGTGCAGATTGAAGAGATTATCAAGCTGGAACTGTCTTTGTCAGTCAAATCGCTGGCCGATTTAAACAAGGACACCTTGTTTAGACTGAAGCGTAAAGGCTTCTCTGACCGCCGTTTGGCTAAATTGCTGAACACCGACCAACATGCAGTGCGTGCGTTCCGCCAGGCGCTGAATGTGCGTCCGGTCTACAAACGTGTGGATACCTGTGCCGCTGAGTTCGCGACTAACACGGCGTATATGTATTCTACGTATGAAGAAGAGTGCGAATCACAGCCAACCAATAACAAAAAGATTATGGTGTTGGGCGGCGGTCCTAACCGGATTGGCCAGGGCATTGAGTTTGACTATTGCTGCGTACATGCGGCCTTCGCCATGCGCGAAGATGGTTACGAAACCATTATGGTGAACTGTAACCCGGAGACCGTTTCGACCGATTACGATACGTCTGACCGTTTGTACTTCGAGCCAGTGACGCTGGAGGATGTACTAGAAATCGTCAATATCGAAAAACCAGTCGGCGTGATTGTGCAATACGGTGGTCAAACGCCATTGAAATTGGCGCGCGATCTGGAAAAAGCTGGCGTGCCTATTATTGGCACCACGCCAGATGCGATTGACCGTGCCGAAGACCGTGAGCGGTTCCAGCAAATGTTGCATGCCCTTAATCTGAAGCAGCCACCAAACCGCACTGCGCGTGCGCCAGAAGAAGCGATTCGTCTGGCAACTGAGATTGGCTATCCGCTGGTAGTGCGTCCTTCTTACGTATTGGGCGGCCGTGCGATGGAAATCGTGCATGAGCAAAGTCAGCTCGAACGCTATATGCGCGAGGCAGTAAAAGTTTCTAACGAATCCCCAGTGTTGCTGGATCGCTTCTTGAATGACGCGATTGAAGTTGACGTCGATGCGTTAAGTGACGGCGAAGATGTATTGATCGGCGGTATCATGCAGCACGTGGAACAAGCCGGTGTGCATTCTGGTGACTCCGCCTGTTCATTGCCGCCTTACAGCCTGAGCGATAGCCTGCAAGACGAGTTGCGTAAGCAAACCGTGCAAATGGCCAAAGCCCTGGGTGTAAAAGGTCTGATGAACGTGCAGTTTGCGGTGCAGAATACCGAGCAGGGCGAAGTGGTGTATGTGCTGGAAGTGAACCCGCGCGCCTCACGCACGGTGCCGTTCGTCTCTAAAGCGTGTGGTTTACAACTGGCGAAGATTGCTGCGCGTTGTATGGCAGGCCAGTCACTGAAGTCACAAGGCGTGACTAAAGAAGTCGTGCCGCCTTACTACTCAGTCAAAGAAGCCGTGTTTCCGTTCATTAAATTCCCAGGGGTAGATACCATCCTCGGGCCAGAGATGAAGTCAACCGGTGAAGTCATGGGCGTAGGCAACACCTTTGCAGAGGCGTTTGTGAAATCGCAATTGGGTGCTTCTGTCAAAATGCCAACCGGCGGCAGAGCGTTTATCAGTGTGCGTAATGAAGATCATGCCAAGGTGATTGATATTGCCAACGACTTGGTCAAGCTGGGCTTTACGCTGGTGGCAACCAAGGGCACGGCACGGGCGCTGGCTGAACAAGGCCTGGACGTGTCACCGGTGAACAAAGTAGCCGAAGGCAGACCGCATATTGTTGACATGATCAAGAACAACGAGATCAGTTTGATTGTCAATGTGACTGAGGACAAAAAAGCCATCACCGATTCTTACGAGATTCGTCGCAGCGCCCTGCAGAACAAGGTGACTTATTACACGACCCTGGCTGGCGCAAGAGCGGCTTGTATCGGGATGGCACAAAGCAAGGACATGGATGTCTACTCCGTGCAAGACTTGCACAAACGCCTTGCATAACTTAAACTTGGCTTAATTGATATTTGAAATAAGCCACGCTCATTCGGGTGTGGTTTATTTTTTTTATACTCATTTTTTGAAGGTATTTCAACATGGCAGTACATCAAATTCCTGTGACCGTGATTGGTGCAGAATTGCTCAAAGAAGAATTACAACGTTTGCGCGCAGTGGATCGTCCTAATATTATTCAGGCGATTGCTGAAGCGCGTGCGCAAGGTGATTTGTCTGAAAATGCTGAGTATGAGTCTGCCAAAGAGCGTCAGAGCTTTATTGAGGGCCGTATCGCTGAGCTCGAAGCAAAGCTGTCCAACTTGCAAATCATTGATCCCACCACGTTGAATGCAGAAGGCCGCGTGGTATTTGGTGCAACGGTGCGCTTTGAAGACCTGGACTCAGGCGATGCAAAAACGTATCAGATCGTTGGCGAAGACGAAGCTGACATTAAGAATGGCAAAATTTCTGTGAGCTCACCCATTGCGCGAGGTTTGATTGGCAAGTCTGAAGGCGAGGTGGTTGAAGTGTTATCACCGGGTGGCGTGAAAGAGTACGAAATTATTGAAGTGCTCTATATTTAAGAGTACAGGGATTTAGGAGTACGTGGCCATGGCCAAACAAGCAGGACTGACCGGTTGGATTAGCCCGCTGTTACTCACAGCGTGGGTAGGCGCATTATGGATGACGGCCATCACAGCCAGTGTCTTGTTCCAAATCATCGCAGACCGCCAACTGGCAGGCCTGGTCGCTGGCAAACTGTTTACCATTGTCAGTTATATTGGTCTGGTCAGTGGATTGTGGTTGCTGATTCAGCGTCTGGCCAATGATGGCTTCTCAGCCTTCAAGCAAGGATTGTTCTGGGTAGTGTTATTGATGTGGGTGCTGGTACTGATTGGTGAGTTTGGCATCCAGCCCTTACTGGCACAATTAAAAGCCAGTGCATTACCCAATGATGTGATGCAAAGCGTGTTCGCCAGCCGCTTTAAAACCTGGCACGGTATTGCCAGTATTGCCTATCTGGTGGAGTGTTTACTGGGTGTTTGGCTGGTGGTTAAGTCCAGTTAGGCACAAATAAAAAACGCGCTATTCACAGCGCGTTTTTTATTGAATATCAATATTTTACAGTTTTGGAATCACGATCTTGGCCGAGGCTTTAACCGTTTCACTGGCGCGATAAAACACCAGTTGTTTGCCGATGTGGTGCACGATAATCGCGTTGGTTTTATCCGCGATGTCAGTCAGTAATGCTTTGCGTAACTCGCGATCATCACCAGCCACTTGTACTTTAATTAGTTCGTGGGCATTGAGGCTGACATCAATTTCTTTTAACACGGCGTCGGTAAGGCCATTGTTGCCTATCATGACCACCGGATTTAAAGTGTGCGCCAGGCCACGTAAATAAGCGATTTGTTTGCTGTTTAATTGCATGCAAAAATTTCCTTGAAAACAATCAGTATTTTAGCATGAAGCAGGAATTCCCCCTATGAAACCCTCCAAAACCAGCAAAGCGTGGATGCAGGAACACCTCAACGACGAGTTTGTGAAGCGCGCGCAAAAAGACGGCTATCGTGCCCGCGCTGCGTACAAATTGCTAGAAATTGATGATAAAGATAAGTTGATCAAACCTGGCATGACGGTGGTCGACTTAGGCTCCACGCCTGGTAGCTGGTCGCAAGTGGCGGTGCAGCGCATCAAAGGGCAGGGGCGAGTGATTGCGCTGGATATGCTGGAAATGCACCCGATTCCTGGCGTTGAGTTTATTTGTGGCGACTTTCGTGAAGACAGTGTACTCAAGCAGCTGGAAGCCTCACTCAATGGCAAGCTGGTGGATGTCGTGATTGCCGATATGGCACCGAATATGAGTGGTTTAAAGGATGTTGATCAGGCGGGTGCGACCTACCTCACCGAACTGGCACTGGATTTTTGTCAGCAATGGTTGAAACCGGGCGGCAATTTCTTGGTCAAAGTGTTTATTGGCAGCGGATTTGACGAAATTGTGAAGCAAATGCGTGGCCAATTTGAAAAAGTGGTGACACGTAAACCTAAAGCTTCGCGTGATCGCAGTAGTGAAGTCTATCTGCTCGGCCTGCAACGTAAACCTTGAATTGCAATGCTTTTTTGCGTTTAGTTTTCGTCGCACTAGCAAAAAATTGGGTATACAATGCCATTAAAGGCTTGAAAAGTTTGGTTTTGCCTCCATAGTTCCAGATAGGGACTTCCCTGCCTTTCGATTTTAAATTAAGGAACCACCTTGAATAATCTATTGAAAAATATCGCGATTTGGGTAGCGATCGCTTTGTTGCTGATGACGGTATTTAATCAATTTAACGGCACCGGCAGAAGCAGTGGTCAAGTGGTTTACTCACAATTTATGCAAGAGGTCAGAGATGGCCGCGTTGCGAAAGTGCAGATTGATGGCCGCTCATTACACGTGACGACCAATGAAGGTAAAAATTACGATACCTTCACCCCTTCAGATCCATGGATGGTGTCTGACCTGCTCAAAAACAATGTGATTGTTGAAGCCAAACCAGAAGAGCATGAGTCCATGCTCATGAGTATTTTTGTCTCCTGGTTCCCGATGATTTTGCTGATTGGCGTCTGGATTTTCTTCATGCGCCAGATGCAGGGCGGTGGCAAGGGCGGTGGCCCGTTTTCGTTCGGCAAGAGCAAGGCGCGTCAACTGGATGAATCCAACAACAGCACGACGTTTGCCGATGTGGCCGGTTGCGATGAAGCTAAAGAAGAAGTGGCAGAGCTGGTTGAGTTTCTCAAAGATCCAAGCAAATTCCAAAAATTGGGTGGCCGTATCCCACGTGGCGTATTAATGGTAGGCCCGCCAGGGACAGGTAAAACCTTGCTGGCACGTGCCATTGCGGGTGAGGCTAAAGTACCGTTTTTTAGTATTTCCGGCTCTGATTTCGTAGAGATGTTTGTTGGTGTGGGTGCTGCGCGTGTGCGTGACATGTTTGAAACAGCCAAGAAAAATTCTCCTTGTATCGTGTTTATTGACGAGATTGATGCCGTTGGCCGTCATCGTGGTGCCGGTACTGGCGGTGGTAACGACGAACGCGAACAAACGCTCAACCAGATGCTGGTGGAAATGGATGGTTTTGAAGCGAACTCTGGCGTGATTGTGATTGCTGCGACCAACCGTGCCGATGTACTCGACAAAGCCTTGTTGCGCCCAGGCCGTTTTGACCGCCAAGTGATGGTTGGCTTGCCAGACATCAAAGGTCGCGAGCAGATTTTAAACGTACATATGCGTAAAGTGCCGATTGATCCCGATGTCAGAGCCGATATTCTGGCGCGCGGGACACCGGGCTTTAGCGGTGCGGATCTGGCTAACCTGGTCAACGAAGCGGCATTGTTTGCGGCACGCCGCAACAAGCGCACGGTTGATATGCAGGATTTTGAAGACGCTAAAGACAAAATCTTCATGGGGCCTGAGCGTAAATCTATGGTCATGCGTGAAGAAGAGCGTTTGAATACGGCATATCACGAATCTGGACATGCAGTGGTGGCCAAGTTGTTGCCAAAAGCAGATCCGGTGCACAAAGTGACGATTATGCCGCGTGGCTGGGCCTTGGGTTTGACTTGGCAGTTGCCTGAGCACGACCGTATCAGCAACTACAAAGACAAGATGCTGGAAGATATTTCTATTCTGTTTGGTGGCCGGATTGCCGAAGAGATTTTCATGAATCAAATGTCTACCGGTGCCTCAAACGATTTTGAACGTGCCACTAAATTGGCCCGCGATATGGTGACCAAGTTCGGTATGTCTGATACTTTGGGTACTATGGTGTATGCCGGTAGCGAGCAAGATTCATGGATGGGCAGCATGTCTTCACGTACGGTGTCAGAAGCTACGCAGCAGAAGGTTGATGCCGAGATTCGTCGTATTCTGGATGAACAATACGGTATTGCCCGCAAATTGCTGGAAGATAACCGCGACAAGGTAGAAGCCATGACCAAAGCGCTGATGGAGTTTGAAACCATTGATGCAGACCAGGTAAATGACATTATGGCCGGTTTGCCAGTGCGTGCACCTAAGCCAAAAAATGGCCCGACAATCAGCTCTGGTGGCAGCGGCTCAGGCACCATGGTTAACCCAACGCCACAACCAACGGCAAAAGGCGATGACACTGAAAGTAATGCCTAGCATTGATTAACCGGGTATTTTGCAACCGGGCTTTCAGTTAAAATAACAAGGCTGGCATTTGCCAGCCTTTATTTTTTGGAAAATCAATCACACATGCAATTTTATTGTGGCCGTTTTTGCCTCGATTTAGATACCCCAAAAGTGATGGGGATTGTCAATGTCACCCCAGACTCATTCTCTGATGGCGGTCAATTTAATCAAGACGATCTTGCTGTCGCCCACGCTTTGGATCTGATAGAACAGGGCGCAGCCGTACTGGATATTGGTGGTGAATCCACACGACCAAATGCGACGCCAGTACCCGTGGCAGAAGAACTGCAACGCGTGATCCCTGTGATTGAGGCATTGGTTGCGCGTGATATTCCAGTGCCGATTTCGATCGATACTTACAAACCAGAAGTCATGCGCGCAGCGATTGCCGCCGGGGCTTCCATTGTGAACGATGTGCGCGGTTTGCAGGAGGCTGGTGCCCTGGAGGCAGTGGCCAATAGTGATGCTGGTGTCTGCATTATGCATATGCAGGGCACGCCACAAACCATGCAGCTGGAACCGCATTATGAGGATGTGGTGGCAGAAGTAAAACAGTTTTTGCACATGCAGCGCAATGCCTGCCTGGCTGCCGGCATTGCCCAGGATCGCATCATGCTAGACCCCGGTTTTGGTTTTGGTAAAACACGCGCGCACAATATTGCATTAGCCAAAGCCTTGCCGCAACTGCTGGATCTCGGATGTCCGTTGCTGGTTGGACTCTCACGTAAATCCGTCTTGGGGCAAATGACCGGGAATGATGTCGATGCCCGCCTGCATGCCAGCGTAGCCGCAGCGGTTATCAGCGCCATGCAAGGCGCACATTTGTTACGCGTACATGACGTCAAAGCCACTGTAGAAGCACTTAAAGTTGTGGCAGCATTAAAATAAACAGATAAAAAATAAGCAAGAGAAGGATAAGAGCGATGAGTAAACAGTATTTTGGCACCGATGGTATTCGAGGCCGTGTCGGTGAGTCAGTGATTACGCCTGAGTTTGTCATGAAGCTGGGCTATGCCGCCGGGCGGGTGTTGGCTAGCCACGAGCATTTGCCTGCCGGCAAGCGCCCGACAGTGCTCATTGGTAAAGATACGCGTATTTCTGGCTATATGCTGGAAGCTTCGCTGGAGGCCGGTTTGTCAGCCGCCGGTGTCGATGTGTTACTCACCGGCCCGATGCCCACGCCTGCCGTTGCCTATCTAACGCGTGCCTTGCGTGCGCAGGCGGGCATTGTGATCTCGGCTTCCCATAATCCGTATTACGATAACGGTATTAAATTCTTCTCTGCGCAAGGCACCAAGTTGCCAGATGACATTGAGCATGCAATAGAAGCCGCGCTGGCGCAACCCATGCAGGTGATGGAGTCCGCGCAACTAGGCAAAGCCAAACGTGTCGATGATGCCGCTGGCCGCTATGTGGAATTCTGTAAAAGTACCTTTCCTAACCATCTCGACTTGCGTGGCCTAAAAATCGTGCTCGATTGTGCACATGGAGCGACTTACCATGTGGCGCCCCCCGTGTTTCATGAGTTGGGTGCCGATGTGATTGCTATTGGCAACCAGCCGGATGGCCTCAATATTAATGAAGGCGTAGGATCCACACATCCGCAGGCGCTGCAAAAAGCGGTGGTTGAGCATCAGGCTGACCTTGGTATTGCCTTTGATGGTGATGGCGACCGTGTGATGATGGTGGATGGTGCAGGCAATCTACTTGATGGTGACCAATTGCTGTATATCATCGCCATGGGCTTGTATGCTAAAGGTAAGCTCAAGGGCGGGGTGGCAGGCACGCTGATGACCAATCTGGCACTGGAGCATGCGCTGCAAAAACACCAGATTCCATTTGGCCGTGCCAAAGTGGGCGATCGCTATGTGCTGGAGTTGTTACAGGACAAAAACTGGAAACTGGGTGGTGAAAATTCTGGCCATATTCTCACCCTGGATAAACACACCAGTGGCGATGCCATAATTGCGGCGTTACAAGTGCTGCAATCGGTACGCGAGAGTGGTAAAACGCTACAGCAACTGGGCGCAGATTTAACCCTCTATCCACAAGTGCTGATTAACGTTACTACCAAACAGAAGCTGGATCTCAACCAAGAGGCAGTACAAACCGCCGTTAAACAGGCTGAAGTAGCGCTCAATGGCGAAGGCCGCGTGCTGTTACGTGCGTCTGGCACTGAGCCCAAAATCCGTGTCATGGTCGAAGGCTTGAATCCGAGCTTGGTGCAAGCGCAGGCCGAGCAACTCGCCGAGGTCATCCGCCAATTAGCCGCTTAATTTAAAGGAGACAGGCATGGACACCTTTAGTCACGCGTTATGGGGTTATGGCCTGTTTGGCTTTCGCAAATACCCTAAATTTGCTGCGCTCATGGGGGCCATGCCTGATCTGATTTCTTTCGGCGCGTTGCTATTGCTGCGCGTGATTGAAGGTAATTACAGTGTCGGCAAACCAGCGCTGGTGACCTTGCCGGCTTGGATTTATCCGGCTTACACCGTTGGCCACAGTTTTGTGATTGCGTTTGCCGTGATTGGCCTGGTGGCCGTGTGGCGTAAAGATCTCGCTTTTGCCATGCTGGCCTGGCCGTTTCATATCACGCTGGATTTTCCTTTCCATAGCCTGCAATATTTTGCCACGCCGATGTTCTGGCCGATTTCAGACTTTAAAGTTGACGGTATCCCCTGGTCACATTGGTATATCTGGTGGCCGAATGTGGCAGGTATCATTATTCTGCTGGCTTATCGTTACAGGCAGAAACGGCAGGCTTCTTAGCAATAAAAAAGCGGGCCCTGTAACGGAAGATCAATAGTGCCCGCTTTTTTATTAAGCCGCCAGCGGCTCGGCTGTTGGGCCTTGATACACCGTGAGGTGTGGGAACGGAATTTCAATCTGCTGCGCATCGAATGCGTTTTTAATCCGTTTGAGATATTCGCGCTTGATGGTCCATTGTTCTAATGGCCGTACTTTCATGCGGCAACGAATAATCACCGCAGATTCTGCCAGGTTATCCACACCGGCAATCTCCAGTGTATCCAGCACTTTGTCTCGCAGCTGTGCGTCTTGCAGAATGCTGGCGCCGACCTCGTGCATGATTTGCATGACTTTGGCGATATTTTCGTCATAAGCGACGCGGATATCCATTACCGCATAGGCAAAATCGCGTGAGCGGTTGGTGACGGTGGTGATCTGGCCGTTGGGCACATAATGCACATTGCCTTCATAATCGCGCATCTTGATATAACGCAGCGTAATTTCCTCCACCAACCCAGCCTTATCGGCAATCTCGACCACATCATCCTTGCGGATCTGGTTCTCAAGCAGCAAAAAGAAACCATTAAAGTAATCCTTGACCAGACTTTGCGCGCCAAAACCAACCGCCACACCGACAACCCCCGCAGCGGCTAAGACTGGCGCGATGGATATGCCCAATTCGTGCAGAATTTCTACCACCGTGATTGCCATAATGACCGTGGTGACGATGTAGCGCAGCACCATGCTCAAGGTATTCATGCGCTTGATTTCTTCTATATTTGAATCCGCATGGCCGATAAGGTGGTCTCGCAAACGCGTGATGAGTTTTTTGGTCAATCTATTCAAAAAATAGGCGACCCCGACAATTAGAAAAATTCTGAGTAAGGTTTTAACCAGCACAAACGCTTCGCTGGTATTTTCCATGCCAATGTATGAGAGCCAAGACATAAGATTAAGTATCCTTTCTTATTTAAATTGATAACCAATATGCAGTGAGTTTGGGGATAACGATGCCCGCTGGGGTGAGCGGGATCGACTGGCCACTGCACAGGTCGGTGACCGTGGTTTGTTTAAGCCAGCCTTTTTGTTGAAACGCCTGCGTGGGAATGCAATGGGCTTGTACGTCAAAATTCGCAATCACGAGTACCCTGGCATGCATGCCGGTGGCAACTTCGCGGCTAAAGGCGATGACGTGAGGATTATCCAAAGCAATCAACGCGCGGTTGTTCAAATCGGCAAAGGCCGAAATCTCTTTACGCACAGCAATTAACTGTTTAATCGCGCTGAATATGCGCTGCTCCACCGTGCCTTTTTGTTGCCGTTTATCCATCTGCGCCCAGTCAAGTGTTGGCCGGTGCACCCAGCGATTGTCATTCATTTTCGAGGAGTCGATCAGATAAGCATCATCATTGAGTGTGCCTACTGCGTCGCCGTAATACAGCAAAGGCATGCCGCCAAAGGCCATGATAAAGTTATGCAGCAAGCTGATGGTGGCGATGGCATCGTCAATGGCTGACGCGTCCTGCTTGGCCAGCGCGGTTTCCAACCCGGCCAGCGACGCCAGCGCACCAGAAATTCTGGCGTCACCGGTTTTTTTATTGACGCCAAAAGCGAATCCTTTGGCGTTTGAGTCTTCATAGTGGCCGGTGTAATAATCAACCAGAAAGCGTCGGTGCGACACCGGGTCAAAACCGGCGGCTATGATAGATTCATCACTGAATCCGAGCCCGATGTCATCATGACAGCGAACATAGTTGAGCCAGGTCGCCCGGTCTAGTTTTTCAGGCAGGCCTTCAATGCCTTTATACAGTAATTGGGTTTGTTTGGTGGCCACGGCATCCCAAAGCAAAGCCATCAGCGTCGCGTTGTAGGCAATTTCACACTCTTTAGCGTTCACGGCATCCTCGCCGAAATATTTGATAATTTCGGTAGGCGAAACAATCGCTTCCGCGATGAATAACACACTGGGCGCGACCACCTGGCAACAGTCTTTGAGTAATTGCAGAATCAGATGCGCTTCACGTTCGTTTTGGCAGCTGCTGCCCATCTTTTTCCACAGAAAGGCGACGGCATCCAGTCGCAGGATATCCACGCCCTTATTTGCCCAAAACAGAATCACATCGAGTATTTCGATTAATACCGCTGGATTGCTGTAATTGAGATCCCACTGATAATGGTTGAATACCGTCATCACCCATTTCTGCGTTTCTGCATTGAAGGTAAAACTCCCTGGCGCCTGTTCAGGGAACACTTCTGGCATGGTGCTTTCATAGATGTCTGGCAATGTTCGATCATCGAACATATAGTAGTAGTCCTGATAAGTCGCATCGCCCTGTTTGGCTTTGATTGCCCAGGCATGCTCATCAGAGGTATGGTTAACCACGACATCCAGTGCCAGCAACATCTCGCGTTGCTGCATCAGATGAATCAATTGATCCAGGTCTTGCTCACTGCCATAGCGCGGATCAATTTTTTTATAATCGCGCACGGCGTAGCCGCCATCGTTATTGGTTTCCGGGCAATCGCAGATCGGCATGATATGCACCATATTGACGCCAAGCTCTTGCAAGTAAGCCAGCTTTGTTTGCATGTGAGACAGTGTTCCGGCAAAGCCATCACAATACAGCGCCATGCCTACCCATTTCTGGTGCATAAACCATGCATGATCCTGCTCACGCGCCAAGTCCTGTGCCTTGAGTGCGGCTGAACGTTGCCCATAGCGTTCGGCCAGAACGGCGACCAGATGCGCAAGCTGTGGTTTGAAGTCTGGCCGGTGACCATAAAGATGGTGAAAGAGGGAGTAAATCGCGTAAAAGTTAGCCCCCAGACGGGTATAAAAAAATTGCCATTGTTTGTCCTGTTTGCTGGTCGACAGCTGTCGTAATGTGTCATTCAGGATGGCGTGCGATATTTGTTCGTACATACTTCATTCCAGTCAATATGAGATTAGGCCATTGCGGTTTCGGCAGGGCTGGGTACCGCTTTTCCAAATTGATAGTGCGCCATGCCCTCGAGAATGCCAAGTGCATAGCCAGCCTGGGCAAAATAGATGTTATGCTGGCCTTTCAACTCAGCAAGCTCATGGCTGTGATTGCCAACCACCACGGCCATGGTGTCGCCTGAAAGCATTTCGCTGTCATTGCCTGAATCGCCCGCCACTAAAAAGCGGTTTAACGGCAGCCCCCATTTATAGGCCAGGTAACGGATCGCATGTCCTTTAGAGGCGCGGATAGGCAGAATATCCAGAAACTCATCATGTGAATAAATCACTTGTGCGTGTAAATGCGCACGGTGCAGGTGCTGTTTGATGGCCTCTACCCCCGGCATGACGTCTGGCGTCGCCAGGTAAGAGATTTTAAACTCCCGCTGATTTTCGGCAGACTGCAAGACCAGCCCTGGAATAGTCTCAAGCGCACGCAGCACATCATCGCGCCGCCATAGATGGCGAATATGGTTGGCCCAGCCAATATCAGGGGTTTGACGCGCACCATAATGAATTTCTGAGCCGACCGAAGTAATGAGTACATCTGGAATCGGAATACGGTTTTTGCGTAAAATATCCATTGCACTTTCCAAGGGCCTGCCCGTCGCCACGCCAAAAACAGCCCCGCCAGCATTGTCTTTTAACCAATCCACCAAGCGCAGTTGGCCTTCGCGATGTCCCAGCAAGGTGTTATCAATGTCAGTGATAAACGCATAATCTGCTATCGGCATGGTAGAGACGCCGCGGTGCAGCGCAATCCGTTGCTTGCGCAGATTTTTGCGATGTTTACGCTGCAAGTGTCTGACTTCTTTGAGGTATTTAGTGACATGCCCCGCCCAGGTATAGTGACGCTTGATATTCAGTAATCCGTTGCGTGCCCATTGTTGCCAGCGTTTTTTATCACTCAACGCACTGAGCAAGCTTTCTGCAATCGCTTCACTATCCAGCGTATCGGTTAGCAGGCCATTGTGACAGTTCGACAGAATGTCACGTGGACCACCATCGTCCGGGGCGATGATAGGCAGGCCACTGGCCGCCGCTTCAAGCAGTGTTAGGCCGAATGGTTCTGTAAAGGCGGCATTGATAAAGATGCCGTGGCTTTTGGCCGCCAGACGATAAAGCTCCGGAATATCTTCTTGCGGAAAGTGTTTGGGAATCGCGACTTTGCCCCATAAATCATAGCGATCAATATCCAGCAATAATTCGTTTAATACCGTTTGCTGGGCTTTGTCGAGTTGACGAATATCTTCGCGGCTACCGGCAACCAGCACTAAATTGGCGCGCTTTTGCAACTCGGCATGACTGCCATAGGCCTCAAGCAGCCCTTTAATATTCTTGCGTACCTCAGGTCTGCAGATACATAAAATCATCGGCTTTTTCGGCTGCGCCAAAAAGCGTGAGATGCGTTGTTCAACGCTGGGGGCAATCGGCCGTCTACCGGCAGGCGAGAAGCGCTTGGTATTGGTGCCAGGCGGAATCACACGAAAGCGAGTGCCATCCACATGCGCGTACATCCCATATTGCAACTCAACCTCTTGCCTGGTGCTCGTCACAATCAGCGCCGCATCGCGCAGCAAGGCTTCTTCTTCTGCCACGCGGCGGTCAAAGTTAAATTGCTTTTCAATGGCAGACGGCTTTCTACCGCTGGAAAGCAGCCGTTCGCGTTTGGGCAAGCCCAGCGAATGGCCGGTGTGGATCAGTGGAATCCCCAGCAACATGGATAACTGTCGACCGACATAGCCCGCATCGGCATAGTGCGAATGAATCACATCAGGCAATCGACGCTGCTGACGCAAATAATGCAGGCATTTATCCACCATTTGGTCTAAATGCGGCCACAAGCTCTCTTTACGCAAGTAGCGTCTGGGGCCGCACGGTAAACGGATAATGCGGGCTTGATCACTCAAGCGCTCTTCGCTCTGCCCATACTCGGCCGAGACATGACTATCCTCGATTAAACGCGTCAATAAATCGACCCGACCTACCTGCGCATGGTTGGCAAGTGCGCGCGTCAGTTCAAGCACATAAGTACATTGACCGCCGGTATCTGCATCGATTCCGAGTTCAAGGTCTTCACCGCGGATCAGGCCGTGAACGCTGATTAACAAGACATATAATTGTTCAGATGGTTGATTTGTTTTTAAACGCATGACGCCTCCACTCAATCATCGGCGCGGTAATACAATCGCAAAAAAGCGTCGGCCAGTATTGCCACCACAAGCCATGAATTGACATGCATAGAGAACAGACTCTGTTCTCAGCTGAAAGAAAGATGCTATTGCATCAACGATTTTTTGAAGCAGAAATAGGCAGGAAATCAAGCCTACGATACTGTTTTTAATTTGTGTGCATTATATTGACATCAATTTAAAACAGAAAGTTTCAATCTTTTTGAATACACACAGGCAATAAAAAACCCTGTGTTGCGCACAGGGTTGTTAGATGCAGGCGAATGTCACTCAACAGGGTTGGCCGGTGGCAAAGAACACGCCGCCGGCAATATGATGAATCGTGCGCAAATCGTCCTGCCCCTCAAAATGCCAGCGGCCCTCAGAAAACACGCGCTCATCGGCGTGCGCCGCCACGACTTCGGCAATAAATAAATCGTACGTGTTCTGATTGTGTGGTTCTGGGATGATTTTGCACTCCAGCCAGCCAACACACCCTTTTACCAGCGGTGCGCTGATTGCCTGTGCCGCAAACGTATCAATGCCATAGTCGACAAACTTGTCCGTACCAGGCAAATCGCGGCCACTGATGCTACCAACCTGTTTCACAATCTCAATCTGTTGCACGCAAGGCAAGTTAATCGCAAATGTGCCTTCCGCTTCCATAAGCTCGCGAGTGTAGGTTTTGCTGTCGATCACGACCGTGACTTTGGCGGGGTTAAAGTCGAGTGCACAGACCCAGGCCGCCGCCATGATATTGCGCTGGCTAGTATGCGCAGACGTAATCAGGGTGGTGGGGCCGTGATTGAGGAGACGGAAAGCTTTTGAGAGGTCTACTGAGTGCATGACAACGCTTACTTCTGCCAATTATCTTTCAACGTCACTGTTCTGTTAAATACAGGTTTGCAAGCCACGCTGTCTTTACGATCAGCGACAAAATAGCCGTGGCGTTCAAACTGGTAAATATCGCCTGCTTGCGCCTCTTGTGCGCTTTGTTCGAGTTGAGCAGTGATGGTGGTGACTGAATTCGGGTTAATGTCTTCCAGGAAGTCACGGTCGCCGCTACCTGGGTGCGCGTCTTTAAACAGGCGGTCATAGAGGCGGATTTCTGCGGTGTAGGCATGTGCAGCGCTGACCCAGTGGATGTTGCCTTTGACTTTGACGCTATCTGAGCCCGGCGTGCCGGATTTAGTATCTGGCAGGTATTCACAATGCACGGTGGTGACATTGGCCGCGGCGTCTTTTTCGCAACTGATGCATTTGACCACGTAGCCATAGCGCAGGCGCACCATGTTGCCGGGGAACAAACGGAAGTAGCCTTTGCTTGGCTCTTCCATAAAGTCTTCGCGCTCTATCCACAGCTCTTTGGAAAGTTTGACCACGCGTTTGCCTAGGTCTGGTTTTTGCGGATGGTTAGGTGCGTAGCAATCCTCGTCTTGGCCTTCTGGATAGTTATCAATGATGAGTTTGATCGGATCCAGCACGCCGATTTTGCGTGGCGCGGATTCGTTGAGCACTTCGCGCATGCAGTCTTCGAGGATGCTGTAGTCAATCCAGGAGTCTGCCTTGGACACGCCGATACGATCGGTAAACAGCTTGAAGCCTTCTGGCGTATAGCCGCGACGGCGCGCACCTGCCAGGGTAGGCAAGCGTGGGTCATCCCAACCTGACACATGCTTTTCTTCCACCAGTTGGATCAGTTTGCGTTTGGAAAGCACAACGTAAGTCAGATTCAGGCGTGCAAACTCGTATTGGTAAGGCACTGGGTTGGCCAGTAAACCAGCTTCTACCAGGCGCGCCATCAGCCAGTCGTAGAACGGGCGCTGGTCTTCAAATTCGAGTGTACAGATGGAGTGGGTGATTTGCTCCAGCGCATCTTCAATTGGGTGGGCAAACGTGTACATGGGGTAAATACACCATTGGTCGCCAGTATTGTGGTGATGCGCGCGGCGGATACGGTAAATGGCCGGGTCGCGCAGATTGATATTAGGCGACGCCATGTCGATTTTTGCACGCAATAACATGCTGCCATCCGGGTGCTTACCATCCCGCATTTCACGGAAAATGCGCAGGTTGTCTTCCACGCTACGGTTGCGGAAAGGCGAATCCTTGCCTGGCTCAGTGAGGGTGCCACGGTTGATACGCACTTCTTCGGCGGTTTGCTCATCGACATAGGCATGACCATGGGTAATCAATGCTTCTGCTGCCTGGTACATCACATCAAAATAGTCTGAGGCAAAGTACAAATTCGTTTCTTTGTTGCCTGATGGTGTGGTGTTGTCCCAGCCAAAGCCTAGCCACTGCACCATGTCTGAGATGCTGTCTACGTATTCCTGGCTTTCTTTTTCCGGGTTGGTATCGTCAAAGCGCAAATGGCAGACGCCGTTATAGTCACGCGCCAGGCCAAAGTTTAAAAAGATCGATTTGGCATGGCCAATGTGTAGGTAACCATTAGGCTCGGGCGGAAAGCGCGTGCGGATTTTGGCAAAATCTACCTGGCCACCGGCTTGATGCTTGGCATCGCCGGGCGAGCCCGCCCATTTTTTGCTCGCGTATTTGTTTTCTGCGAGGTCTTTATCAATCACGGCACGGATAAAGTTGGAGGCGGCTGGAATCGTTTCTTTTTCTGTCGACATGGCGGTTCTTGAGGTTTCTAAAGTATATGTATTTTACACGCTTCGTGCTGTGCCCCAAAACCCTTAATGCACGGTATTTGAAGCCTTGATCGACCGGTAGCGCAAGGTGGATATGCTACACTGCGGGCTATGATTATGGTCTGCGACACGGTTAAAAAGTAATTCGATGAACAAACTGGCATTTCCGATATTGGCGGTATTGGCCGATGGCAAGTTTCACTCCGGTGAAGCGCTGGCGCAGCGCTTTGGCGTGACGCGGGCCACGGTATATAACGCGATTCAATCGGTGTCGACCTTAGGCATTACCGTATTTTCAGTGCGTGGACGTGGCTATCGGCTCCCCAAAGCGGTGACTTTGCTGGATGCCGATGCCATGGTGCAGGCCTGTGGCGAATATGCGCCGTGGTTTCATGTGCAGGTATTGGCGCAGGTCGATTCTACCAACCGTTATTTGATGCAAGAGAGTGCGCGCGGTGTGGCGCATGGCACTTGCGTTGCTGCACATATTCAAACCGCCGGGCGTGGTCGACGTGGCCGCCAGTGGGTCTCACAATTGGGCGGCAGTGTGACCTTTTCAGTTTTGTGGCGCTTTCAGTGTGGTGCGGCCGGCTTGTCTGGCCTGAGTTTGGTCGTGGGGTTGGCGTTGGTGCGGGCCTTGCATAGCCTGGGCTTGACCGAGGTGCAATTAAAGTGGCCTAACGATTTACTGGTACAGCATCAAGGGCAGTGGCACAAACTCGGCGGTATTTTGATTGAGTTGCAAGGCGATATGGAAGGGCCAAGCGCAGCTGTGATTGGCATTGGTCTCAATCTGGAGGTAGCGCCAGAGATGCGTGCCAGCATCGACCAGCCGGTATTAGGCCTCAATGCCTTGTCCGCGCAGGCCTTGGACCCGAACGTATTGCTTGGGCGATGCCTGAGCCAGCTTGCCATTCACTTAAACCAGTTTGCCGAACAAGGGTTTGCTTATTTTCAAGATGAGTGGACGGCGGCGCATGCGTTTCATCAGCAGCCAGTCAATTTGTTGTTGGCCAATGGCCAGACCATTCCTGGTCAAGTGCTGGGCGTGGCCGAAGAGGGCAGTTTGTTAGTCGAAACCGCTACTGGTCAGCAACGGTTTAATGCTGGTGAAATCAGTGTGCGGAGTGCGGCATGAAGCTGTTAATTGATGCGGGCAATACACGTACCAAATGGGCCTGGTGCCCAGATCAGTTGCAGCAGGATGCTGCATGGCAAGTGCATGCTTTAACGCATCAGCAATGGCTGCAAGGCGATGCGGATGCGCAACGTTTGTTGCAGGCGATCGCGCAGGCTAAACAAGTTTGGCTAAGCAATGTGGCCGGTGCGCATTGGTTGCAGCTATTGCCTGCGTTGGCACAGCCCCTGTACTTGATTCAGTCCAGCGCTTCTGCGCTAGGTGTGAAAAATAGCTATCACCAGCCAGCACAGCTGGGTAGTGACCGTTGGTGCAGTGTACTCGCCGTGTGGCAGCTGTTTGGCCAGTCAGCGCTGGTAGTGACCGCAGGCACGGCGATGACCATGGATGCCTTGCTGGCATCAGGCACCGGGGCGGTTTTTGCTGGCGGCAGCATTCAGCCTGGATTACGCTTGATGTGGCAAAGTTTGCAACAGGGCGCTGCACAACTGGATTATGCGTATCCGCCTGAAAATACTGAAGTGCAAGACTTTGCGCAAGACAGCCAGCAAGCCATATGGCAGGGGTGTGTGCATGCCCTGGCGGCTTCTGTTGCGGCACAATTTGAGCGCCTGTTGCACAGAGCCGAGTCGCCGCCTTTGTTAATATTGAATGGCGGCGATGCGGCTTTATTGCACAGATATTTGCCGGATAGATTGTCAGCACAAGCGATTATTGTGGATAATCTGGTGTTAAAGGGGTTGGCCTGCTTGGCTGAACATACAGACAAATGAAAAGTACACAACAATGAAAAGACTATTCTGGATATTGCTGTTAGCCAACGTGGCGGTGTTTGCTTATTTTAAGCATGACGCATCGTTGTCAGCCATCAGCAACCTCAAGCCTGAGCTACATCCTGAACAAATCAAATTACTGAGTGCGCAAGCGCTGGCGACTTACCCTAAGCGCACGGTAGCCGTTGCGCCTGCGCCTGAGCCTGTTTCAGCGCCAGAGGTGGCGGTAAGCAGCTCACCTGTCATCACCCCTAATTTGTCTAAAGCAGACATTAAAGTGTCAGAAGTGAAAGCGGGGGACGCAAAACCGCTTGAAAGCAAGCCTGCCGAAAAAACAGTGGCAGAGAAAGCGCCGGTGGCCAAGCCAGCAGAAACGCATGCAGCCGTGCAAACGGCGTGTTACGAGTGGAGCGGCTTTAATATGGCGCGGGTGACTGAAGCCGCGAGTGTGGCGCAACAGATGAATATTAAAACGCAAACCAATATGACCAGCACCGGCCAGGAGAGTGTGCGCTACTGGATTTACAAGCCACCCTTGGCCAGCGCAGAAGCCGCACAGACCAAGGCAGATGAATTGCGCAAGCTGGGCGTTGAAGATTTCTTTATTGTGCAGGATGACCCTAAATGGCGTAACGCGATTTCATTTGGCGTGTTCCGCGATGAAAAACTTGCCGATAAACTGATGGCCGACCTCAAAAATAAAGGCGTGAAATTGCTGATTAAAGCGACGCGTAACGGTGGCCAGGCGGTCATTAAACTACAGCAGGTGACCCCACAGCAGTTTGCCAGTCTGCAAAAGTCACGTTCACATTTTCCTGACTCGGTATTAAAAGAAATTCCTTGTCAGTAGCTGAGAGCCCTTAAATAAAAAGCCCGCAATTGCGGGCTTTTTATTGTGCAACACCTTGAATGTTAACGTTTTTTAGGCGGTAACATATCAGTAATGGTGCCTTCTTTAAGCTCAGCTGCAAAGCAGACAGTTTCTGATAATGTCGGGTGAGCGTGTATGGTGAGGCCCAGGTCGTGTGCATCTGCGCCCATTTCAATTGCCAATACAGCCTCTGCCAACAACTCACCGGCATTGATACCGACAATGCCCGCGCCGATGACGCGATGGGTATCTTTATCAAAAATCAGTTTGGTCGCACCTTCGGTACGGGCAATGGAGATCGCGCGGCCACTGGCGGCCCAAGGGAAGCTGGCTTTGTCGATCTCAATGCCTTTGGCCTTGGCTTCTGTTTCGGTAACGCCTACCCAGGCAATTTCAGGGTCGGTGTAGGCGACAGAAGGAATCACGCTAGCGACGAATTCAACTTTATGGCCGGCAATGACTTCGGCCGCCACTTTGGCTTCATGCGTCGCTTTATGCGCCAGCATGGGTTGGCCAACAATGTCACCAATGGCAAAAATGTTAGGTACATTGGTACGCATTTGTTTGTCGACCGCAATAAAGCCGCGGTCATCGACGATGACGCCTGCGTTTTCTGCGCCGATGTTTTTACCATTGGGGCGACGGCCAATTGAGACCAGCACACGGTCGTATTTCTGTGTTTCTTTCGGTGCATTCGCGCCTTCAAAGTCCACATAAATACCATCGGCTTTGGCTTCAATTTTTGAGACTTTGGTCGACAGCATGATGCTTTCAAAGCGTTTTTCCATGCGTTTTTGCAAAGGACGGACCAAGTCACGGTCGCAGCCGGTAATCAGTCCATCCATAAACTCGACCACACTGACTTTGGTGCCCAGTGCGTCATACACGGTGCCCATTTCCAGACCGATAATGCCGCCACCAATGACCAGCATGCGTTTGGGGATGTCGGCCAGCGCCAACGCGCCGGTGGAGTCCATAATACGCTCATCTTCTGGTGCGCCTGGGAATTTTGTCGCTTGTGAACCGGCTGCAATAATGGCGTTTTCAAAACCAACCAGGGTGACTTTACCGTCGGCTGCAGTCACGGCGATCTGATTCGGGCTGGTAAATTTACCGACACCGCTTACTACTGTCACGCCACGTGCCTTGGCCATTTGCCCCAGGCCGCCGGTCAACTTGCCGACGACGTCGTTGGCTTTCCAGTTGCGCAGTTTGTCGAGGTCAATGTTTGGTTTGCCGAAACTCAGGCCGTGATGTTCAGTTTCTTCGGCTTCGGTAATGACTTTGGCCGTATGCAATAGTGCCTTGGAAGGAATACAACCGACGTTGAGGCACACCCCGCCCAGTGTTGAATAACGTTCCACCAGCACGACTTTCAGGCCAAGATCGGCGGCACGGAAGGCGGCAGTGTAACCGCCAGGGCCTGAGCCGAGGACCATCACCTGGCAAGTCAGGTCATTATTGCCTGTCGCAGCCGCTGGTGCGGGTGCTGCAGGTGCCGGTGCAGTTGTTTGGGCTGCAGGAGCAGCTTCAACGGCAGCCGCAGGTTTGGCTTCAGCGGTCGCGGCCTGGGCGCTTTCTATCACTAAAATCAGGCTGCCCTTGGCGACTTTGTCACCTACGGCCACTTTTAGTTCTTTAACCACACCAGCGTGTGAAGAAGGAATGTCCATGGAGGCTTTGTCGGACTCCACCGTGATCAGGGAGTCTTCTTTAGCAATGGTATCGCCCACTGCCACCAGCACTTCGATCACATCGACACTGTCAAAATTGCCGATATCCGGCACCATAATTTCAACTATTTGACTCATGAAAACCTTATATTCCAATTAGTTTTGCTATTTTATCACCAAAAGAACAAGTTCACTTTTGGCTTGTCGAACCTCGCACTAACGTTTGCTGGCAGGCGCGCTCACAGGGGATGTCGTCGCTGGTTTCATGGTACAGACTTCGTGGCCGTAGTTGCCGCCAGTATCGTCTGGTTCGTAGTAGTCATTTTTAAATGTCCAGCCAGTTTTACCCACCTTGCTGAATTGGCCCATGCCCGTAGAAAATTCGGCATATTTGGCATCAGAGAGTTTAAAGGTCATTGCCAGCTGTTTACCGCGAGTAATCGCTTGGCCGGTATAGCTTTGCTTGTTTTCAGTGTGTGTCGCCAGGTCATAGACGGACACTTGGGAGGTGCTGTTGCGGCGATTCTTTTTTAAATAAATGGTGACTTCATAATCACCAACGGTGATGTTGTTGCCTTTGCAAAGATATTCGCCACTGTAGTCCAGGCTAGCAACTGGCGCAGCCAACCCTGGCAGTGAAAAAGAGGAAAGTAACACGAGTGTGGTCAAGCAGGATTTAACGTTCATATGACTTCTGAGATGATTTATTTTGGCGTGAAATTGTTTAAAAGTCTGTATTTTTTGCGAGACTTTTGAATACTTTTCATCATAAGTCCAATCGCCCAATTTACCAAGTCTCTTTTGGACTATTTCTGCGGTTTTAACAGGGCTTGTAGGACGCATCTCGGTACTATTTGTGAGAGAATGCAAGCTGTTTTTTAAGTCATTCCGTTTCAGGGGATCATGTTGCAGCGTTTGTTATCTCGAATTTCACCCATCGTCTGGCTAACCCTGTTCCTGATCGGGTCTATCTTTTACCTGTGGCGCTTGCAACAACCGCAGGCGCTGGTAGAAGTGGCCGCGGAGGCGCTGCCCTTGCAATGCGTGTCGTATGCACCGTATTACAAGCCCGGTATGAACCCTACGATTAAAGACAGTTTTGTCGATCCGTTGCAGATTGAGCAAGACTTGCAGGCGCTGTCTAAAGTCACCCGTTGTGTGCGTACTTATTCTGTGGGCCAAGGTCTGGATTATGTGCCCAAGGCAGCGCAAAAGCTGGGCATGAAGGTGATTCTTGGCGTGTGGATAGGCTGGGTCGATGCACTGAACCAATCTGAATTGCAATTGGCCGTGCAGCAGGCAAATCAATACCCAGATACTGTGCGCGGCCTGGTTGTCGGCAACGAGGTGTTGTTGCGCGGTGAGCAATCTGAGCCAAAAATGCATGAATACCTGCAATGGGCAAAAGCCAATACCAAAGCGCCAGTGACCTACGCTGATGTGTGGGAGTTCTGGCTCAAGCATCCGACGCTGGAGCAGGATGTCGACTTTGTGACCGTGCATATTTTGCCTTACTGGGAAGACAAGCCAGTTGCAATAACCCAGGCAGTTGCGCACACCGCGTCTGTGATGGGGCATTTGGGCACCGTGTTTAAAAAGCCGATTCTGATTGGCGAAACCGGCTGGCCGTCACAAGGGCGTCAGCGGTTCTGGTCTCAACCAAGCGCCATCAACCAGGCGCGTTACATGCGCGAATTTTTACAAGCGGCGCAGGTGAATCATTGGCAATATAACGTGATTGAAGCAGTAGACCAGCCATGGAAGCGCGAGCTGGAGGGCACAGTTGGCGGTTACTGGGGTGTGCTGGATACCGATTTGCAGCCTAAATTTAATTTACAAGGACCGGTGGCAGAGCGCCATGATGGTTTTAAACCCTATCTGCTGGCGTTGGCACTTGCCGTGGCGGCATTAGGCTGGGGAAAATACCAACGCGTGCCTGTAAACCAAATGCTGTTGCTGGCGTTAACTGGCGCAGTGGTCGGCTTGCATGCCTATTTGCAGCTGGGCTATGTGCAACTGGCCGCACGCAACAGTGCTGAGTATGCCATGTTAGGTGGCCTGGTATTGCTGGGTTGGGCCTTGGTGTTGCTGCAACTCAGGCAATGGCTGAGCTTAGTAGCTAAGCCTGGTCTTGAGCAATCACTACTGCGCTTACTGGCGTTGGCCTTTTTGCTCACCAGTGCAGGCTTGGCTATTCAAGGTCGTTACCTGGATTTTCCGCTGATACTGGTGTGCCTGCCTTTAGTCATGATCACGATTGCGATCATCACCGCGCCAGCAGGTGCGTCGCGCCAGGCAACCATGCCTGCGATAGGGCTTTGGTTGACGGCGGTGTTGGTGTTGATTGGCACCAATATGGCGATTGCGGTGGCCATGACGGAGCCGGGCAATGTGATGGCCTGGTGGTGGTGTGCAGCCAGCGGCTTGGCACTTTTGGTGTTGCCAGCCAAAAGCCTGCAGTTAAGCCAATAAAAATTTAAATAATGACATCATTAAATGATGGAAAGAGTGAGAAGTGATCGTTTCCTGGTTTAGAAAACTGGTGCCTGGTTTGGCGTTTGCCATTCTGTTTTCGGCGCTGCATTTTGGATTGTGGGCCTTGGCTAACCGTGCCTTGCCGCTGATTAGCGTGAAGCCGGCAGTGAACGGGTTTGCCTATTCTGGCTACCGTGGCAACCAAAGTCCGCTGGAGGGGCAACACCCAAGCACCGCCGAGCTGGCGCAAGACCTGGACCTGATGCACAAGCATACGCGCCATATCCGCATGTATTCATCGCTGGATTTGAATGAAGTCGTGCCGCTGGCTGCCAGACGCAATATGAACGTGATTGCCGGTGCCTGGATTGATACCGACAACCAGAAAAATACGCGTGAAGTCTCTGCGCTGCTGGAAAAGCTGGAAAACTATAGCAATATCGACCGCGTGATTGTTGGTAACGAGGCCTTGCTGCGCAATGATTTGCCAGTGCAGTCGCTGATTGGTTACCTGGATTTTGTGCGCGAACATAGCAATGTGCCGGTATCCACAGCTGAGCCATGGCATGTGTGGCTTAAACATCCTGAACTGGTCAAACATGTAGACTATATTGCCGTACATTTGCTGCCATACCACGAAGGTGTGCCGGTTGAAAAAGCCGTGCAATACACCATCGAGCGCTACAACCAGCTGATGCAGGCCTATCCGCGCAAAAAAATCGTCATTACCGAGGTGGGCTGGCCTAGCCGTGGCCCGGCCATTGGTGCCTCTGTGGCCAGTGAAGTCAATCAGGCGCGCTTTATTCGCGAGTTTTTAGCCCGTAACTCGATTGAAGACCTCGATTTTTACCTGATGGAAGCCTTTGACCAGCCCTGGAAAGTGGCGCTGGAAGGGTGGGCTGGTGCTTATTGGGGCATGTATAACGCTGACCGTCACCAGAAGTATTCGCTGCAAGGCGCGGTGCCGCCGAATACGCGCTGGATTGCCAAAGCGACCTGGTCTAGTTTGTTGGCCTTTATTCCACTGATGTTAATTGCCTGGCGTTTCAAGCATTGGGGCATCGGCGGGGTGCTGTCGATGGCGGTGTTGTTCCAGGCCTGTATCACCACGCTGACCATCGCCTGGAATCTGCCAGGGGATTATTACTACACGCTGCGTGACTTTGTGGTGCTGATTGGCCTGATTTTAGGCATTGCGCTGACGTCTATGGTCTTAATGATTTATGCCGCCGAGTTTAGTGAGGTGATGTTTAAACCTGCCTGGCGCCGTTTGTTCAAACGTGCGCAGCCATTGCCAGCCGACCAGGAGCTGTTCGTGTCTATCCACCTGGCGTGCTATAACGAGCCGCCGGAAATGGTGATCGCCACCATTGATAGCCTGCGCAAACTCAATTACTCGCGTTATGAAGTGATTGTGGTCGATAACAACACCAAGGATGAAGCCAAGTGGAAACCGCTGGAAACCTATATGGCGACCATGCCGGATCACTTTCATTTCTACCATTTGCCTTCCTGGCCGGGCTTTAAAGCCGGTGCATTGAACTTTGCGCTGGAAAAAACACATCCGGATGCGCAAGTGGTGGGTGTGGTGGATGCCGATTACGTGGTGACCCCGGACTGGCTGTCTGATCTGGTACCGCACTTTCAGGAGTCACAAGTGGCGGTGGTGCAGGCGCCGCAAGCGCACCGCGAATGGGAGAATCATTTCTTCCACCGCATGTGTAACTGGGAGTTTGAAGGCTTTTTCCGCATTGGCATGCACCATAGACATGAACGTAATGCCTTGATTCAGCACGGCACCATGACCTTGATTCGTCGTGTGTCATTGCAAACACTGGGTGGCTGGTCAGAATGGTGTATCTGCGAAGACACGGAGTTAGGCTTGCGCTTGCTCGAGAACAATATGGAGCTACGTTACATTGATGAAACCTTTGGTCGTGGCCTGACGCCCGCCAACTTCAAGGCGCTCAAGTCGCAGCGTAACCGCTGGGCATTTGGCGCCATGCAGATTCTCAAGCACCATATGCCTAAATTGCTGGGCAAATCGTCGCTCAACTTTAGCCAGCGCTATCACTTCTTGACTGGCTGGTTCGGCTGGTTTGGGGAAGCCCTGCAACTGGTATTCACTATTGGTTCTATTGGCTGGACCATCGCCATGTTGGCGTTCCCCAAGTATTTCAGCTTGCCAGTGGTGGTGATGATTGTGCCTATCTTATGCTTCCTGGCCATCAAGGCGATTCTGGGGCCGGTGTTGTACCGCAAAACCATGCATTGCAGTTGGACGGATATTTTTGGCGCGTCTTTGGCCAGCCTAGGTTTATCGCACGCCATTGCCAGAGGTATTATCAATGGCCTGACGCATAAGGCAGGTGTATTTGTGGTGACCAACAAAACCAAAGCCAAACTGAGCAACTGGCAATTGATAGACCCGATTAAGGAAGAATTGCTGATTCTGGTGTCGCTGATTCTGTCCGCCGCCGCCATGCTGTATGCACGTGGCTTTAGCAATCTGGATGCGCAATTATGGGTATCCATGCTGGCCCTGCAATCGCTGCCATACTGGAGTGCGTTGGCATGTCAATGGATCTCAGAACGCAAGTAGATGTACAAGGGGAGTCATCCCCTTCGGTCATTGAAAGGCCGCTGCTTTACAAGGGGCGGGCGGCGCACAGTAATCAGGTCAGCCGCTTTGATCCACACACGCGGCAAGCCATAGACGACGGTTGGGGCAGCCTGGATGAAGAGGCCCCTGCATTACGCACCGAAGTGATGCAGGATGCGGCGAAAACCATCATCAATTACATCGAGTCGCCCGACCTGCCATTTGACCGCACTCTCAACCATTACCGAGGTTGTGAACATGGTTGTATTTACTGCTACGCACGTCCTACGCATGCCTATTTAGGCCTGTCGCCCGGACTGGATTTTGAGTCACGCTTATTAATGAAGCCTGATGCGGCTGAGCTGCTCAAAAAAGAGCTGGCACATGCCAAGTATCAATGTGCGCCGATTGCGTTGGGCATGAATACGGATAGCTATCAACCGATCGAGCGTGAATATCAACTCACACGGCAAATTATTCAAGTATTGGCCGAAGCCAATCATCCATTCAGCCTGGTCACCAAGTCATCGCTGGTAGAGCGCGATATAGACTTGATTGCGCCGATGGCAGCCAAAGGGCTGGCGAGTATTTACCTGAGTATTACAACGCTGGACAGACAGATTGCACGTAGGCTTGAGCCACGTGCGGCGGCCCCTGAGCGCCGCTTTGAAACCTTGCGTCGTCTGAGCGAAGCGGGCATTCCGACCGGTGTGATGGTCGCACCGGTGATCCCTGCGTTGACTGATGGCGATATGGAGCAGATTCTGACGCGCGCGCATCAAGCGGGTGCCAGTAAAGCTGGCTATGTGTTCTTGCGCTTGCCGCATGAGTTGGGCGACTTGTTTGAACAATGGTTGCAGCAATACTTTCCGCTGAAAGCCAGCCACGTGATGAGTATTGTCAAACAAAGTCGAGGTGGTAAAGCCTACCAAAGCGGCTTTGGTCAGCGTATGCGTGGGGAAGGCGTGTTTGCAGACTTATTGGCGCATCGCTTTAAACTCAGTTGCCAAAAATTGGGTATGTCAGGCGAGCGGCTGGGTTTTCGCACCGATTTATTCAAGGTGCCGGATGCCTGGCGGCAGTCTTCTAATGGTCCGCAACTCACATTGTTTTGATGGCTATGCCTGATTTGTTATTTGTTTATGGCACCTTGCGTCACGGTAATGCAAACGCGATGGCTGCTTATCTTGCTGCGCATGCCGAGTTTGTCACCGGTGGCTGGTTTCAAGGGCAGATGTATCAGATCAGCGATTATCCTGGCGTGATTGCCTCTGCTCAGCCAGGTGATCGTGTGTATGGTGAAGTCTACCGTCTCAATGATGCGCAAGCCGTACTGGCCGTGCTGGATGATTATGAGGAGTGCAGTATTCAGCATACGCAACCTGCCGAATATCACCGCGTTAAAACACACATTCTTGCCATGGATGGGCGTGTATTAGGGCCGGTGTGGATTTACTTGTATCAATGGCCGTTAGTGGGTAAGGCAAGAATCGCCACGGGAGATTTTATGCAGCAGGCACTCATGACCTAAAACTGCCAGATGATCTAAAAACACAAAGGGCGCTTGAAGCGCCCTTTGTGTTGAATCGCCCAGATTAGAGCAATAATCTTCTCACATCACTCAGCATTACGCGCAGGTGGCTGGTGAAGCGTGCGCCATCCGCACCGTCGATCACGCGGTGATCGTATGACAGTGACAACGGCATGATCAGGCGTGGGTCAAAGCCGCCGGTGTCTTTGTTATAGACTGGCTGCATGGCCGCGCGCGAGACACCTAAAATCGCCACTTCAGGACAGTTGATGATAGGCGTGAACATGGTGCCGCCGATGCCACCCAGGCTGGAAATGGTAAAGCAGCCGCCTTGCATTTCTTCTACCTTCAACTTGCGCTCGCGGGCTTTGGCAGACAGGTCAGCCAGATCGCGTGCAATGTCCATCACGTCTTTCTGGTTCACATCACGCACCACAGGCACCACCAAGCCATCTGGCGTATCGCAGGCGAAGCCGATGTTGTAATACTGCTTGAGGATCAGGCTATCGCCTTCTGGTGACAGTGAGGCATTAAAGTTAGGGTAGGTGCGCAGGGCGTTGACTACTGCTTTCATCAGGAAAGCCAGCAAGGTCAATTTCACGCCACGCTTCTCGGCTTCGGCCAACATGGACTTACGGAAGTCTTCGAGGTCGGTAATATCGGCCTCATCAAACTGCGTCACATGCGGTGCGGTGACCCAGTTGCGATGCAGGTTGGCGCCAGACAGCTTTTTGATGCGTGACAGCGGTTTGGTTTCGATACTGCCAAACTGGCTGAAATCAATCACTGGCATCGGCAAGGTGCTTAAGCCACCACCCACGCCCATGTTTTCAGAACGTGGCTTGGACAGCTCGCCCTTCACATAGGCTTGCACGTCGCTTTGTACGATACGGTTTTTCGGTCCGCTGGCTTTCACCAGTGACAAATTCACGCCCAATTCACGCGCAAACTTGCGTACAGACGGGCTGGCGTGCGCCAGTTTGCCGCTGCTGGCTACACTGCTAGCAGCCACAGGGTTAGGCGTGGCTTGCGGTTGTACTACTTGTGGCACCTCTGCGACCGGGCGTGTCGGCTCAGGAATCGCCACTGTTTTTTCGTCCACTTTGACAGTTGCGACCACAGGCGTGGCGGTTGGCTGCGGGGCTACTTTTTCTGCTGGCGCAGCTTCACCGGCGGTATCCAGTGTCAATACCAGCGCGCCTTGCTTGGTTTTATCGCCCACTTTAATGTGGATTTCTTTGACCACCCCGGCCAGTGAGGAGGGGATGTCCATAGAGGCTTTGTCAGACTCCACGGTGATCAGTGAGTCTTCTTTGGCGACGGTGTCACCAACACTGACCAAGACTTCAATGACGTCGACGCTGTCAAAGTTGCCGATATCCGGCACCAGTACTTCTTTGATAGACATATTTTGTATGTTCCTTATGTCGCGACCTTAGATCGTGGCCGGGTTGGCACGAGTAATGTCGATATTATATTTTTTAATCGCTTCCGTCGCTTTGGCCGCTGGTAATTTGCCGTCGTCAGCCAGTGCTTTTAAGGCAGCCAGAACCACGTAGTAGCGGTCGACTTCGAAGAAGCTACGCAAGGCTTCGCGTGAGTCTGAACGACCATAACCATCGGTGCCCAGGGCGACAAAGCGATTAGGCACATAGTTGTGAATCTGGTCAGCAAACGAACGCATGTAGTCAGTGGAGGCAATGACCGGACCTTCGGCTTTGGCCAGCGCTTGAGCGACATAGCTCAGTCTCGGCTTGGCTTCTGGGTTCAGCAGGTTATGACGCTCGGCATCAATGCCATCGCGGCGCAGTTCGGTAAAGCTGGTTACGCTCCATACATCAGCAGAGACGCCCCAGTCTTTTTCCAGCAACTCAGCGGCGGCAATCACTTCGCGCAGAATCACGCCGGAACCCATCAGTTGTACTTTAGGGCCTTTGGCTTTGGACTTGCTGAAGCTGTACATGCCTTTGAGGATGCCTTCAGCACTGCCTTCCGGCATCGCAGGGTGCGTGTAGTTTTCGTTCATCAGGGTGATGTAGTAATACACATCTTCCTGGTTTTGTACCATGCGGCGCATGCCTTCCTGGATGATCACGGCCAGCTCGTAAGCAAAGGTCGGGTCGTAAGACACGCAGTTTGGAATCGTCGCCGACATCAGGTGGCTATGACCATCTTCATGCTGCAAACCTTCACCGTTCAAGGTGGTTCGGCCTGCGGTCGCGCCCAGCAAGAAGCCACGTGCACGGCTGTCGCCGGCAGCCCAGGCAAAGTCACCAATCCGCTGGAAGCCGAACATGGAATAGTAAATGTAGAACGGAATCATTTGCGTGCCAGTCACGCTGTATGACGTCGCCGCCGCCAGCCAGCTGGCGAATGAACCGGCTTCGTTAATGCCTTCTTCCAGAATCTGGCCGCTTTGTGATTCTTTGTAGAACATCACCTGGTCAGAGTCTTGTGGCTCATACAACTGGCCAACAGAAGAGTAAATGCCCAATTGGCGGAACATGCCTTCCATGCCGAAGGTACGCGCTTCGTCTGGCACGATAGGCACCACGTATTTACCGACTTGCTTGTCACGCACCAAGGTAGACAAGATACGCACAAATGCCATGGTGGTAGAGATTTCACGCTCACCCGTCGCACCCAGCATGTTTTCAAATGCTGACAACTCAGGTACGGTCAGCTCGTTGCCTTTACGGCGGCGGCTAGGCACAAAACCACCCAACGCGGCACGACGCTCCATCATGTACTTGATTTCCGGGCTGTCTTCCGCCGGACGGTAGTAAGACAGGTTTTCTACTTGCTCGTCAGTCAATGGCAGGTCAAAGCGGTCACGGAAAGCCTTGAGTGACGCGATATCCATGCTCTTTTGCTGGTGGGTGGTGTTCTGGCCTTCACCCGCTTCGCCCATGCCGTAACCTTTGACGGTTTTAGCCAAAATGACGGTTGGCTGGCCTTTGTGGTTAACGGCTGCGTTATAAGCCGCAAACACTTTGTGCGGATCGTGGCCGCCACGGTTCAGGCGCCAGATGTCTGCATCAGACATCGCCGCCACCATTTCACGCAGCTCAGGATATTTGCCAAAGAAGTGCTCGCGTGTGTACGCGCCCCCTTTTTGCTTGAAGTTCTGGTATTCGCCGTCCACGCACTCTTCCATGCGCTTGCGCAGAATGCCGTCTTTGTCCATGGCGAGCAGTGGATCCCAGTAAGAACCCCAGATCACCTTGATCGCGTTCCAGCCTGCACCGCGGAAGTTTGATTCGAGCTCTTGGATGATTTTGCCGTTGCCACGTACCGGGCCATCCAGGCGCTGCAAGTTACAGTTGATAACGAAAATCAGGTTGTCCAGGCCTTCACGCGCCGCCAGTGAGATCGCGCCTTGTGATTCTGGCTCGTCCATCTCGCCGTCACCGCAGAATACCCATACCTTGCGGTCAGCCGTATCGGCAATGCCACGGTTATGCAAGTACTTGAGGAAGCGTGCCTGGTAGATACCAGCCAATGGGCCCAAACCCATAGACACGGTTGGGAACTGCCAGAAATCCGGCATCAACCATGGGTGAGGATAGCTAGATAAGCCATTGCCGCCGGTTTCCTGGCGGAAGTTGTCCATTTGCTCTTCAGAGATACGGCCTTCGAGGAAAGCACGGGCGTACACGCCTGGCGAGGAGTGACCCTGGAAGTAAATACAGTCGCCGCCAAAGCTTTCATTGGCCGCGCGGAAAAAGTGGTTAAAACCTACGTCGTACAACGTGGCCGCTGACTGGAAGCTAGCGATGTGGCCGCCAATGCCTGGTGATTTTTCGTTGGCACGCAAGACGGTCATGATCGCGTTCCAGCGGATCAGGGCACGCACACGGCGTTCCATCTCCGGGTCACCTTGCAGTTTGCCCTGCAAGTGCGTAGGGATGGTGTTCACGTAAGCGGTGGTTGCCTTATAAGGCAAATGGCCGCCGGAACGGCGGGCCTGATCAATCATTGCTTCCAGCAGGAAGTGGGCGCGTTCTGGCCCTTCGTTCTCAATGACGGCACTGAGGGCTTCTAGCCACTCTTGCGTTTCTTGCGCGTCTGTTTCATTGAGGTGTGCTTGCGAATGCGTTGCCATGCGTGAGGATTCTCCGAGTTTTAAGTCGCTATGCGTATAATCTAGCACCGAGCATCTAGCACTGAGCCATGCCGAGCGCTTAGAAAGTGTTGATGACCAAGAAGGGATTCCGAAATTGGAGACTACTTTTATGGTATCACGTTGCTGAGTTCAGGTGATGAATCTCAGTAACCTAAGTTATTAACTGTAAGTGTCTCTTTTTTGGCGCTTTTGGTCAAGTTTTGTATGAACGAATCCTGTCTAACTACAGGTATTTGCTACGTTTATTTAATATTTTATATAAGAGTGTTGTGTAACAATATGCGCATTGAGTGGTCCCAAACTTTAGAAGTCAATTCAACCTTATTATCAGCTTATGCCCGGCATATATTGGTTGTATTTGAAGAAAGATTTTCTGCTGATTTGCCTTTTGCGGATGTGCTCGCGGCAAAGTTACAGCGCGCAGGCCTGACAGTGGCCGATTTAAAAGAGAAATCTGTCACGCTGGAATTGGCTGAAGGCACGCTGGTGAGCCTTTGCCAGCTAGACGCAACCGCATCTACATTTGCCTTGGCCACGGCACTGCGTACGGCAGTCAAACCACTCTTGGCCGAGCATCCGGAACGTATCGCACTGGCAGTGTATGCCAATAAACAGGCCGCCCAGTTTGCCCGGCTGGCCGCTTACGTCACGCTGGTCAATGCGCAAGCCTTGCCAGTACTGAAACAAAAGCCTGCGAGCCAAAAGCTGCGTGAAATAGGCGTGTTTGGGGTCGCTGATATTGCCTGGGCAGAGGAGGTCACGGCGCTGGTGACGGGCAATACGGTCTGCCGCGCATTGACCATGACGCCCCCTAATATGCTGACGCCGGCGCTTTATCGACAATGCTTGCAAACCATGGCCAGTGAAAAAGGCTGGCAATATGCCGAGTGGGACACCGAAGCGCTCAGGCAATTGGGCGCGGGTGCCTTTGTCGCGGTTGCACAAGGCTCTGAGCCACAAGATGCTGCCATCGTTAAATTGTCTTACCATCATCCGCAAGCCAAAAAAACACTGGCCTTGGTGGGCAAAGGCATTTGTTTTGATACCGGCGGCCATAATTTAAAGTCCGCCAAATATATGCAGGGCATGCACCAGGATATGAACGGCAGCGCCGTGGCGGTGGGCGTATTGCAAGCCATCAGTGCACAACAATTACCGATCAATGTGGATTGCTGGCTGGCACTGGCGCAAAACCACATTGGCCCCAATGCTTACAAACAAAATGATGTGATTACGGCGCTCAATGGCATGACGATTGAAATCGTGCACACCGACGCCGAAGGTCGTATGGTGCTGGCGGATACCTTAACGCTCGCCAGCCGTGACAACCCGGATGTGATGATTGATTACGCAACATTAACAGGCAGCATGCAAACCGCGTTGGGCTCAAGGATGAGCGGCATTGTGGCGAATCAGCCTATGTTGGCGCAGCAAATGGTGGAGGCAGGCGCAGCCAGTGGTGAGCGCGTGGTGGCTTTTCCGTATGCCGAGGATTACGACAGCGAACTGGACAGTGACATTGCCGATATCAAGCAATGCACCATGGACAGCGATGCTGACCATATACTGGCAGCGCGTTTTTTAGGCAAATTTATTGAGGGCGATGTGGATTGGTGCCATGTTGATCTGTCGTCTTACAGCCATAAAGAGGGCTTAGGTGCCGTGGCCAGCGAGGTGAACGGGTTTGGTGTTGCGCTCACCTTGAAATGGCTACAGGCTTTTATGGCAGGTAAATCGCGTTAACCGCAGGCACCGCAACGCGCCAACCACTCACGGCCCTTGAGCATCAGGTGCCAGTAAACGCTTGGCAGAAGGTATTTCTTAAGCCACCAGGCAGTGCGGCGCGGCTTGGTGGAGTCCCACGGGAAGGTCGGCACGATTTTGCCGCCATAGCCAAATTCGGCCAAAATGATTTTGCCTTTTTCTACCGTGAGTGGGCAGGAACCGTAGCCATCATAGCGTGAGGGCAATGCTTGCCCGGCCCGCGCTGCCAGCAGATTTTCGGCGGCAATCACCACTTGTTTGCGTGCGGCTGCTGCTGTTTTGGCATTAGGCGTATTGGTGCAATCGCCAACGCCGAAAACATCCGGGTAGCGCACATGCTGCAAGCTGTGCTGGTCAACTTCCACCCAGCCATCTGCATTGGCTAATGAGCTTTGCTTGATAAAGTCCGGCGCCATTTGTGGTGGCACCACATGCAGCAGGTCAAAGGTTTCGCTAAAGCGGTTGACATTGCCGTCGGCATCTTTGACATTAAACCAAGCGGTTTTCCCTGGGCCATCGACCTCGACCAGGGTGCTGTTCAAATTTAAATCCACCTGATAGCGACGGATATATTGCATCAAGGGTTCTACGTACTCTTTGACACCAAATAAGGTGGGCGTCGCGCTGTAAAACGACACTTTAATATTGCCCAAACGACCTTTTCCCAGCCATTCGGCGCATGATAAGTACAAGGCTTTTTGTGGGGCGCCCGCGCATTTGATCGGCATCGGTGGTTGGGTAAACAAAGCTTTGCCTGACTGCAATTGTTGTACCAGTTGCCAGGTATAGGGCGCCAGGTCGAAGCGGTAGTTGGAGGTCACGCCGTGTTTGCCCAGTGTCTCTGGCAAGCCCTTGATACCTGCCCAGTTGAGTGTCAGGCCAGCTGCAACCACTAGTTGCTCATATTGAATCGTGCCCAGTGTATCGGTAATGACCTGTTTCTGTTGCGGCTCGAACGAGGTCGCTGCGGCTTGCAACCAGGTGATGCCAGCCGGGATGCAATTAGCCATGGCACGCATTGTTTTCTGTGCCTCAAATTCACCGGCACCGACCAGGGTCCAGGCAGGCTGGTAAAAATGCTGGTCGGATGGCTCTATGATGGCAATATTAAGTGCAGGTGCGCGTTTTTTTAAACTGGCCGCAATGGCACAACCAGCGGCACCGCCGCCGACAATCACCACATCGAAGTTGTTTTTATACATGCTGTTGATTAATTTCTAAGTTTTTATTTGTTTGGTTGTTGTTTAATCGTTAAACCAGCTTTTAACTTTATTAATTAAGCCCTCTTGTGCGGCAGGTTGGCTGCAACAGGCCGGTTTGGCACCGGCTGGCGCCTGTAAGGCCATTTGATAGGCTTGATTGGCGCGGTTGCCAGTGCGGCAAAATCCGAGTGCGGGCCCGGGATGCGCACTCAGCAATGCCTGCAATTGTTGCACATGCGCAGGTTGGATCTGGTTAGGCAGCACCGGGATATGCGCGTAAGCCATGCCCAGCGCCGCTGCTTTAGCGGCGAGGGCTGCATTAGTGGGTTGCGACTCACCACCTTCGCCATCGGGCCTGAAATTGACCACCAGCGTGATGCCTTGGGCGGCCAATGTGTCCAAATCCGCTTCGGTTAACTGGTCGCTAATACTGTAGCGTTGATCTACTGTTTTAATATCCATGCGTTTTAATGTCCCTGTGTTTAGCAAAATTCACGATGCAGCACCTGAATCACTGCTAGCGCGGCCGGGCTGCCGATGCTGTAATAAACATTTTTGCCTTCACGCCGCGTGCTGACCAGCTGTGCCTCGCGTAATACCGTTAATTGTTGCGACAGGCTGGGTTGCCTTAAATTGAGGTTGTTTTCTAACTCGCTGACTGATTTTTCACCCTGTGATAATTGACATAACAGCATCAAGCGATCTGTGTTAGCCATTGCTTTCAACAACTGGCTGGCCTGATCAGCCGAGGCTCTTAACTGCTCAAAAAGATCCACCGCAATATCCGACGTTTGCATAATACCCCTGAAATCATCATTTATTTTTATACTTGATTGATACGTTGAAATTCCATCATAAACCTGTTGTCACAGAATGTGTATGCTTTCACATGTGTTGATGGATAGATCATGAATTGAAATCAATCTATGGTAAAGTTTGTCGCATTAATTAAAAGTGTTGGCCTGTCTTGCGACGACCAGCACAATCACAATAAAAAAACATTGGGGATGATCGGGATGATGCAATCACTATCGTGGATCAGTGTGTTTCCAGAGCTTGAAGCATTGGAAGACGCTGCAAAAAAACTACTGACGCAACACGCGCGCATTGTCGAAGCGCCTGTTGGCACCATGGGCTATCGCGAAGGCGATCATTGTGGCGGCTACGTGTTAAGGCTCAAAGGCCAGTCACGCGTCTATAAAATGTCTGCCAGTGGCCGTGAAATCGTGCTTTACCGCGTTGGCGCTGGCGAAACCTGTGTGATTACTACCACTTGCCTGCTAGGCAATAGCCAATATCCGGCCTCGACCATTGTCGAGGAAGAAATCCAGGATGTGATTGTGCCGGAGGCCACCTTTCATAAACTGATGATAGATTCGCCCGTGTTCAGGCAATACGTGATGCAAAACTATGGTGCCTTGATCAGCGACCTCATTGTGTTGCTGGACGAGGTGGCTTTTCAAACGCTGGATGCGCGTTTAGCCAAATGGTTGCTCGATATGGGCAATAACACCATTCAACGCACGCATCAGCAAATTGCCGATGAATTAGGCACGGCGCGTGAAGTCATCAGTCGCCAGTTAAAGCGCCTGGAACAAAAAGGCTGGTTGACCATGGGCCGTGGCGTCATCGAAATTCAGCAGCGTGGTGAATTGCTCAAGCTGGCCAACAGCGGCCAGTAGCCTTGTATCCGCCCAGATACAAAATTTTGCCGGATTGGATACATCGGCGCGTCATCTCTCATGATTGAATGCACGTTAACGACGTAACTGCAGCAAGCAGTGTGCTTCAAGAGAGGAAAACGAGCATGCGTAAATTAATCTTATCCAGTATGGTGATGATGGTGGCGAGCCAGGCAGCATTTGCCGATGCAGAATATATTGACCGGGCCAGAGTGCTGTCGGTCGCACCGCAAGTGCAGCAAATCAACCAGCCACGCCAGGAGTGCAATACCGAATATGTGCGTGAAAGCGTGTATGAATCTAATCGATCCAATACGGGTGCGATTGTCGGTGGCGTCGCCGGTGGTTTACTAGGCAGCACCATTGGTCGCGGTAACGGCCGTATCGCCGCCGCTGCGGTGGGTGCGGGTGTTGGTGCGATTGTGGGCGACCGCGTCGGTAACCAGAATGCCTATGGCAATGAACGCGTGGTGACGCGCCCGGTTGAGCAGTGTGTGATGGTAGACCAATGGCAAACCGTGACCACCGGCTATGTGGTGAATTACGAATATCAGGGTCGCCAATATTCAACCATGATGGACCGCGACCCAGGCCCGGTGTTAGATGTGGCCGTGTCAGTCAGACCGAATGTGGTACAGATTCAACCGATGCCAGCACCTGGATATCGCCCGGCCGCGATGCGAGGTCGTGGTCCACACCAGCATCGTCAATATTGGTAATGGCTAGATTAGTAATTGCTAGATTGGTAATGGATAGTGCTTTATAAAAAAAGCGATGCTCAAATAGGCATCGCGTTTTTTATGCTTTAAGCAGCACAATCACCGCGCCGCTGCCGCCATCGGTGGCACGCGCTTGCGCATAAGCAATCACTTCATCTTTCTGCATCAGCCAGTTGCGCAGTTTGTGTTTGAGCACTGGCTCTTTATTGCGTGAGCCCAAGCCTTTGCCATGCACAATGCGTACGCAGCGCAAGCCGCGTTTTTTGCAATCGGCAATAAATTCTGAGACATATAATCTGGCTTCGTCACTAATCAGGCCGTGCAAATCGATATGCGCTTGCACCACCCAATGCCCGCGACGCAATTTACTTAACACCATAGGCGATTGGCCTTCACGTAAATACAGTAATTCTTCGCCGCTTTCGAGTTCGTGCGCTGGAATGTAATGGTCACTGAGTGAGTCAACCAGCGCCTGCTGTTCGTCCTTAATCAACTGTCGTGGAATCGGCTTGGGCTTTTTCGGCGCGTGAGAAATGCGCGTGGTTTTCACCGGGCGCGCGCCTTTCACTGCTTCATAAAACAGTGACACATCATCTTCGTCTTTGTCCGGTAGCTCTTGCGACATCGTGTGATTTTAAAATAAAAAAGCGCACCGGGGTGCGCTTCTTCATGCCCGAACTTGGATTTACTCCAGACTGGTCAAATAACGCTCAGCGTCCAAGGCAGCCATACAACCGGTGCCAGCGCTGGTCACCGCCTGGCGGTAGATATGGTCTTGCACATCACCGGCGGCAAATACACCTGGGATATTGGTTGCAGTAAAATTACCCTGACGGCCGGTGTGCGTCACGATATAACCCCCTTCCATCTCCAGTTGGCCTTCAAAAATCTGCGTATTCGGCTGGTGACCAATCGCAATAAACACGCCCTTGAGCGCAATATCTTTAGTGGTGCCAGCGTTGACGTCTTTGAGGCGCATACCGGTCACACCGGTGTTGTCACCTAAGACTTCATCCAGTGTATGGAAAGTTTCGAGGACAATTTTGCCTTCCTTGACGCGGTCCATCAATTTGTCGACCAGAATCGCTTCGGCCTTGAATTTGTCGCGGCGATGAACCAGTGTGACCTTGCTGGCAATGTTGGCAAGGTACAGTGCTTCTTCCACGGCGGTATTGCCGCCACCGATCACAGCAACTTCTTGGTTGCGATAGAAAAAACCATCACACGTAGCACAAGCTGACACGCCTTTACCAGCAAAGGCTTCTTCACTCGGCAGACCTAAATATTTGGCAGAAGCACCTGTGGCAATAATCAGGGCGTCACAGGTGTATTCGCCGTTATCACCCACTAAACGAATCGGTTTTTCTTTCAGATGCGTGGTGTGGATGTGGTCAAAAATCATCTCGGTATTAAAACGCTCGGCATGCTGTTGAAAACGCGCCATCAATTCTGGACCCATGACACCGTTGGCGTCTGCTGGCCAGTTGTCGACCTCAGTCGTGGTCATTAATTGCCCCCCTTGCGCCAGGCCGGTAATCAGCACCGGATTGAGGTTGGCACGGGCAGCATAGACCGCTGCAGTGTAACCAGCAGGGCCTGAGCCAAGAATCATTAAACGGGCATGTTTTGTTGCCATGATGAGATTTCCAGTATTTGGTGAGTTATTTTTATATAGATGGGGATGGGCACGCTGTTTTAAATGCCCATCCGGTAGAAAAACGCTGCAGGGATTACTCTAGCAAGCTGCGCAGCATCCACGCTGTTTTCTCGTGCAGTTGCAAACGTTGGGTCAGCAAGTCTGAAGTGGCTTCGTCAGAGGCTTTCTCTGCCGCCGGGAACACGCTGCGTGCGGTGCGGCAGACGGCTTCGTGGCCAGCGACCAGTTCACGAATCATGTCATTGGCTTTGGGTACATCCACGGTTTCATCAATCGAGGTCAGCTTAGAAAACTGGGCATAGGTGCCAGGCGCATAGACGCCGAGTGAGCGGATACGCTCTGCCACCAGGTCCACCGCCAGTGCGAGCTCGGTGTATTGGGTTTCAAACATCAGGTGCAAGGTGTTGAACATCGGCCCGGTGACATTCCAGTGAAAGTAATGGGTTTTGAGATACAGGGTGTATGTATCTGCCAGTAATTTTGATAAACCGTCTGCAATCTGCTGGCGGTCTTCGTTGTTGATACCAATGTCCATGGGTGTCTCCTTATTGTCGTCGAATCTATTTTAAAAGCAAGAATGACTGTCTGCAATTTGATTTTGTTATAATCATTTAAGTTCACTCTTGCAAAGAAAGAGACAACATATTGTTTTTTAATAAGAAAAAAGTTGCTAACGTCCGCCTCGAAAAAGTTTCGACGGAGAAACAGCAGCGCGATGCCAAATTACTGCGTGAAGTGTCGTGGATTGCGCTGGCGGCATTGGGTATTTTCCTGGCCGTGATTCTGGCGACTTATTCACATGAAGATCCGGGCTGGACGCACGCGATTGGCGAGCATGACACCATCCATAATGCGGGCGGAGCCGTCGGTGCCTGGGTGTCGGATATTTTTCTCTCTTTGTTCGGTTTTTCTGCCTGGTGGTTTGTGGTGCTGGCTTTTTACATGGTCTGGCTGATGTATCAGCGCCTGCACCTGGAGCCGGTTGAAAAACATGACTGGTGGCTCAACGGCGTCGGTTTCGCCTTGATGCTGCTGGCGTCAGCAGCGCTGGAGTCTGGTCATTTAGTGAGTTTTCCGGCGGATTTTCCGCTCAAACAAGGTGGTGTGATCGGCAGTGGCATTGATCATCTATTGCGCAATATGTTTGGCTTTGCTGGCTCCACCATGCTGCTGCTGGTGTTATTTGCGACAGCATTTAGCCTGTTTACCGGCTGGTCACTGATTACCATGAGCGAGCAACTAGGCGAGTGGGTGATCCAGTTTTATCAATGGAGCCAACTCAAGTACCAGGACTGGCAAGACCGAAAAGTCGGTAAGCAAGTATTGCAGGCGCGCGAAGAATTTGTCGAGGCCGAGCGTAAACGCATTGAAGATCGCAAGCCGGTAGAGATTACTGTGCCAGAGGTGGTGATAGAGCCCAGCGAGCGTGTCGTCAAAGAAAAACAGGCAGTGTTGTTCGCAGCCATTGAGCAAGAAGGGTTGCCGCCGCTACATTTGCTGGATGCGCCTAACCAATCCGTTGAGTTGCAATCTGCCGAAACGCTGGATTTCACCTCGCGTTTAATTGAACGCAAGTTGATGGATTTTGGCATTGAGATCAAAGTGGTCACTGCCCAACCAGGCCCGGTGATTACGCGTTATGAGCTGGACCCGGCACCAGGTGTCAAAGGTAGCCAGATCACCAATCTGGCCAAAGACTTGGCGCGTGCCTTGTCTGTGATCAGCGTGCGCGTGGTCGAAACCATCCCCGGCAAAAGCTATATGGGCCTAGAGATTCCTAACCCCAAACGCCAGATTGTGTCTTTATCTGAAATCATGGGTAGCCAGGCCTATGCCGATTTGAATTCTCCGTTGGCCATTGCCATGGGTAAAGATATTGCCGGCAAGCCGGTTGTGGCTGATTTGGCCAAAATGCCGCATGTGCTGGTGGCGGGTACCACTGGTTCCGGTAAATCGGTGGCGATTAACGCGCTGATTTTAAGCTTGCTGTATAAGTCAGAAGCCAGCCGCGTGCGCATGATTTTGATCGACCCGAAAATGCTGGAACTGTCTGTGTATGAAGGCATCCCGCATCTGCTGGCGCCGGTGGTGACGGATATGCGCCAGGCGGCGAATGCCTTGAACTGGTGTGTGGCCGAGATGGAGCGTCGTTATAAACTGATGTCTACCCTGGGCGTACGCAACCTGGCCGGCTATAACCAGAAGATACAGGAAGCGAAAAAGCAGGGCGTGTCGATTCCGCATCCGTTCAGCTTGACCCCGGACGAGCCGGAGCCCTTGGAAGAAATGCCATTGATCGTGGTGATGATTGATGAGTTGGCTGACTTGATGATGGTGGTCGGCAAAAAGGTAGAAGAACTGATTGCACGCCTGGCACAAAAAGCGCGCGCGTCCGGTATCCACCTGGTGCTCGCCACGCAACGTCCTTCGGTGGATGTGATTACCGGTCTGATTAAAGCCAACGTGCCGACACGCGTCGCTTTTCAGGTATCCAGCAAAATTGACTCGCGCACAATTTTAGACCAGATGGGCGCCGAAACTTTGCTCGGGCAGGGCGATATGCTCTACCTGCCGCCGGGCAGCGGTTACCCGCAGCGGATTCACGGCGCGTTCGTCAGCGATGGGGAAGTGCATAATGTGGTGAATTTCCTCAAGGCGCAGGGCGAACCAAATTACATTGAGGGCATTCTCACCAATGAGACTGAAGGTGGCGATCTGGACGCTTTGCCTGGCGGTAGTGATGCTGGCGGTGAAAAAGACCCGTTGTATGATGAAGCCGTGGCGATTGTGTTAAAAACACGTCGCGCGTCTATTTCATCGGTGCAACGTCAACTGCGCATCGGTTACAACCGCGCAGCCAGATTAATTGAGGATATGGAACGTGCCGGACTGGTCTCTGCCATGCAAAGCAATGGCAACCGCGAGGTATTAGTGAAGGCCGGAGGAGACCATGAGTAAAGTATTCACCAAAACATTGTTGGCATTATGCAGCTGGAGTGTCATGACCGCTGCCATGGCCGATGGTGTGGACGATTTGAAGCAGTTTTATCAAAGCACGCAGGCCATGCGTGCCAACTTCAAGCAAACCGTGTTTGACCAAAAAGGGCGCAAGCTGCAAGAGGTCAATGGCACTATGTTGTTGCAGCGCCCGAACAAGTTTCGCTGGGATTATCAAAAACCCTATGAGCAGCAGATCATCAGTGATGGCCGCCAGGTATTTCTGTTTGATATCGATTTGCAGCAAGTGACTGTGCGCACAGTGGATAAAGTGTTAGGGACCAGCCCGGCTGCTTTACTGGCCGGTGGGCCCAATGTCGAAGAGAGTTTTCGCCTGACCCGGTTGCTGGATTTTGAAGGCATGCAGCGCGTGCAAGCCAAGCCCAAGCAAAAAGACAGCGGCTTTCAGGTGGTGATTATTTCGTTTGACCACAGCAAACTGGCCGAAATGCGCCTGGTAGATGCCTTTGGCCAAAGCACGCATATTGTGTTTAGCAATGTTGAAGTCAATCCTGGCTTGAACAGTAACCAGTTTTTATTCTCGGTGCCTAAAGGGGTGGATGTCGTCGGCGAGTAGTCGCTTGCGCATCAAAACCAGCTATGTCCTCCCTGTTTGAACCCACAAACACCTTCTTCCGTCCCGCTCGCTGAGCAGTTAAGGCCGAAAACGCTGGATGAAGTGGTCGGCCAAACCCATTTGCTGGGCGAAGGCAAGCCGCTGCGTCGCGCCTTTGAGTCCGGCAAACTGCCTTCCATGATTTTGTGGGGGCCGCCGGGCGTGGGCAAAACTACCCTCGCGCGCCTGATTGCGCAAACAGCAGAAGCCGAGTTCGTGCCCTTATCTGCCGTTTTGTCGGGTATCAAAGATATTCGCGAAGCGGTCGAGCGCGCGGAAATGACTTTGCAGCAAACCGGACGCAACACTATTTTGTTTGTCGATGAAGTGCATCGTTTTAACAAAGGCCAGCAAGATGCTTTTTTGCCGTTTGTTGAAAGCGGTTTAATTACCTTTATCGGCGCCACGACTGAAAACCCTTCTTTTGAAGTGAATAGCGCTTTGCTCAGCCGCGCGCAGGTATTTGTGCTTAATGCCCTGACTGAGCCAGAATTGGCTGAGTTGCTTGAGCGTGCGCGGCTTAAAGTCGCGCCTGACGTGCAATTGACCGAGCCCGTGACCGAGCAAGTGCTGGCCTATGCTGATGGCGATGCCAGACGCTTGCTTAACTTTGCCGAAGGCCTGTTCTATGGCGCTCTGGCCGCCAAGATTGACAAGATCGACGAACCGTTCTTGCAATCGACCATGGCTAGCAAAATGCGCCGTTTTGACAAAGGTGGCGAAGCTTTTTACGACCAGATTTCTGCTTTGCACAAATCAGTGCGCGGCTCTAACCCGGATGCCGCACTCTATTGGCTGATGCGCATGCTGGATGGCGGTGCCGAGCCCTTATACCTGGCACGCCGGATTATCCGCATGGCCTGGGAAGATATCGGCCTGGCGGATCCACGCGCCATGCAGATCGCTAACGACGCTGCACTGACGTTTGAGCGCCTGGGCAGCCCAGAAGGCGAATTGGCGCTGGCGCAGGCCGTGATTTACCTGGCGGTGGCCGCAAAAAGTAATGCTGGCTATATGGCCTATAATCAGGCCAAGGCTTTCGTGGCGCAGGACAAGTCGCGCGCGGTACCACTGCATCTCAGAAACGCGCCAACTAAACTGATGAAAGCGCTCGATTACGGCAAAGAATACCGTTACGCACACAACGAACCTGGTGCGTATGCCGCGGGCGAGCATTACTTTCCAGATGATTTGGAACCACAACCGTTTTACCAACCCACACCACGCGGATTGGAAGGTAAAATAGGCGAAAAATTACAGCACCTCAAAGAATTAGATAGAAAAGCCAAAAAATAGTGTAGCCACAGAGGGCACAGAGTTCACAGAGAAAACCAATATGGATGATTTGACTGGTCAGATTATCGGAGCGGCGATTGAGGTACATCGTGAGCTTGGCGTCGGTTTACTTGAATGTGTATATGAAGCTGCTCTTTGTCATGAACTTGATTTGCGTGGCATTGCATACCAGCGTCAGGTAGGAGTAGATATATCGTATAAAGGTCTAGTGATACAAGGGCAGCGCCTTGATTTACTGGTGCATGGCGAAGTGATTGTAGAGTTAAAAGCGCAATTGAGACTGCCAGAGTTTGCACAAGCACAATTGATTTCATATTTAAAATCAACAGGTTTGAAGCGCGGCCTGTTGATTAATTTTGCGGAGCCTAAATTGGTCAATGGAGTAAAACGGTTTTCTCTGTGAACTCCGTGGCCTCTGTGGCTAAAATAAAGAAAGAACCCATGTTAGATATACAACAACTTAGAAATGATCTGGACAATGTAGTCGCCCGTCTGGCAGCACGTAAGTTCGTGTTCCCTGCCGAAGAGTTCAAGGCGCTGGAAGCACAACGTAAAACCATCCAGACCAACACCGAAAACCTGCAAGCCAAGCGTAATACAGCGTCCAAACAAATTGGCATCGCGAAGTCTAAAGGTGAAGATGCTAGCGCCATTTTGGCCGAAGTCGCTGGCTTGGGCGATGAGTTGAAAGCGGCAGAAGCGCAGTTGGCTGAGATTCAAGCCAGCATGCAGACACTGATGCTGAATGTGCCTAACTTGCCGCACGAAAGCGTGCCAGTTGGTCAAGATGAAACCCAGAACGTGGAAGCACGCCGCTGGGGCACGCCACGCAACTTTGACTTTGAAGTCAAAGACCATGCCGACGTCGGTGCTCCATTAGGCTTGGATTTTGATACCGGCGCCAAGCTGTCAGGCGCACGCTTTACCTTGATGAAAGGCCAGATTGCCAAATTGCATCGCGCGATTGCGCAGTTTATGCTGGATACGCAAACTGACAAGCATGGCTATACCGAGTGCTACACGCCTTATATGGTCAACCGTGAGACCCTGGTGGGTACCGGTCAATTACCCAAGTTTGAAGAAGACTTGTTCTTCACCCCGCACAATGACAGCAAACTGTATTTGATCCCTACCTCAGAAGTCACTTTGACCAATACTGTCCGTGACGAGATTGTGGCGGCGGATAGCTTACCGATTAAACTCACCGCACATACCCCTTGCTTCCGCTCAGAGGCAGGTTCTTATGGCCGTGATACCAAAGGCATGATCCGCCAGCACCAGTTTGATAAAGTCGAGATGGTGCAGATTGTGCATCCTGAGACCAGCTATCAGGCGCTGGAAGAAATGGTCGGCCACGCCGAAGCGATTTTGCAGGCGCTGGAACTCCCTTATCGCGTAGTGTCATTGTGCACAGGTGATATGGGCTTTGGCGCAGCGAAAACCTATGACCTCGAAGTCTGGTTGCCCGCGCAGAATACCTACCGTGAAATCTCTTCTGTGTCGAACTGCGAAGCATTCCAGGCGCGCCGTTTGCAAGCGCGTTTTCGCAACGCCAATGGTAAACCTGAATTGCTGCACACCCTGAATGGTTCAGGCTTGGCCGTCGGCCGTACGCTGGTGGCCGTGCTGGAGAACAACCAGAATGCCGATGGCAGCGTGACGATTCCTAAAGCCTTACAGCCTTATATGGGCGGTAAAACAGCGCTGACTGTTTAATCCATCCCTTACAGTTGTCATTAAGATGCCTTGGCTAACAACCAGGGCATTTTTATTTCTGCTTTATATGTTTTTGTCGGTTAGTTATTACGGTAAATATTTACAAGGTAATATATGTAATTAATTGATTGTTAATGTTAATAGCAATGTTTTTATTTAACATTTTTTCGTTTATGATCATGTAAAACAACTAATAAATTCAGGGTGGATGCATGAGGCTAAGCAACCAGCATTTTGTCTGGGCCATAGGTGGTTTGTGCGCGCTGCACAAGGTTCCATTTGATGCTCAATTGCTGATTCGCAGCTTTGTACCGCCTTATGATTTAACCTCCCTGCAAGCAGCATTACAGTCTTATGGATTCCAAGTTGGCCTTGAAACGTTAGACTTGCATGATATCCATCCAGCTGTATTCCCAGTTCTAACCTTTCTAAAACAATCTGCCGGCACTGACCTTTCACTCGAACAAGATGTTGAGGGGGCAGAGAAAGAGGAGTTAAGCTTAGCTATCGTTCTTAAATGCGACAAAGAACGAGTGCTTTGGATTAAGCCTGGTACTGAACAAGCAGAAACCATTGAATATTCTGCGTTTGTTGCGCAAATCACAGGCAAGATATTATTGGCCTCTAAAAGACACGATTCCAATCAAGCTACCGCAGAACTTGAAGCACAAGCTAGTTCGCAATCGCTAGCAGCAAAATCAGAAATTGCTCAACGCCCCTTTGGCTTCAAGTGGTTTATTCCAGAGTTACTCAAACACAAGACTGTATGGCGTGAGATTCTCTTAGCCTCTCTTGCTATTCAAATTGTAGCGCTAGCCACCCCTTTAGGTACTCAGGTCATTATTGATAAAGTGGTTGTTCACCACACCACAAGTACACTCATTGTGGTGGCTATTGCCCTAGGTATCTTCATGGTGTTTAACGCCATCATGAGTTGGGTGCGTCAATACTTGGTGTTGCACACGGGTAATCGTATTGATGCAGTTCTCGCCCATAAGGTATTCGGCCATCTATTGCATTTGCCCATGCGCTATTTTGAACATAGGCCAACAGGCACGTTAGTTGCTCGTTTGCATGGTGTTGAGACTATCCGTGAATTCCTGGCTGGTTCACTCATTACCCTGCTACTCGACTTCCCATTCTTAATCGTCTTTTTGGCGATTATGTTCTGGTATAGCTGGCAACTCACTCTTATCAGTCTGGCAAGTTTGACGCTGATTACGATAGTCAGCCTGGCAGTCACCCCTTTACTGCGTAAACGACTCAACGAACAGTTTTTACTAGGAGCAAGAAACCAGGCATTCCTCACTGAGTATATTTCTGGCATGGAAACGGTTAAAGCCCTGCAACTAGAGCCACAGCTGGAACACAAATACGGTGATTACCTAGCCACCTACCTCAACAGCACCTTCACCGCCAAACAACTTTCCAATAGCTACAACATCACCGCCAATACTTTAGATCAGCTCCAAACTTTGGCAATTCTGTGCGTTGGAGCATGGATTGTGATGCATACCCCCGAATTTACCATTGGAATGTTGGTCGCTTTCCAGATGTTTAGCGGAAGACTTTCTGGACCAGTGCTCAGGCTGGTCGGCATGTATCAGGAATTCCAGCAGGCAGACATTGCCGTCAAGCGCCTAGGTGATTTGATGGATGCGCCCACCGAGCCATATTCACTCATCCCAGCCAGAGCAAATAGCATCAAAGGCCAGCTAGACTTTGAGAGCATCAGCTTTAGATATTCAGAAAACCACCCCTGGTTATATCAAAAGCTGAATATCAATATCAAACCACAAAAGTGCACAGTCATCATGGGACCCAGTGGTTGCGGTAAGAGCACCTTGGCCAAATTGATGCTCGGTTTCTTGCAACCACAAGAAGGCAGCATCAAGCTGGATGGAAAAGACATTCGCTACATGAATGCCAACGAACTGCGTAATGTATTCGGTGTAGTCCCGCAAGAGACAACATTATTCTCAGGCACATTGTACGAGAACCTCACACTCGCAAACCCGCATGCTAGTTTCGAGCAGATCATTATGGCTTGCCAATTGGCTGGCATTCACGAAACGATTGAGCAGCTTCCACAAGGTTATCAAACCCCTTTGGGGGAGCATGGTACTGGATTAAGTGGCGGTCAGAAGCAACGAATAGCCATTGCACGGGCACTGCTCAGGCAACCTAACATTCTGATCTTCGATGAGGCTGTTTCAAACCTAGACCCTCAGACGGCTGAGCAGTTTGCACAAACAATTAATAAGCTCAAGGGCAAAGTGACGATTGTGTTTATTACGCATCAGCTACCAAACACGCTGAGTGTGGATGAGGTGCTGACGTTGGGGTGCGAGGCCGGCTTAAGTTCTCAAAAACAGCAATCCGTTGTATCACAGGGAGCTTCTAAAGCCCCTGTGCAAGGGCAAAACAATTCATAAGTTCAACTTAAGGAACCATATGAAATTAATTATTTTGTTTCTTCTATTTTGGTGGTTATTAATTTTTCTTGATACATCATTGAAAAAATTATTTCGTAAGAAACATGAAGCTGTATTTTTAGAAGCTGAAAAATGGCTCACTACAGATAGATTTAATCAAGGCGTACTGCAACGTGCCTTTTATTATTTTGTGTATTCAGTTCACTTTTGGCCAGTTCCAAGTTTTGCAATTTTTCTTTTAGCGTCTGTAGCAATAATCTTTTTTTAATTTAGGAGAGTTATATGCCGTCGTCATCACCGCCTATCGGAATCATCAACACGATTGTAGGAGGGCTGAATACTGTAGCTGGAATAATTTGGCCAGTGGGCCAAGTTGTTACATGGCGTGTCTTAGCCATTAGTCATCTTGATATACAATCAGAGTCATTGATATTAAAAGCTTACTTTACTTGGCTTTTTTAAAACAAAAACATAGGGGCGGGTTAAACAATGACACTGGGTAGATTGTTGGTATTGGGCGTGATGAGTATGTTGGCTGCTTGTGCTACAAAGTCAGTAGATTTGGGGCATACTCAGACCATATTACCCTTGAATCATGCTTGGGTAGATGGCAAGAAAGTAGAATACATCACGACGGATATCTCTGATTTAAACATGGCACAGTCAGCAGGCATTAATTTTGTTCCGCGCTTACGTGAAGCGATTGCTGAGAATGGCGGACGCTCTATTTTGGAGCGAGTGTATAAATTTCCAGCTGGTGAGCAGATAAGTATTTTTCAGTCAGCACCTTCACCGATTGGTGGCGATAATGCAGACAAGAATTATAGTCCCCTGTGGCGGCTGGTGCTGGTGAAATGGTTAAAGCTCGATAAGATCCGAGTGTTGAAATCTGAAGCTGAGCTATTGTCGGCAGAAGACCAAGCAGAAGTCTCGCTTGATGTGACAGACATAGTGGTCAATTGCCCCGTGACTAAAGATAGCAACGGAAAGGCATTGAGTGGGGTGAGATAAAGTGCCTAGACGCTGCGTAAGAAGGGATAAGATTGCTTGCTTTTTACGGTGCAAAGTTAAGATGCCTTGGCTAATAACCAAGGCATTTTTGTTTCTGCAATCTTGTAAGGGTCTACGCCAGGGTCATAGGTCGGGAAGTATTTCTGCATGATCTGGTAGTAGCTGCGCACCAACTCGGTATAAATCACCGGCGCACCGCAGCTACAGTAGCCGTGTTTGGCATTGACGTAATAGGCAGGGTCATTGAGGAGCTGGTAGCCGCGTTTGACGTCTGCCCAGCTGTCTGGGTTGAGCCCCAGTTTTTGCGCGATGATGCGCGCGTCTTCAAGGTGGCCAACGCCATTGTTGTAGGCAGCCAGGGTCATAAAGGTGCGGTCTGGTTCGGGGATGCGCGAGGGGATGCGGTCTTTCATCCACAGCAAAAATTTGGCCCCGGCCATCACGCTTTGCTTGGGGTCTAGCCGGTCAGTGACGTTCATCATGTTGGAGGTTTGCTCTGTGAGCATCATCAGGCCACGCACGTTGGTTGGCGAGGTGCTGTAGTTGTCCCAGTGCGATTCCTGATAACTGAGCGCCGCCAGCAGGCGCCAGTCTATGTCGGTGATTTCTTGCGCGCTTTTAAACAGCCGCACATATTTAGGCAGCAATGTATGTGATTTGCTTAAAAACGCAGTGACATCCACCGGTTTTAAGCGTTTGGTATGGCCGTGATAGCGGTCCAGCAGGTTACGTAAGGTGCCGTCTTTTTCAATTTTTTTGAAAAAGGCCTGCATTTGTGCGAGCCGCTCTTCACCATGTAACTTATTGAGTGCCCAGGCAATTTTGTCAGCCTGGCCCAGCATCATGCCCGCATCCAGTTGCGGATAGTTGTATTGCATGATGGCCACCAGGTGGTTGTCTGCCACGGTAAAGTCGATCTCGTTGCGCGCGACGGCTTCAATCAATTGCTCAGAGCTGAGTTTGTCGGTTTCTTTCCAGGTCAGCGCCGGTGATTTGGACTGCAATTCGCGCATGCGATCGACAAAACTGGTGCTTTTTGGCAACACAATGCGTTTTTCAAACAGCGCTTCGCCGGTATACGGCTCGCTGTTTTTGTCACGGTTATACACCACCATGGCTTGCACCTGGTTAAACGCAGGGCCAAACAACACCTGGCGTTTACGTGCGGGCGTGATGCTGATGTCTGCCGCGGCGATGTCAGCGTCACCTCTTAATAGCGTCGGAAACACTTTGTCAAAGCTGTCGACGACGATAAATTCGAGTTTATAGGGTGGCCCCAAAAATTCGACAAAGCGCTTGGCCAGGTCGTACTCCAGCCCGGCATAATTGTTCTGGCTGTCTATAAAGTAAGTGCTGGGGCTGTTGATGGTGACAAAGCGGATGGTGTACGGGTCTGGCTTGGCCTTAGCTTGCGCCAGATGCTTTTGGCTATTGTTGTCGCTACAGGCCAGCAAGGTCGCACACAGCGCTGCTAAGATGGCTTTAAACCACCTTGCTTGCGTCGACTTGCCGGAGAAAAAACGCATAAGACCAGAGCGTAGCGCTTAAACGCGTGTCTCAATCTTGCCTTGGTCTGCAATCAGCAGGGTGCTTGCCAGTTTGGTGAAAATGCCATGCTCAACCACGCCAGGGATATTATTAATCAACGCATTCAAGCGCTCAGCATCCAGACTGGCATCAAAGCGCATATCCAGTACCAGGCTACCGTGGCTGGTAATAGACAAGCCATCTTTGGCCACATTTTGGCGCAATTCGCCCACGCCACCAATAGCTTCTAGGCTACGCTTGGCAGCTTGCCACGCAAACGGCATCACTTCAATCGGGATGGCAAAATTTTCACCAATTCGGTTGACCAGCTTGCTTTTATCCGCAACCACAATGAATTGTTTGGCGGCTTTGGCCAATAGCTTTTCCATCACTAGGTCATAGCCGCGGCCTTTAAGTAGTGCGTTGTCTGGCGTGATTTCATCGGCACCATCCACATAGAGGTCGATCTGGCTGAGTTGCGAGAGGCTAAGCACGGTCAGACCGCTGCTTTGTGCCTTGATCATGCTGATATTTGAACTGGCAACGGTGGTGATGCGCAAGTTTTGAGTGCGCTGGCGCTCAGCCAGCGCTTCAATAAAGTAATTGGCTGTGGACCCGGTGCCTAGGCCTACGATCATGTCGTTTTTAACGTAGCTGGCGGCTTCCAGCGCGACGGCTTGTTTGTCGTTCATATATTTTTCTCCGTACTGCTTTCTCTGATTCGCTCTGGCGTCTTGCGTGTCATTCAGTCACAGTCCGTCGACGCTTGCAGTTATAATAGCAAACTCGGCAGATTCGCCAAGAAATACTCGTCTAACCTGAGCAATAAGATTCTAACTTTTTATGGCAGTTTCACTCCCCGTGATCGGGCATCCGCAGCGTTTTTCTTTTCAAAGTCAGGGCCTCGATAGCCGGGCGTTGGCCGAGCTGGCCTGTGGTTTAAAAGCAACAAATACACCGCTGGTGGTACTCACCGCAAGCGCGTTTGAAGCACAGCGCCTGATGGACGAAATCCCGTTTTTTGGCCGAGATGTTAAAGGCGAGCCCATTCAAGTGCATTTACTGCCGGACTGGGAAACACTGCCTTACGATGTGTTCTCGCCGCATCCTGACTTGACCTCCGAGCGTCTGGCCACACTGTATCAGCTCAGCCAGAACCAGAGCAATGTAGTGATTGTGCCCATGGCGACGGCCTTGCTCAGGCTGCCACCCGTGGCCTATCTGGCGGCGCATACCTTTATGCTCAAAAAAGGCCAGAAACTCGATGTAGATGCCTTACGTAACCAGTGTGCACAAGCTGGTTACCACCACGTCAGCCAGGTGATGGGGCCGGGCGAATTCAGCGTGCGCGGTGGCCTGGTCGATTTATACCCCATGGGCAGTGCGTTTCCGTATCGCATAGATTTATTTGACGACGAAATCGAAACCATACGCACGTTTGATATTGATACCCAGCGCAGCGTGTATCCGGTGCCAGAAATTCGCATGTTGCCCGCGCGTGAATTCCCTATGGATGAAGCAGCGATTACGCGCTTTCGCAGTCAATTTAGAGAGTATTTTGAAGGCGATCCGCAACGCGCCAAAATTTACAAAGATGTGAGCAAAGGCACGCCCAGTGGCGGTGTAGAGTGGTATTTGCCTTTGTTTTTTGAACAAACGGCGACCTTGTTTGATTATCTGCCTGCGCAAACAGTCTTGTGTCTGCATGGGGACCTCGATAAAGCCGCACAAACTTTTTGGGCTGATGCCAATAGCCGCTACAAGCTCATGGCGTATGACGCCGAAAAACCTATTTTGCGGCCAGAAACCTTGCTGCAAAAAGCGGATGATTTTTTCAGGCAAACCCATGCGTTTGCCATGGTGAGCCAGCAACTGGATATTCTAAAATTATTGCCAGCGGTTGATGTAGACCGCCGTGCCGAGCAACCGCTACATAAATTGCAGGACTTTATCAGCCAATTTGCTGGCCGAGTGTTGATTGCGGCTGAAAGTTTGGGCCGGCGCGAAACCATTGCCCAATTATTTGCCGAGCACGGCTTAACGTTCTCGCTGACTGAGGATTGGGCTGGATTTGCACACTCCAATTTCCCGGTCATGCTGGGCGTCGCGCCACTGCATCAAGGCATGGTCGATGCCGACCTGGCGGTGATTACCGAAGCTGAACTCTATGCCAGCACCGTGCGTCAGCAACGCCGCCGTAACCAGGAAAAAGCCCGCAATGCCGAAGGCATGCTTAAGGACTTATCCGAGCTGCGGCTGGACGACCCGGTGGTGCACGAGCAGCACGGGGTAGGGCGCTACAAAGGTCTGGTCAATATCGACTTTGGTGAGGGTGAAACCGAGCTGTTGTTGATTGAGTATTTTGGTGACGACAAGCTGTATGTGCCGGTGTCACAGTTATTCCTGATTTCACGTTACTCTGGCGGCCCGCCAGAAAGCGCGCCATTGCATCGCTTGGGCAGTGGTCAATGGGACAAAGCCAAGAAAAAAGCCCTCAAGCAGATCCGCGATACGGCAGCAGAATTATTGAATCTGTACGCGCAGCGCGCCTCGCGCCGTGGGCATGCATTTACACTCAGTTTGCATGATTATGAAGCCTTCTGTGAAGGCTTCCCGTTTGAGGAAACACCAGACCAACTGGAAGCCATTGAAAACGTCATTAAAGACATGCAATCTGGCCGCCCGATGGATAGGCTGGTGTGTGGTGATGTGGGCTTTGGCAAAACGGAGGTGGCGTTGCGCGCCGCCTTTGTGGCGGTGATGGGCGGGCGTCAGGTGGCGGTATTAGTGCCAACCACCTTGCTGGCAGAGCAGCATTACCAGAACTTCTGCGACCGTTTTGCTGAATGGCCGATTAAAATTGCCGAAATTTCACGCTTTAGAACTGCAAAAGAACAAGCAGAGGCGCTCAAAGGTCTGGCCGATGGCAGCATTGATATCATCATCGGCACACACCGGCTGATCCAGAAAGATGTGCAGTTTAAAAACCTGGGCCTGGCGATTTTAGATGAAGAACATCGTTTTGGCGTGCGCCAAAAAGAGCAGATGAAAGCGCTGCGTGCTGAGGTGGACGTCTTAACACTGACGGCGACACCGATTCCACGCACCTTGAGCATGGCCATGGAAGGCTTGCGCGAGTTCTCGGTGATTTCGACGCCACCACAAAAGCGGCTGGCGATTAAAACCTTTCACACGCCCTATTCAGACGGCATTATCCGTGAAGCAGTCATGCGCGAATTCAAGCGCGGCGGGCAAGTTTACTTCTTGCATAACGAGGTGGATACCATCTACGTCATGAAAGAAAAGCTGGAGAAGATCGTACCCGAAGCCCGCATTGCGATCGGCCACGGCCAGTTACGCGAACGCGAGCTGGAGCACGTCATGCGCGACTTTTACCAGCAGCGGGCCAATTTGCTGCTATGTACCACCATTGTTGAAACCGGCATTGACGTGCCCACCGCCAACACCATGATTATCAACAAAGCCGATATGTTTGGCCTCGCGCAATTGCATCAACTGCGTGGCCGCGTCGGCCGCAGCCACCATCAGGCCTATACCTATTTGCTCACCGACCCTGATCGCAACATCACGCCGCAAGCACAAAAACGCCTCGATGCGATTCAGCTGCTCGAGGATTTGGGCGCTGGTTTTCACCTGGCCATGCATGACCTCGAAATTCGCGGTGCTGGCGAGCTGCTAGGTGACAGCCAAAGCGGCGAAATGCAAGAAATCGGCTTTAATCTGTATTCTGACATGCTCAATCACGCCGTGAAACAGCTCAAGGCCGGTAAAGAGCCAGATCTGGATGCACCGTTAGGCGTGACGACAGAAATCAACCTGCATACGCCTGCCTTGTTGCCAAACAACTATTGCCCCGATGTACACGAGCGCTTGGTGATTTACAAACGCCTGGCTAACTGCGAAGACGACGACGCACTCGACGCTATGCAAGAAGAGCTCATAGACCGCTTCGGCTTGCTGCCGGAACCTGGTGAAGCCCTGATTGCCTGCCACCGCCTGCGCATCGCCGCCAAGCCACTAGGCATTATTAAAATCGACGCCTCAGATGCGGCCATTCAGTTGCAGTTTAATGTGAAAGCCGACCTAGACCCGATGAAGCTGATCAGCCTGTTACAGCGCGACAAACGCTGCCGCATGAATGGGCCGGATAAATTACGGGTAAGCGTGCAGTTGGGGAACCTTAATCATCGGGTAGAGTTAGTGAAAACGTTATTAAAAGAGTTTGCTTAATTTAAAACGCCAATACGATCGTATTGGCGTTTTAAATTGGATTACGTGGGCTTAGGCATCAATCATCAGTTTATTCTGGCTGATTAAATTATTAAGTAAGCTTGCCTCATTGGTGCCGTCAAGCAAGTCCACACCAGCCAGTGTAATGTGTTGATTTTCTGCTGATGCAGCATAATTACCATTCACAAACCCGCCGTGGTTATTGATTCTGATTTCGGTATTTGTCACGCCAGCAACCGTGCTGGTTGTGATATCCAAATAGTTTTGAATATTGCTACTCGATTCACCCACCAGTAAATCTCTTAAATCGAGCTTATCTTCAGTTGAATTAAAGTCTGTGATTTTGTCTATGCTAGGCGCTTTGTTTGCACCTTTATCTGCAAGGTTCCAGGTAAAAGTATCTGCGCCGGTTCCACCCGTTAAAATATCATTGCCGCTGCCACCAATCAAAATGTCATCATCGGCGCCACCGTTCAATGTATCTTTGCCTGCACCGCCGATAAGGATATCCTCACCAGCATTACCATTGATTATATTTGCTGAGCTATTGCCAGTGATGAGATTGTCCAGAGCGTTGCCTGTCGCATTGATTGCTGCGGTGCCGAGTAGGTTTAACTGCTCTACATGCTCGCCTTTTATGCTCAGATCAAACGAAATACTGGTGTTAATAGTGTCTTCACCTTGATTTGCCAGTTCAATGATGGCGTCACCCATATTATCTACAAAATAAGTGTCGTCGCCATCGCCACCATCAAGTGTATCGGCACCTGCCTTGCCATCTAAAATATCATTGCCAAGGCCGCCTGTTAACCTATTGGCTGCGGCATTGCCTGTGAGTGTATTATTAGCGTCGTTGCCAGTGAGGTTAAGTTTACTGGTTGCTGTCAGACTGGCATCCAGATTCTCTATGTTGGTCAAACTATTATTAAGCGTCAGTGTGGTCGCAGTGGTGAGCGCAATATTGCCTCTAAGTTGAATGGTGTCGCTGCCTGTACCTGATACATCCTCAATAATACTATCTTGCAATGCCGCTGTCGTGACTCCGGCATTTACATTAGCGACAAGGTCCACAATGTATGTATCACTGAGGTCTCCCCCCACTAAGGTGTCTACGCCTGCACCGCCATCAAAGGTATGCGAGTAGTCATTACCAATAATGTAATTGGCTGAGCTATTGCCGATAAAGTGGGAGAATGCGCCATAGGTATTATTGGCATCTAAATTCTCTACATTGAGCGGCATTAAGTATTTGTTCATGAGGCCGTTATTGCCTGCGGCAGAGAGAATAATTCTATCTATGCCAGCATTCAGGCTCTCTATCACGGTATCTTGCGTCACTGGTTTGGCTGCACTCGCAAATAAGTAAGTCACCTCATATATGTCATTACCAGCACCGCCTATGAGTGTGTCTGAGCCATCCCAGCCACCACTTAGTCGGTTATTGCCTGCATTGCCTCTGATAATGTTATTTAACTCGTTACCATAGCCATCAATATTTTCAGTACCTGTTAACGTGAGGTTCTCGACATTGTAATTCAGCGCAAAACTTACTGATGACAATACAATATCAATGCCGCCGGCAGCACCTGCAAGCGTTTCAATTGCTTGGTCGTTACTATCATCAACAATGTAAGTATCATTGCCCGCACCACCTTGCATATCGTCCCGATTGCCGCCGCCATCTAAAATATTGTTGCCTGAGTTTCCTATCAACAAGTTACTGCCAGCATTGCCGGTTGCATTTAAATGTGCCGTACCCAGCAGCGTGAGATATTCAACATTTGCATAATTAGCGAGAGAGAGGCTAATAGAGGATAGGATAGTATCGACGCCTTCGTCTGCTAAAAAAGTATCGGTATTCACCTGCTCGATAATGACATCACCAATATTATCTACATAATAAGTATCCCAACCCTTGCCGCCTATCATTCTGTCTGCGCCAGCACCACCATTCAGGGTGTCGTTCCCCAATCCGCCTTCCAGAATATTGGCTGCGTTATTACCGATCAGGGTATTGTCTTCATCGTTACCCTTGAGAGTGAGTTTGGTGGCGCCTGTGGCGGAAGCATCAAGCGTTTCGATGTTAGTCCATTGGTTAAGTGAGATGTTGACGGCCGTGTTGAGTGACGCTGTGCCACGCAGTTTGACGGTATCTATGCCTTCGTCGCTACCATCGAACTCTGTGATCGTATCATCGAATACTGCGGTGAAAATGCCGCTCACTAGTGTGGTCTTTAGGTCTAATACATAAGTATCATCACCGAGCCCACCAATCAGGGTATCAATACCCGCGCCGCCATCGAGGATGTTGTTTGCATCGTTGCCAATAAGTGTATTGGCGAGTATGTTGCCTGTGAGGTTTAGCTTGGTGGTGCCTGTGTCTGAAGCGTTGAGATTCTCAAGGTTGGCACCGATAGTGAGCGTGGCCGCATTCAGGTGGTCATAATGGCCACGTAGTTGAACAGAGTCGTTACTAGAGCCTAGAGTGGCCGCCTCAGTGATCGTATCTTGCAAGGCAACCCTGAAATTAGCAGCTGAGTTACCAGTTTGGACAAGGTCGACGACGTACGTATCATTGCCAATGCCGCCAGCCAGCTTATCGATACCGTTACCACCATCAAGCACATCCTCTCCAGCGCCCCCGATGAGGCTATCATTCCCATCAGCGCCATTGAGTGTGTTATTGGCATCATTGCCAGTAATCGTATTGTTAATACTATTACCTGTACCGTTGATAGCATCTACTCCAATCAATGTGAGGTTTTCGACATGATTAGTCAGGGTGTAGTTGACGCTTGCTTTAACAAGGTCTATGCCTTCATCCAGACTTTCCACTACTTCATCATTTTCATCATTTTCATCATTTAAGATATAAGTGTCGTTACCTTTGCCACCGATCAGGGTATCAGTGCCGCCTTTACCATCGAGGATGTTATTGCCAGCGTTGCCTGTAATGACATTATTTAAGTCATTACCGGTCCCATTAATAGCAGCTGTACCAGTTAGAGTCAGGTTTTCGACATGATCGCTTAAGGTATAACTAATGCTGGCATTAACCAAGTCTGTACCACCTGAGTTCAGAATGGTCGTCTGTGTTTGCACCGACACAAGCCGCACTTCTCCTGTCTCAAGATTTTTGATGAAAGTGTCTAACACCGCTGGGTTGTTGTCACCGCTGACGAGGTTGTTCGAGGTGCTATCGAAAATAACGAATTTTCCATTGGCCGAGAATCTTGCATTGTAGGATTCACTAGATACCTGTTGATTACTTGAGCTAGTAGATACTCTTTGAATGGCACTGGTTTGCAGGTCTTTTATAAAAATATCAGAAGCCCCATTCGTGTCGTTTGCAATCAGGTTGCTGGCGCGGCTTTCAAACAAGACATAGCGACCATCGGCAGAAATGGATGCGTTCTCACTGTTGCCATTACCCTCTATCCCAGTCGCGCTAGTTGAAACGCGCTGAATAGCCCCAGTAGTCATGTTTTTAAGGAAAATATCGACATAGGCGTTATCGTTTGTAGGCAGTAGATTCGTTGCTGAGCTTTCAAAAGCCACCAAATTGCCATCTGTCGAAATGGATGCATACCAGCTTCTGTTATTCCCGACAGTGCCACTTGCGCTACTTGACACCAGTTTTGTTTCATTGGTTAAAGTATCTTTCCAATAAACATCGATAGATGCGTTGGTATCTGCAGCAGACAGATTGGTTGCTGTGCTATGAAAGGTAAGGTAGCGTCCATTTGCAGAAATGGTACTTACCACCGCGCCATCATTATCTTTTACACCATTAGAGTTAGTAGAAACTAAGGTTGTTGTACCGGTGATCAAATTTTTAACGAATATGTCAGACCTATGGTCTGTATCATCAGGGCTGAGATTGGAGGCGTAACTACTAAAACTGACAAACTTACCGTCTGCTGAGAATCTGGCGTTATCGTTGATGGCATCGGAATTTCCTAATTCACCACTACTACTGGTACTAATTAAAGTGTTTTCGCCAGTTTCCAGATTTTTAAGGTAAAGGCCTCTGTCGTGGTTGGCATTATCTGTATAGGATAGATAAAGCACGAATTTACCATCAGGTGAAATTGAGTGGGCAAAAGCTTCTGAATAGTCATTTGCTTTAATCAAAACGCCAGTTTTCATGTCTTTAACAAACACATCATAGGCTAAAACATGATTGCCAAAGTTGAACTCACTGTAACTGTCAAATATGACAAAGCGACCATCGGCTGAAATTCCCGTGTTATTGCTGGAGTACTGCGTTTGGTAAGTTTGGCTGCTGACGTTATCAGCTAACTCTGTAATAGAGTCGCCGACATGATCGACAACATAAGTATCATTTCCATCGCCGCCAATCATGGTGTCAGCACCTGCGCCGCCATTAAGGGTGTCGTTGCCGGTGCCACCAGTCAGGATGTTAGCAGCAGCGTTACCGATCAGGGTGTTGCCCAAGTCGTTACCCGTAAGGTTTAACTTGGTTGAACCTGTAGCAGAAGCATCTAGGATTTCGATGTTCGCCCATTGGTTATCCAGAATCAGTGAGGTGTCAGAGGTGAGGGTAGCGGTACCACGCAATTTGACGGTATCTATGCCTTCGTTACTAGCATCGAGTTCTGTGATCGAGTCATCGAACACTAAGGTAGAAACGCCACTCAAGACTGTGGTCTTCAGATCTAACAGGTAAGTATCATTCCCCATCCCACCAATTAATGAATCACTACCAGCGCCGCCATCAAGAATATTGTCAGCAGTATTCCCTATAAGGGTGTTTGCCAGAGCGTTGCCTGTGAGATTGAGCTTGGTACTGCCTGTGTTAGAAGCATCAAGGTTCTCAATGTTTGCATCCAGGGTAAGGGTGGTAAAAGTAGTTGGATTAATAGAGTCGCCACGCAATATGACAGTATCTGTACCTGAGCCTGCAACTGCAGTTTCAGTAATGGTGTCTTGCAGAGCGACTTTATAGTTAGCAGCAGTAGTACCAGTACGTAAGAGGTCAACGATGTAAGTATCATCGCCATTGCCACCGATGAGCTTGTCTACACCATCCCCACCATCGAGAGTATCATTGCCAGCGCCCCCAATGAGAGTATCCAAGCCAGCATTGCCATAGAGTGTATTGTCGTAATCATTACCGGTAATGGTGTTGTTAAGATCGTTGCCTGTACCATCAATAGCAAATGTTCCGATTAACGTCAGGTTCTCGACATGGGCAGAGAGGGTATATGTCACGCTGGTCTTAACAAGGTCAGTGCCTTCATTTGCTAACTCGGTGACCACATCACCGATATTATCAACAATATAAGTGTCGTTACCTTTGCCACCGATCAGGCTATCGGCGCCAGTACTACCGTCAAGCGTGTCGTTACCCGCACCGCCTTCTAAAATATTGCTGACACTGTTGCCGGTAATTTTGTCGTTACCGCTACCACCAATAGCGTTCTCGATTACAACATTAAATGCAATCGCAATATTATCTTGCTGAGTTGTTGCGTTATTGGCACCTACTTTAAAGGTTTTGCCCAATTGGCTAAAAGAGCCTGCCTCAAGGTTGATAATGCCTCCAATAGAGGAGGCATATTTAATCGTGTCATTGCCACCCGCATCCCAAATGGTTTGGTAGTAACGCTGCGAGGAGGAGAATTCATATACGGTGTTGCCAGCGTTATAGTCGTTGTTAGCACCATATAAATGTTGGATGGCCAAAATGTCATACAGCATCGGTGTTGTTGGATAATACTCATTAAATCCATCAAAATTGGAGCCAGGCAGATCTGAGTAACTCATGACGGTATATTGAACATATTCAATATCTGTTGGTAAGCCCAAATCGCCTTCTTCTTCAGAAAACGAATGGTCTAGCCCTAACGCATGCCCAATCTCATGCAAGCCAACAAAGTATCTCATTGCACCGGTTGAAAAGTTATTACCGGTTTGGTCGGGCTGATTTTTGTTAAACCAGATATCGCCGCCCCTGGTGTAAGGGAAAAGGTCACTATACTCATACAAGGATTGGTCAACACTATAAGCGTAAGCATAAATATCTGGTGACATCGCGCCATCCAGGGTGAATCCGAAACGGATATCACCCACTGCACTAGGTGTTTCATTGACCTTAATAAAGTTCAGGTTAGCTACACTGGCCCAAGCGTTTAATGCCAGCGTAATGCCGTTTTGTTGGCTGCTACTCAGTGGCGTGAGCGACACATAGTCAGGTGTGCCATCGGTCGTTGGGTCGAAGATGCCATACCCATTAATAAAGTCCTGAGACCAATACGCATCATTTCTAGAGGTCGGGAAACTATAGTAAACCGTTGCCGCACTGCCTAAAGGCCCGCCCCATTTGTTGCCCTGCAATAAAACGTTCAGATAAGACGAACTGAAATCAACATCGAATATTGAGATTTCACTGGTGGTATCAGGGGTAGGGGCGGTCATGTCAGCTCAACAGTCGGTTTATAACTAAAATACGAGGGAGTGCCTGTTTTTCAGGTACTCCCTCGTATTGCAAAGGCTCAGTCGGGTTGACTCATCGCTAGTCGATCAGCAAGTAATTGTTTTGCGTCAGATAGCCGATCAGTTGAGCGTCATGTCCGGCTGCCGTTTTCGTCGCGGTAAACAGGTTAATGTTAGATAGAATAATCTGCGCATCCTCTTTAGCCGCGTCATAAGCACCACCGGTAAAGTCGCCGGTTGAGCTGATATGGATAAGTGTTGAACTACCTTGTATTTCAATATCAATATAATTTAGGATACTGTCGGTTAATTCTTCACCCATCAGCAGATCTCTCAAGTCTAGCTTATCCTTTTGCGCAATTGAAAAATCAGTGATGGTATCCGTGTTGCCTGATACATCGCCAGGAGCCACCAAGTCGCTTGTCGTCCACTTGAATACATCTGCACCCAAACCACCTGTTAAGGTGTCCTTGCCCAATGCACCAATCAGGGTGTCGTTACCCGCGCCGCCATTCAGGGTATCATTACCCATACCGCCATCGAGAATGTTGGCACCAGCATTGCCAGTCAGCGTGTTGTCAAATTCATTTCCAGTCAGATTTAGCTTGGTTGACTTGGTAGCAGACGCATCTATGTTCTCAACATGAGACCACGTAATAGCGGTGGAGCCATCCAGTGATAGGGTTGTGGCCTCGGTGAGTGTGACTGAACCACGTAGCTTGATGGTATCACTGCCATCAGTTGTGCTATTAAATTCTTCTACTGTATCTTCAATCGAAAGAATTCCGACTGTGGCTTTGAGGTCCAAAATGTAGGTGTCATCACCTTCGCCACCCTGCAGGGTATCTACACCCGCGCCGCCATCAAGGATGTTGTTAGCATCATTGCCAATCAGAGTATTGGCAAGTGCGTTGCCAGTAAGATTGATTTTAGTTGAACCTGTGTCAGAGGCATTGATGTTCTCGAGGTTTGCACCCAAGGTAAGTGTAGTGAAGGTGGTTGGATCAGTAGAACCTCCACGTAAGATCACAGTATCAATGCCTGAACTTGCGACAGCGGTTTCGGTGATGGTGTCTTGCAGAGCGACTTTATAGTTTGCGGCTGTTGTGCCTGTGCGAACGAGGTCGACGATGTAGGTGTCATCGCCATTTCCGCCGATAAGCTTGTCTACGCCAACGCCACCATCGAGGGTATTGTTTCCTGCATTACCTGTAATCGTGTTTGCCAGTGTATTGCCGGTGCCTTCAAGGGGAGTAGTGCCACCGTTAGCAGAGCCATCTGTTAGAGTCAGGTTCTCAACGTTATCGGAGAGCGTAAAGTTGGAACTGGCCTTAACGAGGTCGATGCCCTCATTAGCTAACTCTGTGACCACATCCAATTCATCGTTTACGATGTAAGTATCGTTACCTTTGCCACCACGCAAGGTGTCAATGCCACCTTTACCATCGAGGATATTATTACCAGCATTGCCGGTGATGATATTTGCTTCATCGTTCCCGGTGCCGTTGATAGCCGCAGTACCTATCAGTTCCAGATTTTCAACATTGTCAGCCAAGGCTAGCGAGTAGGTGATACTGGTTTGGATGAGGTCTATACCTTCGTTCTCTTCTTCGATAATTGTGTCGTCGATATTGTTAACCACGTAAGTATCATTACCGTTGCCACCAGTGAGAATATTGGCTGCGGCGTTACCAGTCAAAATGTTGTTCAGGCTGTTGCCTGTCAGGTTCAGCTTGGTTTTGCCTGTGGCTGAGGCGTCGATATTTTCAATGTCTGCCCATTCACCATCTAAGGTCAAGGTTGTGGCAGTGCTAAGCGTAGCCGTACCACGTAGTTTAATTGTATCGCTACCGTTGGTGATGCCATTGGTTTCGGTGATTGAGTCATCGAATGTTGCAGTGACAACACCACTGATCACTGTGGTCTTCAGGTCAAGCATATAAGTGTCGTCACCCAATCCACCGACGAGTCTATCTACGCCAGCGCCCCCATCAAGGATGTTGTTAGCATCATTGCCAATCAGAGTATTGGCCAGTGCGTTACCTGTCAGGTTGAGATTAGTGTCAGCAGTCAATGAGGCGTCGAGGTTTTCGAGGTTAGCGCCTAATGTGATTGTGGATGCATTGAGCATGCCTGTATAAGTGGTACGCAATATGACCGTGTCAGTACCTGAACCTGCGACAGTAGTTTCAGTGATGGTATCTTGCAGAGCGACTTTGTAGTTAGCCGGAGCTGTGCCTGTACGTACGAGGTCAACGATGTAAGTATCATCGCCATTGCCACCGATGAGCTTGTCTACGCTTGTACCACCGTCAAGAATATTGTTGCCTGCATTGCCAGTGATGGTGTTTGCCAGCGCATTGCCAGTGCCATTGATCTGATCATTGCCGGTAAGCGTCAGGTTTTCGACAAAGTCAGTGAGTTCATAATCGACACTGGCTTTAACGAGGTCAGTACCTTCGTTGAAGTTCTCAATGACTTCATCGTCTTCATCATCGACGATATAAGTATCGTTGCCTTTGCCACCGATAAGTGTATCTGCACCGGCACCACCATCGAGGATGTTGTTACCAGCATTACCTGTGATGATGTTGTCCAAGCCATTGCCTGTGCCATTGATCGCAGAAGTGCCAGTCAGTTCCAGACTCTCCAGGTTTGCGCCTAGCGTGTAACTGACACTTGCTTTAACCAGATCTGTACCTTCATTTGAGTCTTCAGTGATGGCGTCAGCGATGTTATCGACGATGTAAGTGTCATTACCATCGCCGCCAATCATAGAGTCAGCACCTGCACCACCGTTAAGGGTGTCATCGCCTGTGCCGCCAGTCAGAATGTTGACAGCAGCGTTGCCGATCAGGGTGTTACCCAGGTTGTTGCCGGTCAGATTCAGTTTGGTTGAGCCTGTAGCTGAAGCATCAAGGATCTCGACGTGAGACCAGTCATTATCCAGGATCAGTGTTGCAGCTGTCGCGAGAGTCGCTGTGCCACGTAGTTTAACGGTATCAATGCCATCAGTTGTGCCATTAAGTTCTACTAGGGTATCTTCAATCGAAAGAATTCCGGCTGTGGCTTTGAGGTCCAAAATGTAGGTGTCATTACCTTCGCCACCACGCAGGGTATCTACGCCAGCGCCGCCATCCAGGATGTTGTTAGCATCATTGCCAGTCAGCGTGTTATTAAGAGCATTGCCTGTGAGGTTGAGTTTGGTTAACCCTGTGTCTGAAGCATCAAGGTTCTCAAGGTTCGCGCCCAAAGTAAGGGTGGTGAAAGTGGTTGGTTCAGTAAATGTGCCACGCAATATGACCGTGTCAGTCCCAGAACCTGCGGCAGCAGTTTCAGTGATGGTGTCTTGCAGTGCGACTTTGTAGTTGGCAGGAGCAGTACCAGTAAGTATGAGGTCAACGATGTAGGTATCATCGCCATTGCCACCGATAAGCTTGTCTACGCCAGCGCCACCATCAAAAAAGTCATTGCCAGCACCACCAATGAGTGTATCTAAGCCATCTCCTCCATTGAGCGTATCGTCACCAATGCCGCCATCAAGGGTGTTGTTACCCTCATTGCCAACGAGTGCTTGATCGCCACTACCAGCTTGAATTGAGAAATTTCCAGAAAGATTGTTGCTAATGTAATTGAATAAGTTTGTGAGGTCTGAATTGGCTTGGAAATCAGAAAGTTGCTCAAATGTTAACGCACTTAAAGACATGCCACTAAACGATAACGAGTTTCCATTTGCATCAGATAGAGAGAAGTCTGAGACTGTACCACCAATAATATCTACGTCAGCATTAACTGAAATGCTGCCTTTTATACTGTAGGAGAAATCGTCATTGACGACAGACATCTGCGTTAATGTGCCGCCGGTTATATCTGCTGAAAAGCTATTAACGTTTAACCTTCCGACATATTGAATTGACTCATTATTTGTTTTTGATTGATATGTAAAAGATGAGTAGTATCCAGAGTAAACGCCGGTGTAGTAATTTAACGATACACTTCCGGCGACTTTGAAAGACGCCGTACTTGAATTGCTAAAATCAACAGAAGTTACTGTGATTATCGGCGAATCATCTACAAAGTGATTGCCTCTAATGACAATCTGGTTGCCATTACCATCGTAACCAGTTACTCGGGTGTTGTTGCCGCTGGTCGGAGTAATTGAGTCGAGGTCAAAATTATTCAAGAAAGTAGTAGGTGTGTTAAAAGCACCTGATATCGCTGTCTCCACTGCTCCCAAATCTAACTCTTCTAAGTTGTTGTATTGTAATTTCATAATTATGGTTGTTAGTATTGTTATCAAAAGTAAAGAGACACTACATTGAAAGTTATTTAAATTCAAGGGTCCAGTTTGATGATTTTATGAAATTAGGATGTTTTCACATATAGCCCTTTAGGACATTAGCAAGTTGTATTAAAGTGATTCCTTCAAATTAAAAATGAAAGTCTTAATTTAAATGCTCGAAAAATTATTAGCCGCGGTAGCTACTTGGATTATTGGTGTGATCTCCACCATGGGTTATGGCGGTATTGTGTTGCTGATGGCGATTGAGTCTGCCTGTATTCCTTTACCTTCCGAAATCATCATGCCGTTTGCAGGATTTTTGGTGACTAAAGGCGAAATGACGTTGTGGGGCATTGCGCTGGCAGGGGCGATTGGTTGTGTGGTGGGGTCGATTCCGGCGTATTACCTGGGCATGTATGGTGGCCGCCCATTGGTCGAAAAGTTTGGCAAATATGTGTTGATCAGCAAAAAAGACCTCGATATGGCTGACCGCTGGTTTGCGCAGCATGGCGAGATTATCATTTTTATTGCCCGCTTATTACCGGCCATACGTACGTTTATTGCGTTCCCAGCGGGCGTGGCGCGCATGAATATGACGCGATTTATCGCTTACACTTTTGTGGGGTCGTTGATTTGGTGCTTTGTACTGGGCTATGTGGGCATGAAGGCAGGCGAGCATTGGGAGGATTTGAAAGTCTACTTCCATGAGTCGCATTATGTGATCGCTGCCTTGGGATTGGTTTTTGTGGCCTGGTATGTGCGCAGGCATTTCAAAAACGAGGCTGAGTAATGCGTCAGCTTTAACCAATAATAGCGTTGTTGCGCCAAATAGCTTGGTGTTGTAGAAACAACCTGTGAAACATAAAAAGGCCGTTTTAACGGCCTTTTTATTTAAGCAATGCGCTACTAGGTATTAATAAATGATCGCGCAAAACAATGGCAGCGCTGGCCGCTGTTAGGCGAGCATGGTTTCTGCCTCTGACCTGTCAGCCTGATCATCATCGGTAGCGGCGACAAACACTAACGGGCTATGGCTGAAGTTTGCATGTGCCATCACGTGTATTTGGGTGACATCATCTACAGCGGCGTTGGCGACACTTGCCAATACCATCCCGGCTAACATAAGTGCACTGCAAGCGTATACTTTTGATAATACAGATTTCATCGATCACCCCACTGAGTTTAATTTGTAACTAGACTGTATCAAAGCTACGCAGGTGATTTAAATAGCTCTTTAAGGCTAATGCTTGAAGCGTTTAAATGTAGTGTTCTGTCTTAAGCATTTAAAGGCGCCTGGTGCGAACTCACTTCCAGGTGACCAGCTGAGGCAGCTCTCTACGGGTTTTGGTTTTGGGCGCATGTTTGCGATACCCAAACGCCACCATATAGGCGAGGCCATACGCTTGCAGATCGACGCCGAACTGCTCGGCCAGCAAGGCGTCGGTTTCTTTTTGTTTAAAGCCTTCTATCGGGCAGCTATCGATGCCACGCATGGCAGCCACTGTCATCATGTTTGCCAGTGGGATATAGCATTGCTTGCTAGCCCAGTCGAACAGTTTGCGTTCATCGCTGAGGTCAAAATCAGACTGATGAAACTGGGTATAAAAGCCCAGGCGCATGTCGGCGACTTCTTGCGGGTGATGTTGTACCTCACGCATAAACTGGGGCAAATAAGGGCCTTTGGGATCTAAAAATGGTGATTTCATGGCTAGGCAGAGCACAAAGTGACTGGCGGTATCCAGCTTGAGTGGTGCGCCCCAGGCATGTTGCTTGAGGCTTTCGCGTAGCGCCTTGTCTTGCACGACAATAAAGTGCCACGGCTCAAAGCCAAACGAGCTAGGCGAGAGGCGGGCGGCTTCCAGAATAAACTCAAATTCCTCAGCAGGAATCTGCTTGCTGGCATCAAACTCTTTGCAGGCATGGCGGAAGTTGAATGCGTCTAAAATGGCTTGTTTTTCTATCATGAATGATTCCTGTCGATGTGTGCTTTTACGATTGCCTGGTATTCACCTGGCTGACAAATACTGCCGACGTGATGACTAGTAAAAATTGGATCGTGTACAAGAGATGAAAGTCATCTAAATTCACAGCAGATTTAACCAGAATAGAGACGGTAATGGCAACACCTAATACGGTACCAATCTGGCGTATTGCCTGATTAATGGCACTGCCAATGGCATAGTCTTTTTGTGGTAAGTCATGCACGGCGGCGCCAGAGAGTGAGGGCATCACCAGCCCGACGCCGATGCCTGAGATAAGTTGCCCTGGCAGGCAGGCCCACAGGTAATCTGGGATCGCGGTGATTTTACTTAAATACCAGATTGAGCTGGTTGAGAAAATCAGGCAGCCTGCAACCAGTACCATTTTGTGCCCATAACGAGAGGCAATTCTGCCACCCCAAAGCGCAGTGGGGACGACGGTTGCAGGGCCGACCATCATGGCCAGGCCTGCTTGCGGCAAGCTGTAGCCCCAAATTTTTGTCATCAGAAAAAAGAACGAAAAGAACATGGTGGCAAAGGCCGTTGAAAAGAACAAGGCAGCAATATTCACTGCGCGGTAGGTGTGGTTTTGGAAGAGCTTGAGATCAACCAGCGGATTACTTGTTTTTTTGCACCAGTACACAAATAGCAGCAGCAAGCCCAGGCCTGAGCCGCCTATTAGCAGTGGAATATGGGGTTGGTTTAAATAGTGTTTATATTCAATCAGGCTACTGGTGATGGCGGCAATCGCTGCAATAATCAGCAACATGCCCATCAGGTCAAATCGCAGGCGGCTGGCAGGATTGCTGGATTCGTTGAGTGTTTTGATGCCCATGAACAGGCAATAAATCCCTAGTGGGGCATTGATATAAAATGCCCACTCCCAGCCCCAGGCATCGACAATCCAGGCGCCGACCGCAGGCCCTAGTGCGGCGGCTAACGCGCCAGTTGCGCCCCATGCGCCGACGACAATAGCACGTTTATCTTTACTAAATGCCTCCAAAATCAGCGAGAGTGCGGCTGGCCCTAAAAAAGAGGCCCCTATTGCCTGGACCACTCTGGCTGCAATCAGGGTGTGGATGTTGGGGGACAACCCACACAAGACAGAGGCCAGAATAAACAGTGCGACACCCAGCATAAAGATGCGCTTGCGACCGTATCTGTCTGCCAGCCCGCCTGCGGGGATCAAGCAGGTGGCGTAAACGATGGTATAGGCATTCATCACCCAGGCGATGCTGGTCGGGTTAGCCGCAGGAAAGCTTTTGGCGATGCTATGAAAAGCGACATATAACACCGTGGTGTCTATGGACACCAAAAATGTCGCCAGGCTGGCGATATGAAAGACCAGCCATGGGCTGACGCGACGTATCGCTGGATTATGTGCAAGTGGGTGTATGTTATTCATAGGGTGGATGGCCATAACTCAATGACTTGTTCGACTAGTTGCAGCATGTCTTGTTTGCTCGAGCCATTGATTGCTTGCAGCGATAAGGCTTTATGTAGCGTGACGACATAGAGCGCCAGGCGCTGGCTATCGACGGTAGGTTTTAGCTCGCCGTCTGCTTTGGCTTGCTCAAAGCGCGCGATGAGTTTTTGCTGATGCTGCTGTAGTCCGGCTACCAGTTTTTGCTGGATGCCTGCTTTCTGTAACGCCTCGCTGGCGGTGCTCATCACCACCAGGCACCCCGCAGGCGACTCGCTGTAAAACAACACCTCAACGGATTTGAGCAATAGCATCCTGACCAATGATTTCGTCGTCGGCTCTTCAAAAATGGCATGGAAATACGCTATTGGCCCCGAGGTATACGCATGCAACACCTCTAAAAAGAGTTGTTCTTTATTGCCAAAGGCAGCATACAGGCTAGGTTTTTTCACATTGAGTGTGGTGGTTAAGTCATCCAGTGACGTGTTGTCGAAGCCTTTTCTTCTAAACAGGTCTAGCGCCATCTTCAGTGCTTCGTCTTTATTAAAGTTTCTTGGTCTGCCACGTGGTTTTTGGGGAGAGAGTTTGCGCATGAATATTTCCCTTAAATAAATATATACCAAATGGTACAAAAATATATTGACAATAGCAATGGGTCTGCTTTAAATTATTTATACCAATCGGTAAATAATTTAATTTTTAAGGGAAACACAACATGAACCGTCTCAAATCTATTCTCGGCAAAGCCTTTATCTTGCATTCATTATTGAGCTTAGGCGTGGTCGAAGCCAATGCTGGCGGCGCTCACGCAGGACTTGCTACAGCCCCTAACCAGACGATAGCAGCCAATGGCATCCAATTTTCATACCGTAGTATTGGCAATCAAAGCGGCACGCCCATCGTCTTGCTGCAGCATTTCACCGGCACCATGGATTACTGGGATCCAGCAGTGGTGGATGGTTTGGCTAAAACGCATCAAGTCATTGTATTTAACAATACCGGCATGGGGCACAGCTCTGGCAAAGTGGCAGACAATATCGAACAAATGAGCACAGATGCTTATGCATTTATTGATGCCTTAGGTTATCGCCAGGTGGATTTACTGGGGTTCTCTATGGGTGGATTCATCGCGCAAGAGTTGGCCGCTGCGCATCCAGATAAAATCCGCAAAGTGGTACTGGTGGGTACCTCAAACAAAGGCGGCGGCGAACATTTGATGAAGGTGCTGGGCGAGGCGTTCTCACAAAACCTGCCGGACCCAAGGCTGTATTTGTTCTTTACGCAAACAGCTGCCAGCCAGCAGGCAGGTCAGGCGTTTCTTGCAAGATCCAGTGTACGCAAAGAGCGCGATCCTGAAATCTCGAAAGACGATATGAACGCACATGCGAAGGCCTTGATTACCTGGGCAAATACCCCTGATACCGAATTCAGCCTGCTCCAGGCAATCAAGCAGCCAGTGCTCATTGTGCAGGGCTCTCACGACGAGATGTTAATCACGGATAACTCAATCACTTTGTACAAGCATCTGCCAAATGCACAGCTGGTGTTATACCCGGACGCTGCCCACGGCTCTTTATTTCAATACCCGGCCGACTTTGTGGCTAAAGTAAATCAGTTTCTGAATTAAAGTGTCATCACGTGACCAGGGGAGGGTATCCCCTGGCGTGGCTGCTCACTTAGTCAAAGCGTTTCAACACAATGCTGGCATTGACACCACCAAAGCCAAAGCCGTTGCTAATGGCGTATTGAATGGCTAAGGGCTGTGCTTTTTCCCTCACAAAATAAAGGCCTGCAGCCTGAGCGTCGACATTCTCCAGATTCAAGTTGTAAGGCACCTGCTGATCCCTGACTGCTAACGCTGTAAAGATGGCTTCAATGCCGCCAGCAGCACCCAGCAAGTGGCCTGTTGATGATTTCGTTGAGGTAATGGCTATCGGGCTATGTTCGCCAAATACCGTTTTGATCGCTCGCAGTTCGCCCGCATCGCCGACCGGGGTAGACGTGGCGTGTGCATTGAGGTGCTGAATATCGTTGGGCTGAATATTGGCCATGGTAATGGCTGCTTGCATGGCGCGCTGTGCACCATTGCCATCTTCAGGCCCGGCTGTAATATGGTAGGCATCTGCTGTGGTGCCATAACCGACAATTTCAGCAAGTGGCGTTGCACCGCGCGCGGCGGCATGGCTAAGGGTTTCTATCACTAATATGCCTGCGCCTTCTCCCATGACAAAACCATCCCGCTGGCTATCAAAAGGCCGTGAGGCTTTTTCTGGCGTGTCATTAAATCCGGATGACAAGGCTTTTGCCGCAGCAAACCCACCCAGGCTCACCAGGTCAATACAGGCTTCTGCACCACCGCAGACAGCAATGTCAGCTTCGCCGGCACGTATCATCCTTGCCGCATCCCCAATGGCTTGCACACCGGCAGCGCAAGCGGTCACGGGCGCGCCTATCGGCCCTTTAAAGCCATGCCGGATAGAGACTTGGCCTGCGGCCAGATTCACTAGGAAGGATGGCACCGTAAACGGCGATAATCTGGCAACGCCTTTGTGGTCAGTGGTGCGCACCGCTTGTGCAATCGCAGGAAAGCCGCCAATGCCCGAGGCGATCACCGTCGCCGTCCTGGCTTGCTGTTTGTCGGTCTGCGGAAACCACTGTGCCTGTTTAATCGCTTCCTCGGCAGCCACAATCGCAAATTGAATAAAGCGGTCCATTTTCTTGAGTTCTTTTAACGGAATCACCGCTTCGGGGGCGAAGCCGCCATTGGCATCGTCAGCTTTGCCTGGCACCCAGCCTGCAATTTTGGTGTTAAGGCTGTCGGCGATGTCGGCCGATAGCTGCTTGATGCCTGATTGCCCACGCAACAGGCGCTGCCAGACCAGTTCAACACCACAGCCTAAAGGCGAAACCATCCCCATGCCAGTAATCACAATTCTTTCCATAAGTCCTCTTCATGCATAACCATTTATAATGGTTACTTTCAATATAGAAGTAACTATCTTACAGTAACTTTCATAATAAAAGTTAATTGGTGATCAAATGAAAAATAAAAGTCTCGTGAATATGCCTTGCCCCGTTGCCAGAAGCCTGGAGCATGTGGGCGAATGGTGGAATATCCTGATTTTGAGAGAGGCTTTACTGGGTGTTTCCCGGTTTGATGACTTTCAGAACCATCTGGGTATTGCCACCAGCACGCTAGCTAAGCGTTTAAATGCATTGGTTGAATCCGGTTTGCTGGCGCGGCGGCAGTATTGCGAAAAGCCACCAAGAGATGAGTATGTGATCACGAAAAAAGGGCTGGATTTTAGGCCGGTGTTACTGACGCTGATGCAATGGGGAAACACCTATTATGCAGACGGCGAACCGATGATCCAGTTGGTCGACACCGAAACCAACCAGGCGGTGGATTTAATGCTGGTGGATAGAAATACCCAGGTGGAAATCGACCCCCAGCGGCATCAGTCTCAACCCAGGCCAGCAGCGGATGACATGATCAAAGCCCGCTTTGAGGCGTCATCCGCAGCAGTCGCTATGCCTCAACAAGGACCAGTTGACCAATACTTAAAAACATAATGGCGGTTTTCACAGGCAGGTCATCTTGCTGAAATAGTTGCGCATAGTGGGTGAGTTGCGTTTTAAAACTGGCTGCCAATAAGGGCAGGTCGTCGTTGCCTGTGACCGGCATGGATTTATAGTCAATAATCCAGCGCACGCCATCGGCCACAAATGTGCGGTCTATGACCTTTTTGCCTTCGCTGAGTTGCTCAATCGCCAGCTCTGAGGCAGCTTGTGTATGCGGTTGTAATACCCAGCGACCATCCGCAGATTGCAAGGTGGTCGTTAGCAGCGCTGCTACCTGGTTTGCCCCCTGAATCGCCTCGTTGTCGTTATAACCTTGTTGCTTAAACCAGCGCTGCATAGGCAAGTTGAGTGGCAGGAATGCGCTTTTTTCGTGTGCCTGCCAGGCGTCCAGCCCTTGCTCGGCGATGAGTTGCAAGTACAGATGGGCGAGGGTGCCGATATCGGCTTCCAGTCGGTGGGCGCTTTCGTCTTCGGTGCTAGTCTGGTAGCCAGTGTGCGTTGCGAGCGCTGTCGCCTGTAAGTTGGCTGGCGTGCTGGCTTCGCGTAAACGAATTAGCTTGGGCACAAATTGGCGGATATCGGCTGCTTGCTGCGCGCTTGGGTAGCGGCTGACGATATCATGTTCGCTGTTAAACCACTGCTGGATAGCTGGCCATAACAAATGCAGAAAACTGTTTTTGCGCGCTTGTGGCTCGCCGTTTTTGTCTGGCTTGGCGGCGCCCAGTAAATGCAGTTGCCGTTCAGCACGGGTCGCGGCGACATAGAGCACGCGGGCATCTTCGTAGGCGGCGCGGGTTTTATCGAGGTCATTTAAATAATCATAGGCAGTGATCGTCGCTTGCTGGCGTTTAAGCACCGTGGGCACAAATGGCGCAGCAACCAGCTCGGTATGTCCATCGTCCATCGGCACTTCTTCCCAGATCACCAGCTTGGCGTCATCCGGCGGATTGCTGCCATCGAGACCAGGCAAAATCACGGTATCAAACTCTAGCCCTTTGGATTTATGAATGGTCATAAATTGCAAGCTGGCGTCCGCTTTGGCATCAGGCGCGGCGTAGAGTTTTTGTACATCGTCGGCCAGCGCTTGCGGGTTAAATTGGCCGTGTTGTTCCAGCGCGGCAATGCGGGCAAAAAACGCCTGCACGTCCTGCACGTCGCTTTCATTCCACAGGCAATTGGCGCCGCCCAGCCGCAGCCAGGTGTTATGCACCCAGCGGCTGACGGTGGTGCGGCCACGCCACTGCAAGGCACTTTGCATCACCTCGCGCACATGGCGCGCGCGCGTCTGGCCGTCGGCACTCAAACGGGCGAGAATATGGTCGTCGCTCAACAGGCTCAGCACACTGCGCTGGCCATCCTGGCCGATCAGTGCATGCATGTCGGCCAGCGTCAGACCGCACCAGGGTGCACGCATCAGTGCCAGCCAGTGCACGCGGTCAGCGCGTTGATGCAGCGCATGCGTGAGTGTGAGCAAGTCTTGCACAATCTGCCGATTCGCCAGTTCTTCAATCTCAACGGCCTGAAAACTCAGTTCGGCATGATTACGGCGCATTTCTGTCACCAAGGCATGCAAGTGTTTGCGCGCGCGCACCAGCACGGCGATGGTAGCATTTGGCTTATCGGCACGTGTTTGCTGGATGATGCGGATAATCTGCTCGGCTTCGAGGTGGCGGATATCGGCCGGTTCTTCGTCTTCGCTACTCACGCGTGTGATGAGCGGATGCACAAACACGCCTGCACCCGTGGCCTCGGCCCGGGTGGCGACAAATGGCCGGTAAGCAATCGCGCCTTGTTGTGGCGCATCGCTTGCAGGCAGCATGCCTTGAAAGGTCTGGTTGATCCACGCAACCACCGGCGGACAAGAGCGGTTGTTGCGCCATAGCTTGAGCGGTGTCAGCGCAATATCGCCGATGCCGTGCAGGGCGGCATTGAGAAACAGGCCGACATTGGCTTTGCGGAAGCGGTAAATTGATTGCATGGGGTCGCCGACGGCAAACAGTGTGCGGCCATCGCCTGGCTGCCAGCCGCGGGTGAGCGCCTTGAGCAGGTCAATCTGCATCGGGCTGGTGTCTTGAAACTCATCGACTAATAAATGCTGAATGCGGTAATCGAGCCGCATGGCCAGCTCGGTGGCTTCGTCACCTTCTTGCAGCGCCTGAAAAGCGCGTTGGGAGATTTCAACAAAATCCACCTCATTTTGTGCCTGAAAGCATAGCCACAATTGCGCCGCGGCAATATTCAGTAATTGGCTCAATGCCTGAATAATTGCATCGTCTTCCCCATCGGCATCTGGCAGCAGGCGGATACGCGCCAGGCTAGGCTCGCTGTTACTGTGTTGCGCCAGTCCGCTCAATATATCGGTGAGCGCTTCTTTGTAGGGCTTGGCCTCATCGGTGGCAGCTAAGCCCATGTTTTTATCCAGCCGCTTGCGCAAGCCACCGCTACTGGTGAGCAGCAACTCGGTCAGCGCACGCCAGCTATGTAAATCTTCTATGCTGGCGGTTAACGGTGTTTGCCAGTCCAGTAGGGTGTTTAAAGCATGCTCGGGCGGCAACTGGCTGGCGGCGTAGCGCGCAATCGGCATCAGTGATTGTTGCAGGCGGGCAGGGAGTGCTGTCAATGCCGCCTGCAATTCAGTTTCTATCAGGTAAATCAGCGCATGTTGCGCCTGATTATGGTCTTTTCCCTGGCTTAAATGCAGCCATTGCTCGCGCTTGGCCAGCATAGACATCAGCAGACTTTCCAGTCTGGCCTGGTCGTTATCCATATAGCGCAGCACGCGGCGCACCGGTTCCCCAAGGCTGTCTTCATCCATGGTTTGCAGCGCCAGCCCAGCCGCTTCGCGGTAATAGACCCAGGCATCTTCAGTCACCGCCGGTTGGGTGCCAAAGCGGCTGAGTAAAGGCATTTGCCGCGCCAGGTTTGCGCAGAGCGAGTCGATGGTATAAATGCGCAGCCGCGCCGGGCTTTCCAGCAAATGCCATTGCAGCGCAGCCGAGCGTTGCAATGCTTGTTGACCTAAGGCATAGGTGATTTGTTTGTGCGGTGCGTCCGGCGGCACGCCAGTCGCGGCCAGCAGCAAGCTGTCCAAAATACGCGCACGCATTTCCGAGGCGGCTTTATTGGTAAAAGTGATGGCGATAATTTCTTCTGGTGCTTGCACGGTTTGCAGCAGCTTGAGAAAACGCTGCGTGAGCAACTCGGTTTTACCAGCGCCCGCCGGGGCTTCAACGATAAACGATTCGATTGCCAAAGCCAGTTCACGGTTGGCGGCATCCAGCGCCAGCGCTTGCTCAAAATCAGCTTCTATCATTTTCATACTGCACCCCCTGCCTGCAGATGCTCAAATTGCAACTGCCGCTCGGGCAAGCGCAACAAAGGCAGCACATCGCAATAGCCCAGGTCTTGTTCAGAGTCAAACACCACGGCCGCCTCACCGGCCTTGAGTGCAAGCGCGGTGCGGGTGATTTGCGTATGCCAATGCGTGAGCACCGACGGCCAGTCGGGGAACTGCACAGGGTCAAACAATTTGTTTTTCTCGTGGTTAAAGGCTTTGATGCCGGGCACGATGTCGTCTTCCGCGGCGACACCGGCAAAGCCGCCATCAGTCAGCCGTAACTTGCCAAAGCAGACGGCGGCAATGTCGGCATCTTGTAGCAAAAAAGCGGCGTAAATCGGTAATTGTGGTTCGCTGATTTTGTCCGTCGCCCAGTTTTTAAAGTCAGGCATGCTGCCGGTTTTGTAATCCATCACCACCAAGCGGCCATCGGCCAGCGTGTCGACACGGTCAATCACCAGTTTGACCTGTATGCCCTCAATGAGTGGTTTGAACACTTGCTCGATTGCGGTCACGGCAAATGCTTGCGGGCGCTCGCGCTCCACTTCCCATAACCAGGTCAGCACCAGTTTGCTCAAGCGCTCGGCCTCGAGTTGGCAAAACACGGCAGAGAAGGGCTGGGCAAACTCGGTATTAAAGGTAGCAATCACCTCAGTGGCGATCTGGTCGAGCTGGTTTTTCAAGCCGTCGGCGGTCACATTTTGCCAATCCAGCGTTGCTTGCTGTGACCAAAATGCTGCCAGCACGCGGTGGATGAGGTCGCCGCGTTGCATGGCGTCCAGGCCATTGTGTGGCGTGTCCAGTTTGCGTGCCTTGAGCCGGTATTGGTAAAACGCCCAGGCCGGGCACAACGCTTGCGCACGCAGCAACCCCGTGCCGCCACTGATATGCTCACCATCTTGTATTGGCGGTGCCTGATGGTCATCCAGCCATTGCCAGTCTTGCGTGCTGTCGCGCGCCAGCGTTTCGGCCAGCGTGGCCGTGCCTGCTGTCGCACTTGCTTCGGGGATCGCCTGAATCAACGGGCTGGTGCGCAGCAAACGGTCGCCCTCTTGGCGGGCGGATGAAAAAATCACTTGTTTGGCGGAACGCAGCAGGCGCTGGTGAATTTGGCGCGCAAACGCCATTTGCACTTCGCTACTCGCATTGGGCGTGCCTGCCTGCCGCTGCAACTCGGCCGGAATCAGCGCATTGGTGCGCGACAAGGGCGGCCACACATGGTCGTTCATGCCCATCACCCACACGCCATCCAGCGGTTGCGCGCTGGCTTCCAGCATACCCATGACGGTGATGTTAGGTTGGCGCACCGTTTGCGGCTGAAAAATCTGCGCCTGGCATAACTGTGACAGCCGATGCCAGGCACTCATGGCGTCAATGGGCCCCAGCCAGGTATCTAGCGCGGCGAGTTGCGTTAATACACTTTTAAACTTGGTCTGGCATTGATGTTCATGGCTGGACACACTACGTTCACCCGGCCAATGCGTGGCGGCCAGCAATTCGTTAAAACTGACCATCCAGGCAGAAGGCAGCTGTTTGCGCGGCGTTTGTTTGCTCTGGCTGAGCAATGCGGTTAAATCAGCATGCAAGGCCGGGCAGATAATCGGGTAATCATCTTGCTGCTTGCGGGTGACAAAGCGGGCAAAGCTGTGGGCGCTGACTTGCAGCGGTAACTGGCGGCGCATCTCGGCATCAAGGGCGGCGCGGGCGTCGGCTTCATACAGTGCTTGCGACCAGTAGATATCCGCCAATAGCGTCGACAGCTCTGATTGCGGCAACGGCGTCGCCTGGAATGCCAGGCGTAGCAGGTTGAGCGCACACTGCACCAGTGGCCAGCGATGCAACGGCAAGCCCAGTGAAAACTCATAGCAGCGCGGCGTGTCTGCCTGCGCCGGATGCAAGGCCTCGGGGTGCAAGGTATCGTCCAGCAGGTTTGCCAGTGTGTCGCGCTGATGATCCAGGTCGGGCACTACCATTGCCAGCTTGGCTTGAGGGTTGGTCGCTAATTGTTGCTGCGCCCAATGCACGGCGGCGCGCATTTCGTCCATGGCTTCGGCAAACTGCATGCGCTGAGTACTGTCAGCAGTCACGCTGTTATCAAACGACGTGATCTGCACACCGGCGGCTTGCAGCGTGTCTATCAATGTCTGCACATGCGGATTAATGCGGTCAAACCCGGCCAATTGTATGCTGCCTGGTAAAGGCAACGCGTGCTCACGCAGTTGTTCCAGTTGCCAGGTCTGGTAGCGCACGCTTTCTAGGCTGCCGCTTTGTTTGCACAAGGTTTGAAATTGCTGGCGCCATTGCAAAAACTGGTGGGTTTCCTCACTGATTGTCGCCATGTCCAGGCTGATATTCCATTCAATCAGGTAGCGGTTGGCTTCCATCGCCGCGCTGGCCAGGCCGTTGGTGTTGAATAAATCAATCGCGCTATGCTGGCGTAAACAATGCTGAATCGCTTGCTCCCACAGCAGGGCTTCTTGCGTGGTGGAAAGCACGCCGAGTGGTGCCTGAGTAATATCAATCTGCCCACACAAGAGAGCGTACTCGATGCGCTGGTTAAGCCAGTCTTGCAAGGGGAGTACTTGCGGGGCTTGCCATTGCGACAGACCTTGTTGCTGATAAGCCTGTTGCAACCACTGGCGGATGCCTTGTGCCAGGCGTGCGGATGCACACAAAATTACGGTGCCTGAGTCGGGTAGCGCATGGTTGGCGGTCATGGAGGTCATCAGCAGGATTTATTATCTTTAACGTTGTATTTTATAAGATAATGCGATGAACAAATGTTAAAAACTTGCGGAGTTGTGTGATGTCGGCCTTTGCCAAATTTTTAAAATGGATGTTCTGGATTATTTTGCTGCCCTTGCTGTTGCTCAGCCTGTATACCTGGGCTAGCCTGACCTGGGTCTATTCCAGCGGTGAACGTATCGGTTATGTGCAAAAACTGTCTCACAAAGGCTGGGTGTGCAAAACCTGGGAGGGCGAGCTGGTGCTGGTCACCGTGCCGGGCACACAGGCCGAGAAGTTCTATTTTACCGTGCGTGATCCGGCGGTGATTACCAAGGTCAACCAACTGGCTGGCGAACGTGTGCGCCTGCTCTACAAAGAGCATAAAGGCGTGCCTTCGAGTTGCTTTGGTGAGACCAGCCACTATGTCTATGATATTGATGAAGTCAAAGAAGATTAAGCGCAGGCGTTTTTTTAGATTGCATTAAACGTGACTTTATTTGTTGTTGCCAGTTTTATCCAAGCCTGCTGCTGGTCAGTCACGCGTCTGCCGCAGGCGGGGGAATCAGTGGCGGCTTCTGCGGTGTCTAGCGAGCCAGGCGGCAAAGGCTTTAATGTCGCGATCGCTGCCAGTCGCTTGGGCGCTCAGGTCTCGGCGCTGTTAGGGGTGGGCGAAGATGCCGCCGCAGATGCCGCATTACAACTGCTACAACAACACGCCATCACGCCAGTGTATGCTTATCGGCTGGCATCACAGTCCGGGCACGGCGCTGGTTTAATCGCCGCTGATGGCGCCAATATGATCAGCGTCTATCTGGGGCCGAACCAATTGATCACGGCGACGCATGTCGATCACGCCCAGGCATCTATCCAGTCTGCCAGTCTGGTCTATGCCCAGTTTGAAACCTCGTTGGCTGCGATTCAACACAGCTTTGCGCTCGCCAGACAAGCCGGGCGCCAAACCGTGCTGAATCCTTCTCCGTGGCAGCCGATTCCGCAAGCCGTGCTGTCGCAAACCGCTATATTGATCGTCAATCAACATGAAGCTGCGCAGTTGTTGGCATGGTCTGCCGAGTTGTTGGCAGTGTCACCAGAGGACACGCTGATTGCCTTGCGGCAAGCTATGCATGCGTTTTATCAGCAGTGGCCGGGCGACTTGCTGGTGGTGACGCTAGGCGCATTGGGCAGTGTGGCGATGACGCAAGCTGGTGAGTGGGTGGTGGCGCCAGCGTGGCCTGTGACGGCTGTTGATACACTGGGAGCGGGCGATGCGTTTTCTGCTGGTTTGTGCGTGGCCTTGATGCACGGCGAGCCGCTGGCGCAAGCTTTGGCTCATGCCAATGCCTGTGGCGCTTGCGTGGTACAAACGCCCGGTGTGCTGGCAGCGTTACCCGATATGCTGGCCGTCGCCGCAATTCAGCGGCAATGCGGCACTACACCTCTAGCTTGATGCGATAGGTGTAGGCGTCACCGCGAAAAGTGCCTTCGACGTATTCCACCAGTTGCTGCTGTTGCGAATAAGACTTACGCTTGAGTAGCAGGCAAGGACTGCTTTGCTCAAAATCAAACACGCGCGACTCTTCTTCATTACTCATCACCGCTTCAATCGACTGCTCTGCCCAGCTTAATTGAATACCACACTGCTGCTCAAGGTATTGATACGCCGAGCCGGACAGGTCCCAGTTGGCCAGTGCCGGTGCCAGCGTCAGGTCATACCAGGCCACTTCACGCGTCATCGGCACCTCATCGCCCAGGCGAATTCTCACCAACCGTAAAAAGCTTGAGGTCGAAGGGCGCTGAAAAATAGAGGCAATGGTGCGATCGCACACCATCTGATGAGACACAATCTTGGCCGATGCAGTGATGCCAACCTCGCGCATTTCTTCGGTAAAGCCTTTTAATTTGCCCAGTGATGGACAAATTTTTGGCGCGGCTTTCACCAGCGTGCCTGCGCGGCCATCGCTATCAATTTGCCCGCTGGCGCGTAAATCCTCATAACAGCGCCGCACGGTCGTCCGGCTCAGGTTTAGCGCCTCCGCTAGCATGCGCTCAGAAGGCAAGCCATGGCCGTGCTCAATCTCACCACTTTCAATCAGCGTCAGAATGTTGCGTTTGAGCTGCTGATAATAAGGCTCAGAGGTTTTTTCGCTGACTTTAAGCCGCGCAATCAATTCATCGTAATCGTGCATCATGCTTGCATTATAAAACGACTCACAGATTGACGTTCATATCGACTTGTCTACTTTATTGTTAATTTTATTTATCTTTGATTAATTATTTTATTGCATTTAAATTCTCTTTGTGGAACCATTTAAGTACCAAAAAAATACCATAAAGGGTGAAGTGCCATGACTGAGATTCAACAAAAGTATCAAGCGCTGGGCGGTGAACAAGGGACCTTAGGCAAGCCAGTGAGTGAGGAGCAAGCCACGCCCAGTGGGCAGGGCCGTTTTCAGGATTTTGAGCACGGCATGATTTTTTATCATGCCGATTATGGTGCCCATGTATTGTCTGAAGCTGTTGAGCGCAAATGGAAGTCGCAAGCGCTGGCTAATGACAAAGTAATCGGCACCGATAGTGCGATTCGTGATTACATGGGCTTTCCGCTCACCGATACCCAGCCCACCGGCGAAGGCGGTGAGGTCTGCTATTTTGAGCGCGGCATGATTGTGGTGCGTGCCAATGGCAATGCGGTGGTCATGTATGGTTACTGTTACCAGACCTATCGTAGCCATGCTGACGTTAAAGGCGCGCTGGGCTTGCCTGCCAGCGATCAGCGCGCTGCAGCCAACGGTGGCTATGCCATTGCTTGTGACCAGGCGGATATTTACTGGCATCCCGCCAGTGGCGCTTTTGAAGTACATGGTGATATTTTGCAAAAATACCGCAGCATGGGCGCGGAGAGCAGTTTTTTAGGCTACCCCATCAGTGATGAGTTGCCTGTTTTTAAAGGCAGCCAGGCCATTGGTGCGGTGAGCCACTTTAAGCAAGGCTCTATTTACTGGAGTGGGGCTACCGGGGCGCATGAGGTGCATGGGGATTTACTCACTGCTTATCAAACGCATCACCGTGGTCCGACCGGGGAGTTGGGCTTTCCAAGCTCTGATGAAACCAATTCGCCGAATGATGTCTGCCGCTTTAATAATTTTGAGCATGGCATTCTGGTATGGCAGGCCGCCACCAGGCAGGTCAGTCTGGTTAACCGCTTAAAACTGGTAGTCACGCGGCTTGAAACTGATGAAGACAATGATGATTTACTGGTGCACACACAAGTAGTGGTTGAGCCTGTGCAAGGTCAGCAATTACGCTTTGAAAAACAGTTTGGTGAGTATTCAAATCAAGGCACAAAAACCTTTAATAACGCCGATGAAGGCTTGATTTGCGACTTTCCACTGAATGACGGCAATGCCATCCTCACTGTCAATATGCAGGCTTATGATGTCGATGGAGGGTTAAATTTTGACGATGACCTGATCGCAAAATTTAGCAAATCATTTGGCGTAGAGACCTTGTGGGATACCTCGCTGCCTGATTTGCAAGGCAATGATCTAGGCACCTTTGCCAGAGGCCCTGATGGCAAGTTCAGAGCGAGTTTTACCGTGTTTATCGATCACAACGTGATTGATCCGACCGACAGTGCCCATTTCAGGCAGAACCTGTTCTGGAGCTTTAAAAACCCTAAAATTAAAGAATTAAGCTTTGACACCTGTGCTGCGACCTTTAGCGACTTAGAGGCCGACGATACCTGGTTCATTCATCCCTTCAATCGTGCCTTTTATGAGACGGTCTATAAGGGCGCTGCAAAACCCGGCACTTGTTTTGGCATGTGCCTGGAGGCGATTTATGCGCTCAAAGGCGTCTCGAGTTCACGGCCATTCATTTCACAATATGATTTTGATGCACAGCGTACGCGCGATATTTCAATCAAGTTTGGCTATCAGTTAGGCGGTAGCCAGGTGAGCTACATGATTGATGCCATTAAAGGCGGGCGCATGTGGGACCCAGTGCAAAACTTTGAGTTTTCACAAACGACTTTTGAGCAAAAAAACTACAGTTTGATTTGTTTATCCGAAGGCATTTCGCCGGTGGGTGGGCATGTGGTGCTGCCTTACCGCTGGGAAAAACGCAGTGAAGAAGAGTGGGTCATCTATGTGGCCAACCCTAATTCACCTTTTCCAAAAGTCAACACCAATGAGGGCGGTGACCGTGTGATTACCATCAATCCTAAAACCAATACCTTTGCGTATCAGCATGGTAAAAATGAGACATGGACCGGCGGTGAAGGATTGTTTAACGGCGGGCGGATGTTTGCCATGCCGTTTAGTGCATTGTCTAGTCAACCGAGAACGCCTTTTTGGGAGGCTTTTTTAACCTTTATCACCGGCGGTATCTATCTGATTTTTGCCGGGGAATCGTCTGAGTTGGAGCAAGTGAGCAATGAGCAGGGCGAGACGCTGATGAATAGCGATGGTAGCCTGAATACGGATCGGAGGACGCGGATTAAAAATCTGTTGCCGGTGGAGCATCATGCGCAAAGAAAATTCAGTGATGTGGCCAAGCAGGTGGGTAAAGTGAAAACAGGCGCGAGTCTGAGTCAATTATTTAAGCGTAAACAGTTTAATCTTTACTTTCTCAGTCAGACGCCTGCCAGCAACAAAATGTATCCAGACCTGACTTTGCATGTGCGTCCCGATCTCGTCAAGCACTTACAGTCAGAACAGAGCCCGGTCGCACTGCCTGCAGGTAGACTATCCACCAAGTTTAAAACTGGCCTCAGCACGCAACCGCTCAATGGCGCGGCCAGCAAAGCCGCACAGACCGTCGGGCGTGAGGTGACCGAGATTTCTCAAGCCGCGCCGATACTCAATGAGGTGTTGCGCCAACAGCGCGCGTTAACCTTGAAGGTGCGTAATCAAGGTCAGGGCGATTATCAGCTGGGCCTTGCCTCAGGCGGTGCAAAACTGATGCTCACCGCCAATGTGATCGCGAATACCAGCGATGTGGTGAACGTATCATTGGCAGGCGAGCGTTTGCATTCGGTGGTCTTTGAGGCGTCCGAGCAAGCGCTCAACAAGCAACTGAGTATTTCGCTCACCAGCTTTGACAAACAGCGCCGCTACGAGCTGAGCAACCTGCAGTTGCAAGGTAAACAACGCCTGCAACTGCAGCATGATAATGCCTGCCGCAGTGTGCGACTGCAAAGTGCTGGTCAGCCGGTGACGTTTGACCTCAAACTTTTTGTGAAGGGCAAGCCCGCTGCGGTGATGAGCAAGCAGGTTTCGTTTCCGGCTGACATCGCTTTGAACTTGAGCCCGGTGGATTGGGTGGCCTTAGAGCAGGGTGCTGGCGAGCCAGCATTGGAGTTACAGATCATGAACCCACTAGATGGCAAGGTGATGGAAACCAGACGCATATAGCGCAACTGAGTGCATCTAGTGCTTGCTGAGAGACTCACCATCCTGCGCGACGTAGGATGGTGAGTGCATGATCAGCCAGCAAGACTGTCACCCTGCAACCCTAGGCCATCAGCCGCCACTGCTCATCGCTCGCGGGTTCAGCCGCATGCATTTTAAATTGATTCACTGACTCGACCAGCGTATGCACTTGCTCCAGCATGCTTTCTGCAGCGGCAGCAGCCTCTTCAACGAGCGCCGCATTCTGCTGCGTGGTTTCATCAATTGAGGTCATGGACGTGTAGATTTGTTCCAGGCCACTGCTTTGCTGGCCAGAGGCCTCAGAAATCGCCTGTATGCTGTGAGACACTTGTTGTACCGCATGCACGATCTCATGCATGGTATGGCCAGCCTGGCTCACTTGCTTGGCGCTGGCATTGGTTTGCCTCACCGAGGCGGCGATCAGCTCTTTGATCTCTTTGGCAGAGGCGGCAGAGCGCTTGGCCAGGTTGCGCACTTCACCGGCAACCACGGCAAAGCCACGGCCTTCCTCACCTGCGCGGGCGGCTTCCACGGCGGCATTCAGCGCCAGGATGTTGGTCTGGAAGGCGATGCTGTCAATCAGGCTGGTAATTTGCGCAATTTGCGCCGAGGTTTCATTAATACCTTGCATGGTGGTGGTTAGAGCATTAAACGCTTCGCCGCCCTGTAACGCCATTTGGTTAGCCTGGCTGGCTTGCAAGCTGGCTTGTTGGGCATGTTCGGCGGTTTGCTTGATATTGCTGGTCAGGGTTTCGAGGTTGGCGGATGTTTCTTGTAGCGCATTGGCCTGCGTTTCAGTGCGGCGCGACAGGTCATTGTTGCCTTTTTCAATTTCAGCCGCTGCAACATGGATAGTTTCAGCCGCTTGCTTGACCGTGTGTATCGGCGCCACCATGCGCTGCAGAATCTCCTGCGAGCCTTGCAGGGCCTCTCTAAAGTCACCCGCGTGGGTAGTCACATCGACCAGGCTATATAACTGGCCTTGTTGTGCTTCATCTGCAATCTGGCGGGTGTCTTCTACCAGACGGTTCACTGCCAAAATACAGGTATTCAGGTTGTTGATCAGCACCTTGAAGTCGCCATGGTATTGATTATGGATAGGCGCAGGAATATCACCGGCGGCAATGCGTTTCACACAGTCTGCGGCCACATGCAGCGGCGAGACCACCGCATCCAGCGTCTGGTTGATGCCCTGGATGATTTTCTGGAAATCCCCGGCGTGCGCGTCAACATCGACGCGGGTATTTAACTGGCCTTGCTGTGCGGCCGACGCCAGGTGATGCACATCGCTGATCAGTTGATGAATCGCCCCCGTGCAATGCTTGAGGCTGGTTTGCATCAGGTTAAAGTCGCCGACAAAATGTTCTTCAATCTGCGTAGGGATATGTCCTGCCGCCATCTGGTCCAGATAACGGGCGGTGGTTTGCAAAGGCACAACCACGGCGTCTAGGGTTTGGTTAAAGCCTGCCACGATCTGTTGAAACTCACCTTGGTGGCGGGACACATCGACGCGGATATTCAGTTGGCCCTGCTCGGCCGCTTGTGACAAGGTATGGACGTCGTCCATCAGCAGGTTAAAGTTCTGGCGTACCTGTTCAATACTCTGGTTGATATAACTGCGCTGGTTGGGGAAGGTTTCCAGTGGCTGGTTAAAGTCGCCCTGGCCAAAGGCCGTTTCCACTTGCAGCGATTTTGTCTGCGCCAGAATATGTTCTTCTACCATCTGGTTGATGCCTGTGGTGAGTTGCTGATAAGCGCCATAAAACGGCTGGCTGTCGATGCGGTAATCAATCATGCCGTCACGGTGCTGGCTGGACATTTCATTGAGAGATTGCACGATGTTTTGAATGGTCGACTGCATGCGGTGCATTTCGCGCAGCAGCTTGCCGGTTTCGTCATTGGTCGTTGGCGCGTCTTGTGAAATAAACTCACCATTGGCAATGTGTTGTGACAAGGTCAGTGCCTGCTTGAGTGGCGTGGTAATCGAACGCGTCATTTTCCAGGCAATGGCTATTGCCATGACCACGGCAATCAATAAGGCAATTTCAATGTGTTTATTGGCCCTGGCAATGGTGGAGGCAAACTGGCTAGAGGCATCCGTGACGCCTGCAATATTCATGTCCATCAGCAGGCGCAGTGAGTGGCTCAATGGCTTGTCGGCGCCTTTTACCGTGCTGTCTATTTCAGTCACGCTCATACCATCCGCTTTAAGCGCTTCGCAACGTTTGATGGCGTCGCGGTAAGTGTTCACGGCGAGAGTGATATTGCTTAAGATTTCCTGCTCCTGCTGGTTGAGTTCGCCGGTGGCAGCATAGGCCTTCATGGCGTATTCAATATCATCCATGCTGTGTTGAAACTTGCTGGCTTCTCGGCCCCCGCGCAGCACATAGTTTTTGAAATGATGCACGGCATCGCCCAGGCCTTTACTGGCGTTTTCAATCTGGGTTCTTTTCACCAATTGGATGTTTTCAAAATGTTGCCAGGTGTGATTAATGTGGTTGAAGCCGCGCCAGGCAATCACAAAAATAAAGGTGGTAAACAAGATCAGCAGCGCGTAGCCCAAAAACAAGCGGGTGCCTACATTCAAATGAGCGATGGATTTCTTCATGCAATTCCTCTGGATAATACTGGGTCAGTCAGCAACATTGCGTTGCCACGGGCGTCATGCTTTACGACGCACAACCCATTTACGTAAAATAAATTGCTAAATGAAGCCTTTTAAAAAAAGCTTCACAAAAGATTCATAAAGCAAGCCGTGGCGCTATTTCACAGCAGGCGATGGCTGTGGCGGTAATCCGTTGTATGATGACGCGATTGATGACCGCCTACACAATAGAGTTGGGTTTAGATGGCTGAACAGAAAAATTACATTACGCCAGAAGGCTATGCCGCGCTGGAAAAAGAATTTCAATATCTGATTAAGGTTGATCGGCCCGAAGTGGTGCGTGTGGTAAGTTGGGCCGCAGGCAATGGTGACCGTAGCGAAAACGGCGATTATATTTATGGTAAAAAGCGCTTGCGGCAGATTGATTCGCGCATTCGCTTTTTAACCAAGCGCATGGATGCGGCGGAGATCGTCTACAGTCATACGCAAACGAATACTGAAAAGGTCTATTTTGGCGCCTGGGTGACCTTATTTAACCTGGTAGATGACAGCGAAATGACTATCCGTATTGTTGGCCAGGATGAGTTGGACCCGACACAGGGTTATATTTCATGGGTGTCGCCGATGGCGAAAGCGTTATTGGCAAAAAACCTCGGTGATACCATACGCGTGGTGACCCCTGGCGCAGAAACCGAGTATGAAATTATTGATATCCGCTACGTATAACACGACATTAAATGCGCGCGGGACTTGAACTAATGACTTGCTAGCCTTATCTTAGCCATATATGCGAAAACGCGTTTGCTTATTTTTGATTTGCTGGTTGCCATGTTTTGTCATGGCCGCCAACGTCATGTCATTGCAAATGGCACTCGCAGAGCACCCAGTTAGTATCACCGCGCAGGCACAGCAGGACGAGATGCCTTGTCATGACATGGCGGATGAGCATCAAGGCATGCATCATGCTAGCGACCATCCAACGACCGCCAAGCATCACTGCACGGTCTGTGGTTTTTGCATGGTCACCACTGGCGTCGCCCATTTAGACGCGTTTCCAGGCGTTTCTATCATTGCACAGTCTAGCGCTGCCCCCTTGTTTGCGGCCGACCCTGTGCACTCTCAAACTTACCCTCCTGCTATCAAACCACCCATATTCAGCTAACACTCAGGACAAGTCCGTCCACACGTTTTGTTAGATTGAATATGGAGGCTTTATGTTTAAGCAACATCATGTTGCGCTTGGTGTCGTACTTCTCTCCCAGTTAACGCCTGCCCACGCGGCGGCACTCATGGGCTTTGAAGATAGTGCCATGCTCATGACCGAAATCGGTCGCTATAACCAGGAATGGATGTTGAACTACTCGCCCGCGTTTGGGCATGCCATCGGCGTTGAGCAGATGCGTATGTCGGGTAAAGGCGAGCAGGCGACGACCATTTCCGGCATCAATTACACCGGCCTCATCAAGCGCTGGAACCTGCCATCGACGCAAGCCAATGTCTGGTTCAACGGTAGCGTGGGCGAAGCGCGTGGCCAGTATGATGGCTTTGCCTATACGCCCAGCTTGCAGTTCGATATGGAATCCACGCGGCTGTATTTCTTGGCCAAAGCCCGCATGATCCGTGCGCCCAATATGAACTACGACACTGCTGCGGTGCAGGCCGGGTTTTCGTTTTATGAAACCGGTTTTAACCAGACGCAGCCGTGGTTTGTGATTGAAGCCAAAACCATGCGTAACAACGATCCTGGCTTGCAAATCACCCCGGCGTTGCGCTTGATCAACAAAAATTACTTTCTGGAATTTGGTGTCACCAACCCCTGGCAAGGCGAGGGCTTTGCGCCGCGCCTGAATGCCATGTTTGTGTTTTAACCAATTAACTTTTAAAGGATATTGCAATGAAAAAATTATTAGTGACTTTGATGTTGTCTGCCATGACCCCTGCGGCCTTTGCCGTAACGACGATTAAGGCCGAAGTGAACGGCATGGTGTGTGCGTTTTGTGCCAAAGGCATAGAGAAAAAACTTAATGCCTTGCCGCAAAAGCAGGTGGCTTTTGTTGACCTCAAGAGCCGCGTGGTGGCCTTGCAGTTGAAAGACGGCCAGGAGGTGTCGAATGAGGCATTTAGCAAAGTGATCCAAGATGCCGGTTACTCGGTGGGCAAGCTGGAGCGCGTGAACCAGACCGTAGAGGCGATCCAGGCAGAGGTGGCCAAGGCCGAGAAAGCAGGCAGCAAGTGATGGCGGCAGACATCAATCCTCTGCAAGCCAGCCGACGGCTGAATTTGCTCTCGCTATTCACCAGCGGTTCGACGCTGATTTGCTGCGCCTTACCCGCCACGCTGGTGGCGATTGGCTCAGTAGCGATGTTGACCAGCCTGATCAGCCATTTTCCGCAATTGATCTGGATCAGCGAGCATAAGCCTTTAGTATTTGGCTTGGCCGCAGCGATGCTGCTCATCGCGGGCTGGATGCAATGGCGGGCGCGGTTATTGCCTTGCCCGACCGACCCACAGTTAGCGGCGTTATGCACTAAAACGCGGCGCCAAAGTGTGTGGATTTACTGGTTCTCGGTGCTTATTTTTCTGGTAGGTGCTTTTTTTGCCTTTGTGGCACCGTTGTTTATTTAGCATTGCGTTATGAAAAAAGCCGACTGAATCGTCGGCTTTTTCTATGATGGCTTAACGCTTATTTAGGCGCTGCCTGCGGTTCAGGCTCAGCCACAAAAATCTCTACGCGACGGTTTTTGGCACGGTTAGCCTCTGTATCATTAGCGGCGATGGGCTCATGTGAGCCGCGGCCATCAATGGTGATGCGGGTAAAGGCCACGCCGCGCTCGGTCAGGTAATTACGCGCACTGGCTGCACGATTCACGGACAATGGATCATTGACAGCGTCTGAGCCGCTACTATCGGTGTGGCCGACGATATTGACGCGTGCCGCTGGGTTATTTTGCAAGCCAGTGGCAAATTTATCCAGGATAGGGCGTAGATTGGATTTGATATTGGCTTTGCCTTTATCAAACGAAATATCACTCGGGATTTCTAACTTGAGCTGATTGTTTTCTGTTTTGGTCACGGCGACGCCGGTGCCAGCAGTTGCCTGTTCCATTTCCTGTTTCTGCGCTTCCATTTTTTTAGACCAGATATTGCCTGCAATTGCACCGGCACCAGCGCCTACGGCCGCACCAATCACTGCACCTTTACCGCCACCAGCCACCGCGCCAATAACGCCGCCAGCCGCAGCACCTATGCCGGCGCCTTTCGCCGTGCCTTTCTGGGTTTCGCTCATGTTGGCGCAGCCGGACAAGCCTATCGCCGCCGTTAACACTGAGACTGTGATGATTTTATGCATTCTTTTCTCCCTAATTTAAGTAAACATGTGTTGCTTTTGTTTGTCCACCAGGGTTGATGGAAGTTCAGTCCTCAACACGGCCTAATTGCGTATAATCTCATGGTTGATTAAAGCAAATTATATTTATGCCGTTGAATAGATAGATAAGCGTCAGTCATATTCTGTCATAGACAATAGAGAGATACATACAGGTTAGTGTTCATGGTGCCACCAGTCATAGTAGATATTGAAGCATCCGGTTTCGGCGTGGGTAGTTACCCGGTCGAGATTGGTTACGTCGATAGCAAAGGCGACGTCTGGAGCGCGCAGGTACAACCGCATGCTGACTGGCTGCATTGGGATAAAGAAGCCGAAAAGCTGCATCAGCAGTCGCGTCAGTCTTTAGAGGCGCACGGTCAAACGGCAAAAGAAATTGCAATCCACCTCAACCAGGTCTTTGCCGGGCAAACCGTATATACCGATGGCTGGTACCAAGACTTTGTCTGGTTGCATAGCTTGTTCGAGGCCGCAGTGATGAGTCCACGTTTTAAGCTGGAAGATTTAAGTGTGACCTTAAGCCCAGAGCAACAGGCGATGTGGCACGAGACCAAGCAGGCGTTGCGTGAAAGCCTCGCCTTACAACAGCATAGAGCGTCTACCGATGCCAAAGTATTACAACTGACCTGGTTAAAAACTGCTGAAATGGCGACTGCGCTGACTGAGTAACCCTGATAAAAAATCTGGTTGCCGCATAAACCAAGCCCCTTCATCGCGCAAAAAGCGCTTTTTTGTCAGTCTTACTGACAGCTTTTTCGCCTCTACAGTATATTTCAGCCCCATCATCAGCACTGCGTTTGCCAGGCGCTTTCTCAATCTTGGTTGGCAAGTTGCCGCTGCGAAGCAGCCTGACTTTAGCCAGGGTGGTTTTAAGTTACAATCGGCCATTTAGTCCTTATTGTTGTTGCCTGGTCACATGAGTTTTCAACCCCAAACCACCCAGACGTGGGATCTATTCTGCAAGGTGGTCGATAATTTTGGCGATATTGGTGTGAGCTGGCGCTTGGCACACCAATTGGCTGCAGAACACGGCATTCATATACGGTTGTGGGTGGATGATCTGGCGCTGGCGCAACAGTTTGCCGGGGCAGGGCATGCGCATATTCAGTTACAACACTGGGCAGAAAACACCGATTTTTCGGAAGCGGTACCGGTGGTGATTGAAACCTTTAGCTGCGGCTTGCCAGAAGCCTATCAACAGCAGATGCGCAAGCAGGCATCTCTTTGGGTCAATGTCGATTATTTATCAGCAGAGCGCTGGGTGGAGAGCTTTCATGCGCAGCCTTCGCCGCAAGCCAACGGCCTGCTGCGTCATTTCTTTTACCCCGGGTTTACATCAGGCACCGGCGGTTTGCTGCGCGAAGCCAGTTTGCCAGCGTTGCAAGCGCAGGCACGTTGGTCTGATTTAGGTCTGACAGCAGCGCCTGGCAGGCTCACGCTATCCTTATTTTGCTATGCCCATGCACCATTGGCGGCTTTGGTGGATAGCCTGCAAGCCTCGGCGGTGCCGGTGCGAGTATTCGTGCCGCACACGGTTGCGCCATTATTGGCCAAGGCACTTGATACGCCTGTGTTGCAGGTTGGTGACCGTCTGCAGCGCCAACAATGCGAGTTTTTGGTGATCCCGTTTTTATCGCAAACCGATTACGACCGCTTGCTGTGTTTATGTGACTTGAATTTTGTACGTGGCGAAGATAGCTGGATACGCGCTTTATGGGCGGGCAAGCCCATGATTTGGCTGCCTTATCAGCAGAGCGAAGACGCCCACTTGCTGAAACTCAACGCCTTTATGGCGCATTACCTGTTGGCGGCCGATGCTGGATTGTCTGATGTCATCCACAACGCCATGCTGGCGTGGGCACAAGGGGCGTGGCAGGCACAGCACTGGCAGGCGTTATTAACCGCTTTGCCGCAGTTCGCCTTGCACGCCAGCGCCTTTAAAGTCAGCCAGTCACAGCAGCATGATTTGGCGACTAACTTGGTGATTTTCATTGAGAAATGTCGTACACATCGGGTATAATTCTGCGCTTTCAAATCCCGCATACACATTAAGGCTTAATTTATGAAAATCGCTCAAGACCTCCGCGTTGGCAACGTAGTGATGATTGGCAATGACCCGATGGTTATTGTAAAAACCGAATACAACAAATCTGGCCGTAACTCTGCAGTGGTTAAAATGAAAATGAAAAACTTGCTGACAGAAGCACCAAGCGAGAACGTTTATGCTGCGCAAGACAAGTTTGATGTGATCGTATTGGAAAAGAAAGAAGTGACTTACTCTTACTTTGCTGATCCTACCTACGTATTTATGGATGCTGAGTACAACCAATATGACGTGGATGCCGAGTTTATGGAAGACGCGCTGCCATACCTGGAAGATGGTATGCCATGTGAAGTGCGTTTTTATGAAGGCAAAGCGATTTCTATCGAATTGCCAACTACCGTGGTGCGTGAAATCACTTACACCGAGCCTGCTGTTAAGGGTGATACTTCCGGTAAAGTGATGAAACCAGCCAAAATCGCGACCGGTTTTGAGATCCCAGTGCCACTCTTTGTGAGCCAGGGCGACAAGATCGAGATCGACACACGTACTGGTGAATACCGTAACCGTGTGATGAAGTAATCGCGCTGATTCGCTCAAAACCCCGGACCTGTCCGGGGTTTTTTATTGCCTGTTGATTAGGGTGCTATTGCTGTGAGCAACACGGCAGGGAAATCTGGTGTGGTTTATCAGGAATCATTCACTGGGTAGCGCTTGCGTTTTGCCTAACAATAAAGTGACTGCTTTTCATCATGCCAATATGGGGGTTGCAATGCGTTATCAGCACAAGCATCAAACATGTACCTTTTTGACATTATTGTTTGCCTGTTATAGCTTGCTGGCGAGCATGCAGGTGGTCGCCGAAGCTGATCCACGCTCACTCAAGCATCCCGTCATTGGGTATTGGGAGTCTCGTGTGCCGGAAAGCGGTTGCCTGGAAACCTATTGGTTTAAAGAAGATGGCTCCGCGGTATTGACCAGTGGTGATGAGCAACTGGAGGAGCACTATGACGTCACGCCGCAGCCTGATGCACAAGGCTTTTTCAAACTGAATCACCGAGTCACCCTGAGTAACAAGGCGGCAGACTGTACCCAGCAACGCGCTGAAATCGGTAGCGAACAGACCAGTTTTTTGCTGTTTAAACCAGATGGCAGCAGTTTTATTGTTTGTGATAATGATGATCCTTCGCTAGAAAGCTGTTTCGGCCCCGTTGAGTTGAAAAACAACGCCAGCAGAGGCTTGCCTTAACAGGTAGTGCCTATGCGGCGGTTGAGGTTGGCTTTATTCAGGCGCGTGTTGCCTGTACTGTTGGCTTCTCTGGGGCTTGCGCTTGGGCTTATCTTGGGGCATTCCAGCCAGGCTATTATTCACGGCCTAACATTTCCGGGCATGGCGATTTCTACCGTGAAGTTAAATGTGCAGCACGCACATTTTTTGCAGTCGGTTGAAAAGTGGGAGTATTACGACTCGATTTGCAGCGCGGCGATTGTTGGCCTCAAGCCACTTACTTTAATTACCGCGGCGCATTGCCTGAAAGAGGTACGGTTGACGGGCCCGCTGGGATTGCCCATGCTTGGTATTGCTCAGCCCGAGCTGTTGGGCATGGAGCAGGTTGAGCTCAAACAGGCGTTTTATCGGCCATTTAACGTGGTTGCCGAAGACCTGACGCAAGATATTGCGGTACTGGTGTTTGACGCCAAAGTGCATAGTCTGATACAGCCTTTACGCATCCGCCTGGGCGATTATTTACCCGAGCTCATCATGATTTGCGGCTATGGGCGCGGCTATGGTGAAGCGGATACTCGGCACCCGCGTTGTGGTGAACGAAAACCCGTGCGTGATTTATCAGACTTTTATCAGGTTTTGCCTAAAGCCTATCGTGACATGGATGAAATGTTACACCTGCAAGCGCAAACCCAGTTTGCCTATACGCAGGAGTTGGTGCACGCTGAAAAAGCATTGCTGGCGGTGAACCGTTTGAACGACATGGATCAATATGACCACACCATGCCCATGCCTACCGTCGGCGATTCAGGCGGCCCCTGGCTGGTGCTGAATGACTTGGGGCAGTATGAGTTACTGGCGATCACCAGCCTGGTCGAGCGTTTTTATAACCCAAGCGCCAACTGGCCGTTTTTTCAGAAACAGGTGCCGCTGTCGGAGTACCCCTATGTTGCCTATGGGTTACGTTTAAGCCATCCTGAGGTGCTGGGATTTTTACAATACGCGCAACATAGCGGTGCCGATATTCAGTTCACGTCGGCACCGCGCATTCCACGTCTGAGTCAGCCGGAATAGTCTTCAGGCATTCAATTTGGCATTAATCTCTTGTTCAGCTTCTAGCCAGTAGTCTAGATGGTTGTGACCAAAGCCTTTTTTCTCCGCAATGTAATAGGCCGCTACTTCAATCATTTTGTAGCGCTCTTCACTGGTCACAATGGCTGTTTTGGCTGTTTTTTTACGTGAAGTGGCTGGCTTGGCAGCTTTTTCTGACGCAGTTTTTTTTGGGGCAATTTTGGGCGCGGCGGCTTTCTTTGCTGTGGTCACTTTTTTAGGGGATGCGTCGGAAGTTTTACTAGATGCCATACTATGTCTCCTTGGTGTAGAGGTGAGTGAAAGCGTCGACTTGTGGTCGCTGTAAAGTGATATTAAGAGCGAGCGACGTCCAGCGTCAAGCCTTAATCGGCAATCCATTTGATCTGCGTTAAATTTTGAGCCTTCATTTTTGTGTTTGGGGTTGAATGGCGTCTGGTATTCATCGCCAAAACGCCTGGTTGCGATAAAAGCAGCTTCCAAAGCCTGCCTATTTATGGTGTAGTTACCCGCTTATTGCTATTGAAAGACCGTATGTATAAAAAAGCACTCACCTCACTGACCGTATTGTTTTTTATGATGGGGTTTATCACCTGTTTAAACGATATTTTGGTGCCATATCTCAAAGCTATATTTGCCCTGACCTATAGCCAGGCAGCGCTTATTCAGTTCTGTTTTTTTGCTGCCTACGGCCTGACTTCTATCCCGTTTAGCAAGCTGATTGAAAACATCGGCTATCAAAAAGGCATGGTGGTTGGCTTTGCGCTGGCGGCACTTGGTTGCCTGCTGTTTTACCCGGCCGTCCTTTTACATACTTATGCGTTATTTTTAGGCGCATTGTTTGTACTGGCTTCTGGCATTGTGCTACTGCAAGTGGCTGCGAACCCATGTGTCTCTATTATTGGGCCTAAAGAGACAGCGTCTTCACGACTGACCATGGCACAAGCATTCAATTCCCTGGGGACTTTTATCGCCCCATTCTTTGGCGCTTATTTTATTCTTTCAGGCTTAACCAACTCAGTGTATGCCGAGGGCGTGGTTTATCCTTACTTCTTGATTGCGATGGTATTAATCGTGATTGCGCTGGTGCTTTCGCGCCTGAACCTGGCTGGCATGGAGACCAATGCGCCAGATGAAAGTACCTGGCAGGAGGTCTTAAAAGAAAAGAGCCTGTTATTCGGCGTGATTGGTATTTTTGCTTATGTAGGCGCTGAAGTTGCGATCGGTAGTTTCCTGGTGAACTATGTGATGGAAATCCTGCATGTGCCAGAAACTGAAGCGGCCCCTTTGATTGCGCTTTATTGGGGCGGTGCCATGATAGGCCGTTTTATCGGTATTTTTACCTTGAAAGCATTTGCGCCTGCCAAGGTGCTCATGGTACATGCACTGCTGTCTGTATTATTGCTCCTGGTTTCAATGCAGACGGTGGGTGTCATCGCCATTGGCAGCATGGTACTGGTAGGCTTGTGCAACTCGATTATGTTCCCAACGATTTTCACTCTGAGTATTAAGGGCTTGAAAGCAGGCCAGGAGAAAAAAGGCTCCGGTTTGCTGGCAACAGCTATTTTAGGCGGCGCAGTAGTGCCATTGTTGACAGGCATGCTCGCTGACCGTATTGGCTTGCATCATGCTTTTGTATTGCCGGTGATCTGTTATACCTATATTGCGTGGTTGGGGATCAACCATCTTAAAGCGCGATAATATTCAGTCATAAAAAAGCTGCCGATAGGCAGCTTTTTTATTTAATGATGAATGCACTTCTCGGTATTACGCTGACGTTCCACCCACCGTTAGCCCGTCAATCTTCAGCGTCGGTTGTCCAACACCTACCGGCACGCTTTGGCCTTCTTTGCCACAGGTGCCAACGCCGCTATCCAGCGTCATGTCATTGCCTATCATACTGACTTTGGTCAGCACATCCGGGCCGTTACCAATCAGGGTAGCACCTTTGACCGGGTAGGTGATTTTTCCGTCTTCAATCATGTAGGCTTCTGCTGCGCTGAACACGAATTTGCCGCTGGTGATGTCGACCTGGCCGCCGCCAAAGTTGGCTGCGTAGAGGCCTTTTTTAACCGACTTGATAATCTCTTGCGGGTCTTTGTCACCATTGAGCATATAGGTGTTGGTCATGCGCGGCATGGGGATGTGTGCGTAGCTTTCGCGGCGCGCGTTGCCAGTGAGGCCCATATTCATCAGGCGTGCGTTGAGCGTGTCTTGTATATAGCCGCGCAGGATGCCGTCTTCAATCAGTACGGTGTTCTGTGGCGCATTGCCTTCGTCGTCCATGGTCAGCGAGCCGCGACGGTCTTGTATGGTGCCGTCGTCAACAATGGTGATGCCTTTGGCCGCGACTTGCTGGCCGATCATATTGCTGAAGGCACTGCTGCCTTTGCGGTTAAAGTCACCTTCGAGGCCGTGGCCGATGGCTTCGTGCAGTAAGATGCCTGGCCAGCCATTGCCTAGCACAACAGTCATGCTGCCAGCCGGGGCAGGGCGTGCGTCGAGGTTCACCAGCGCCTGATGTACTGCTTTCTGGGCGTAGTCTTGCAAGACTTCATCGGTGAAGTAGCTGTAATCAAAGCGACCACCGCCACCACTAGACCCTTGTTCGCGGCGGCCATTATGTTCGGCAATCACTTGCAGCGATAAGCGCACCAATGGGCGCACGTCGCCCGCCATGACGCCATCGCTGCGTGCAACTAACACGACTTCATATTCTGCGGCAATCGAGGCCATGACCTGTGTGATGCGCGGGTCTTGCGCCTTGGCGTAGCGCTCCAGTTTTTCCAGCAGCTTCACTTTTGCATCTGCACTCAGGCTGGCAATTGGGTCTTGCGGCAAATAGAGCGGGGTATGGCTGCGTGTGATAATGCTGTGGCCAGTTTTTTCCTGGCCCAGGTTGGCAATGGCGCGCGTGGCACTTGCCGCTTGTTGCAAGGCATCGAGGTGGATGTCATCAGAGTAGGCAAACGCCGTTTTTTCGCCACTTACGGCGCGCACGCCTACCCCCTGGTCGATATTAAAGCTACCAGACTTTACCTGGCCCTCTTCCAGCCCCCACGATTCGCTACGGCTATATTGAAAATACAGGTCAGCATAGTCAATATTGTGCGTCATCATGCCAGACAATACATTGGTTAAAGCGCTGTGATCCAGCCCGGCGGGGCGTAGTAGCAAGTCGTTGGCGGTGGTGAGTAGCGTTTGCATATTAAGTCACTTGTTGTAATCGTGAAATTTGGAGTCGATTTGTAGCAAAGAGTGCCAGCTTGGCACTCAGTGTTTTCATTAAATCGCCTTAATCGTTTTGTGTTTGAGCGCTGGCAAGCTTTGGCGCAGGTTTTTAATATAGTTGCGGTTCACATTGGCAACCACAATGCCTGAGCCACGTGGCAGGCGATCTAGTACCACGCCCCAAGGGTCTACAATCATGCTGTTGCCGTGGGTTTCGCGGCCAGATAAATGGTAGCCGCCTTGGGCTGAGGCAATGACATAACTGAGGTTTTCTACCGCGCGTGCCCGCACCAGCGTTTCCCAGTGCGCTTTACCGGTGGTTTCGGTAAATGCCGAGGGCACCACGATCATGTCGACCTCACCCATGGCGCGGAACAGCTCGGGAAAGCGCAAGTCGTAGCAGATCGACAGGCCGATACGGCCAAATGGCGTCTCTACCGTCACCACCGTGTCACCAGGCTCTATGGTGTTTTCTTCGTGGTAATGCTCGGTGCCCATATCGAGACCAAACAGGTGGATTTTGTCATAGCGCGCCACTTGCTCACCCTTGTCGTTATAGACCAGGCAGCTATTGCGCACTTTGTTCGCGTAATGGCTTTCGAGCGGCACGCTACCAGCGACGATCCAGATTTTAAAAGCCTTGGCGGTTTTGCTCAAAAACTGCTGAATCGGGCCATCATTTTGTTTTTCACGTATGGTGACTTTATCAAATTCTTTCAGTCCCATGATGCAAAAGTATTCTGGCAGCACCACCAGTTTGGCACCGGCTTTGGCCGCCATTTCGATCAGGCGCTTAGCTTCGACCAAATTCGCAGCCACATTGGGGCTAGAAGCCATTTGAACCGCGGCGACTTTGACGATGTCATCACTGGCGGCTGATTTGAGTTTTTTAGTTTTTTTGTCTGCCATGGCAAATTTTCCATTGAAATAATAATATTGGCATTAATGCAGGCCTTTCAAGGGCTGTGCAGCCGGGGCGGGTGCTTTTTTATCCACCTCCGCTTCCTGCGGATTATCCCATGTGCCTGTAATCATATACTCACTGGCACTGATTTTGTTAAGCGGGTCTTTGAGTAATTTTTGCGCCACAAACGCAGCCACACCCACAATCGGGCCGCCAGCCAGTGCGGCCAGCGACACCGAGTCGCTAATATGTGGCACTACTTTTACCCGCAAGCGCTGCGTTTCTGCTTTTAAATTGGCTTCGCCTTTAATGCTAGCCTCGGCGGCAGGGCCAGTCATAAACAGGTCGTTACTACGCAAAATACCATCTTTAATATTGGCGGTAGAGGTGATTTTGTCAAACGCAAAGCCTTCGCTAAACAGGTCGCGGAAATCGAGGGTTAATCGACGTGGCAGGCTTTGCAAGCTCAATAATCCCAATAAACGACCGACGCCTGGCTGCACTTTTAAAATCTGGCCTTTTTCAAGCTGCATAGTGAAATTCCCATCCAGACGTTCTACGGCAAACTCGTGTGGGCTGCCTGGCCAGCCAAGCTGACCGTTCATATTGCCCGTGCCGCCTTTCACCATCTCGCCGCCAGGCTGAAAGCGCTGCAGGGTTTTGCCTAGGTTACTTGAGGTCAGGTTAAATTTGAGCATGGTTTGCGGGCTGCGCACCGAGTTGCGCCAGGTGCCGTCTGCGGTGAGCTGGCTGTCGCTGTTGCTGATATTCATGCGCTGTATCACCCAGCTTTCACCGCTGTTGTAGGCTTTTAAATCCAGGCTGCCCAGTTGTTTATCGCCAAACTGGAAGTCTTGCGCCGTGATGTCCAGCTCAGGGTAAGTCAGGTCTAAACGACGTACTTCAGCCGGATTGACCGTACTATCGGTATCCATGCTGCGGGGGATACGCAGATAATTCAGTTTAGCCACCAGTTTGCTGGGTTTGCCTGCAATCCAGTCCGCCTCACCCGCCAGCTCCTGGCTTTGTACGGCGAGTTTGAGCCGCTCGTTTTCTGGCGAGATGTTTAACTTGATCTGATGCAGGTTGCGGTCAAAGACATGCAAAGTGCCTGCGGTCAGCTCTATTTGATTCAATGCGATTGAAGAGGATTCTGTCGCCTGATTGCCACTGCCCTGATTGAGGTAAGCCAGCCACTCATCGACATTGAGCTTTTGAAAGTCTGCGCGCAAATTAATGCCATCGCCTGTTGGCAAACGTGGTGGCGTGTTAATGGCAATTTCACCGGCGCTGACGGCGGCTGGATTATTTGCATTGCGCAAAAAGTTAGCATGAATCCAATCGTTGTAATGAATGGCGATCTTGTCGGGCTGATTGCTTTCCTGGCGGAAACGAATACTCAGATTCGCCGGGGTTTCAACGCTTTTTTTGGCCGGCTCTGGCAGGTCAATCGCCATGCCAATCAACTGCGAGCGGATGTCCAGACGGATATTCGGCGCTTGAATCAACAGATTGCTTTTCCAGTCTGTGGTGCCATGCAAGGCGCGCGTGATCGGGTTGTTATCCAGTTTTTTTAGCGCAGCATCGGTGATGCGGCCGCTGCCCTGGATAATCACCGACTTGTCTGGCCGCGTGCTCAGGCTGACGCTGGCAGGATTATCAAACATGGATAATTGCACACCTTGCGCTTGCAAGCCTTTTTCGTTGAATTTTAAATGGCCATTGATATTGCTCATTTCCGGCATGGCAATTTGTGGGTTGGCGGCAATATGGCCGTTTTTAATGTTGTAATCGCCCTGAAACTGGCTGGCATCGACATCATTGAGCGGCACTTGCAGACCGAGTTTGAGTTCGGCATTGCCTGACGTTTTCAAAAAATCGGTAAAGCCCATGGTGACTTGTCGAACCGGGCTGGTGTTAACGAATTTAACGCCTTGTTCAACCGTGCCGGTGGCCGCCGCTTTAATATTGAGCATGGGCCAGTCGGCATCCAATTGCGGAATTTCGACCTGTGCTTGTGTAATGTGCTGGCCGACAGTCGTGCCGTTTTTCACGGCGATATCCATGCGTTTTCCTTCAAATTTCATGAAAGCATCAATATTTTGCACCACCGGCCAGTCGGTGCCATATTCCAGGCTGGCGCGATCCACTTGCGCGGTGACGCGGAACAAGCCCAGCGATGGGTCCGGCTGGTGTGCCTGATTGACATAAGGGAAATCACTGACGCGGCCTTTAACAATCACTTCACCATGCCTGATTTGGCCACCCAGAATAGACGTATCGAGCCAGTGCAAGGTCGACTCACCCAATATGAGCGGGTAATAAAACGGGGCAAACTTGGCATCGCCACGCTCAATCTGGCTTTGTAGTTGTATGGTGTCGCCACCTGCCGCGCCCAGTTGATATTCCATATTGGTACGCAAGGCCAGGTGTGGATTGCTAAAGTGCAGGTTGCGGGTGCTGATCAAGGTTTTCTGCCCGTTATTGCGCCACTCAATCTCGCCTTGCAGGCTGTCAATGGGTAGTGCCCAGCGCAGCAGACCTGCAAGCTCAATCGTGGCCTTGCTGGTATCTAACTCAACGCTGCCAGCATTTGGTTGCACTGACAATTGACCGGACCAGTTATCCAGGCCTGGCAGGTTGGCATAGGCTTGTGTATGCAAGCCGCTAAAGTTGGCAGTGATGGCGTAATCGCGCCACTGGTTGCCTTGCGCAAGCCAGCGCGCTTTGATTTTAGAGGCATTGCCCGCAGGCGCCATGTGTTCAAGATAAGTGGCTATTGGAGAGTCTGGCGGTAACCATTGCGCAAATAAATCACCCTGTGCGAGGCTGAATTTTTTAACCGTGACTGTGCCTTCATGGCCTTTGTTATCCCATTGCAGTTCGCCATTGGTATCCTCCAGCACCAAGCCGGGCTGAACATTCGCCGAGAAATGCTTGAGGGTGACCATAAACCGTTGTTCTACCCGTTGCCAACGTAGCTCGCCAGTCACGCTTTTAGCCACAAAGGTTTGTGGCTCGTTGGCCGGTTTAACGGCGACATTGGTCAGCGCTACCTGTGCAGCCAAACGTTGTAATTGCAGCGCTTCAAATGCCAACGTGGTGGTCAGATTGCCCTGGCCTGATTGCACTTTAACTGGCAAATCTAACCAGGGGCTCCAGGTGGCTAAATCGGTTTCTGGCAAGCGTAGCGAAATTTCGCCATGCCAGGCTTCGGGTTTGGCTACATCGTTCCCGACCACGACAGACTCGAGGGTAATGCGCTGCTTTGTGCCGGTAGACACCAGGCTGTCGATGTGGATGCTATGCCGGTGCAACAGGCGTTGCCAGACGGGTGTCAATATTTCAATGTTCAGGTCTTCAAGCAAGAGAGGGGGCGCTTGACGCTGCTCATCCAGCCAGGTGATGGTGGCGTGAGAGACCTTGATGCGCCGCTGTGCCAGCAGCCAGTTTGCAAACGCCGGATTGCCTTGTCCGGACATGGAAATGCCCGCTAAAAATAGTTCGCCATCAGCGGTGCGCCTGATGACTAAATTGGGCGCGTCTATGCTCAGGCTGACTAATGAAGGTGAAAGCAGCACCAGGCTACTCCACGACAGGCGTGTCGTCACCTGCGATAATTCCAGCGCAGGGCGGTGCTCGGTATCAAACACTGTGACCTTGCCCAGGGTGATTTGTGGTGCCAGGCCGCGCCAGCGAATACCGATATGCGCAATAGTCACTTGCTGTTTGAGCGACTGGCTCAGTGCTTGCTCAATGCGACCTCTGTAGTCGTCAATATGTGGAAAAACATAAAACTGGATGACGCCAATAATGCCTGCCAGCATGATGAAAATCACCATCATGAGTGTAACCAGCCAGCGTTTGATTTTTTGCAAAGGCATAAAGACGTTTAACAAGGATTGAAGAGGTTTAAAGATAACTGACTATTTTACTCGAAAACAGTTGCGCAACCGCAGTAGAACTCCCTGCTAAGGGCGGAATTATTCAGCCAGAATAGGGGTGATTCGTTTAAAATGCCACTCTTTTTGCAACGTTGTTTTTAAATGAAAGTGATTGTCAGTGATTCAGTTTAAACAACTGACTTTTTCCAGAGCAGGTAAAACACTGGTTGAGGCCGCTAGTTTTCAGTTGCACCCCGGGCATCGCGTTGGCCTGACGGGCGCCAATGGCGCAGGTAAATCGACCTTGTTTGCCTTGCTGCGTGGCGAGCTCACGGCAGATGTTGGCGAGTTACTGATGCCGCCACAATGGGTAATCGCCCATGTGGCGCAGGAAACCCCCGCGTTGGCGCAGTCTGCCCTCGAATACACCCTAGATGGCGATGAAGAGTTGCGCACCCTGCAAGCCAAGCTTGCGCAAGCGGAGGCAGGTGATAGCCATGACCCGTTGCATGTTGCCGAGTGGCATCAGCGCCTGGCGGATATCGATGGCTACAGTGCAGAAGCCAGAGCCAGCGCCTTATTAGCCGGGTTGGGCTTTTCTCAAGCGCAGTTAAGTCGTGCAGTCAGTGATTTTTCGGGTGGTTGGCGCATGCGCCTTAATCTGGCGCGCGCCTTGATGTGCCGCTCGGATTTGTTATTGCTAGATGAACCGACCAATCACCTGGATATTGAGGCGGTGATCTGGCTAGAAGGCTGGCTGAGTGCGTATCGTGGCACTTTGCTGCTCATTTCGCATGATCGCGAGTTTCTCGATAACACCGTGAACCATATTCTGCACATCGAGCAGCAGCAACTGACTTTGTATCGTGGTGGCTACAGTGATTTTGAGCGCCAGCGTGCCGAGAAGTTGACTTTGCAACAGGCCAGTTATCAAAAGCAGCAGCAGCAAATGGCGCATTTGCAGAAATATATTGATCGTTTTCGGGCGCAGGCGACCAAAGCGCGGCAGGCACAAAGCCGTATCAAGGCCCTTGAGCGCATGGAGCGTATCAGTGCCGCGCATGTCGATTCACCTTTCAGTTTTAGTTTTCGTGACTTAGGCTCCGCCCCCGACCCTTTATTGGTGATGAATCAGGCGGCGCTTGGCTATGCCGGGCAAACGCTGGTCAAGCTGGCCCATTTGGCGATTCGCCCAGGGGAACGCATTGGGTTGTTGGGCAAAAACGGTGCCGGTAAATCTACCTTGATCAAAGCCCTGGCGCAGTCAGAAACCCTGTTGTCAGGTGAGCGGGTAGAAGGCAAAGATTTACGGATTGGTTATTTTGCCCAGCACCAGCTAGAACAACTGGTTGCCACTGATTCGCCTTTGCAACATTTGCAGCGGCTGGATACGCAAACCCGAGAGCAGGAGTTGCTGGATTTTTTAGGTGGTTTTGATTTCAGGGGCGAGATGGCCAAAACAGCCTGCGGACCATTTTCTGGCGGCGAAAAGTCACGCCTGGCATTAGCCATGCTGATTTGGCAACGGCCTAACCTGATTTTGCTGGATGAGCCGACCAACCACCTGGATATTGAAATGCGGCATGCCTTGTCCATGGCTTTGCAAGCCTATGAAGGTGGCATGGTCATGGTGTCACACGATCGCACGCTGCTGGCCACTTGTTGCGAAAAGTTTGTGCTCGTAGCTGATGGCCAAGCCAATGTGTTTGATGGCGACCTGGAAGATTACAAAGTGTCGTTAATCAAAACGGCGCAAACAGAAGCCACGGCCAGTCGGCCTGCGGTCGTCAAGCAAAACAGCTATCATCAGCAAAAAGCAGACAGGCAGGCGCGCTTGGTAGAGCGTAGGCCGTTGCTCAAAACACTGGCGACACTGGAAACTCAGCTGACCAAGTTCACGCAAGAAAAGCAGGGGATTGAAAGTCGCCTGGCAGATAGCGCGATTTATGAGGTCGAACAGCGCGAAACACTGCAATCGCTCTTGATTGCACAAGGCGAAAATCAAAAACAACTCGATGCCATCGAGGAGCAGTGGCTGGATGTGCAGGAAAAGCTGGAAGCGCTGCCAGAGATTGAATAACGCGATCATATTGAATGAATCAGGATTAATAAGGGGATCAACATGGAAATGACTTACGAAGAACGCTTGCGGTTTATGCATCAACTGTGTCAGGCCCAAACGCGGGCAGATGCGCCTTCTGAAGCGCAAGCGGTTGCCGCTTTTGCGCATGGCGATGTCGAAGAGTCCGTGCATTATCTGGCCAGCTTTTTAACCTTTAAAGCCATTCAGACTGCAGATCGTCACCCGGCAGATGAATTGCAAAATGATTTTGACATGCTGGGCGTCTATCAATGTTTCGGCTTGATGGTGTATGCTTTTCTGTTCATGCCGCTGACGCAGGAAGGGCATCAGCCGGATTACGACCGGGCGCAGATCACCATCGGTAAAACCTTATTTGACGGCCTGGCGCCGGAGATGTTGGCCGAGATCATCGAGTCAGGTTTTCATAAGTTTAGATTGATTGCAGAGGCCGAGTCTGAGCACTGGCAAGAGTACCGTGAAAATCTGGACAAAGTGACCATTAGTTACATGATTGCTACCACTGACGATGACAGCCCACACAGCGCAGATGAAGTGTTGCCGCTGTTTGGGCAACTCTTGAGTCAATTGTGTGAAGCCTTTACTGCCGACTGAGATTTTGCATCAGAAAACATTCATGTATAATTTAAAAATGCTTAACATTTTTGATACAGTTTGAAAACTTGGGTAAAGTTGGGCGATTTACGCTTGTTAATCAATTTAATTGTTCATAATATTCCGGGGCTAAATATTTGGATAAGCCTTGTGTTATCTTTCAAAAAAGGACATAAATGAGCAAGCTGCTGTTGATTGACGATGATGTTGAATTGGCCAATATGCTGAAGGAGTTTCTGACGCAAGAAGGCTTTACCGTAACAACTGCGCACGATGGACTGACTGGAGAGCAATATGTGCTGGCCGGCAAGTTCGATCTGGTGATTCTTGATGTGATGATGCCGGGCCAGGATGGTTTGCAAACGTTGCGCAATATCAGACAACACTCTGATATTCCGGTGCTGATGCTGACAGCCAAAGATGACAACGAGGGCCGTATTGAAGGGCTAGAAGGCGGCGCTGATGATTACGTCCAGAAACCCTGTCTGCCTAGAGAGCTGGTAGCGAGAATTCGTGCAATTTTGCGCCGTCACACAAGTGACACACCAAAAGGCAATGATATTGTGGTTGGCCAACTGGTCGTTTCCAGCGAGCGCAGAAAAGTGTTCTGGGTAGATAAGCCGATTGTGTTTACCAGCACCGAGTTCAGCCTGATTGAAATCCTGGCGAAGCATGCAGGCACCATCGTCAGCAAAGAAGATTTGTCTATTCAAGCGCTGGGTCGTCCATTGGTGAAGTATGACCGTAGTATTGACGTGCATTTGAGCAGTATTCGTCAAAAAATATCAGAAGTATCTGGTGGTGTGAATGTGATCCAAACCATTTATCGCGTCGGGTATCAATTAGTTAGAGAGTAAGTAAAATAATGCGAGGGTTATGGGGCGCCTGTTCTGGAAGTTATTTGTAGCATTTTTTCTGGCGCTCATCTCCACCGGCATCATCGTCGGCAGCCTGGTCGAGTGGCAGTCGCATCAACAAATTCCCGTACATCACGGTGTCTCGCCAGCGTGTGTTGCTCAGGCTGGCTGCGCGACTAATTCAACAACCGTCACCTCTGTGCCTCAGGTCAGTGCCCAAACCGTTGAGAGACGATTTTTAGGCTTGCCCCTGACAGTCTTTTTTTTCAGTATCGTCTCCAGTGTGATTTTTTCCGGTGTGCTAGCCTGGTCAATTTCGCATCCCATCAAGCTATTGCTTGAACATCTTAAAAGCGCTGCAGAAGGCGATCTGCTGGTCAGAGTCACCCCTAAAATTACGGCCAGTCACGATGAGTTTTCTGAGTTAGGTCAGGCGTTTGATCTGATGGCGTTACGCTTGAACAATATGATCAAAAGCCAATCTAAAATGCTGCATCATGTGTCGCATGAACTGCGTTCGCCCTTGGCCCGGATCCAAATGTCGGTGGGTCTGGTGATGCAAAATCCCAAAAAAATGCAAAGTTCGTTGCAGCGTGTTGAGCTGGAAGCGGTGCGCATGGAGCGGATGATCTCTGAGTTGCTGGAAATTTTTCGCTTTGAATCTGGCATGCAAAAACTACAAAAAACCGAAGTGGATTTAAAAGGGCTGCTGACAGGCATTGTTGGCGATGTGTTATTTGAAAAACAGGATGCCAAGCTGCATCTCGATATGCCTGAAGATGTGGTGGTGGTCGATGGCCAGTTGGAGCTACTGCAACGGGCGATAGATAATGTGATTCGAAATGCCGTGAAATATGGCCCGGAAAATGGCGTGGTCACCATCACGCTGCAACACAGTGCCCGTACTAGTGAAGTGATCTTGGAGGTGGAAGATCAGGGCCAGGGGGTAGAGCCGCAAGAGCTGGAGCAGATTTTCAGACCGTTTGTGCGTGGCCGTCGTGCGTCGCAAGTAGAAGGCCATGGCATTGGCCTGGCCATGACTAAGCACATCGTTGAGGCACATGGTGGGTTCGTCAGGGCAACTAATCTTAGCCCACATGGTTTTATGATGCGCATCCATTTGCCTGAAAAGCATGAGGCTCCCGCTGATCAAGAGTCCAAAAATTGGATGTAACAATGCTAAAATAGTCGGTTTACGAATAACGTAGACGATTGCCGGATATTTATGACAGCACAACACTCCACCCCAGACAACGCGACAGAGTCAGTCGTTGATGAGAATCACGTGATTGCGGAGCGTCGCGAAAAGTTGCGCGTATTGCGCGAACAAGCCCAGGCTAGCCAAACAGCTGCTTTTCCTAACGATTTTAAGCCCGAGCACAAAGCCGCCGCGTTGCAAGAGGCTTATGCCACCAGTGACAAAGAAACACTGGACCCGCAAGAGATTGTCGTCGTCGTGGCTGGTCGCATGATGCTTAAGCGCGTGATGGGTAAAGCCAGTTTTGCGACCATTCAAGATAGCACTGCGCGTATTCAACTCTATGTCGCACGTGATGAAATCGGTGAAGAGCTCTACGAGCGTTTTAAACACTGGGATATGGGTGATATTTTGGGCGCCCGCGGCCGCTTGTTTAAAACCCGCACCGGCGAACTGTCTGTGCATGTGACCGAACTGCGTTTACTCACCAAATCGCTGCGCCCATTACCCGAAAAATTTCATGGCCTGCAAGACCAGGAAATCAAATACCGCCAGCGTTATGTCGATTTGATCACCTCAGAAGAAACCCGCGCGACGTTTAAATCCCGCTCAAAAGTCGTGGCGGCGATTCGCCAGTTCATGAACGACAACGAGTTTCTTGAGGTTGAAACCCCTATGCTGCACCCGATTCCGGGGGGCGCCTCAGCCAAGCCGTTTGTGACGCATCACAACGCGCTGGATATGCAGATGTTTATGCGCATTGCGCCAGAGCTCTACCTGAAACGCCTGATTGTGGGTGGTTTTGAGCGCGTGTTTGAAATCAACCGTAACTTCCGTAATGAAGGCCTCAGCGTGCGTCATAACCCTGAGTTCACCATGATGGAGTTTTACGCGGCTTACACCGACTATCAATGGCTGATGGATTTTACCGAACAATGTATTCGCGCCGCAGCCATTGCTGCCAACGGTACGGCCGTACTCAGCTACGCAGGTAAAGAGGTTGATTTGAGCAAGCCGTTTGAGCGCTTGACGATTGTTGGCGCGATTCAGAAATATGCGCCGCACTATACGCTGGCACAACTTAATGACGCCGACTTTTTGCGTACAGAGTTATTAAAGTTTGGCGTCAAAGCTTTTGACCATGCCGGATTGGGTGCCTTGCAGTTATCCTTGTTTGAAGAAACCGCGGAAAGCCAGCTCTGGCAGCCAACGTATATTATCGACTACCCAGTAGAAGTATCGCCGTTGGCACGTGCCTCTGATCAACAGCCAGAAATCACAGAACGTTTTGAATTGTTTATCACCGGCCGTGAAATCGCCAACGGTTTTAGTGAGTTAAACGATGCAGAGGATCAGGCTGCACGCTTCCAGGCACAAATGAAAGCCAAAGAAGCGGGTGACCAGGAAGCCATGTACTACGATGCAGACTTTATCCGTGCTCTGGAGTACGGTATGCCGCCAACCGGCGGATGTGGCATTGGTATCGACCGTCTGGTCATGCTGATTACCGATAGTCCGAGCATCCGCGACGTGATTCTGTTCCCGCACATGCGCGCAGAAAGTTAAATCATTCAAATTTAACATGTAGCCACCTGAGTCAGGTGGCTTTTTTATGACTAGTAGTCTGCTTGTAAGAAATATGTAAGGTTTGTCATCAAACTGTCATATTGAAAATTCAAAATACGCCCCGGATACACACTTGTAATCTTATAACAGGGGATAAAAATGAATTTGAAGTTTCGTCGTTTGTTGATGGCAACCTTGGCCGGTGGCTTGTTAACAGGTTTGACGTCTGCGGCCTATGCTGATTCAACCACCGACCTGGTGCAGGCATTGATCAGTAAAGGTGTTTTGACCGAAGAAGAGGGCGCTTTGCTGATGAAGGGCCGCACCAATGAAGTCGAAGTGCAGAAAAAGAAAGAAAGCAAAAGCTGGACTAGCCGTGTGAATATGCGTGGTTATGTGCAGAATCGCGTGACTGCCATGATTGGTAATGATGGGGATAATAGAGCCAACCCGGTTGATTTATGGTCTGACCGTTCAGTCGGCACGGATGACTCCATTAACCCAGACAAAAACTTTTTGATTCGTCGCGCACGTATCATTATTTTTGGTGACTTTGGTGACCATCTGAGCTACTACATTCAGCCTGATTTTGCATCCTCTGCTAGCGGTACGAACAACATTGCACAGCTTCGTGACGCTTACGGTGATATCAATATTGATAAGGCAAAAGTACACCGCGTGCGTGTGGGTCAATCTAAAGTGCCTTATGGTTTTGAAAACCTGCAATCCTCCTCTAACCGTTTGGCGATGGATCGTGTAGATGCGCTCAACAGCGCTGTGCGTGACGAGCGTGACACTGGTGCGTTTTACTACTACACCCCAGAAAATATTCAGGCACTCTTTAAAGAAATCAACGATAAAGGCCTGAAACACTCTGGTAACTACGGTATGTTTGGTGCTGGTTTGTATAACGGCCAAGGCGCTAACCGCAGCGATGTAAACGATAATTACCATGTGGTGGCACGTGCTACTTATCCTTGGAAAACGCAATCTGGTCAGATTTATGAAGCCAGCATCCAAGGTTACCATGGTGACTATGCGCCAACGACAGGTCGTTACAATTTCAACGGTAATGCTAACGTGAGTTCATCTGCAAACACTGGCGCAACACGTACGCCTACCATCGCAACCGCAGATGCTAAAGGCTTTAAAGACCAACGCGTTGGTGTGAGTTTTGTGATGTATCCACAACCATTTGGTTTGCAAGCTGAGTGGAACTGGGGTACTACACCTGGTATGGATGCCGCGCAAAACAGAATTGAAGAGAAAAGTCTGCAGGGTGGTTATGTACAAGCAATGTACAAAATCGACAATTTCCAATTCTTAGAGACCAATGGTACGTTGATTCCATTTATCAAATGGCAATACTTTGATGGTTACAATAAGGCAGAAACCAATGCGCCTGAGAACCATGTGAATGATTGGGAATTGGGCCTGGAATGGCAACTTGCGCCTGAGGTCGAAATCATGGCGGAATACCATCACATGAAGCGTAATAACCTGGTGACGGGTAACCGTGCTGGTACCCTTGATTACCAAAGCTTTACAGCAGACGCTTTGCGTGTACAAGTGCAGTACAACTTCTAACAACAAACGTATTAAAACCCAAATTAAAGTCCCGCAGTCTTGCGGGATTTTTTTTAGTCTTTATATAGTTAAAAGTAATATAAAAATAACGAATAATTATTTTTTAAAATATAAATAGTCTGAAATAATGCCGTTCATTCAATGCAGTGAGGGGCATCATGTCTACAGTCTTAAACAAACCAGAAATACAAACCGACGAAGCTGTGCTGGCGATCGTGGCAGCAGCCATTGCGGCAGTGCAACAGGATACCGGTTATGGTTCGATTGAAATTACGGTACATGATGGGCGGGTGACGCAAATTGAGCGGCGCGAAAAAGTCCGCTTTGATCATCAAGTAAAACCTAAAAAGTAGTGAATATTTTACTGAGCGCTTACCAGACTGCTGGAAGTCATTAAATTACGGGAGAATTACATGCAGTTAAAGAAAATAAGTCTTGCACTGGCAACCGCAAGTGTGTGGTGGCTGGGTAATGGCGTTGCATCGGCAGCAGAAGAGGTGCAGCTGGCAGAGACGCAAGTAGAGGATGCTGAACAACAGAAGAAAGTCAAAGCGCGCCTTGAAGAAATCAAAGCTGAAGAAAAAGCGGCTGCAAAAGCAGCCAATGGTTACTACGTTGAGCGTCGCAGCTACGGTACACAAAAAGAAACCGAGCCACCACGCTATGTAAAACAATTGAACAAAACGTGGTTAAAAGACTACGACAGTTTTGCGGATATTGACTGGCTGGATATCGGTTTTGAATATCGCGCACGTTATGAGAGCCGTCAAAACGATTTTCGCCGTGCACAAGAAAACATTGATGATCCACTCTTATTGCGTTCACGCGCTTACCTGGGTTTGAAGAATATTCTGGACCCATTCCGTTTTGCGGTTGAAGTGCAGGATTCTCGTCGTAACCATAGTGATTACAACGATAGCACGGATCGCCGTTTATCTAATGACCCAAAAGATATCGACCATGCTGACTTTTTGCAGGCCTATCTGGAGCTGTATTTCAAAGAAAGCATTTTTGGTAAAGATGACTTGGGCAATAACCGTCCATTCTGGGTACGTGGTGGTCGCCTGGCTTGGGAAGATCTGGATCGTCGCTTGATTGCCCGTAACGAATGGCGCAACACGACCAACACCTTCCAGGGGATTCGCGCCAATATTGGTGAAAAGAAAAACGACTGGCAGTTGGAAGCCTTTGCGGTACAGCCGGTGCAGCGTTTCGCTAACCAGTTGGACCAAGTGGATCATGCCCAGAAGTTTTATGGCCTGGTGGGTGACTGGCGCGGCTGGTCTGAATACGTGACGATTCAACCATACTATTTTTACCTGAAGCAGAATGGTAATCGGGTTGAGTATGACGGTAACGGCACAGCCTATAGTGACCGCAGTGTTTATAGTGCATTGCGACAGACACAAGCACAGGTTGATCGCGAAATTAATACCGGTGGTGTGCGTGTCTATGGTGTGGTTCCAGGGACACAATGGGACTATGACGCCAGCTACAGCAAGCAATGGGGCGAGGTTCAACGCTACCTCGGAAACTTGGCCACAGGCCGCTATATCAATGTTGATCACGATGCTTATGCCTATACCGCAGAGCTTGGTTATACCTTTAACAAGCATTCATGGAAGCCTCGTTTCAGTGGGTCTTATGGCGTAGCCAGTGGCGACAAAGTCTCCGGCACCACTGCCACAGATACTTCTGATAATCAGGGTTTTGATCGTTTGTTTGGCTTTGCACGCCCTTGGTCTAACAACGACTATATTCAAATGAACAATATTCGTGCCGCCAAAATACGCGCAGAGTTTGATCCTAAAGTGCCATTTTTGGATAACGTGAAAGTAGATACGGGCTTTAGCTGGTATCGCCTGGATAGCTCAACAGACCGTTGGGCCGCAGGTAACAATTTGCAGGATGTCACGGGTAATGCTGGCAGGGATTTAGGTAAAGAGTTTGATTTAAGAGTGCGTTTTCCAATAAACCAATATGCTGCTTTGAATCTGGGTTATGCACATTTCTGGGCAGGCGACTTCGTGAAAACAACATCACGTTTGGTTGCTGGGCAAGCGAATCGCTCCGATACATCCAACTTCTTTTATACCGAGCTGACTTTATACGGCTTCTAACGACAAGGAAATATGATGACATTCAATCATAGTTTGAAACATGCTTTACTGGCACTCACTTTGGCCTTTCCGTTGTTGTCAGGGGCGGCTGATGTCAACCTGCTCAACGTGTCTTACGACCCAACGCGTGAGTTGTATCAAGACTACAACGACGCATTTGCCAAATACTGGAAAGGCAAAACGGGTGACAATGTGGTGATTAAACAATCACACGGTGGTTCTGGCAAACAGGCGCGTTCGGTCATTGATGGTTTGCAGGCTGATGTGGTGACGCTGGCGTTGTCTTACGACATTGACGAAGTGGGTAGCAAAGGGCGTTTGTTCGGGCCAGACTGGCAAAAGCGCCTGCCGCATAACAGCTCACCTTATACGTCTACCATTGTGTTTCTGGTGCGCAAAGGCAACCCGAAAAACATCAAGGACTGGAACGATCTGGTCAAACCGGGCACGTCGGTGATCACACCTAACCCGAAAACCTCGGGTGGTGCACGCTGGAACTACCTGGCGGCTTATGCTTATGCACTCAAGCAGAACAATAATGATGATGCCAAAGCCAAAGACTTCTTGAAAAAGCTGTTTAAAAACGTGCCGGTGCTGGATAGCGGTGCGCGTGGCTCAACCACGACGTTTGTCGAGCGCGGTATTGGCGATGTGTTGCTGGCCTGGGAAAACGAGGCTTTTCTGGCGCAGAAAGAGTTGGGCCCGGACAAGTTTGATATCGTGGTGCCTTCGTTGTCGATTTTGGCTGAGCCGCCGGTGACAGTCGTTGATAAAAATGCCAAGCGACATGGCACTGAAGCGGTTGCAAAAGCTTACCTGGAGTATTTGTATAGCGAAGAAGGCCAGGAAATCGCAGCGAAGAATTACTATCGTCCAACCTTGGAATCTGTGGCTAAAAAGTACGAGAAACAGTTTCCAAAGGTCAATTTGATCAAAATTGACGACACGTTTGGTGGTTGGCAAAAAGCACAAAAAACGCATTTTGCCGATGGTGGTGTGTTTGACGAGATTTACCAGAAGTAAGATTTGATCAACAGAAAAAGGCATTTACCCAATGCCTTTTTCTTTCTCTACAAAAGGAGAGTGTTTCATGTCAAAAGCATTAGTGATTGGTGGTGACCGTATTGAAGGCATCAAGCAGGTACTGCAAGCGCAGGGGATCGATAAAATTGATCACTGGACAGGCAGAAAGCCCGGTGATGTCAAGCGGGAGCTACCGGCAAACGTCAATGTGATTGTGTTAGTCACCGGCTGGCTCAATCATTCCATGATGTACCGTATCAAGCATGTGGCGCACAAGCGTGGCCTAAAAGTCGTGTATACACGTAATAGCGCCGATGGCATGCAGCGTGTGCTGGAAGCGGCCTGACCCGCTGCAGACAAATTATTAAATTATTTTAAAATAGCTCTAAATTTATCCATTTATTTAACCGATAACACTTTTGAGAGTTAAGGTTTAATACCCTGACTCGAATATGTTTTTGTGCCGACGGCTCAGAATAATGTAGTGATAGCGGTTAAAGGGTAAATGATGAGTCAAACCGGGATTGGCGAGCTGGCAGCGCCACTCAGTGAAAATATAACGCAACGGCAGTTTATGCGGCATCGTCTTGTGCGTAAGGTACAAGACAATACCCATTTTTTGGCCATGGCCAGCATGGTGTGCGGTTTGCTGGGTTTTCCGCATTATCTGCTCGATGTCGATAACAATGTCTGGCTGGCACAATTACTGACGTACCTCACCTTTATTCTGGTCAGCTACAACCTGCTGCTCGAAAACGGCCGCACCAATCTGGCGATGCTAACGATGTCGCTGGTCACCATCAGTTTGTTTATGGTGCAACTCTCGCCATATGCTGCCGATTTTAACGACACCGCACATTTGCTGCGCATTGCAAATGACATACAGGTGCAACAAGATTCCAGACTGGTGGAATATGCCTCAGGCGCTTTATTGGCTTGCTTGATTGCCATTTCCTATCTCTTGCAGCGATCTGGCTGGCTAGCCACTAGTCAGGCGATCTTGTGTGTCGCGGTGATGATTCCATTGATTCCACTGCTGGGTTTTTTATGTGGCATTGCGCGCCCTTATGGCCTGATGCCACCCTTGGCGACCTTGAGTGGTTTGTTATGCGCTTTTGGCCTATTGGCTAGGCATGCCTCGCATCCGCCCATGAGTTATTTATTATTGATGGACGATAACGGCAAGCAGATACGTTTCAGTATTGTATTTTTGAGTTTTTTTGCCATTATGATAGCCAGGGCTGGCGTTGAGTTTGAAGACAATATACGTGCATTGCCAGCGTTGGTGGTGGTGGCGATTCTGGCGATTGTCTATACGATGACGGTGACTTATTACCGTAAAGGCCAAAGTAATGACCAAGTGCTCCCCGCTACGGATATGGACTTTGCCAGCCAACTTGAAGCAGCGTTGGATAGTCACCAGTTTTTTATGGTGTATCAACCACAAGTTGATTTTAATACTAGCAAATTAAAAGGCGTCGAGGCCTTGGTGCGTTGGCAGCATCCAGAAAAAGGCGTGATTTCGCCTGAAAAATTTATTCGCGTGGCCGAACTCACTGGCCTGATTGTGCCCTTAGGTAAATGGGTCATGCGCACCGCTTGCACGCAGGCCGCGCAGTGGAATCATCACCCCGTGCTAGGGCAGATGGAAGTCGCCGTGAATGTCTCGGCGCTGCAATTGAAATCGGGCACGCTAGTGGAGGATATTTTGCAGATACTGGCGGAAAGCGGCTTGCCACCGCAGCGGCTGGTGGTCGAGCTCACTGAAAGCGCTTTTGTGCAGGACGATGGCGAAAATGCCCGCATCATGCATCGCTTGAAGCAGGCGGGCATCAAACTGGCGATTGACGATTTTGGCACTGGCTATTCTTGCTTGTCTTACCTGCGCGATATTCCTGGCGACTACTTGAAAGTCGATCGTTCATTTGTGATGGAACTGCCAGGCCATAACAAGGCCGAGGCGGTGATTCAAGCCATTGTCAGCCTGGGCAAGAGCCTGGACTACCGCATTATTGCCGAAGGCATTGAAACCGAAGCCCAGGCCCATTTTCTTAAAGGCATTGGTTGTGATATCGCGCAAGGCTTCTTGTTTGCCAGACCACTGGCCGCGCAAGCACTTGAGCAGTGGGTCGCCAGCACACTGGCTAGCGCCGAGTCTCCAAACAGTTAATCAAGGGTCAAGGGTTGCACACGTTGCTGACCTGTTCACTCATTGATTCAATCCCGCTATTTCATAGCGAATCATCCATGAGTATCAATTTAATTTCATTGAAAGGAAGATAAAAGCCTGCTTTATTTTATGTTGGTTTCAATCTATTTGCACCTATAGTAAAACCAAACTGCCTGCTAACGCGGGCAATAATATGAGATTGAGACAGGGGGCAACATGTCAGTATCCAGCATTGACTGGTCAGTTGTAACTGGTCAGGAATGTACAACGCAATGCCAGTACATGCGGCATCGGTTCCTCAGAACGTTACAGAAGTACTCTCCTTGGCTGGCAGTGGCCAGCATTGCCAGCGTGCTGCTTGGTTTTCCGTTGACCGACTTGCATCACACTTTCGAACTCAGTGTCTTGCAAAGCTTGAGCTATCTTATGTTTGTCGGCGTGAGTTTATCTGTCATCCATGACGCCAAGCGTGCGCATCCCCTGGTCGGCTGGCTGATTGGTGGCGTGTTAGTCGGCTATCTGTTACAAGCGTATTGGCTGCTAAGCAGTCACGCGTCTTTTACGCATATCGTCTCCCTCAACAGCTTTTCACAAGTCGTCAGCGCTGGCCAGATTGCGACTGATGTCAGCATGTCCTTGCTGGTGGTCGCCGGTTTTTTGCTCTGCCACTTTCAATGTAACCGCGCCAGCCAGGCCGTGCTCATTGTGGCCTTGCTCATGCCTGTCACTGGTTTATTGGCCCGCGCTTACGGCATCCCAGACGCCTATGGCCAGCTTTCCATGCTGTCTTGCTTGGCTGGGTTGTTGAGCGCTTCTGCCTTGCTCGCCAAGCAGGTCTCTCAAACCTCCATCAGCTATTTGTTATTGATGGACGAGTCCGGCAAGCACCTGCGCTGGATTGTCAGCTTGCTGTTTTTGTGTGCCATTTTCTTGGGTGGCTTCGGTGTTTATTTTAAACACGACTACCGTTTGACGCCCTTGATTATCACGCTGTCGCTGATTTGTGTGGTCAGCATTATGACGTTTACCTATTACCGTAAAGGGGTGACGCATGAGCAGGTATTACCACCTGAAGACTTGGCCTTTGCCAGCGAGTTAGAGGCGGCGATTGCGCATCAGGAGTTTTACCTGGTTTACCAACCACAACTGAACTTTATGACGGGTGAACTGGTCGGCGTTGAGGCATTGATCCGTTGGCAGCATCCGCAACAAGGGGTGGTGTCGCCGGCCAAGTTTATTGGCGTGGCCGAGTTGACCGGCCTGATTGTGCCGATGGGCGCCTGGGTGTTAAAAGCAGCTTGTCAGCAAGTGGCATCCTGGCAAACAGGTGCACTGAGTAAGGTGAAAGTCTCGGTCAACGTATCGCCCATGCAGTTACGCTCGCCAGGTTTTACCGATTATGTGTTGCAAGTGCTGCGTGACACCGGCTTGTCCGCTGATCGCCTGGTGATCGAGCTGACAGAGAGCGCATTGATCCACTCTGACTGTAAAGGCACCGATAGCTTACAGGCACTCAAACAATTGGGTGTGAAGCTGGCCATTGATGATTTTGGCACCGGCTATTCCTGCCTGGCTTATTTGCGCGATATTCCCGGCGATTATTTAAAAGTAGACCGTTCTTTTGTCAATGATGTGCCAGGCAAAGAGCGCTCAGAGGCGGTGACCAGTGCCATTGTGGTGCTCGGCAAAAACCTGCATTACCAAATCGTCGCCGAAGGCGTAGAAACCGAGGCGCAAGCCGAATACCTCAAAAGCCTGGGTTGTGATCTGGTACAAGGCTATTTGTATGCCAAGCCGATGCCAGAGCATGCCTTGCAACAGTGGGTGAACGCCAGGCCAGCATAATTAGGCCGCCTGGCATGCATGCTTAAGTGGTTTGAAACTTGTGATGATTAAGTTTGGACCTGACCAGCTCAATATGTGCGCGCAGTTCATAAGCATATTGTGAAAACGGCACCGGCAGTTTCACATTCACCACCTTGGCTTCAATGTCATTCAGTGTATCCAGGCATTGCTGCACGTCTTCTGCGCTCTTGATTTCCTGTAACTGCGTATCGAGAAAGCGCAACTCGCCGTAATAACGGAACAGTTTGCGTTTCACCAGCCATACATACACCATCGGAATAATCTTGGTCAGCGGGATCAGTAATGCCAGCAATGGCAAAATCACGATCAAGGTGCGGTTGACAAATGTTGCCGCCCAAAACGGCAGGTATTTATCAATAATCGGCAAGCCGGATTTATAAAAATTAAGCGCCTGCGTACTCAGCGGGAAGTCGGTATCCTTGGCCGATGGAAACTCGCCCTTGGTATTAAACAGGCTAGGACCGCCATGTACCTCGGCAATCACTTTCATCATCAGGTAGGCGAGTGCTGGATGCATGCTTTCTTTCACCACCAGCGTGGCCGTTGGTGCCACCAGGTGCACATCATGGCCAGGGATGTTTCTGGCGAGGTCCATTGCCCCTTCGGGTAGCACCAGATGATGCATAAAAGCAAATTTGCGTGAAAAAGCCTCTGCGGTGTCCAGGCTCAGCAAATGCAGGCGTTTGTCAGTCACCATCTCATGAATCATGCCCGAATTGGCGACATCGACAAACAGGGCGGCATCCAGTTTGCCTTGCCGTAAGGCCGTGGCCGCTTCTTCACCGCCAATCTCGACAAGTTTGGTATTGCTGGCACCAATGCCGCTTTCATTGAGCAGCGTGCTGACCAGGCTGTGCGTGCCATCGCCCGCATAGCCAATAGCAATGCGCTTGCCTTTGAGCGCAGATAAATGCGTGGTGCTGTCTTTGCAGCGGCAAAAAATCCACACCGGCTGGTAATACAAGCTGCCCAGCGATAGTAGTGAACCTGCGCCTTCACTGTGAGCGACGCCATCCTGGATAAACGCAATATCGACATCGGATTCCGGGTCTTTTAATAAACGCAGATTTTCATTGTCACCAGAGGTTTTACGCCTCTCGAGGGTGATGCCTTCTTTTTGCAGATAGACGCCGTAGATGGCAGCAAACGCGTTGTAATTTAAATCGGCTTCACCGGTGGCAATCACAATGTTACGCGGCGGCGCCGGGTCTATAAATTTGTAGGCAAAAAAGAGTGCCAGGCAGATCAGCAGCACCGAAGGCAGCGTGGCCTCGAGCATCTCTCTGGTAAAAATAGCGGTGAATTTATTATTGCGCGGATCAAATTTCATCGGTCAATATTCTGTGGGTAAAGGGTCGCAACCGCTGGGTTGGTACAGGGGATTTTACAGAGGGTTGGACAGAATGTCACAACAGAAAAAGTTTGGCGGGCTGCGGCAAAAAAACAGCCATTCACCACCTTGGTGAATGGCTGCGAGGATGAACCGCGTTAAGCGTGGTAAGACGCCAGCCGCTGCAACACCGCAATCATGCGGTCAATTTCTTCATAGGTGTTATAAAACGCCAATGAAGGACGCACGGTGGTTTCTACTCCAAAGCGGCGCAAAATTGGTTGCGCGCAATGGTGGCCAGAGCGCACCGCAATGCCTTCTTCATTGAGCGCAGCGCCGACTTCTTCACTCTGATAGCCCTTGAGGGCAAACGACAGCACGCTGGCCTTGTGCTTGGCCGTGCCTATCAGGCGCAAGTTAGGGATCTGGCACATGGCGGCGGTAGCATATTCAAGCAAGGCATGCTCGTAGGCGGCGATGTTCTCAATGCCCAAGCGTTCAACGTATTTCAGTGCTGCGCCCAATCCCACCGCATCAGCAATATTGCCCGTGCCTGCTTCAAACTTGGCGGGCGCGGCGTGATAGACCGTTTTTTCAAACGTCACATCCTGGATCATATTGCCGCCACCTTGCCAGGCAGGCATGTCTTGCAACACGTCGGCTTTGCCATACAGCGCGCCTATGCCAGTCGGACCAAAGATTTTATGGCCTGAGAAGACAAAAAAGTCTGCATCCAGCGTTTGTACATCGGTACGCAGGTGCGAGACCGATTGCGCGCCGTCCAGCAAGACCTTGGCGCCAGCACGGTGTGCCATGGCAATCATTTCCTGCGCCGGTGTGACCGTGCCCAAGGCGTTAGAGACTTGCGTGAAAGACACCAGCTTGGTTTTGGCTGTGAGCAGTTTTTGGTATTCCTCCAGCAAAATCTGCCCGCTGTCGTCGACCGGAATCACCTTGATCACCGCGCCTGTTTCCTGGCAAAGCTGCTGCCAGGGCACGATGTTCGCGTGATGTTCGAGGTGAGACACCACAATCTCGTCACCAGCGCCCAGGTGTTTTTTGCCCCAGGTTTTGGCCACCAGGTTAATCGCTTCTGTGGTGCCACGCACAAAAATCACGTTATTCACCGACGGTGCATTGATAAAGCGGCGCACGGTTTCACGCGCATCTTCATAAGCATCGGTCGCCCGTGCTGCCAGCGCATGGGCGGCGCGGTGAATATTGGAGTTTTCGTGCTGGTAGAAGTAACTGATGCGATCAATCACCACCTGCGGTTTATGCGTGGTGGCTGCATTATCAAACCATACCAACTGACGGCCATTGACGCGCTCGTTGAGAATCGGAAAGTCGCGGCGCACGGCGTGCACATCAAACGCCGGGTGCGCAGAAGCAGGTAGGCTGCCGATGACGGCTGGCTCAGCTTGCAAAAAATAAAACGATTGCGCACTGCCTGCGGATGAAGTATTGGCCGCTGGCGTTGCTGCGGCTGATGACGGCGGTTGGCTTACGCCTGTGCCCAGCCAGCGATCCAGTTCCTGCTGGTAAGGAATCTCTATGCCAAGCCCAGCAAAGGCTGCAGGTGCCAAAAAAGCGGCTTCTGGCTGCAAGACATTCAGGTGTGCAGGGTGGTTATGCAGTGGATCGCTACCCAGCGCTTCGACGCCTGGCGCATAGGTAAGCTGTTGCGCCTGTGCTTCTTGCGTGACAGGTTGACCTTGCGATTGCACATAGCTTGGCGAAGCTGCGCCGATCGAGTTGCCGCCCACATTGCCCAGTTTGGTGGTCAATGAGTCTGTGGCGGGCAACGACGGTTGTGGTGTGCGCGCGCTGGAAAGTGATTGCGCAAAGTCTGCCGCCGCAAACGGCGCGGTGGCCGGAAAGCCCTCGGCGTAAAGGTCGTTCACTATTTGCGTCAGGGTCGCCGTATCCAGCACGCCCGTATTCTCCAGTTCGCGTCCCACGCCTAGCGCAGCCGTCATCTTCGGATGCTCGCCCGGCAACGAGGCCAAAATGGCCTCAGGCTCAAAGCTTCCGCCATCAGTGAAAGTCAGGTCGATTGAATTACTTGTAGTCATAGTAATGGTCAACTCCGACATCTTCCAGTACGGCAATCGCATCTTCGGTCAGTACCGCCAGTGAGCAATACAGCGAGACCAGGTAAGACGCAATCGCTTTATGGTTGATGCCCATAAAACGTACGGATAGGCCCATGGTTTGTTGACCAGGCAAGTTCGGTTGATACAAGCCAATCACGCCTTGTTTGCTTTCGCCCACGCGTAACAACAGGATTTTGGATTTGCCGTTGACGATAGGCAATTTGTCACTAGGAATCAGTGGAATGCCGCGCCAAGTGAGGAACTGTGAACCGAACAATGACACGGTCGGTGGTGGCACACCACGACGGGTGCACTCACGGCCAAAAGCCGCAATCGCTTTTGGGTGCGCTAAAAAGAACGCAGGCTCTTTCCACACTTTGGTCAGCAATTCATCCAGGTCATCTGGGGTCGGGAAGCCGTTACGCGTTTTCACGGTTTGTGACTTGGCGACATTATTCAGCAGCCCATATTCTTTGTTATTGATCAGTTCGCTTTCCTGACGCTCTTTCACCACTTCAATGGTCAGGCGCAGTTGCTCTTTAATCTGATTATGCGGGCTGCTGTAGAGGTCAGACACACGCGTGTGTACATCGACCACAGTGTTGACGGCATTCAACACATACTCACGGCCCCATTCTTCGTAGTCAACAAAGGTGGCTGGCAGTTCTTTTTCGTCTTTGTTTGAGCAATCGACGGTAATCGCATTCGGGTCTTTGGCTTTGTTGACACGATAAATACCAGCTTCGACTGGCACCCAATTGAGCAAATGCACCAGCCAGCGTGGGCTGATGGTGCTGAGCATGGGCACCGATTTGGTGGCATTGGCAAGCGTTCGTGCGGCGACGTCGCCCAAGGCGCTCTGGGTTGGTTGTTCTGACATACTATTATTCTCCTTATTAAACTAACGAATCGGTAGTGACTGAAAGTAGGGTGATTAAAAATCAAGCCGCGACTGGAATCGGTTTCGCGTCCGAGTGCGCTTGTGTGACGTGACTATTGGCGGGCACGCTACGCGTGACCCAGACATTACCGCCAATAATGGAATGCTTGCCGATGGTGATACGGCCCAGAATAGTTGCCCCAGCGTACACCACCACGCCATCTTCTAAAATTGGATGGCGTTCAAACTTCTTCACCATGTGACCATTGGCATCTTTAGGAAAGTTTTTAGCCCCGAGCGTCACCGCCTGGTAAAGACGCACATGGTTGCCAATGATGGCAGTTTCGCCAATCACAACCCCCGTGCCATGGTCGATAAAAAAGTAATCGCCGATCTGCGCGCCCGGATGAATGTCGATGCCAGTCTGTGAATGGGCAATCTCAGTGATCAAACGCGCAATAATGGTCAAGCCCAGGCCATGCAACACATGGGCGATGCGGTAATGAATCAACGCCAGGATACCGGGGTAGCTGACCAGGATTTCATCGACACTGTCTGCGGCTGGGTCGCCCTGGTAGGCGGCGTCTAAATCGGTATCCAGTTGCAGGCGGATATGTGGCAACTGCTCGGCAAAAGTGTGGGTAAGGATATGCGCTTGGCTATTAAATTGGCTGGCCGGGGTGCCAGGCGCCTTAAAGGCCAGCTCCAGGCGAATTTGCTGCTGCAACTCACGCAAGGCTTTATCCAGCGTGGTGCCGACATAAAAGTTGATCGCATGTGCCTGAATATCCGGGTCGCCCAGGCGGTTAGGAAACAGCGATGCGGCTAGCCAGTCCACCAGCTTGCCCAACGCCTTGCGGGCAGGCAGTTTTGGCGGTTGCGCCAAGCGCTGCCGCTGCTGTAGCGCGCTTTCGCGTATGCTCGCCAGTTGCTGCACGATGTGTTCAATCGCGATCTCTTCCATCGGCTATCCAATCCTGTTTATATGGCATCTATGCTGTGTACACACGAAAAAAAAGCCAGTCGCCCAATGAGGGTGACTGGCTTCCAGATGTCTGGTCAGCGTTAATCTTTTTAAACTATAAAAGAATCCGCCTGCCTTGAATAGGCCTAACACTAGAATCGTTAATTATTTGTTTATATGTTTTGCTTCTTAAAACGGCGTTGACTGCAGGCCGATCACGGCTGATGATCACTGTGGATTTTATATATTCATATATTATAAATATATTATTTTTTATTCTTTTTAAAAATATAAGTTTATCGTTATAGTGCACACCAGTTTGATCATCATAAGGATATTGTATATGCCGTTTGTTTTGCGTAGCACCCTGCTGGCCATCTTAATGAGCAGTGTGTCACTGCACGCTGCCGAGTTATTAAATGCCTCTTATGATGTCACCCGCGAGTTTTACAAAGACTTTAACCCGGCTTTTGTGCAGTACTGGAAAGAAAAAACCGGCGAAACGGTGACGATTAATCAGTCACACGGCGGCTCGACCAAGCAGGCGCGCTCAGTGGTCGATGGCTTGCCCGCGGACGTGATTACCATGAACCGCAGTACAGACATTGATATCCTGGCGCAAAAAGGCAAACTGATTCCGGCCAACTGGCAAACGCGTTTGCCCAACAACAGCGTGCCTAGCGCGTCCCCAACCGTTTTTCTGGTGCGTAAAGGCAACCCCAAGCAAGTCAAAGACTGGGATGACTTGGTGCGCCCAGGCGTGACCTCGGTGATCCCTAACCCTAAAACCTCGGGTAACGGTAAATATAGTTATCTGGCAGCCTGGGGCTATGTGACGCAAAAGGGTGGTGATGCCACCAAAGCGCGCCAGTTTGTGACGGAGTTGTTTAAACATGTGCCAGTGCTGGATACTGGCGGACGTGGCGCCACCACCACCTTTGCGCAACGTGAGATTGGCGATGTGCTGGTCACGTTTGAAAATGAGGTTTATCTGCTGCAAAAAGAGCTGGGTGAAGACAAATATGAGGTGGTGTATCCGTCTGTGACGGTACTGGCCGAAAACCCTGTATCACTGGTGGATAAAGTGGTGGATAAAAAAGGCACCCGTAAAGTGGCGCAGGCTTATCTTGAGTTTCACTTTTCTCCACAAGGACAAGCCTTGGCGGCCAAGCATTATTTGCGTCCGCAAGTGAGTGAGGTGGCGCAACCGAGCTTTAAAAAGTTACACACGTTTACTGTCAAACAGGTGTTTGGCAGCTGGAACGAGGCCGAAAATACGCACTTTAGTGATGGCGGCATTTTTGACCAGATTTACCAGAAGTAAGCAGATTTCGTCGCATTAAAAAGCAGTTTTGCAGGAGAGTCACCATGACGCAACGTCAACCAAATCAGGAGCCAGAACACGTGATACAGCTGCGTGCCGAGTTAAAGCAGGCACTGTCGCTGGACCTCGAGGAGTTAGGGCTGCTGGAAGCCAGTTCGGGCGAGTATGAGAGCACCTTTATTGGTGTGCACCTCAAAACCGCTTTTCAGCCCATTTATGATGCCAAACAAGGCGATATCTACGGCTACGAAGCGCTGATTCGTCCGTCTTTATTCGGCACGCTGGGCAGCACGCCAGAGTTTGCCTTCACCTATGCTGAACAATCCGGCAAGCTGGTGCAGTTTGACCGCGTATGCCGCTCGCAGCATGTATTGAACTACCGTGCGATTCACCAGGAAAACGGCTTGCTGTTTTTAAATGTGCATCCTAAATTGCTGCTGGAAGTCAGTGCACACGGCAAGGTATTTGAGCAGATTTTGCATAAATACTCGGTGCCTACGCATCGCGTGGTGCTGGAGATTAATGAGTCCCTGATTGAGCAGGACAAGCACCTGATTTCCGCCATTGAAAACTACCGTGCACTGGGCTACCAGATTGCGTTTGACCACGTCGGCGGCCATCAGAGCAAGTTGTACCGCTTGTGGAGTGCGCATCATGATTACATCAAGTTTGATGTGTCGGTGATTCACCAGGCAGCGCAACAGCCTATGTTGGCTAAAGCCCTGAAAGGGCTGGTAGCCATGGTGCAAGACCTCGGCAGTACGCCGGTGATTCTGGGCATAGAAACACAGCAGCAACTGGATATTGCGATTGCCTCAGGGGCCACTATTTTGCAGGGTAACTTGCTGGCGGCACCGGTGGTGGCCAAAGTCATTAACGCCCAATATCCGCATCGCGCACCCAAAGTAGCCTAATCATTTTTTTAATATAACAGGCGCTTATAAATTAATGATTATTTATTCTTTTAAAATTTAAAAGAATCCAGCTACATTAGCGCCTGTTTACACTGGTTACCACACAACATGGCATCACAAAAAAAGAAACATTTACTGCCCGGCTTCGGGTTGTCATTAGGGGTGACGCTGGTTTATTTAAGCCTGATTGTCCTCATCCCACTCGCCGCTGTTTTTTTACGCACGACTGAACTCAGTTGGCATGAGTTTTGGGCCGTGGTGACGACCCCGCGGGTCGTCGCCACCTATAAACTGACTTTTGGCGCCTCATTTCTCGCCGCGGTGATTAACCTGGTGTTTGGTTTGCTTACCGCCTGGGTGCTGGTGCGCTACCAGTTTTTTGGTAAAAAAGTCCTCGATGCCCTGGTGGATTTACCCTTTGCATTGCCGACCGCGGTGGCGGGTATTGCGTTGACCGCGATTTATGCACCCAATGGCTGGTTAGGGCAATGGCTGGAGCCGTATGGCATTAAAGTCGCCTTTACGCCGCTGGGCGTAGTGGTCGCGCTGACGTTTATTGGCCTGCCATTTGTGGTGCGCACGGTGCAGCCAGTGCTGGAGGACTTCAGTGCAGAGGCTGAAGAGGCCGCCGCCAGCCTCGGGGCTAACCGCTGGCAAACCTTTTACAAAATTATTTTGCCCGCCATCTGGCCTGCCTTGCTCACTGGTTTTTCGCTGGCTTTTGCCCGCGCTGTCGGTGAGTACGGCTCGGTCATTTTTATTGCGGGCAATATGCCGATGATTTCCGAGATCACCCCGCTAATGATTATTACCAAGCTGGAACAATACGATTATGCCGGAGCGACTGCGATTGCGGTGGTGATGCTGGTGATTTCGTTTGTCTTGTTGTTGCTGATTAACCTGTTGCAGTGGTGGAGCAATCACCGCCATGGCAATAAATAAATTGGCTGCGCTCGCTCAATATTTAATCGAATAGAAAATTTATGCAACCCACACAATTTCAACAATATCAGGGTAAGGTCGCTTTCAAACGCGCGACGTCTGAACCGGCTTGGGTGCGTTGGGGCCTGATCGGCCTGGCACTCGCTTTTTTGGGGCTGTTTTTACTGATTCCGCTGGCCGCGGTGTTTACTGAAGCCTTGCGCAAAGGCTGGGGCGTCTATCTGGCTGCGATTACCGAAGCAGATGCTTTGTCGGCGATGAAGCTGACGCTGATTGCTTCATTCATTTCAGTGCCACTTAACCTGGTGTTTGGCGTGGCGGCCGCCTGGGCGATTACCAGGTTCGATTTCAAGGGCAAAAGCTTTTTAATCACCTTGATTGACTTGCCGTTTGCCGTGTCACCAGTGATTGCCGGTTTAATTTTTGTGCTGATTTTTGGCCTGCAAGGCTGGTTTGGCGAGTGGTTGATTGATCATGATTTTAAAGTGGTGTTTGCTGTGCCTGGCATTGTGCTGGCGACCATTTTTGTGACCTTTCCGTTTGTGGCGCGCGAGCTGATTCCGCTCATGCAGGCGCAAGGCAAAGAAGAGGAAGAGGCCGCGTTGGTATTAGGCGCGTCTGGTTGGAAGATGCTGTGGCACGTGACTTTGCCTAATGTGAAGTGGGGCCTGATTTATGGCGTGATTTTGACCAATGCACGCGCCATGGGCGAGTTTGGTGCGGTGTCTGTGGTGTCTGGCCATATCCGCGGGCTGACCAATACTATGCCGCTGCATGTCGAGATTTTGTATAACGAATATAACTATGCCGCTGCGTTTGCCGTTGCTTCATTGCTAACGCTGCTGGCGCTGGTAACCCTGGTCTTAAAAACATATGTCGAATGGCAGGCCTCGCGTGATGCCGCCAATATTGAAAAGGAAGTGACGGCTTAATATGAGTATTACCATTCAACAGATTAACAAAGGCTTTGGCCAATTTAGCGCGTTGCGTGATATTAACCTGCAAGTGCCGTCTGGCGAGTTGGTGGCTTTGCTCGGGCCCTCAGGTTGCGGCAAGACTACTTTGTTGCGCATTATTGCTGGCTTAGAGTCGCCCGATAGCGGCCAGGTATTGTTTGATGGCGTAGACACCACGCACCGCGATGTGCGTGAGCGCCAGGTCGGCTTTGTGTTTCAGCACTATGCGTTGTTCCGCCATATGACCGTGTTTGAAAACGTGGCGTTTGGCCTGCGCGTGCGCCCAAAAGAAACCCGGCCGTCAGATGCTGAGATTAAAAAACGCGTGCATGATTTGCTCAAACTGGTGCAGTTAGACTGGCTGGCAGACCGTTATCCACCGCAATTATCTGGTGGCCAGCGTCAGCGTATCGCCTTGGCGCGTGCGCTGGCGGTAGAGCCTAAAGTATTATTGCTGGATGAGCCCTTTGGCGCCCTGGATGCCAAGGTGCGTAAAGACCTGCGCCGCTGGCTGCGTCGCTTGCACGATGAGTTGCATGTGACCAGTGTGTTTGTGACGCATGACCAGGAAGAAGCGCTGGAAGTGGCAGACACCATTGTGGTCATGAACCACGGCCAGGTGGAGCAGGTGGGTTCACCTCAGGCGGTGTATGATCAGCCCGCGACGCCCTTTGTGTATGAGTTTTTGGGTAATGTGAACGCGTTTGAAACACCGCAAGGCAAAGGCTTTGTGCGCCCTTATGAAATCGCCGTCAGCCGTGAGGCTGCAGCCAATAGCATCGCAGGGGCGCTAACCTATGTGCATTCTGTCGGTTCGCTGGTCCGCCTTGAGATCAAGCGCACAGACAATGCGCAATATGTGGATGTGGAGCTGGGGCGTGAACAGTTTAACCAGTTGAATTTTAAACAAGGCGAAACGGTGTATTTAAAGCCGACGCAACTGCGTGTGTTTTAAACAACGACTCAGTCATTAGCACACTGGTTTTAGACAAAGGCGAGCTCATGTGCTCGCCTTTTTTGTTATCAACTATTAAATTAAATCAATATTTAATGACATAAACAGAATAACGTTATCATGTCTTGTCACTCCATGATACTTGCTAATAAAAGCGAGCGCTTGGGGTGTCTATGAAAAAACAATGGTATAGCGATGACGTACGACGAACACACCCCTGAAACTGATAATCCTCCAGAATATGCACACATACTAGTCACCGATGAATGGCAAGCCATCATAACCAGCACGCCGCCGGCGGTGATTCAGCAAGTGTATGCCTTGATCGGCGACCATATGCAGGAGTTACTCACTGGCTACCGCCACTATTTAAGCACAGACCCGGTATTAAGCAAGGTGCTCAATACCGAAGAGATGCGCACCCAATGGACGGCGGTGTTTGAAGAGTGGGCGTATCAACTGTTTAGCATGCAGTTTTCGGATGTCAGCCACTTTGTGCAAGCGCAGCATGCGCTGGGCATGAAATTGTCTAGAGTCGGCTACCCGGCGCATTCTGTGTCTAAAAGTCTGCGCATGATCAATGCCTGTATTTTGCGACATATCCTGATGCAGCCATGGACCGATGAGCAAAAACTGCAATCAGTGATGTATGTGAATCAGCTCATTGGCTTATCGTATGAGATTCGCAACCAAGGCTACATGCAGTCTATTTCTGACCAGACCCGGCTGGACGAGTCGTATCGCCTGGCGGTGATCGGCAGCAATATCGCCATGGAAAGAGAGCGGCAGCGGGCATTTTTAACCGAGTGGGAGCGCAATATTCTGGCCTGGTTTTACAGCCCGTCTGATATTGGCCTGCCAAGGTTGGCCAAGTCTGAGTTTGGCATGTGGTTTTTGCACAAAGCCAGCCTGATGTTTGAGCGCACGCCCAAGTTGCAAAACATTGCCGAGTGCATCGCCAAAATAGACCAGCAAATTTTACCCAAGCTCGAAACCACGCAATACGACGACCGCGCCGCGATAGGTAGCCAGTTTCAGTTGATTCAGCAGGACCTGGTGAAAATCAAGTTTGTTATCAATGAAATTTTTGATGCACATATTGAACTGGATAATGCGCGTGACAGCCTGACCCGCTTGTTGAACCGGCGTTTTATCCATACCGTGCTTTCGCGCGAAATCGCCTTGCAAAAGCGTGCAGGCGCCATCGGCTTTGCGGTGCTGATTCTCGACCTGGATCATTTTAAAAGCGTCAATGACCGCCATGGTCATGCTGCGGGTGATATGGCCTTGCAGAAAGTGGCTGCCTTGATGACAGAGTCGGTCAGACCGTCTGACTTTGTGTTTCGCTATGGTGGCGAGGAAATGTTATTGATTCTGGTCGAGGCAGATGCGGCCACCGCCACCAAGGTGGCAGAAGAGATTCGCCACAAAGTGGCACAAGCGCAGATTCTGGCGCCTAACGGTGAGCGTCTCGCGCTTACCGTCAGCATTGGTGGCGCACTGGCCAAAGGCAACATTGACTATGAGTCCGTGATCGCGGAGGCAGACAAAGCGCTGTATCAGGCCAAACATGCAGGCCGTAACCGCGTGATGATGCGTGCCTGATTATTGTTCGCGCACGATATTGCCTGAAATCACAAAGCGTTGTTTGCCATCTGTGATGGTGGAATAGACCTTCATGGTATGGAGGTTGATGACTTGCGTCACGTTGATGCCGGTTTTTTCTACCCAACTGGCAAAGTAAACTTTGTCGGCGACCGTAAAGTGCTGAGGCGTTTCGATGCCATGTGCACCTTTTTCATCGCCCTCAATACATAACCAAGACATTGACTGAGCGTCCTTGACTGTTACCCGGTAAACGCTGCCGCCATCATATTGATAACGAAACTGGCCGAGGTAAGCTTCGCCTGCCTGTGCATTAGAGACCAGGCCTGAGAACAGCAGGCCTGTGATGCGTAAGGGCAAAGATTTCATCTATGTGTTCCCATCAGTGCTAAAGGGGATGATTTTAGACGCGACAGCGTCATTTGGTGACATCATTCGCTAGTTTGGCGATGCATGCAGGCCAGCACAAGCGGCCTGCATTGCCACACATATGCCAGCGATGAGTTAGACTTTGGCCAGCGCCTGTTCGAGGTCTGCAATCAGATCATCAATATGCTCGATGCCGACAGACAGCCGCACCATGTCTTCGCTCACGCCCGCACGCGCCAGTTCTTCGGCGTTGAGTTGCCTATGCGTGGTGGTGGCCGGGTGGCAGGCCAGGCTTTTGGCATCTCCAATATTCACCAGTCGCGTGAATAGCTGCAATGCATCAATAAAGCGTGTGCCGCCTTGCAGCCCATCCTGCACGCCAAAGGACAAGATGCCTGAGGCTTGGCCTTTAAGGTATTTTTTCACCAGGGCATGATCAGGATGATCTGCCAGCCCGGCATATTTGACCCATTTGACTTTAGGGTGCTGTGCGAGGTAACTCGCCACCGCCAGCGCGTTGGCGCTATGCCGCTCGATACGTAACGCCAGCGTTTCCAGCCCTTGTAGGATCAAAAAGCTGTTAAATGGACTGAGAGCGGCGCCTGTGTTGCGCAACGGTACCACGCGTGCACGTGCAATATAGGCCGCAGCGCCCAGCGCTTCTACATAATTCACGCCGTGATAACTCGGGTCAGGGGTATTCAGGCTAGGGAACCTGTCTGCATGTTCGCCCCATGGGAATTTTCCGCTATCGACGATGATGCCGCCAATGGAGTTGCCATGGCCACCGATGTATTTGGTGAGCGAGTGCACCACAATATCCACGCCATGCTCAAATGGCTTGGCCAAAATCGGCGTGGCGACCGTGTTGTCCACAATCACCGGCACGCCATGTTTGTGCGCAGCAGCGCTGATGGTGGCCAGATCCACCACATTGCCCAGCGGGTTGCCTATGGTTTCAGCAAACACCAGTTTGGTACGGCTATCGATAAGCTTTTCCAGCGAGGCCGGGTCGCGATAATCAAAAAACCGCACTTCTATGCCTTGCTTAGGCAAGGTGTGGGCAAATAAATTATAGGTGCCGCCATACAGCGTCGAAACCGACACAATATTGTCGCCTGCTTCGGCAATGGTTTGAATGGCATAGGTAATTGCCGCCATGCCAGAGGCCAGCGCCAATGCGCCGATGCCACCTTCGAGTTGCGCCAGTCGCTCTTCAAGCACGGCGGTGGTCGGGTTCATGATGCGGGTGTAAATATTGCCCTGTACCTTGAGGTCAAACAGGTCTGCGCCATGCTGGGTGTTATCAAACGCGTAAGAAGTGGTTTGATACACAGGCACCGCGACCGCCTTGGTCGTAGGGTCAGGGCTATAGCCGCCATGAATGGATAGGGTTTCTTGCTTCATCTCGTCGCTCTCCTGCTTATGATTATTGGAAAAAGCAGTATAAACCTGACGCAAGAATGGGGTTATAACATTTGGTGAATGGCTTATAACCTTTATTTATGAGGCGATAGGCAGAAAATCACAAGTCCGGAATTAAGTGCCCAAGCTTGACCGACTTGGTTTGCAGGTATTTGAGATTGTCTGCAGTAGGCGTGGTGAGCAGTGGCACTTGTTGATGCACGCTGATGCCCAAGGCTTGCAGGGCGGTGCGCTTGTCCTGGTTGTTTGACAGCAAGCGGATGCTGCTAATGTCAAAATACCCCAGCATATCAGCCGCCGCTTCATAAGTGCGTGCATCCACCGGCAAGCCCAGCGCGACGTTGGCTTCAACCGTATCCATACCCTGGTCTTGCAGGGCATAAGCGCGCATTTTATTAGTGAGGCCGATGCCGCGGCCTTCATGGTTTTTGAGATACAGAATCAAGCCCTGGCCGCTTTGCTGGATCAGGCGTTGTGCGTGATGCAGTTGCTCACCGCAATCGCAACGCGTAGAGCCAAACACATCGCCAGTTAAACATTCTGAGTGCACTCTCACCAGCGGGTCTTGCTTGCCTTGTACTTCACCGCAGGTCAAGGCGACATGCTCCAGGCCATTGCGGCTGTCAGTAAATACGTGGACATCAAACGCACCAAACTGAGTCGGTAGTCTGGCAGTAGAGGTATGGGATAAGAAAAGCATGTCGGCAAACGCTGGTTATAAAAGCTCAATCTTATATTGTAGCGGTTGTGCGTTTTTTAAAGTATCCCTGAGCAATTAATCTTAGCCTTTGGCTGACTGTAATTCAGCTTGGTTTAAGATGAATACTGTTAAACTTTGTGCTATTTGAGTGGTTTTCGGGAGAGTTGACGTGATGTTTTGGACGCAACGTCGCATGTGGGTAGTGCTGTTAGCGCTGCTTGCGGTATTGCTGGTGCTGGTTTACCTGCCACGCGCAGACTCAGGTGAGAGCGCTAGCAGCGCCAGCCGCTTATCGGCCAAAGGCGATATTTTGAGTCTGGAAAAAATCTCTCAAAAAGCCAAAAGTTATAAACCCGGCGAAATCCTCGAGGTTGAGCTCGAGAAGAAGCATGGGCGTTATGTTTATGAAGTGGATATTCTGGATGCCGCCAGCCAGGTGTGGGAGTTGAAGCTGGATGCCAAGAGCGGGCAGTTGCTCAAAATGGAGCAAGACGACTAATGATGCTGGGCGATAGGATATTAAAATGCGCTTGCTGCTGGTAGAAGATGACGTGGTGCTGGGTGCGCAGACGCAGCAAGCACTTAAAGCGGCAGGGTATGCCTGTGACTGGCTGCAAGAGGGCGTTGAGGCCAGTATCCAGGGCACACTGGAGCCTTATGACCTGGCGATTTTAGATTTAGGGTTGCCGGGCAAGCCTGGTCTGGAGGTGCTGGCTGAGTGGCGTATACAGCCAATTAGCATGCCGGTAATTGTGTTAACCGCGCGCAGTAGCTGGCAAGAAAAGGTGGAGGCATTTAACCAAGGCGCGGATGATTATGTGACCAAGCCTTTTCATCTGCCGGAGTTGTTAGCACGCATCAGTGCCGTGCACAAACGTAGCGTGGCGGTGGTGAATCATGCGCTGGTGGTGGCAGATTTACGCCTGGACGAGCAAACGCAAACCGTCTGGCAGGGCGACACTGCCTATGTGTTGACCGGCACCGAGTTCAGGTTGTTGCGCTATCTGATGTTACACCCGGGACGAATTTTTTCTAAAACCGAGCTCACAGACCATGTCTATGCCTACGATGCAGACAAAGACAGCAATGTGATTGAAGTGTATATCAATCGCCTGCGGCAAAAAGTGGGTGCCAACCGTATCCAGACCAAGCGTGGCCAGGGCTATTTGTTCGTGGCTGAGAATCAATGAAATCGCTACGCAGACAGTTATCACTGGGCCTGACACTGAGCCTGGTGGGTTTGCTGACCCTGCAATGGGCTGTAGTCACGTTTACGATCGACCATTTAATCCAGTCGCAAATGACGGCGCGCATGCAACAAGAGGCCGAGGGCCTGCTGGCGGGCGTGTCGGTGAATGCGCGCGGGGAATTAACGCTGGAGCCGCGACTGATCACGACGAATTACCAGCGGCCATTTTCAGGCAGTTATTTTATTGTGCTGCTCGACAATGCAGGCAAGGGCGGTGCGCAAAAAATACAGTCGCGCTCATGGTGGGATGTCGACATCCCAGTCAGTGCGCTCAAGGTCGGTGAGGAGCGGGTCAGCCATATCACCGGCCCCGAATCGCAACCTTTGCTGCAATTGGGGCATGCTTACCGTAAACAGCAGCGCACCATTACCATTTACATTGCAGAAAGCCTGGTTGAGTTACAGCAAAGCCTGCGCCTGTTTCACTGGTTGTATGGCGTGTTTTCCTTGCTCGGGCTGTTGGCGTTGCTGGCCTTACAGCGCTGGATTGTGGTGAATACATTATTGCCTTTGCAGCAGATCAAGGAAAACCTGGCAAAAGTCGGCAGTGGCGAGTTACAGCAGATCAATGCCAACGGCCCGGCAGAGGTGATGCCGCTCATAAATGAATTTAACCGTATCCTGAAAAGTGCCAGCCAGAAAACCCGTCGCTCACGGCTGGCCATCGGCAATCTGGCACATGGGCTCAAAACCCGCTTGGCGCAGTTGCAGTTATTGTCTGGCAGCGAGTCAACCACAGACGATAGCGAATTAAGGCGCATGGTGCAAAGCTGTAGCCAGGAGATTTATCAGGACGTAGAGCGTGAATTAAAACGGGCGCGGCTGATGGGTGATGTGTATACCAGCCAGCAGACCGACCTGGCGTTGGAGCTCCCCAAACTGGTGGCTGTGTTGCAAAAGATTTACAGTGAAAAAACAGTCGCCTTTGCCTGGCAGCACGATGGACAGCCACGCGTCATGATAGACCGTGAAGACCTGCTGGAGTTATTGGGCAATGTGCTGGATAACGCTTTTAAATGGTGCCACGGCCAGGTGCAACTGCATCTCTCTGTGCAAGACACCATTCAGCTGGTGATTGAAGATGACGGCCCTGGCAGTGACGTGCCAGCATTAGAAACGCTGCTGCAGCGCGGCATGCGTATGGATGAATCCAAACCCGGCAGTGGCCTGGGCCTGGCGATTGTGCAGGATATTGTGCAGCATTACCACGGTCAGATTACGCTCACGCCTTCTGCGCGTTTGGGTGGTTTGCAGGTGCAAATCACTCTGGTGCCAGCTTGAGCCAGCACCAGAGTCAGGTGTTTAAAACCAGTCGCGGTTGATGCTATTTACCTTGCCGGTTTTCGCATCAATATATACTTCCCATTCGGCGCCATTGCTATCGACAATTTCAACCTCGTAGTCCCAGCCAGATTTGAACTTTCTGCGTTCCAGTTCAACTTCTTTCACTACGCCGGGTTTGGCTGACAGCGCTTTGGCCTGTGCTTCTGCATGCGAAATCAGGCCAAACGCTTTGGCTTTTTCAGACATCTTTTGTACGTCATCATCGTCATCGTCTGCCAGTGCCGTTTGACTGGCCATTGCGCCTAAAAACATGGCAATCATCAGCAGCTTAACGGGTTGGTTTGAGGCTTTAAGCATCGTGTTCTCCTTTGGTGTTGAGTATTCACGATACCCGGCGCGGCTTAATTCATGCTTAATTTTACCTGATCATGACTTTAACTTTCATGCATGCTGGGCAAGTGCAGGTTGGGCTGATGCGTTTTGAGTTGATTAAACAACCAGCGCGTTTCGAGCAGGTTCCATACCCTGAGCATGGCTTCCATGTGGTCAAACGGTTTGGTTAAGAAGTCTTTGGCACCCAACGCCAGCGCTTTGCGCCGCGTGGCAATGGTGGCGTCAGCGGTGAGCACCAGCACCGGCAAAAAGTCATGCGGCCCGACATGGTGCGAGAGTTGATCAAGCACGGCAAAACCATCCAGCACTGGCATCATTAAATCGAGCAAAATCAGGTCAGGCTGAAAAGCATTCACCAGGTCCATGGTCTTGGTCGAGTCTGTCGTGCTAATCACCTGCTCAAATCCCTCTTTGGTCAATAGCTCTTCAAGCAGGCGTAAATTGGCTTCGGCATCGTCAATAATGAGGATTTTAGAGGCACGTAATTGTTCAATATTCATGGCGTCTCGGGCAGGAGTTTTAATAATAACTGGTTAAAAGCCGCCACATTAAGCGGCTTGGTAAAGTAATGCGTGATGCCGAGCGCATTGAGGCGCTGCATGGTGTCCGGCAGGGCGTCTGCACTTAAGATCACAATAGGAACTGCCTGTAAATCCTGGCGGCTGGACTGGATATGCTGAATCAGTGACTCCCCAGAGCCATCGGGCAGGTTGAGGTCCAGTAGCAGCAAGTCTGGTTGCATATCACGTAGCCAAACCATGCTCTCTTGCAGGCTGGCGGCCAGATGCAACTTGAGATGACGGTGCTTGCTCATAATCGCTTCTATCAATGCCTGATTGCTGTGGTTGTCTTCCACATACAAAATATGCCGTTTGGCTGAGCGGTGCGCGGTCGCGGCGGGGAGTGCATTAGGCGCAGGATGGGTGTCGACTGGCGGCGGCACCTGCTGAGTTGGCTGTTCGGTTTCCGGCAGGCTGATCCAGAACAGGCTTTGATCTTCAGCCACGCCAATCTGGCCACCCATGGCGTCCATCAGTTGTTTGCTGAGCACCAGGCCTAAACCAGTGCCTTCTGTCACCGTGCGCTCTGCCCCCAGGCGGTCAAATGGGGTGAATAAACGTGAGCGTAATGCGGCTGGAATCCCTTGCCCTTGGTCACGTACATCGACGCGGATTTGCCCATGCTGGCGATAAGCGCTCACGGTGACCGTGGTATTTTCCGGGCCGTATTTCAGTGCATTGGCCAAGAGGTTTAAAATTACTTGTAGCAGGCGCTGACGGTCTGCACGCACCTTCAGATCAGGTTCAAAATGCGTTTCTATGCTGATGTCGCGCACTTTTTCCAGCGGCTTCAAGTAGTGATAAGCCTCTTCGAGCAAGTGGTTTAGGGCAATCACCTCCATAGACATGCTGATATCGCCGCTTTCAATGCGTGAAATATCTAGCACTTCATTAATTAGCTTGAGTAAGTGTTGGCCCGCGTTATGAATCAGCGTGGCACTGTCTTTTTGCCGACCCTCTGGCAAGTCATTTTCGAGGATCTGCGCAAAGCCTAAAATCGCATTGAGCGGGGTTCGCAACTCGTGGCTGGTGCGTGATAGAAAGTTACTTTTGGCCGCACTGGCTTCTTCGGCATCTACCCTGGCCAAATGGGCTTCTTGTGCGCTTTGGGTCAGCAATTGCGAGGCATGCTCCAGTTCGCTGGTGAGTTCGCCCAGTTCATCGCGGCTAATGCTGGGTAGCGCCAGCGGCTCCCCTTTCACCAGATGTATAGCGCTATCCCGGATGGTTTTAACGCGGGCGACAATGGTTTGGGTAAACAGCCAGACACCGATTAAGGAACCGACGACGCCTGCAATCACCGCCATCAGGGTGATACGCAAATTGCGTTTGCGCTCGTAAATCACTTCTTTTTTATCCTGGTCCACAATGGCGGATTCGCGCTGGCTCATCTGGTTAAGATGCGCTCGCAAACGGTTTAAGGCATCGCCCTGCGAGCTGAATTTACCAATCAGCGCCTCATCTGCTTCGTCTTCACTATGGCTCGCGAGTATCGCCAGGTCATCGAGGTTTTTGTTCACCAGTGGATGAATGACTTGTAATAAGTGTTGCTGTGAGCGGTCATCGAGGTTGTGCTCCAGCGAGCGCAACAGTTGCGGCATGCTTTGCTTGGCGCTTTCATAACCGGCCAGAAACTGGCGGTTGCCTGTGAGTAAAAAGTCGCGCACACCTGTAGAGGCTTCTAGCAGCAGGGTTTGCAGGGTTTGAATATCCTGCTGGATTTGCAGCGCGTTTTGCACGCGTCTTTCGAGCAAGGCCGCTTGTTGCTCACTCTCAAAAATCAGTGCCAATGACGCGAGCAATACGGTGAGTGGCAAGGCATTGAGGACGATGCCTTTGGTAGTCAGTGATAAATCCTGCCACAAATGATTCAGGCGGCTGGTGAGCTGTACCATGGGTTTAAGCATGCTTAGGCTCATAGTCCGTCACTCTTAAAACCGGCCTCAACGGCCTTGACCGCCGCTTGGGTGCGGTCGTTTAAGTCCAGTTTGCTTAAAATGCGTTCAATATGGATTTTAACCGTGCCGGGTGAAATGCCCAGCTTTTGCGCCAGTGCAGCGTTACTGGGCCCGGAAGGCAGCAGGGCAAATACTTCACGCTCACGTGGTGTGAGTTTTTGCAGATAGCTGTCGTCAATCACGCTATTGGCTTGCGCCTGGCCTTGCAAGGCAAACCCCAGCACGCCGCACACACTGTGTAGTACTTGTAAACTGGCGGCGCTTAAGGGGTTGCCAGTGATTAACCCCAATAAACCAACAGCACGCTGCTGGCAGGCAATCGGCAGGTGATAACAATGCCATGTGGTGTGATCTGTATTGGCTGGTAACGTCCACAGGCTAGGCACAAATTGCGTATGCACCTCAAAATGTATGGGCTCTTTGAGCCATTGTGCCAGTGCACCCAGCATAGGCACGCGCGCACCAATCGGAAAGGTTTTGCCGCGCTGGGCTAGTATTTTTAGTGCCCCGGCATGTTGTTGGCTAATCAATCCGTGAGGCGCACCAAATTGCATGCACACTTCATCCAGCAGCCATTGCATGAGGTCTTCTGACCAGCCGTGGCTGAACAATTTCTGTCCAAAACGCTCAAATAGCCTGTCATGTGCGATTTGCACTTGGGTTTGTTTAAGCGCGCTGCGTAAGGCAAAGGCGCTTTCTGTGGGGGTGGGGCTGTCGTTCGGCATATGCCGTTAAGTATATACCGAACTACCTATATCGGTAGATTTATTGATGACAATACACGGGCAAAATGCAATCCATCGTGAATGCAATCAGATTCACACCACCAAACAACCCGTCTGAATGACGATTTAAAGGAGAAATACCATGCGTAATATCACTATCACTACTGCCATAATTTTGGGTTTGAGCCTGAGTTTGCCAGCGCAAGCCACTGAAACAGTGACAGGCGAAACGGTTAAGAATACACATCATGTGCAATTTTTGGGTCAGCGTGCATACCAGCAGCCAGTGGTTGCTAAAGCGGATTCTGAGCAAGCTTGGGTGGGTGCGACACTGCGAGTGGACCAAACAACTCCACAGCAAACTTTGAAGCTGCATTCACTGGGCAAGCGCGCGTTCTAGTCAGTGTTGCGTAAGCTTGTTGCGACATAATCACTTCACACCATTGACAGGTGTATACACAAACAAATTATGTAGGAGCGAAAAATGAGCAAATTATTATTGGCAGTATTGATCGCATTTGGTTTAATGGCTCAAGCGCAGGCCGACGAGTCTATTGATCAAGAAGCTGCGACAGTGAAGCAGATGCATGAACACAATTTTTTAGGTAAGCGTCCTTATGCCAAAGCGCCAGTCGCTAAGCAAAACCCTGATGAAAAATGGGTGGGTGCGGGGATTGTGACTGACAAGCCTGAAAAAGGCTTCGATAAACATCAGCAAATGCGCTTGAATTTTATTGGCAAGCGTCCTTACACCGGAAGTGTTGCTGACTAGTCTTGGCTGACTTTGCTTTGAACCAAAACCCCGCATTGTTGCGGGGTTTTGTGTGTTGTAAATCAATAAAAAATTAACAATATAAAAATTATGTTTGTGAAGGATATACACCATGTCAACCTCTGTGCAGGGGTCTGCTACAACAGACCTGTTTAAACACGTCAACCGAGACTTGCCAGCCTCTATTGTCGTGTTCTTTGTCGCATTACCCCTTTGTTTGGGCATCGCGCTGGCGTCTGGTGCGCCGCTATTTTCTGGCGTGATTGCCGGCATTGTTGGCGGGATTGTCGTTGGCCTGGCGAGTGGTTCTCAACTCGGCGTAAGTGGCCCGGCTGCTGGTTTGGCTGTGATTGTGATGGCCGCGATTGCCAACTTAGGTTCTTATGAAGTCTTTTTAGCGGCGGTAGTGCTGGCGGGTGTATTCCAGTTTTTGCTGGGACAGTTCAAAGCAGGCTTTATTGCTTATTTTGTGCCTTCTTCAGTCATTACCGGCATGCTGACAGGGATAGGGTTGCTGATTATCCTCAAACAGATTCCCCATGCCTTTGGTTATGATGCCGACTACGAGGGCGATGAGTCGTTTGATGCGTTTGCCGGGCACGATACTTTTAGCGATATTCTGCAGGCCTGGGACTTGTTAACGCCCGGCGCAGTCTTGATTGCTGCGGTGTCTTTTGCGCTTCTGATTTTGTGGGATACCGTGCTGACCAAGAAACACCGGATTTTCCAGTTACTGCAAGGGCCGATTGTGGTGGTGTTGGTCGGTATTTTGTTTAATGTGGCCTTTATGCGCGGCTGGTTAAATTTTTCATTAAGCGCGGATCAAATTGTGCGTTTGCCAGTAGCGAGTAGCCTGGGAGAATTTGCCAGCTTCTTTACCCATCCTGATTTTAGCCAAGTGACGCAGCCCATCGTGATTAAAACCGCCTTGGTGATGGCGATAGTCGCCAGCCTGGAAACCCTACTCTGCGTGGAGGCGACAGACAAGCTTGATACACACAAGCGCGTGACGCCAACCAATAAAGAACTCAAGGCACAAGGCTTGGGTAATATTGTCTCTGGCCTGATTGGGGGGCTGCCGATTACACAGGTGATTGTGCGCAGTAGTGCTAACGTCACTTTTGGTGCACAAACCAAATTGTCAGCCATTTTGCATGGCTTCTGGTTGCTGCTCAGTGCCATTACCATCGCCAGCTTCCTCAATCTGATTCCTTTGGCCAGCCTGGCGACTATCCTGATTATGGTGGGTTACAAGCTGGCAAAACCTAAACTGTTCAAACAGATGTATCAGTTAGGCTGGGAGCAGTTTGTGCCGTTTATGGTGACGATTATTGCGATCGTATTGACTGATTTGTTAACGGGCATCGGCCTGGGGCTGGTGGTGGCGATCTTTTTCACCTTGCATCACAGCTACCGCAATTCGCACTACATCAAGCAAACACGTTCTACCAAAGAAGGCAAAGAGGTGTATGAACTGGTGCTGGCGGAAGAAGTCTCCTTTTTTAACAAGGCCAGCATCCTGGAAGTATTGGAAGCGATTCCCCCCAATAGTAAAGTGGTGATTGACTGCACCCATAGTAAATCAATCGCTTATGATGTCGTCGAATTTATTCACGGTTATCAGCAACACGCCAAATTGAAAAATATTGATGTAGAAACCATTGATTTCAACCCACCCAAGCATATGCTTGGGCATTAAGTAAAAAGTCTGGCTACAAGCCAGACATAACAATCATCGAGTAGAGGATACATACTATGTACAAGCACCCATTATTGGACCGCGACAAAATGACGGCGCGTGAAGCTCTGGATATTTTGATTGAAGGCAATCACCGTTTCATGAGCGATCTCGAACAGGATAAAGACTTCAAGAGCCTGATTCAAATTACCAAAGATAAGCAGCATCCATTCTCGTCATTTTTAAGTTGTAGTGACTCGCGCGCGCCGGTTGAATTGTTGTTTGATCAGGCCTTAGGCGATGTCTTCAGTGTGCGCTTGGCTGGCAATATTGCCTCTGACAAAGCGATTGGTAGCCTGGAGTTTGGCAGCAAGTATTTAGGCAGCAAACTGATTGTGGTAATGGGGCATAGTTCTTGCGGCGCGGTTAAAGCGGCTTGTGACGACTTTAAAGATGGCCATATTGGCGAGATTATCAACTTAATCAAACCGTCTATCCGGCATGAAAAAACCATCAATGACCCAGCGCAGCGTAACTCTAAAAACAGTGATTTTGTGGAGAAAATTTGCGCCTTAAATGTGAAGTATCAGATTGAAACCATTATTCGTTGCAGCGACATTATTGATGATATGTTACACACCAAGCAGATTGGTATCGTGGGCGCCATCTACGATATTTCAACCGGTAAAGTGAATTTCATGGAAAACACGTTTATCGGCTAAGTGTTGCGCCAATAAAAAAGCCGATGCATGCATCGGCTTTTTTATTGGGCTGATTGGCTTAATGATGGCCTTCTTTGGCCAGATTAATGCTGTATTTGGGAATCTCCACTGTGACGTCAGTCGCTTGCAAGATCGCCTGGCAAGACAAGCGAGACTGCGGCGTTAAGCCCCAGGCGCGATCCAGCATATCGTCTTCATCCTCGTCAATCTCATTCAGAGTTTTAAAGCCTTCACGCACAACCACATGGCAAGTGGTGCAGGCGCAAACACCGCCACAGGCATTATCAATATCAATATCGTGCTTGAGCAAGGCATCACAGATTGTAGTGCCTGCTTCAGCCTCAATGACTGCGCCTTGCGGGCAGAGTTCAGTGTGTGGCAGTACAGTAATTTTTGGCATGTTTATAGTTCCAGTGAATCCAGGTTTTTGCCGGCAAGGGCTTTTTGTACCGAGGCATCCATGCGCTTGGCGGCAAAGTCTTCTGTGGCATGGTTGAGTGCATCGCTTGCCTGTTTGACCGCATGGCTATCTGTGCCTTGGCATAAAGCCAGGAGGGCATCGATATGGCTTTCGATCTGTTGGCGCTCGTCCGCATTCAGTAAGGTGTCGCCATCTTCAGCCAATGCGGCTTGAATGGCTTCCATCAGGCGTTGTGCATCGACCACCGCTTCGCGCAGCATGCGCGCCGCTTTATCGCTTTCGGCCGCGCCAAACGAGTCTTTGAGCATGTTGGTGATCTGGTCTTCGTTTAAGCCATAAGACGGTTTCACCGTGATGTTGGCTTCTACGCCATTGGTCTGCTCACGTGCACTGACCGATAACAGGCCATCAGCATCGACTTGAAACGTCACACGAATACGGGCGGCACCCGCTGCCATCGGCGGAATGCCACGCAGTTCAAACCGCGCCAATGAGCGACAGTCGCTGACCAGCTCGCGCTCACCTTGCACAACATGAATCGCCATGGCAGTTTGGCCGTCTTTGTAGGTGGTAAAGTCCTGCGCGCGTGCAATCGGTAAAGTCGAATTGCGCGGAATGACTTTTTCTACCAATCCGCCCATGGTTTCCAGGCCGAGCGAGAGCGGGGTGATGTCGAGTAACAGTAATTCATCGTCGCTGCGGTTGCCTGCCAGCACGTTGGCCTGGATAGCGGCACCAAGGGCAACCACTTTGTCAGGGTCTAGGTTAGTCAGCGGCTCTTGCTCGAAGAATGCCTGCACGGCGTGGCGGATATGCGGCATGCGCGTGGCGCCACCAACCAGTACCACGCCTTTAATCTCGTCTATGCTTAAGCCGGCATCGCGCATGGCTTTACGTGTTGGGCTCAAGGTTTTAATCACCAGGTGCTCAGTCAAGCTGACAAACTGTGCCACCGACAGGGTTTCATCGACCAGGGCGCCATTGCTTAATTTGCAGACGATATTGGCTTCATGATTGTCGGTCAGCCATTCTTTAGCTTGGCGTGCTTTGGTCAGCAGCAAGCGCGTATCTTCTTCGCTGAGTGGCTTGAACTCTGTGGTTTTACTGCGCACCTGATCGAGCACCCAGCAAAAAATGCGATGGTCAAAGTCATCGCCACCCAAGGCAGAGTCGCCATTGGTGGCCAACACTTCAAATACACCTTTGCTCAGACGCAAAATAGAAATATCAAAGGTGCCGCCGCCTAGGTCATAGATCACATACACGCCTTCGGCCGCATTATCGAGGCCATAGGCGACGGCGGCCGCTGTGGGTTCGTTAAGCAGGCGCAACACATGCAAACCAGCCAGACGTGCTGCGTCTTTGGTGGCCTGGCGTTGTGCGTCGTCAAAGTAGGCGGGCACGGTGATCACGGCGCCGGTGAGTTCGCCCCCCAAGGCTTTTTCAGCACGTGTTTTCAGGGTTTTTAAAATCTCGGCAGAAATCTCGACCGGGCTTTTTAACCCAGCCCGTGTTTTGATTTCGAGGATGCCTTGCGAGCTCTCATTTTCAACAAAATGATAGGGGATATGCGCTCTATCGGTAATGTCGTGCAAGGCCCGGCCCATAAAGCGTTTGACCGAGACGATGGTGTTTACCGGATCCAGGCTTTGTGCCGCTTGTGCTTCGTGACCGACAATGACGGCGTCTTGCAGGTAACGCACGACAGAAGGCAGCAGAGCGTGACCATGCTCGTCATGCAATACGGTACTCATGCCGCTGCGTACTGTGGCCACCAGCGAGTTGGTGGTGCCTAAGTCTATGCCCACTGCCAGCTTGTGCTGATGCGGGGCAGGCGATTGTCCGGGTTCTGAGATTTGTAATAGCGCCATGAAACTCTACTCTTCCAACTGAGCGATCAGTTGATTCACATCTTCACTCACTTTATCAATAAACCGCAATTTGCGGACCGTGAGGGCTGCTTGCGTCGGGGCGGCCACAATCTCATTGGCGACTTGCTGCTGTAATACTTTGGCTTGAGCTCGCATCTCTGTGAGCAAGGCATCCAGCGCAGGAATATCCTTGGTAACTCTGGCGTCATCCATGGCTTCACGCCATTCCATTTGCGCCATTAAAAAATCACCGGGCATGGCCGTGTTATTTTCTTCATCGGTGTGAATGCCTTGCAGTTGCAACAGGTAGCGTGCGCGTGATGTTGGTTGCTTGAGTACTTGGTAAGCCTCGTTCACTTGTGTGGCCATTTGCATGGATTGCAGACGCTCGGCTGGCGACGCATTCACAAATTTGTCCGGGTGTACTTCGGCTTGTAACTTACGGTACTGGGTATCCAGCAGGGTCATGTCTAGCGCGAACTGTTGCGGCAGCTGAAAGAGAGCGAAATAGTTTTGCATAGTGTCAGGGCGGCTACTGCACGCCAATATTTAGCGTACAGGGGCGCCAACCATTAAACGGTAAACGACTCGCCGCAGCCGCACTCGTCCTTCACATTCGGGTTGTTGAACTTAAAGCCCTCGTTCAAGCCTTCTTTGGTAAAGTCCAGTTCGGTGCCATCGATATAGACCAGGCTTTTCGGGTCAACAATGACCTTGATGCCATGGCTTTCAAACGCGACATCTTCCGCATGCAATTCGTCTACAAATTCCAGCGTGTAGGCCATGCCTGAACAGCCGGTCGTTTTCACGCCCAGGCGTAAACCGAGGCCTTTGCCACGGTTGGCCAGAAATTTCTCTACACGGCTGGCGGCTGTTTCAGTCAGGGTAATCGCCATCTTAGTGACCTTGTTTAGATTTCAAGTCAGCAATCGCAGATTTAATCGCATCTTCTGCCAATACTGAGCAGTGAATTTTGACCGGTGGCAACGCCAACTCTTCAGCAATGGCCGAGTTCTTGATTTCTTGCGCCTGGTCCAGTGTTTTACCTTTTAACCATTCAGTCACCAGTGAGCTCGATGCAATCGCAGAGCCGCAGCCATAGGTTTTGAATTTGGCATCTTCAATCACGCCAGCATCATTCACCTTGATTTGCAGTTTCATCACGTCACCGCAAGCAGGCGCGCCGACCATGCCGGTACCTACATTCGGGTCGCTTTTGTCCAGAGAACCCACGTTACGTGGATTTTCGTAGTGATCTAATACTTTATCTGAGTAAGCCATGTTGTTGCTCCTATCAATTAAATCGCGACCAACAGGATTGTGCCGCTTTTTAATTCTAAAAAAATATTACTTAATTCGTAAAAATTGCAGATTTCATTGTCTGGCAAGGCGAAGGATTGCGCCGTTTAGTTCATCTAAACAAGCACTCGGACAACGCCGCCAGGCGATGAAAGATCACTTTAATGCTCCGCCCATTCGACTTTGGACAGATCAATCCCATCCTTGAACATCTCCCATAATGGGGACAGTTCACGCAATTTTCCAATTTTGCTCTTTAACAGGTCAATCGTGTAATCGACATCGGCCTCAGTGGTGAAGCGGCCAATGCTGAAGCGGATTGAGCTATGTGCCAATTCGTCTGAGCGGCCCAGTGCGCGCAAGACATAGCTTGGTTCCAGGCTGGCAGAGGTACAGGCAGAACCAGAAGAGACCGCAATATCTTTAATCGCCATGATCAGTGACTCGCCTTCAACATAGTTAAAACTGACGTTGAGGTTGTGCGGCACGCGCTGATCAAGGTCGCCATTCACATAGGTTTCTTCAATCTGCAGCAGGCCGTTCAACAAACGGTCACGCAGCATGCGGATACGCTCGTTTTCGCTGGCCATTTCTTCGCGTGCGATGCGGAAAGCTTCGCCCATGCCTGCAATCTGGTGGGTGGCCAGCGTGCCGGAACGCATGCCGCGCTCATGACCGCCGCCGTGCATTTGCGCTTCAATACGAATACGTGGTTTACGACGCACATACAAAGCACCGATGCCTTTAGGACCATAGGTTTTGTGCGCGGAGAAACTCATCAAGTCGACTGGCAGTTGCTCCAGATCAATCACGACCTTACCCGTGGCTTGTGCAGCATCGACGTGGAAAATAATATTGTTTGCGCGGCAAACGTTGCCCAGCGCTTCAATATCCTGAATTACGCCGATTTCGTTATTGACCATCATAATGGAGGCCAGCACGGTATCCGGGCGAATCGCGGCTTTGAATTTTTCCAGATCTATCAGGCCATCAGCTTCTGGTTGCAGATAAGTGGCTTCGTAGCCCTCACGCTCCAACTCGCGCACAGTGTCCAGCACCGCTTTATGCTCGGTCGCCGCGGTAATGATGTGTTTGCCTTTGCTGCCAGCGTAAAAGTGCGCGGCACCTTTAATGGCGAGGTTATTAGACTCCGTGGCGCCTGAGGTCCAGACGATTTCGCGCGGGTCGGCGTTCACCAGTTTGGCGACTTCTTCACGCGCATTTTCTACCGCGTGCTCTGCTGTCCAGCCATAAGGGTGGCTACGCGAAGCCGGGTTACCAAAGTCTTCGGTCAGGTAAGGAATCATTTTTTGCGCCACGCGTGGGTCTACCGGTGTGGTCGCAGAGTAATCCAGATAAATCGGCTTTCTTTCAGACATGTCTCATGCTCTTTCAATTAAAGTCTTATGCCGCAACGGCACTAAATCCTTTCAGACGCTGCACTTGCTGCTGCAACGCTGCTAAAAACTGGGTGATTTGTTCACTGCTATTACTATCGCTCAAGCTCACACGCACAGCGCCACGCGCTAAATCTGGCGTGATCCCCATGGCTAGCAATACATGGCTAGGCTCTGTGCTATCACTGGAACAGGCAGAACCGCTGGCCACTGCAAACCCTGCTTTGTCCAGCGCGGTGACTAACGTTTCGCCCTCAATGTGAGGCATGGCAAAAAAACTGGTATTGGGCAAACGTTCCGTCTGCTGTGCAAAAATCACGGCGCCCAACGTGTTTAAACCGCTTTCTAATTGGTCACGCAACTGTTTAACGGTGGTATGACGGCTAGCCATTGATTGCATGGCGAGTTGGCAAGCTTTGGCAAAACCAATAATGCCTGCCACATTTTCCGTGCCACTGCGCAACCCGCGCTCTTGACCGCCACCATGTAACAAGGGCGCAATATCCACACGCTTGTCTACAATCAATGCGCCGACGCCAATCGGGCCGCCAATTTTATGGCTGGAAATCGTCATCGCCTGCACACCTAGCGCGCTCATATCGACGTCGATTTTACCAAATGCCTGTACTGCATCCGTATGCAGTAGCGCACCATGTGCTTTGGTCAGTTTGGCTAGCTCAGCCACCGGCTGTATGGCACCAGTTTCGTTGTTTGCCAGCATGGCAGAGACGAGGCCGGTGCGCGTGCTCAGCGCTTGTGCTGCTTGCGCCAGGTCAATCACGCCCTGGCTGTTGACGCCAATTTGCGCTACTTTCCAATCTTGCCAGGCCAAAACTTGTGCCGGGCGTGTCACGCATGGATGCTCAATGCTGCTGATCAGCAACTGTGTTGGGCTCAGGTTGTTGGTGATGCCTTTGACCGCGAAGTTATTGGCTTCGGTGCCGCCAGACGTAAACACCACTTGTGACGCCTGCACGCCCACACATTCTGCAATCTGCTTTCTGGCTAGTTCCATCGCATCACGCGCATTCCGTCCATAAACATGGCGACTGGTCGGGTTGCCTGTTGCCTGGGTCAGCCAAGGCAACATCGCTTCCAATACCTGCGGTTTTAGCGCGGTGGTGCTGTTATGATCAAAAAAAACTGTTTTTTCTGTCATGGCCAAATGTTAAGCGGCAATGGTTGCTTCAGAACCACATTTCCTTGGCGAGAACACAACGGTGCCTGCGCCTTTTTTACGCTGCATATCCACCATGTCTGCCAAGCTGACACCGGATAAGTAATCAAGAATTTTATTATTTAATGAGGCCCACAATTCATGGGTCATGCAGCGGCCTTCATCATGGCAGTTCTCGTTGCCACCGCATTGGGTGGCATCAATTTGCTCATCCACCGCGGTAATGATGTCGGAGACTGAGATTTCATTGTGCGCTTTGGCAATACGGTAGCCACCGCCTGGTCCGCGTACGCTGGAAACCAAGCCTTGCTTGCGCAAGCGACTGAATAATTGTTCAAGATAGGACAACGAAATACTTTGGCGTTCGCTAATGCCCGCCAATGTCACGGGCTTGTCCGCTTCGTACAGCGCAATGTCTAGCATTGCGGTGACTGCAAAACGTCCTTTAGTAGTTAATCGCATCTTGAACTGACCTTTTAAAACAGAGGTGAATCATATAATAACCTACTGTTTTAGTCAATTATTGTGCTTGAAAAGTTCTGTCTACGTAAAAAGAAGTGTTGCGGCTTGAAGTGCACCTGCAGAATAGATGATTATTCGGGTTTTTTGGCAAAAGCTTCGCCAACATTGCTGTCGGTTTCAGTGTCGCTCAGTTTGGCTAATTGCAGTTTGAGTTCTGCAATCTCGATCTCTTGTTTATGGGCATGGTCCAACAGACTATTAATCGCCTTGATCATGGGGTCGTTCTCATCATTGCCGACGGCATACGCGTTAAAGCCCATTTTTTGTGCGGCATCTTGCCGTTGCTTGGCTTTTTCTTCCTCCAGAATGCGGGCCGGAATGCCGACAGCAGTGGCGCCTTCAGGCACGTCTTTGACCACCACGGCGTTGGAGCCTATTTTGGCGTTTTTACCGATGGTGATCGGGCCTAGCACTTTAGCCCCTGCGCCAATCACGACGCCAGACTCCAGTGTCGGATGGCGTTTTCCTTTGTTCCAGCTGGTGCCACCCAAAGTCACCCCATGATACAGCGTGCAATCGTCGCCAATAATCGCAGTTTCACCGACGACAACACCCATGCCATGATCAATAAATACGCGGCGGCCAATGGTTGCGCCAGGGTGAATTTCGATGCCGGTGATCCAGCGCCCAAAGTGGGAGAGGGCGCGGCCCAGCCAATACAGGCGATGACTCCATAACCAATGGCTAAAGCGGTGCACAATCAGGGCATGCACTCCAGGGTAAGTGGTCAAAATCTCGAAATGGGTTCGTGCCGCCGGGTCGCGGTCAAACACAATCGAAATATCTTCTATGAGGTGCTTAAACATGGGCGCATTATGCCATTAAGTCTGGCGCGCGTCTAAAAGCCGGCATGCGCGTGCTTAATATTTGCTATGTTTTTTTGGGTTAACGGTCAGCGTCAAAATCCCACGCAGCAAATTGACTTCTTCTTTCTCTAAGCGGGTGCGGCCATACAAGCGGCGCAAACGCTCGAACAGTTTTTTCGGTGCGCGTGGATTGATATAACCAATGTGCTCCAGCACCTCGCGCATGTGTTCATAAAAACGCTCCAGGTCTTCTTGAGTGGCCAGTTCTGAGGGTTTTTCCTGGTAATGCAGTTCGCCGGTGGTGATCGCCATGCGTGTTTCATAGCTCATGATTTGCACCGCTTGCGCCAAATTAAGCGACGTATATTCCGGATTAGCCGGAATCGTTGCCAACACATGGCAGCGGTCAGCCTCGGCATTGCTGAGACCGCTCATCTCGGTGCCAAATACCAGCGCCACCTCACTGTGGCTGGCGACCGATTTCACCTCTTGCGCCGCTTCGCGCACTGTCATGACTTGTTGCGATAGCGAGCGCTCTTTGCCGGTGACGCCAATCACAAACTGACAGTCTGCCAGCGCTTCTTCCAGCGTGTCTGTCACCACCGCGGTTTCCAGCACGCCCGCGGCATTCACCGCCAGCGAGGTTGCCTCGGCGTCTGGAAAGTGTTTGGGTCGCACCAGATACAGGCGGTTTAAGCCCATGGTTTTCATGGCGCGTGCGGTCGATCCAATATTGCCAGGATGGCTGGTTTGGCAGAGGACAACGCGGATATTATCGAAAAGTGAGGTCATGAGAGGTCTGCAGCACATCACAAAACAAGTAATTCATTTTGTGAACGCTTGATAAAACGTTAAAATGCTATTTTATCAGTTGAGCCTCGATTACACAGCATGCATCCTACCTTAAATGTTGCCATTAAAGCCGCGCGTGAAGCGGGCAAAATCATCAACCGCGCGGCACTCGATATTGGCGCTTTAAAGATTGAACAAAAAGATACCAACGACTTTGTCAGTGAAGTGGATCGTGGCGCCGAGCAAGCCATTATCAATGTGCTGAAAGATGCTTATCCTAACCACGGTTTTTATGGCGAAGAAAGCGGCAAATCTAACAGCGAAGCCGATAGTATCTGGATTATTGACCCGCTCGATGGCACCACCAACTTCCTGCATGGCTTTCCGGCTTACTGCATTTCAATCGCCTTGCAAGAAAAAGGCGTATTAACGCAAGCCGTGATTTACGACCCCGTGCGTAACGACTTGTTTACCGCCACCAGAGGCAGCGGCGCGTTTTTAAATAACCGCCGTATTCGCGTTACCCAACGCGCCAAGTTACAAGACGCCTTGCTTTCTACCGGCTTCCCGTTCAAAGATTTCAGCTACCTCGAAACCTATATCAACATTTTCCGTGATATGGCGAAAAAAACTTCAGGCTTGCGTCGTCCTGGTTCTGCCGCGCTCGACCTCGCCTATGTCGCAGCAGGGTTTAGCGACGGCTTCTTCGAAATCAATCTCTCACCATGGGATATCGCTGCGGGTGCCTTGCTGGTGCAAGAGGCTGGCGGTATTGTCGGTGACTTTGAAGGCAACGAAAGCTGGTTGCGTACCGGTAATATTGTCGCCGCCAACCCCAAAGTGTTTGGGCAAATGCTGCAAGTGATTGCCCCGCATTTAACGGAGCGGATTAAAACACCGACGCTTTAAGTTTTGGTTTTCTTGTTGATCACACAATCAACCCGGATAGCAATGTCCGGGTTTGTTTTTTGTGGGGATCGGTTTGGGCAGCTATTTTTTTCATTAATTTGAACCGTATTCCTGCGTTGGTCGGCATCGATGCATTGTGAGATTGCCATAAAAGGTTATTCTTTAGATTGGTTGTTGTAGGGTTGGCATGGTCGCCCACGCGGTTTTGGTTGGTGGTGATGTTTCTTTTCGCTTTTTCAGAGAGTTACTTTTCTTTGCTTGCACAAAGAACAAGTAACCAAAAGAAAGTGCACCCCAGCTTCCGCTTGTTCCCTGCGTTGCTCGGCTTGCCGGGCAGCCATCGAAACTCAACCTGGCAGCTCACAAAGACCGTGAGCTGCTGCGGGATTTGGACAGCCGATGGCCGAAATCCCCCGCCAATCCTGCGTTGCACTCTTTTAATCAAAGCGTGCGGCAGATGGGGACCCCGAACACCATGCAACTGCCACCAAAAGCGAATTGAAGAAAAAGAATCTGGTTTTTAAACCATCCAAACTGTGGTTCGGCTACTGAAATGAGAAGAATCCCATTCATCACGCTGAGT